>RAYE01000075.1 GCA_003612285.1 bacterium D16-51 | reverse complement strand
TTTCAATTGACAAAAATTATAGAAGACATTGCTTTCCGGGCAATCCTACGCTCTTAAGAATTGCTATTGCTTTTTGCTTCCGGCTTTGATTAGCGCGCCCACTGCCAAAACTCGCCGGAAACAACGATTTCATGATATTCCGGGCGGGGCTTCAGAATACGTTGGTACTTGTGTCTGGGACGGATGTTTTCACATCCTCCCCAGACACTATGTACCATTACGTATTCTGTGCAGCGGGAGCGTACCGCCCGGAATATCCATGAAACTCTGTTGTTCCGGCTCAGACAGTTGTCCGTGCGCGCGCATATGCCGGAAGCTAAAAAAGCAAAGCAATTCTAAAAGAGCTAAATTGTCCTGCGGAAAGCAATGTCATTCTAAATTTTTGTCAACCTGTAAATTATAGAAAGTTTCCGCTTTTTTGCAGAAAATTTGATAAAAATTATTTTCCCATAAGGAATTCCATGAAAAATATAACAGAGAAGTTATATATTAGCTATTGTTAAGATACAACTGGCCGTGAATAGTAAATATATTTAAAGGAATAGATGCAGAGTACCCATTAATCCCTTGATTTTTAGATGCAGAATTATTATAATAAAAAGGACAAGAAGGAACTGGATAATTTAGGTATATTTAGGATGTTTAAATTATTCAGTTCTTATTTTAGAAAGGAGAGGTATTTTTATGGTGAACAGGTTTATTTTAAATGAAACCTCATATCATGGGGCGGGTGCAATTGAAAGCATTGCAGAGGAGGCAAAGGCAAGGGGATTTCGGAAAGCATTTGTATGTTCTGACCCTGATTTAGTAAAGTTTGGGGTTACAAAAAAGGTATTGGATGTGCTGGAAAATAATAACCTGGCATATGAATTGTATTCTAATATTAAGCCAAACCCAACGATTGAAAATGTCCAGACTGGCGTAGAGGCTTATAAAAATGCAGGTACAGATTATCTGATTGCAATTGGCGGCGGTTCGTCTATGGATACAGCAAAAGCAATCGGAATTATTATTAACAACCCTGATTTTGCAGATGTGCGCAGCTTAGAAGGCGTGGCTGATACGAAAAATAAATCTGTCCCTATTTTTGCTGTTCCAACGACAGCAGGGACGGCAGCAGAAGTTACAATTAATTATGTAATTACAGATGCAGAAAAGAACCGTAAGATGGTCTGTGTTGACCCGCACGATATTCCGGTTGTTGCATTTATTGACCCGGAGATGATGGCGTCTATGCCAAAGGGGTTGACAGCGGCAACAGGCATGGATGCTTTAACACATGCAATTGAGGGCTATATTACTGCAGGGGCATGGGAATTGTCTGATATGTTCCACCTAAAGGCAATTGAGATTATTGCACGCTCTTTAAGAGGGGCAGTGGATAATACGGCAGAAGGGCGTGAAGGGATGGCGCTTGGCCAGTATGTTGCCGGTATGGGATTTTCTAATGTAGGGCTTGGGATTGTCCATTCTATGGCGCATCCTCTGGGCGCGCTTTATGATACGCCTCATGGGATTGCAAATGCAATCATCCTTCCTACAGTTATGGAATACAATGCAGAAGCAACCGGGGAAAAATACCGGGATATTGCAAAAGCAATGGGCGTAACAGGAACGGAAACGATGTCTGAGGAGGAATACAGGAAAGCAGCGGTGGACGCCGTAAAGCAGCTTTCTAAAGATGTTGGGATTCCGGCTGATTTAAAAGAAATTGTAAAGAAGGAAGATATCCCGTTCCTTGCACAGTCGGCATATGATGACGCCTGCAGGCCGGGGAATCCAAAAGAAACTTCTGTAGAAGATATTACAAAGCTTTATGAAAGTTTGATATAGGTCTGTAATAAGTATTTAATTTCAACAACCCCATTGTTTGTGATGGGGTTGTTGTTTTTTTGCCATAAGAAAGTTACGTGAATAATAACATAGGAACTTGCCGGAAAAAATAAAACACGGTAATATCTTGTGAAAAAGTGCTAAAGGGGGTATAATATAATAAATATCCGGGGCGAATTTATACCGGCAGGAAGGTGGAATTATTATGCAGAAAGTGATTACAATTGGACGGCAATATGGAAGCGGTGGACGTGAGATAGGAGAAAAGCTGGCAAAGAGATATGACATCCCATTTTATGACAATGAATTAATTACGCGTGCAGCCAAAGAAAGCGGTTTTGCAGAGGAAACCTTTGAAAAGGCGGAGGATAAGGCAACAAACAGTTTATTGTATTCCCTTGCAATGGGGATTAATGTATACGGAAACCAGGATTTTGGTTTTTCCGGACTGTCGCTTGATGACAGGATTTTCCTGGCTCAGTCAGATGTCATCCGAAAGGTTGCGGAAGAAGGACCATGCGTTATTGTTGGGCGTTGTGCGGATTACGTTTTGAGGGAGCGGAACAATGTATTTAATATATTTGTCCGTGCCTCTATGGATTACCGGCTGGGGCGAGCAATACATAATTATGGTGTAAATGAAAAAAAGGCGGCGGAAATTATTTTGAAAAATGATAAGCGCCGCGGTAATTATTACAGTTACCATGTGGGGGAGAAGTGGACGAATCTGAACAATTATGATTTGGTAATCTGCAGTGATATAATGGGGATTGATCGTACAGTTGAGTGCATCTGCACATACCTCGGAAAATAAAACAGATAGGCAGGCAGGGGGTGCTGTTATGAATCAGATTATGGATAAAATCAGAGAAGTTTTGCGCAGCAACCAGAATATTGTGCTGGTAAGCGGCAGTGAGGCAATGAGGGAAACAGGGCTGAATGGAATACGTGCGGAACATATTGCGTATGATATTGAGGAGCGGTATGGGTATGACAGTGATGAGATTGTGTCATCCTTGTTTTTGACCCGTCAGGCAGATAAGTTTTATGATTATTATAAAAACATTATTCTTAATAAAATAGATGTTGAACTTACCGAGGTGTTCAAATCAGCGGCAAGGATGGAACAGGAAGGAAGGCTGAGCGCCATTGTTACCAGAATGGTTTATGGGCTGTACCAAAGGGCAGGCTGTAAAAATGTTGTGGAATTATATGGCTCTGCGGAAGAAAACCGATGTCCGGAATGTGGCAGGATTTATGGTTCCCGCTATATTAAGGAAGCAAAGGGGATTCCAGTTTGCCAGGACTGTGGGGTGATTTTACGCCCAGGCTTTTCCCTCTATGGTGAGATGATTGATAATGGGCGGCTTACAAAGGCATACAATGCAATTGAGTATGCAAATGTCCTGCTGGTAGTAGGGACTTCTTTAAACTCCCTGACCTGGGCAAATATGCTGCGTTATTATGAGGGGGATAAGCTGATTTTGATCAATACTGAGGAAGCAAGCGGCGATGACAGGGCAAACTACCGTGTCTATGGAAATCTCTCAGAAATATTTAAATATATCACTGCATAATTGTTTTGGAGGAAAAAATGAGTAAAATCAGGACAAGATTTGCGCCAAGCCCTACAGGGAAGATGCATGTGGGGAACCTAAGGACGGCGCTGTATGAGTATCTAATTGCAAAACATGAAAACGGGACGTTTGTCCTAAGGATTGAGGATACAGACCAGGAACGGTTTGTGCCGGAGGCGCTTGACATTATTTACAATACCATGAAACTTACCGGGTTAAACCATGATGAGGGTCCGGATAAAGACGGCGGATATGGACCCTATGTACAGAGCGAGCGCATGAAAAGCGGGATGTATCTGAAATATGCAAAAGAGCTGGTAGAAAAAGGGGAGGCATATTACTGTTTCTGTACGAAGGAGCGGTTAGAAAACCTCCGGGCATCAAGTACCACTGAGGATGGCAAGGAGATTGCGAAATACGATAAGCACTGCCTTGGTCTTTCTAAGGAAGAGGTGGAAGCGAACCTGAAGGCAGGAGTTCCTTATGTTATCCGGCAGAATAATCCGGAGAGCGGTACAACAACGTTTCATGATGCAATTTATGGTGATATTACTGTTGAAAATGAAGAGCTTGACGATATGGTCCTGATTAAGGCAGACGGTTATCCAACCTATAATTTTGCCAATGTTGTTGACGACCATTTAATGGGGATTACCCATGTAGTCCGTGGGAATGAATATCTGTCATCTGCCCCGAAATATAACCGTCTTTATGAAGCGTTTGGCTGGGAAGTGCCGGAATATGTGCATTGCCCGATTATTACAGATGAAAATCATAAAAAACTTGCGAAAAGAAGCGGTCATGCTTCGGTGGAAGATTTGCTGGAACAGGGTTTTTTGCCTGAAACCATTGTCAATTTTGTGGCTTTGCTTGGCTGGAGCCCAAGTGAGGACAGGGAGATTTATTCCTTAAAGGAATTAGAGGAAGTATTTGATTATCACCATATCAGTAAATCCCCTGCGGTTTTTGATATTACAAAGGCAAAATGGATGAATGGCGAATATATTAAGGCGATGGATATGGAAAGCTTTCTGGAATATGCCATTCCGATAATCCGTGAAGTAGTGGCAAAGGATTATGATTTAGAAAAGATTGCAGGGCTTGTAAAAACCAGGATTGAGGTATTTCCTGACATTAAGGAAAAAATTGATTTCTTTGATGAGCTTCCAGAGTATGATATTGCAATGTATACCCATAAAAAGATGAAGACGGACAGTGAAAATTCATTGGAGGTGTTAAAGGAAATGCTTCCGCTTTTAGAGGCACAGGAAGATTATTCCATAGCCGGGATAGAGGCGCTTTGCAAAGAGTATATTGCAAAGAAAGAATTAAAAAACGGAAGGGTACTTTGGCCGCTTCGTACAGCAGTTTCCGGCAAACAGATGACGCCAGGGGGCGCGTATGAGATAATGGAGATTTTAGGGAAAGAAGAATCCCTTGCACGCATCCGAAAAGGAATTGAACTGTTGGAAAATGCCTGAAAAAGGAGAAATATTGTTGTGACACAGTTTTTAAATGATGCACAAGGCAAAGCGGTCTCTCATTTTGAGGGGCCTATGCTTGTCCTGGCAGGGCCGGGAAGCGGTAAAACACGCGTTATTACAGAGCGGATTCGTTATCTGGTGGAGGAAAAAGGTGTATTCCCTGCCAGTATTCTTGTGATTACTTTTACTAGGGCGGCTGCAATGGAAATGAAGCAGCGGTATCAGGATCTGTCATCCGGCCATACAGGCGGAGTTCATTTTGGCACATTTCATGCCATTTTTTTTATGATATTAAAACATGCCTATCATTTTACAGCAGACAACATTATCAGGGATGAAGTCCGCTATGAAATATTGAGGCGGATTATCAGTGAAACAGATTTAGAGATTCAGGATGAACGGGAGTTTTTAGGGGATTTGGAGGCAGAAATCAGCCGTGTGAAGGGCAGCAGGATTGAACTTTCCAATTATTATTCTCCCCTTTGTGCCAATGAGGTATTTCAGGAAATGTATCAGAAGTATCAAAAGGCGTTAGAGCAGAAACGTTTGATAGACTTTGACGATATGCTGGTCTATTGTTATGAGCTTCTTTCAAAACGCCCGGATATCTGCAAAATCTGGCAGCAGCAGTTTCCGTATATACTGATTGATGAGTTCCAGGATATATCCCGTGTCCAGTATGATGTAGTGCGGCTGCTTGGGGAGCCATGCCACAATATCTTCATTGTAGGGGATGACGACCAGTCTATTTATGGGTTCCGCGGTGCAAAGCCTGAAATGATGAAACAGTTTTTAAAGGATTATCCAGAAGCGGAGCAGTGCCTGCTGGGGGTAAATTACAGGTGTGCATCGCCAATTGTTGAGGCGGCTGGCAGGGTGATTGCAAAAAACAGGAACAGGATGCCTAAAAAAATTTCCGCAGCAAAAGTCCAGCCAGTACAGGAGAGAAAAAAAGCCAGCAACGAATATAATTCTGATGCACTTGAAATCAGGGAATTTGCACAGCTTTTGGAGGAGAACGAAACAATTCGTGAAAAAATAATGGAATACCGTAACCAGGGAATCCCATACAGGGAGATGGCGGTTCTTTTTCGGACGAATACCCAGGCACGTTCTTTAAGTTCAAAGCTGATGGAGTTTAATATCCCTTTTATTATGAAAGAACGTCTGCCAAATTTGTATGAGCACTGGATTGTGCAGGATATTCTGACGTATGTGCGCGTTGCGCAGGGGAACAGGGAGCGTGGGCAGGTGCTTCGGATTATTAACCGGCCAAAGCGTTATGTCCATCGGAACGCATTTGCAGAACCTTACGTGGACTTTGAGGAACTGAAACGTTTTTATGAGGATAAGGATTGGATGTTAGACAGGCTGGAGCAGCTTCAATATGATTTGTCCATGCTTGCTAAAATGAAGCCATATGCAGCAGTAAATTTTATACGGCGTGGGATTGGTTATGATGAATACATAAGGGAATATGCGGATTACCGTGGAATCCGGGCGGATGACATGATGGAAATTCTGGACGAGCTTTTGGAAGAAGCAAGAGGGCAGGATTCCTTTGAGGCATGGTTTGGCTATATGCAGGCATATAAAGAGGAATTAAAAGAGCAGGCAAAAAAGAATTGCGGGCAGCAGGGGAGGGGAGAAGATGATTCTGTGATGCTGATGACGATGCATGGCGCAAAAGGGCTGGAGTTTGAGTGTGTCTTTATCCCGGATGCTAATGAAGGGATTACGCCGCATAGTAAATCTGTCCTGAACGCAGATATGGAGGAAGAACGCCGGATGTTTTATGTGGCAATGACAAGGGCAAAAGAGCATCTTCATATCTATTACCTGAAAGAGCGGTTTCATAAGGAAGTAGATGTTTCCAGGTTTGTTAATGAAATCAGGGGTCTTTTGTAGCTTTCCGGTACTCTGCCGGGCTTTGGCTGACATATTTTTTAAATTTTGTATGGAAATAGTCAACATTCCTGTAACCAACTTTTTCAGAAATTTCATAGACTTTTAAATCTGTCTGTGCCAGGAGTTTTTTTGACTCGTTAATGCGGACCAGGTCGACAAACATATTAAAGCCCATGCCGACTTTTTTATTAAAAATTTTACCAAGGTAGGAACTGTTATAGCCAAAAAGCGGCGCGATTGTTTCCAGCTTGATATTGTCCATATAATTATGTTTAATATAGTGGATAATATCATCCATTACACTGCTGCTGGAAGGGCTTCCAATTGTCTGCATAATGATTTCAAACTGCTCCGTAAAAAACAGGATGATTTCATATAAGTAATATTTTTCGCTGATGATTTTAATGATTTCTGCATTTCCGGGAAATGGAAGGCTTTCGTTGTGATACAGATGCGTCAGCCTTTCTTTAATCGAAAGATACAGGTCAGTCAGGAAAAGCTTGATTCTGGGAATATCCTCTGCGGCATAGTAAAGGTTGTTTTCCAGTTCATTTAAAGCTTCTGCCATCTGGTTGCGCTTAGCAGACTGGATAATACCTGTCAGGAGTTCACAGTAATCCCGTAATTTTTGGGCAGTGATTTCGTAGGTGCCATGTTTTAAAAGGTCAGGGAGCTGGTCATAACCAATCGTATGCTGGCGGTGCTCGCAGAAAAAACGGCGCTGCAGAAGGCGCAGGGCTTCCTGGTAGGAGATATAGATATCATCCGGGGTAGTTACGATGCGCCCATAGGTAATAAACAGGGTGTCCAAAGGGGAATTTGCCTGTGGTTTTTGTTCTTTTTCATAATGCGCCAAAAATTCCTGGAATTTATTTAATATGAAGCTGCCTTTTAAAAGAAGGATTTCATTGTTATCTTTTGAAAGGCTTTCATAGGAACTGTTTTCTTCATTTGCCACTTTTAACAAATCGGAAAAGCGGTAGGAAACAGAATCAGCATGGCGGCTGTATTTTTCATAGATGACAACCTGGTATTCTTCAGCATATAAATTTATCTCAGCAAGTTCGGCTTGTCCAAGGTCAGAATTGCCTTCTAATATATCAAATAAAATACTGTCGCGCGCCTTTGCAAGATATTGCGACATAATCTCTTGGTGGCGTGTTTCTTTTTCGATGTTTTCTCCGATCTTTTGTATGGTTTCTGCCAATTCCCCTTCATCAATCGGTTTTGTCAGATAATACTCCACGCCGTGGCGGATTGCTTCCTGGGCATACTTAAAATCAGAAAAACCGCTCAGGATAATGATTTTTCCCTGGTATCCCTGTTTACGTGCCTGTTCTGCGACCTCTAATCCGGAAAGTTTTGGAATTCTGATATCCAGCATGACAACATCCGGTTTTTTCTGCAAAATAAAATCCAGGGCGTCTTTGCCATTTGAGGCTTCCCCAATGATTTCAAAACCAAATGCATTCCATTCTATAATACACTTTAGCCCCTGGCGGATAATTAATTCATCATCTACTATTAATACTGTATTCATAAGTTACCTCATTTGCAGTTTTGCCGTTCATCTGTTTCATTCGTTCTAAATGTTACCTGCTTTTCATATTTTATTATAACGAAAAATGCTAATTTTCGCAATAATTGGATTGCAGCAGAAATGAGGGGTTATGAATCTTTTAACGTTCCTGTCTAACTTGATTATTCCAATCATTATTTTTTATATTATCGGTTATGGCATAATGACAAAAACGGATATTTTTGATGCTTTTGTGAAAGGCGCTGCTGATGGGATGCGTGTTGTATTTGAAATCCTGCCAACTTTAATTGGGCTGATGGTTGCTATTGGATTAATGCGGGAGTCCGGTTTTTTAACAATGCTTGCAGAGTTTGTCGCCCCTTTAGTACAGTGCTTTGATTTTCCGGCGCGCGTTGTGCCCCTGACATTGATTAAAATGGTTTCTTCTTCGGCGGCGACAGGCCTTTTGACAGATATATTTAAGGAGTTTGGGACAGATTCCAGGGAAGGATATCTCGCTTCTCTGCTGATGTGCTGTTCAGAAACGATTTTTTATACAATCTCTGTATATTTCCTTGCAACAAAAGATAAAAAGCATAGTGCGGTAACCGGGGTACGCTGGATGTTAGCAGGCGCACTGCTGTCAACTTTTATAGGGATTGCCGCAAGCGTTGTCCTGACAAATGCAGCAGGGCTTTAAATTGGTTATGAATAGCAGTAATAAATGGAGGGATTATGAAAGAAACATCAAAAAAATCTTGCAATATGGAGTAAAATGAGGGAAAATAATTAAGCAAAGATTTTTAAGCGAGGATAGAGTTACAGGATGAAGGAGGAGAATAGGATGAGAAAACACATAGGTGCTAAAATTTTAGGCGTATTTGCATTGATTTTGCTGATATGTCTTGTAGGGATCGGCCTTGTGGGGTATTGTGTCAAGGAGATGGATGGGATTAATGCAAAGATTGGCGGGGATTATTTAAACAGTATTGAAGAACTGGATTCATTGTCTTTGAAGGTTTTAGAATTACAGCAATATTTAAAGGATTATATGCTTAGCGCAGAGGATGAGTCAGTCAAGTCCAGTATTACGGCGTCACAAGATGGGATTCAGTCATCACTGAAATCTCTTGCAGGCAGCGCATTGGATAAAAAGCAGAAAGAAGCAGTATCCAAGCTGCAGGATACATATAATATCTATGTGGAAACATATAACCAGGCCATGGCAGAAATTGAAGCTGGCGAATTAATGGGGACAGCGGAAGTGGATGCCAGGGTTGAGGAAGTAACAAACAATGTAAAAGTATGTATCCAGGCAGTTTCTGTGCTGAATGCCGATAATATGGACCAGGGGCAGAAAGATTTAAGTGAGGCAACGGCATTGTGTTATAAAACGGTATCAGCAGCGGCTGTTGCATTGGTAATCGTTTTTATTGGCGGCATGCTGGTGACTTATCTGACGGTAGTTGTGCCAACAAAGAAGGCAACCCAGGAACTGGGGACAATTGTAAAGGGGATTGCAGAAAAAGAGGGTGATTTGACAAAGCGTGTCAAAGAGCGTACGAAAGATGAAGCAGGACAGCTTGTGGCAGGAATCAATCAGTTTATTGGGACGCTGCAGCATACGATTTCCGATATTAAACAGGAATCAACTGCTATGATGGATAATGTAGAGACAGTAACAGGGCAGATTGGGAAGGCAAATGAAAATATTACAGATGTATCAGCTACTATGCAGCAGCTTGCTGTCAGCATGACAGAAATTGCGAATGCTGCTGAGACAATCCATATGAATACTGAAGAAGTTTCCGTTTCTGTAGAAGGGATTGCGCATCAGGCAATGGATGGCGCAAAATTGGCAAAGGAAGTCCAGGGTAAGGCACAGGAACTTCGGGATTCTGGGGTATACAGCAAAGAAAATACGGGCAGCATGGTTGAAAAGATGCGTAATATTATGAAAGAAGCGCTTTTGAGAAGCCATGACGTAGAAAAAATTAATACGCTGACAGCAGATATCCTTAGCATTTCCAGCCAGACAAACCTTTTGGCGCTTAATGCATCTATTGAGGCTGCAAGGGCAGGTGATGCAGGGAAAGGTTTTGCCGTTGTGGCTGATGAAATCCGGCAGCTTGCTGATTCCAGCCGTGAAACAGCAAATAATATCCAGGAAATCAGTGTTGAGGTGACAGATTCTGTTAACTTGCTGGCGGATAATGCAAATAAAATGATTGATTTTATTTCAGATGTTGTTATGCCGGATTATGATAAGCTGGTTAATACAGGGAATGCTTACAGTAACGATGCAAATGAATTTGAGCGGATTTTGCATGATTTTGAAGATAGTGCGAGCAGGCTGACGGAGACAATGGAAAGCGTTAAATCACTGGTTGGGAATATTTCTGTCACGATTTCAGAGTGTTCAGAAGGGGTAAATACAGTCGCCGAAAATGCAGGTGATTTAACGGAAGGCATGTCAAGAATCCAGAATGAGGTTATGAAGACGAAGGATTCTGCAGATAATCTTGTCGATAATATTGATATGTTCAAATATGTGTAGTGTAACTGTTTACGGCTGTGAATAGTATAACTTATCATAAGAATACTGGCATGATATTTTGGTTCCGCCTTGCCGTTTTTTGGTAATTGTGTTAGACTAAATCAAAAGGTTATCGTAAAATGGCTGGCAGGAAGCCGGCAAAATGAATTCTGGGTATAGGGCAGAGGGCTCTTAGCTGGTAGACAGGAAAAAAGATGAGGAAAAAGGTTTTTACATGTTTGGTTTTATTTTGGATGATAGTGATTTTTGCATTTTCTGCCCGCAATGCCGATACTTCTTCAAAAGATAGCAGCAGGATTGGGATGTTAGTGGGAAAAATATTTATAAAAGATTTTCAGGAATGGGATTTTCAGAAGAAGGATTCTTTTGCAAAAAAAATAGATCATCCAGTTAGGAAGACAGCCCATGCAACAGAATATGCTGTTTTGGGCATACTGCTTTTTGGAGCGTTATATCAGCCGGGGCGACAGAAAAAAAGAGAGGCATTTTTTTCATGGGGAATTGGGACATTTTATGCCGCTACGGATGAGATACATCAGCTTTTTGTGCCGGGACGGAGCGGGCAGGTAACAGATGTTTTGCTTGATAGCTGCGGAGCTGCGGCAGGCGTACTGTTTTGTCTGCTGATAAATTATTTTTTAAAGAGCGCAAAGAGGAATTGATTCTCGCGTATGCAACGGGCAAAACGCAGGCTTGCTGTTGTAAATAGTACTTTTTTGAATATTCAATGTAAAAAGTAAAAAATTAGCAAGGGAGGATTTATTTATGAAGAAACAAATGTATCGGGCAGTATCTTTTTTACTGCTTTTGTCACTTATTGTCCTGCCATTTTCCGGCATTGTTACCAGGACAAAGGTTTCTGCACAAGGCGGGCATGATAATCCAGAATTTATTCTGCCTTCTATTGATGATACTTCGGTGTCTACTACGGCTAAAGCAGGGCAGGCAACGATTATTGTATTTGGGATGACAACTTGTGGGATTACAAAAATGGTGGTCAAAGAAATTGCCGCCAGCCAGTGGGTTGGAGATGAGGATATCCGTGTGATTTTTGCAAATTGCAGTAAGGATTCCAAGGAGGAGACAGCGACATTTGGACAGACATATGCAGGAAATGATATTATCTGTTGTTATGGGGCAGAAAATGCATGGAATGGATATTGTGATATTGGTGTTGAGATGGGGGTTCAGTATGGCAGTTTTCCGACTACTGTGCTGATTAATGGAAATAACCGTGTTATTAATGTATTATATGGACACCAAAGCGCAGATAGCCTGATTAGCCAAATCAGAGGGGATTCTTCTGGAGGTGGGGATGATTCTTCTGCTTCTGCAAATGTGGAGATTGCGTTAGAGGGTACAGAAGGCTATGTTTTTGCAAATGAAGTGTTAGCACTGGTTAATCAGGCGAGGGCAGAGAAGGGGATTCCTGCATTAGGGCTTGATGACAGTCTGTTGGAGGCTGCAATGCAGCGCGCAGCAGAGATTTCTTTATATTACAGCCATACCAGGCCGGATGGCAGTAAATGTACTACTGTATCTTCGAGAGGAACGCGTAAGGCAGAAAATATTGCAGTGGGTTATGCAAGCCCTGAGGCCGCTATGAAAGCATGGATTGGTTCGCCAGGGCACTATGCCAATATCATGGATACAGAGATGACGAGTGTGGGGGTTGGCTGTTTTCAGGATAGTGAAGGCACATGGAATTGGGTTCAGTTTTTTGATAATGAACCCGTTTCAGGCGCTGCTATATCTGCAGATAGACAGGCAGCGCGTAATGTTTCTATCCAAAAATCTTTTCTCCATCTGAAATCGGATGGCAGTAAATCATTCAAGGCCGCTGATGTAAATAAAGAGTTTGCGATGGATATTTATAATGTAAACCAGGAGCACGCTTATAGTACGCCAAAGCTCCTTGCATCAAACTTTCATTATACAAGCAGCCAGCCTTCCGTAGCAGAGGTGGACAGTGGCGGAATAGTAACATTAAAGGGGACGGGAACTGCTGTCATTACGGCTTCGTTAAAATCGGACAGTTCTGTTTCTGTAAATCTAACAGTTAAGGTGGGGGTAAACCGTCCAAGTATTCCGGTTGTAGTCACTCCGACGCCGGAGCCGGCAACACCAGAACCTACGGCAACACCGGCCCCAACAAAAACGCCAGAGCCGGCAGCTCCGACACCGCTGCCAGAAACACCGGAGCCAGTGATTCCAACGGAAGCGCCGGTAACGCCAGAGCCAGCTGTTCCAACAGAAGCGCCAGCAGCACCGGAACCAGAAAAGCCTGAGATTGTGATTCATGATGTTTCTGGATTAAAAGCGGTTTCAGAAACAAAACAGGTTAAATTAAGCTGGAATGAAGTGGCAGAAGCTGAAGGGTATTTGTTATATCAGTATGACAGTAAGAAAAAGGGATGGAGTGAAATTAAAACTGTAAAGGCTGGAAAACCATCTTATACAATAAAGAAGTTAAAATCAGGCGTATCCTACCGTTTTGCGGTAAAAGCTTACCTGAATCAAGATGGAAAGCAGCTTACCAGTAAGTCATATACTTCCCTGTATACTGCTACAAAACCAGGGACTGTAGAATTTCGCGTTACAGCAGGAAAAGCGAAAGCAGTTTTAAAGTGGGGCAGGGTAAGCGGGGCAACGGGTTATACCATATATTATAAGCCCCAAAAGGATGCTTCCTGGAGGAAGCTGAAAACAACGAAAGCCACCAGCTATACAAAGACAAAGTTAAAAGCCAAAAAGAAATATTATTTTACAGTTAAGGCGTATAAAACCTATAAAGGCAAGACCTATACAGGAAGTGGCGTTACAAAGAAGGTAAAAATAAAATCGAAATAGAGGCAGTATGTCTGGAAAAGCGAGGAAAGCTATGGAAAGAAAGTGCCCAAAGACAGGAAATAATGTATTTATCGCACCTGGGGCGGCTGTGATAGGAGATGTAGTAATAGGGGATGAGTCAAGTGTTTGGTATCATTGTACTATAAGGGGAGATGAAGCCCCTATAACAATTGGCAGGCGTACAAATATTCAGGATAATGTTGTACTCCATGTGGATAAAGGTGTTCCCTTGGCTATTGGGGATGGCAGCAGTATAGGGCATAGTGCGGTTCTGCATGGATGCAGTATTGGAAATAATACGCTGATCGGAATGGGGGCTATTGTTTTAAATGGGGCAGAAATCGGGAATGATTGTATAATAGGTGCAGGCGCCATGATAACACAGAATAAAAAGATTCCTGACAGGAGCATAGTACTTGGAAGCCCTGGCAGGGTGGTGCGCAGCCTGACAGAGGAGGAGATACAGGAGAACTGGAGAAATGCACAGATTTATGTCCAAAGCAGTAATGCTCATAGAAACCAGGAGTATGGCTGTGCGGTTCCAAATATACATTGAAAAACAGTGCCTGTTGCTAGAGCAGGCACTGTTTTTCTCTTATAAGAAAAATTGCTGTAATCGTAGTGGTACGCTGACAAAAAGCGAAGCTTTTTGCTAGGGCACCAGCGCAGGCGGTGCCCTTTTTTATAGTATCTTGAAAAAATTGGAAAAAATTTTGCACGTATAAGTAATATAATGGTAAATGGAGTATTCAAAAACTGCACAAGTAGGAAGGAAGGCCAGGGCTAGGGCGTGTTTCGTTATGATTTCTGACGGATGGGTGAAAAAATGGAAAAACGGCAAAAAGACTTTTGTATGGGGTGTATGAACCCTCTTGATGGAGATAGACATTGTATCTGCGGCTTTTCTATTGATGATTATAAGGTTTCAGCTCGATGCCTGCCTCCCGGGACATTATTAACAGAGCGGTATCTGGTTGGCAGGGTGATTGGGGAAGGCAGTTTTGGCATTACCTATATTGGGCGTGATTTGCTTCTTGGAATTATTATTGCTATCAAAGAATATTTCCCATTAAGTTATGGAAGCCGTGACGTCAGAAAAGAAGAGGAGGCAATTTACATATATCAGGATAATGGCAAAAAGGGGTTAGAACATTTTTATAAAGAAGCAAAGCTTTTGTCCCAATTCCACATGTTAGACGGGATTGTTACTGTCCGAGACTTTTTTTATGCAAATGAGACTGCGTACATCGTTATGGATTATATAAAAGGGATTACATTAAAAGAGTATGTAAAGAAAAATGGCGCTGTGGAGGGGAAAGAGGCACTTGCCATGATGGAGCCGGTGATACGGTCTTTATATATTATCCACCAGGCAGATATTATTCACCGGGATATTAGCCCGGACAACCTTTTGCTGACGGAACAGAAAGAATTAGTGTTAGTTGATTTTGGCTCTGCGCGTGTAGAAGACAGTGCGATGACGCAGAGTATGACGGTTATGTTTAAACGGGGGTATACGCCAAAGGAGCAATACCTCAGGCGTGGTAAATTGGGTGCATGGTCTGATATTTATTCTCTTTGTGCAACAATGTATTTTATGCTGACAGGAATCGTCCCGAATGAGGCGATTGAGCGTATGCTACAGGATACTATAGTTCCATTGTCTAAAATGTCATCTGTTTCCCTGGCACAGAAACAAAAAAGTGCGATTATGCAGGGGATGCATGTAGAACCAGAAGAGCGCTGGCAAAGTATGTTAGAATTATACGATGCTTTGTATGATAAAAAGGAAGAGGATGCCCTGAAAATAAAATTGTTAACGAAAAGGCAGTTTAAGGCAGCAGTTCTTTTAATTGTTATTTTATTATTGTGCATCGGGATAGGACGGAAAATAAAATATGCAGAATGATTTTTTTATAAATATTGTTAATAGTATATTTATAAGTAATTCCTTTGTGCGTTTTGACGATTTTTTGATTCAGAAAATCGGAGGGAATAAAGAAAACCAGGAACTGACAGAAAAAATCCGCCATAATGCTTATCTGCTGTTTCGTAAAAAAACGGGATATATTGAGTTCGCATCTCTGCCAACGATGCGGCGTTGGTTTGGGATTAATGGTTATACACAGCCAACGCGGGAGCAGGTTTACGAAATCTGTTTTGCCCTTTCTCTTTCGGGGGAAGATGCAGAGGAATTTCTGCGTATGGGGATTCATGAACCAGGAGTGCAGTTTAATGATTTTCATGAAATTATTTATTTGTACTGTCTGGAAAATTGCCTGCCCTGGGAAAAGGCGCAGGATATTCTGAAACAGTTTGAAGATTCTCTTGATTCTGCCACAGAGTTTGCCCAGACACATTCCACTAACCAGTTAATGGAGCAGTTTGTGCTTAAAAAAGGGGAGAGCCTGGAACATTTTATGGAATGGATGTTAATGAATGCAGCATCTTTTAAAGGATATAGCAAAACGGCATTGGATTATTTTAATACATATCATTCTCTTATTGTGAAATATGTAAGGATGGATGCGGGCGAGCGTCTGGATGCACTGTTGATAGAAACGGATTTTGTATATTGGGTGAAAAAAAGGAAGCATTTTGCCGGAAAGAATCAGGGAGAGCTTATACGGAAATACATCCGTTATGTGCAAAAGCGCAATTCAGCAGGCATTTCTAAAGATTTATTAGATAATATCCGTGAGCTAAATAAAATAGCAAATGCAGATTCAAAGTCCAGCCAGAGTATTTTAAGCGAAATTTTTTCGCTTAGAAACAAACATTCTTCTATAATTGGAAATATGACAGGGAAACATTTGTCTGATTTATTAAATCTTCCAGTACAAATGGAACGCGCCATCCGTGCAGAGAAAGCTATGGCAGAATTATCGGGGAAGGATGGAATCCTGCAATGTCCGTGCTGGATACAGAGATTTATTGCAGAATATACTAAAGGAAAAGAAATTCCTGATACAGTTGCTGCTGCAAGAGAATGGCTTATCCATTTCCGTGCGGAGCATAAAAGAAGGTGCCGCCTGATCCAGAGACAGGATATCCTTCCGCTGGTATTATATGTGGCGCAGCGTCAATATATTGATAAAATGGGAGATAATGGTACGGAATATTATCAAGAAAGTGCAAAGTCGCTTTTTGTAGAGATGGCAAATGTTACGTTATCTTCTTGTGGCATGTCTGCCTTAAACCCTGATTTTCAGTTAGACGCCCTTTTGTTAGCCTGTTTTCAGGCAGAAGAGATGTATTCTTATGAAGACTTAATTGATACCTTAGAGCAGATTTGATAGCAGTCTCAGTCGCTGCAGCCAATACTACAGCGATTGAGACTGCAAAATGCTTTTTACCTGTTCTTCCGGGATATCCAGTTTTTGGCAGATTTCTGTTGTGGTGTAACCCATCTCATATAATAATTCTACTTTGCCTTCAAGTCTGCCTTCAAGTCTGCCTTCAAGTTTGCCTTCAAGTCTGCCTTCAAGTCTGCCTTTACGTATTCCTTCTAATATTAATGCGTCAGCTATTGCACACATAGTAGCTGCACCTCCTTCTTTTTCTAGGTTTTCCAGATACTGTACAGTATCTGAGTATCTGGTGTCCTGCGTAAATACAGATATAAATTCCATGATTTCCCGTGGGTGTGATAATCTGCTGTCGCTGTCAAGGGGGTTTAATCCCAGTCTTTTTTTCTTAAAAAATTTAGCAATTTCTTTAAAATCGCTGGTAAAAGAGCTTATCGTCTTATTATCCAGGAAAGCAATGTCAAATACGTGGATTTTATAATCCTGCACATAACTTGCAAGTTTCTTATCTATAGACAGCAGTTCATGGAGGCTTTTTGCGGCATTCCATTTTTGGTCTGCCATATTAAGTACAATGGTGATTGTTGGAATAATAGGTCTTTTTTTATCTTTGAGCTGCTGTTTATATGTGCCGGCATCATACCCCATGATACGGATGGGCATGTATTTGTCAATAGATGCCTGGTTTTCTATCCCCAGGAAGCTAATGGCTAAATGGGCGTCATTTTGGTATTTTTTTAGTATATCCCTGTTTTGCAGCTTTAAGCCCTGAGAGTCTGTTTTATAAAGGGATTCTGTTGGGGCTGCTTCTAACTGCTCTGGGATAATGGTTGGTGACTGGAACAGCAGGGTGTTATATATATCTGCAAATACATCATTGTAATCTTCCAGTTTTTTACTGATTAAGTCTTTTTTTGCCATAATGGGTTTCTCCATGTGGTATCTTGTGTTTTTATGCTTCTATTATATTCCTTGGCAGAGGAATTTGCAATATGCCAGAATGCGCCTGCCCCTAAAACTGTAACTATTCAGCCTTGCGGCTTCATAGTTACACAGCAGTGCTTTCAGCACTGTTGATGTACACATTTTGC
>RAYE01000074.1 GCA_003612285.1 bacterium D16-51 | reverse complement strand
TGCTGGAACATACATTCGCCACCTAACGATAAATCAATCAAAAAACTGTCTTGACAAAATGGGGCACTTTAAACAAAGAGGATGCGGACGGACATTTTACAGGAACAAAGGCGGCAATAATCTAACTATCGAACAATTACTTGCTGATACAGATGAAGTAATTGACTATTTGCGGGAGCGTTTTGGTAAAGACAAAATTATCATCATGGGGCAATCGTGGGGAACGGTACTCGGAATGGAATATTTAAATACCCACCCAGAAAAAGTAGCTGCATATATCGGTGTGGGGCAAGTAACCGATTTTTTGCAGGGAAAAATCTATGCGGCGGAGAATGCAGTTCAAATGGCATCAGAAAACGGCAACAAGGAAGAAGTTGAATTTTTGGAACGGTGCATTGAACAATTATCTGAAACGAAGAATATTGAACAGTTAGATGTAAAATCTCTCGAAGAAATGATTATTACATCTATAAAATACCTGAAATGCGATGGAGAAATGTCGGGTACAAAACAAATATTTACTGCGATTACATCCCCAGAAATGTCATGGAATGATGCAAAATGGTTTTTATTTGCAAGTGATACACAGAATATTATCACTTCACAAAATAACCTTGTGAATTATATGTACTTTCAGTTTGATGTTATGGACTTAAACAAAAAATATGAAACTCCAATTTGTTTTATACAAGGTGACAGCGATTGGATTACTCCAACAAGTTTAGTAAATGACTACTATGAGACTATTGTGTCTGATAAAAAAGAAATAATTACTATTAACAATGCGGGACATACCCCGTTCTTGGATAATCCAGAACAATTTTGCGAAGCAGTTAAAGTTTTTTTATCTGAATGTGAAATCCGAACATACACAAGTAAATTGGCGAGGTAATATTTATGGCTGAATGGATACGGTGCCCTATCTGCGGAAATAAAACAAGATTACAGATACGGGCAGATACAGAACTGAAAAACTTTCCTCTCTACTGTCCGAAATGTAAACAGGAAAGTTTGATTGAAGTAAAGGATTTACAGATAACAGCGATTAAAGGGATTGAAGCGAAAACGCAGAACTAATTAACTCAGCGACAAATCGAAATTTGAAAGTGAATTGCTCAAACTTTCCCTATTTTTAAGGCTTTGTAGTACCTAGAACCTTACGTTATGTATCATTTTCCCTTGTTTTTGCCCTTGCTGGGTATTTACAAGGGAAAACTCTTTTGCGGATTGTTAATCACTACCCACTACCTTATCAAGAAGTTTAGCGGAATTACGCTTTGCCTCCCTGTCGGCATGGGCATATACATTCATGGTAATACTGATGTCAGAGTGTCCTAACAGTTCCTGCACGTCTTTCGGCTGTGCCCCATTGGCAAGCAGGTTGGAAGTATAGGTATGCCTAAGCGTATGGAAGTGGAAATTTTCAAATCCCGGCAGGCGGTCTTTTATCGTCCGACAAACAATCCCTATTGTGCTTGGGGATTCGTATGCCCCGTCTGGTCTTAAACATACAAGGGAAATCTCTGTGTAATCTTCGGGTATCTCTGCTGTACCGTCCAGATGGTACAGTTCATAATATACTCTGCTCTTTTCTGTCACTTCCTTGTAATAGTTTAGATGGTAAAGCTGTCCGCACTGTAAACGCTGTCGGTGCTGCTCCTTTTTGGCTTTCCTCAAAATTTTAGTGAGTGTATCGCCAAAGTCAACGGTCCGCACCTTCTTCCGCTTTGTCGGGCCAATCTCCGTCTTGTGCCTTGCACCGTTGTAACGGACACTCCTCCGTACCGTAAGATACTGCTCATCAAGATTGATGTCCTGCCATGCCAGCCCACATACCTCGCCAAGCCTCAGACCTGTGAAATAAGCTATCTGCATTGGCAGGATGGCAGGCTTATTCTTTTTTTCCAGATAAGCCATCAACTCCTGATATTGCTGAAATGTTAATGGTGTGGTTCCGGCATCTTCGCTTTCTCCATCTGTGAATAAGTCGGCATTTTCAGACTTCTTCCTTAACACTACATACTGCATTGGATTAAAAGTAATATACTTCTTTGGGAATACTGCAAACCGGAAAGACTGCTGTAATACAGCCGAAAAAGAATGGATATAATCTTTGCTATACCCTTTTGAGGTAAATCCCCCAGCAGTGCCTCCAAATGTGAGCAGATCTAAAAACTGCTGTAAATGCTCCGATGTGACCGATTTCAGTTTACGGTCACTGATAGGGTGCTGTTTGATTCTGCTAATAGTCAGAAGATAATTTTCAACAGTTCCGTTACTCAGTGTTCCCGTTTTCAGTTCTTCATCTGCCCATACGTCCAGCAGACCGCCCAGCGTGATATTCTCCGTCTTTGCCACAAACTTCTTTTCCTCATAATCCTCCATTGCCTTGCGAAGAAGTTTCTCCGTTTCGCTCTTGCTCTCTGTACCTGCGTACTCTTTCTGCACCAGATTTCCACTTTCATTCTCTACATAAAAGCGATAGTACCATTTCTTTCCTTTTTTTCTTACAGAACCTTTTGCCATAATAAAAATCTCCTTTCCTAACTGGCAATCGGAACTGAAAAGATATGCTTGTTTTTGCGAAAGCAACGAGCCAAATCCAAGCTTGCTTGCATTTGGCGACTGCCCGCGATTGCTCATTTATGAGCATATGCGTGTAGGCATATCAAAACCCCGGTTGCCCTGTTACAAGGAATGTTCACTCAGCAGATTTTTCAGCCTTATTTTCGCAAGTTCCGGCTCCTTGGCATACACCCTTACAATGTCGCTGATTTCACTTGTGCTGTTGATAAAACGCATGACCTCCCGAAGAAACATGACGTTGTTAAACTCCTGCTCGGATTCAAAGCCCATGACCTTTGACATTGCCTCGTTGAAATCCCCGCTCTTACCATACTCTTTGCTCGCATGGGTAAGGGACTGGTTAAACATACGGTACTCATAAAGGAACAAAAGCAGCAAATCCTTTGAGAAATCGCTTTCTTCTTCTGTCATGTCAAGCGGGAAATCGCCCATAATCCGGCTCATGGCGGATTCAATCTTAAAATCCCTGCTGTCCGACATATCTGCCCCCATATCCTCTGTTTCGCCCCGGAGCCATGCCGCAGATACATGGAGTGCATCTGCCAATCCTTCGACAATGAGTTTTTTTGTGTTGTCAATGCTCCCGTTTTCATACCGCTGGACGGTGGTCTTGTTCACGTCCATCTGCCCTGCTACATACTGGAGGGGGAGTTTCAGCGACTTGCGGCGTTGTTTCGCCCGTTCACCGATTGTCCTGCGAAGTTCTTTCTTCTCCATCGTGACCTCCTTGTAATGCGTTCCCCCTGCTTATTATAAGCTGTTAAAGGGAAACCTGTTTCGTTGTTACAAGACTATAATAACACACAAAAACAGATATTGCAATATGCAAAATGGAAATAACCGCAAAAAGACTTGACAAAACCATTGCAATTATTTATCATGTATTTTACGGTGTTGCATAATGCAATATTGTAAAATAGTAAGAAAGGGGGATACGGATATGAGCAGAAATGAAAATGCAGGAAAAACAGGTTATCGGAAAAGAGGGAGGATATTTCTATGGCAGAGGTTAAGATTGGAATGACAATAGAGGAAGCGTCCGAATATACGGGCATTGGCAGGAACACCCTGCGGAAACTGGTGGAATGGGAGAAAATCCCGGTGCTGCGGATTGGACGGAAAGCAATCATACGCAGGGATGTGCTGGAGAGGTTTATGGCAGCAAATGAGGGAAAAGACCTGCGGAACCGCCCGGAAGTGAAAACTGTCCGGACATGATAAGAGGCAGCCATAACGGCTGCCCCATTGGTAACCAGACCGAAGTCTTGATATACCTACACGCAAGATAAGTGTATCACAGACTTCTCCGGTTATCAATCGGAAATTTTCTTTGGCAGGACAGGAATGGTGTAGTTTTGCTGTAGCAGTGGTGTAGATTTTTTCTACATCATTTTTTGAAATCCTACACCATTCCTACATCATTTGGGGCAAAGCCTACATCAAAACTACACCATGACAGGGGAATCAATGGGAAAAGTGCCTGCACCTATGCCTGCACTCTGCCCGCACCAAAATTAGGGGAAACAGACAGGTGCTTGCACCTGTAGGCATTATGCTTGCACCATACTGGCACTTCTGTTATCCGCAGTATTTTATTTTGGCAGCATACAGAGCAGCGGCATATGGTTTCTCCGGCAAGCAAAATAACGGGCGGAAGCAAGATACATGTCCGCTTGGACAAGCCCCCGGCAGGGCCCTCGGAGAGCCCCCGTATTTTTGGCTTGACAAAAATGCTAGGGGGTTATCATTATCGGCAGAGCCGAAATGATAACCGCACCCCGCCACGTTCCATCAGCCGAAAGGAAAATCGGAAACATGAAATGATTGATAAGGAAAGCAGCCGGGCAGGGAATGACGGATAAGAAAAAGTCTCCCTCCGGCAGAGAGGAGGATGGGATGGATGATGTATCATATAGTGCCCATATCAGCAATGGGAAAAGTGCCATCAACAGCAAAGGCAAGCTGTCCAGTGTGGCAAAACACAATCTGCGGAAGTACCGTTCCAAAGAATATGACAGGGAGAACATTGTCCTGCTCTTTGGCAGCACAAACCTTATGAGGGACGTGAAAAAAGTCTACCGGGACACTTTTGCAGAGGCACTACAACAGTATAACCAAAAGCAGACAAGGGCAGACCGACGGATTGAAGATTATTTTGAACATGTATCGGATAAAAACCAAGACATGGCAGTGGAGATTATTTTCCAGTGCGGGGATAAAAACTTCTGGGAAAACATCTTTATAGAAACCGAAAACGACAAAGAGAATAAAGAAAACATCTGCAAGGTATATGACACCTTACTGGAACAGTTGCAGAAAGAAATGCCGGATTTTAAGGTTGCCAATGCGGTGGTTCATTTTGACGAGGCGAGCCCGCACATGCATGTGGTGGGGGTCCCTATAGGCAGGGGATTCAAACGTGGGCTGGAGACAAAGGTTTCCAAACGCTCTGTTTTTACTCCCAAGACATTGGAGAACATCTTACAGAACCGCTTGAGGGAAACGGCAAATATAGAAATGCTTATCCACTTCGGGGTGCTTGTAAAAGATAAGCAGAAAGGGAAAAACCATGACCTGACCGTTGCGGAATATAAGGTGCAGCAGGAAACAAAGCGGCTGGATATGGTGACGGGATTCCTCAATGAAAAACAGGACAGGCTTTTTGATACAAGCAATCGTTTGGAACAGGCTGAAAAAGAGGTTTCAGAGGCGGAAAGGCAGTTATCCGACACGAAAATGGAACTTGCCGAAACAGAGAAAGATTTGATACAGATAAAAACAGAAAGCAGGGAAACGAAACAAAAGCTGTTGGCAGAACAGGAAAAAATAAAGCAGGAAAATCTGTTGTTAAAAATAGATACGCTTACCCTGCATTCCGATAAAGAGCGTCTTTTGCGTGATATCCGCAAAGCAGCAGACGAAAAGGAACAGATACAGGCAAAAAAGGAGGGGCTTTTAGAGGATATCGGGGTGTTGGATAAAGAGTTTGACAAGCGGATGGATTTCATCAACGTACTGGATAAACTCAAAGCACTCTTTTATAAGCTGCTGTCCATGATTCCGCTGGTAAGGGAGTTTGCAAGGCTTGTGGAAGAAAAGAGGGATATACGGGCAGCCTCCCCGTATGGCTATACCCCTCTCGGCAGGTTGTTAAGGGAGTACCGTACCCCTCTCCCCCGGTATGACAGACTTGTCATGTTCCCGGAGGTTGCCTCGTGGCAGACTTCCAAAGGGGAAGTGATTCCGGTGTATGAGGACTATAACGGACGGGGAACGGATTACCAACTGGAGGGATTCTGGAATGTGCAGACGAAACAAGCCATAAAAGTTTCTGAAATAAGGGAGCAAATCACGCCGGAGAACCGGATATGTACGCTGGAACAGGCAGAGGTGTATATGAAGGCAGTGGAGAGTTTCATGGAGGATGTGGAACCGGAAGAACGTGCAAGGGAGAACCGTCCTGTGTATCGGAAATACGATGAGGAATATGTACGGGGCAGATAAATAATTCCGTCGTCAAAAGGCATAGACGAAATATTTTATGCTTTTTTGCTGTGCAATTAACCTACAATTAACATACATGCACTTTTAGAATTAACATTGGGAACGGTATACTTGGTTCATACAAAAAACAAAGGAGTGTGTTCAATATGAAAAAACTTATTATGATTGCAACTATTTTTACGCTTATGACAGGGGTATTGACAGGGTGCGGCAGCAATGCTGGTTCGTCCACTGACAAAAGTACAGCAAATGAGACAACTAAGAGTTCACAAACAGTAGCCACCGACGGTTCCACTTCAATGGAGAAAGTCATTGGATTTTTGAGTGAAGCCTATATGGAGGAACATGGAAACATAAAGGTTACATACAATCCAACGGGTTCCAGTTCCGGCATACAGGCAGTAGCGGAAGGAAGATGTGATATAGGACTGGCAAGTCGTGACCTGAAGGAAGATGAAACAGCAGATTTACAGGGAACGGTAGTTGCCATTGATGGAATCGGAATCATAGTCAATCCTGATAATCCGGCAACAGATTTAACAATTGATCAGATAGGGAAGATTTACAGTGGTGAGATTACCAACTGGAAAGAGGTTGGCGGCAGCGACGCACCGATTGTCTGTATTGGGCGTGAGGCAGCTTCCGGCACAAGAGACGGTTTTGAGGAAGTGACAGGCACAAAGGATAAATGTAAGTATTCACAAGAGCTTACCTCTACAGGGGATGTCGTGCAAACCGTATCCGGCAATCCGAATGCCATTGGCTATGCATCGGTTGCCTCAGTCAATGATACAGTAAAGATGGTCAGCGTGGAAGGGGTAAGCCCAACAACAAAAACCATTCAGGATGGGGAATACAAAGTCCAAAGAAACTTTGTGCTAGTCACAAAAAAAGATACTGCTCTTTCTAAAGCTGCACAGGAGTTTTTCGACTTCGCTACCAGCGAACAGGCAGACAGCCTTATAGCAGAGGCAGGCGCAGTTCCAGTCAAACGATAATTACAGGAGGCTGTTATGGAAAAGAAAAAAAAGACAGCAAGGTGGCCGGAAAAGGTAATGAACCTGTTGTTTCTGGTATGTGGTCTGCTGACGATACTGTTTGTCATCTTAATTACCATATTTCTCTTGATAAGCGGCATTCCGGCAATACGAGATATAGGTCTTTGGGATTTCCTGTTTGGAAAAGTCTGGGCATCTACTTCTGCAAAGCCTTCCTATGGAATCCTTCCCTTTATCCTGACATCCGTATATGGAACATGCGGAGCAATCTTTATAGGGGTTCCGGTGGGGATTTTCTGCGCTGTCTTTCTGGCAAAAATGGCTCCAAAGAAAATTGGTAGCATAGTACGGAATGTAGTAGACCTTCTTGCCGGAATCCCGTCTGTCGTTTATGGACTGGTGGGAATGATAATCATTGTTCCATGCGTAAGGGAGATATTTCATCTCCCGGATGGCGCAAATCTCTTTTCGGCAATTCTTGTCCTTGCCGTTATGATTCTGCCCTCTGTCATTTCCGTATCGGAAACGGCAATAGGAGCTGTGCCAAAGGAATATGAGGAGGCTTCCCTTGCATTGGGGGCGACAAAGACGGAAACCGTATTCAAGGTGGTTGTACCTGCCGCAAAAAGCGGCATTGTCACTGCGGTTGTATTAGGTATCGGCAGGGCAGTCGGAGAAGCAATGGCGGTTATGATGGTAGCGGGAAATGTTGCCAACATGCCAAAACTGTTTGGCAGTGTCCGGTTTCTGACTACTGCTGTTGCTAGTGAAATGTCCTATTCTTCCGGATTACAGAGACAGGCATTATTTTCCATCGCACTGGTGCTGTTTCTGTTCATTATGACAATTAACCTGATATTAAATGTAGTGATAAAAAAGGGGGAGCAGGATGACTGATACAATAGCGAAAGCAAGAAAAATTAAGGATACGTTCTTAAAGCTGATGATGATTTTATCGGCAGGATTGATTTGCTCTCTCCTGCTCGGATTGATTGGATATATCCTGTACAGGGGCATTCCGCATATCTCATGGGCGCTGGTTTCTACGAAACCAAGCCTTCTGCGTGGTACGGTCGGGATTCTGCCAAACATCCTGAATACCTTATACATCATTATCATAACCCTTGTAATTGCACTGCCGCTTGGGGTAGGGGCTGCGATTTATCTGAACGAATATGCGAAGAATAAAAAACTAGTACGGGTCATTGAATTGGCAACAGAAACCCTTGCCGGAATCCCGTCAATTATATACGGACTGGTGGGAATGCTCCTGTTCGTGCAGTTTTTTTCTCTGGGAACCAGCCTGATGGCAGGTTCGCTCACTCTGGCAATCATGACATTGCCCACGATTATCCGCACTACACAGGAAAGCTTGAAAACGGTGCCAAAGGCATACCGGGAGGGCGCACTTGGATTAGGGGCGGGCAAATGGTATATGATCCGTACCGTTGTCATTCCCTGCGTCATTGATGGGATTGTTACCGGCTGTATCTTATCGGTGGGCAGAGTGGTAGGTGAAAGTGCCGCACTTCTCTTTACGGCAGGGATGGCAAATGAGCTGCTGTCCGTACCGGAGGCAGTGCAGGCGGGAAATGCAGGTTCTACCCTGACCGTTGCCATGTATGTGTATGCGAAAGAGCGTGGGCAGTTTGAAGTTGCATTTGCAGTTGCCGCTATACTGCTGGTACTTACTTTTCTTATCAATATGTCAGCAAAAGCAGCGGCGGTAAAATTGAAACAGAAATGAGGTTAATGTTATGAAACATATTATCACGACAAAGGATTTGAACTTATGGTATGGAGAGGGCCATGCCCTGAAAAGTATCAATATGGAGATTCTGGAAAAGCAAATTACTGCACTGATTGGTCCTTCCGGCTGCGGAAAATCTACTTATCTGAAAACATTAAACAGAATGAATGATTTGGTAGAGAATTGCCGTATCTCGGGGGAGGTTATGCTCTCCGGCATTGATATTTACAAGGACATTGATGTCAATATACTGCGGAAACGTGTTGGCATGGTGTTCCAGAAACCGAATCCGTTTCCGATGAGTATTTATGATAACATTGCGTATGGTCCAAGAATACATGGAATAAAATCAAAAGTGAAGCTGGATGAAATCGTGGAGCGTTCCCTGACGCAGGCGGCAATCTGGGAGGAATGTAAAGACCGTTTGAAAAAAAGTGCACTTGGCATGAGCGGCGGACAGCAGCAAAGGCTCTGCATTGCAAGGGCGCTGGCGGTGGAACCGGAAGTCCTTCTGATGGATGAACCGACATCTGCCCTTGACCCCATCTCCACCTCAAAGATAGAGGATTTAGCAATGGAACTTAAGGAAAAGTATACCATTATTATGGTTACCCACAATATGCAGCAGGCCGTGCGGATTGCAGATAAGACAGCATTCTTCCTGCTGGGCGAGGTGGTGGAGTTTGACGATACGCAGACGATGTTCTCTACACCATCCGACCAGAGGACAGAGGATTATATTACAGGGAGGTTTGGATAATGCGGAATAAATTTGACAGACAGTTATCGCAGCTTAATACAGAGCTGGTTACAATGGGTGCTTTATGCGAGGAGGCAATTACCAATGCGGTAAAATATCTTACGGATAATGAGGAAAACAGCAAAAATATGTGTCTGGATGCGGACACGCAAATTGATAAAAAAGAGCGTGACATCGAAACCCTCTGCCTGAAACTGATTTTGCAGCAGCAGCCTGTAGCAAAAGATTTGAGAGTTGTTTCAGCCGCTTTGAAAATGATATCCGATATGGAACGGATTGGGGATCAGGCATCGGATATTGTAGAGATTGCGCCTTATGTGGCAAAAAAGGGGACGCTTGGCGAAACCCATATCCGGGAAATGGCAGAAGCAGCGATTAAAATGGTGTCAGAAAGCGTTGACTCCTTTGTGAAAATGAATCTGGATATTGCCTGGCTGGTCATTGAACATGATAATATCGTGGATGATTTATTTGACAAGGTAAAGCGGGAGTTGATAAAATCAATAACCGAGGGGCATGACGATGCGGAGGCTCTTATGGATTTGCTGATGATTGCAAAATATTTTGAGCGGATTGGCGACCATGCAGAAAATATTGCGGAGTGGGTTATTTATTCCATTACCGGAGAGCATCGGAAAAGACCTGAAAATAAGGAAAGCTCCACCAAAGGAGGAATCGGTTAAAATGATTTATCTGCTGGAAGATGATGACAATATAAGAAAGCTGGTGTGCTATGCCCTGTCAAAAGAAGGATTTGAAATACAGGGGCATTCTTCTCCAAAGGAATTTTGGCAGGGAATCAATACGGAACTGCCGGAATTGGTTTTGCTGGATATTATGCTGCCGGAAGAAGACGGATTGTCGGTTCTGAATAAACTGAAAGGTAATGCAGCAACAGAGCATATCCCTGTGATTATGCTTACTGCAAAAGGCAGTGAATTTGATAAAGTCACAGGCCTTGATATGGGGGCGGATGATTACGTGGCAAAGCCTTTTGGAACGATGGAACTGATTTCAAGGGTTCGGGCGGTACTGAGACGTTCCCAAAAAACGCAGGATGACAGAGCGTATACGATTGGCGGGTTGTATGTTAATCCTGCAAAACATATTATTACGGTATCAGGGGAAGCGGTATCGCTTTCCTATAAGGAATATCTGCTGTTAATAGTTCTGCTGGAGGCAGAGGGCAATGTAGTGGAACGTGACAGGCTTTTAACCAGTGTCTGGGGGGAATATTATACAGAATCCCGGACACTGGATGTGCACATCCGCAAACTGCGGGTAAAACTGGGGGATGCCGGAAAACTCATTCAGACTATAAAAGGAATTGGCTATAAATTAGGAGGCGATTGGAATGAATAAAAAAATTTTTCGTTCGTCACTGCTTACCGTCTGTCTTGTATTGGTAGCTACCATTGTATTGATTATGGGGCTTTTGTTTCATTTCTTTGAAAAGCAGATACAGACAGAGCTTGCAAATGAGGCTGGCTTTCTGGCACAGGCTCTTGAAAATGAGGGAGCCGGATATTTTGACGGTTTTGATAACAAGAATAACAGAATTGCCGGAAATAACCGCATCACATGGATTGATAAAAACGGAACGGTATTGTTCGACAGCAGGGCAGATGCGTCCGAACTGGATAATCATGCCGACAGGGATGAAATTAAAACGGCAATGAAAGAGGGGAAAGGCATGAGTACAAGGTACTCAAAAACCCTGACGGAAAAAACAGTGAATTATGCCATACGGCTTTCCGATGGCAGCATACTAAGGGTTTCCACAGAACAGTATACGGTAGTAACCATTCTGATGGGAATGTTACAGCCGGTTTTGTTCATTTTGTTTGTCGCATTGATTCTGACGCTGGTGATTTCCGCAAGGGTATCAAAAGCCATTATAGAGCCAATTAACAGGCTGGATTTGGAGATGCCGGAAAATAATGACACCTATGAGGAATTAACGCCTCTGTTACGGAAAATTGCAGACCAGAAAGAGACGATAGGGGAACAGCTTGCAGACGCCCGCAAAAAACAGAAGGAATTCAACCTGATAACAGAAAATATGAGTGAGGGATTTCTGGTTATTGATGCAGACGCCAATCTCCTGACCTATAATTCTGCCGCATTAAACCTGCTTGAGATTACCCCTCCGGTAGACAGGAGTGTCCTGCTGTTCTGCCGGGCAAAAGAGTTCCGTAGTGTCATATCGGATGTACTGTCAGGAATAAAGGCAGAAAATATGATGGTGCGGGATGAACGCAGTTACAGCTTAATTGCCAATCCGGTTTTCGAGAAAGAAGCCGTAATCGGGGCTGTCGTGGTTATTCTGGATATTACGGAACGCGAAAAAAGGGATGCGCTGCGACAGGAGTTTACGGCAAATGTCTCCCATGAACTGAAAACTCCGCTGACATCCATTTCCGGTTTTGCCGAACTGATGAAAGCAGGGAATGTTCCGGAAAATGATGTCATTGACTTTTCGGAATCCATTTACGATGAGGCACAAAGACTGATTACACTGGTCAATGATATTATTAAGATTTCTGAACTTGACGGGCAGAGTATTCCTTATGAAAAAGAAATGGTGGATTTATATGAATTGTCAAATGAGGTAATCGAACGGTTGGAAAAAGAAGCCGATAAGAAGAATATTACCTTTCATTTGATTGGCGGCAGGGCAGAGATTATAGGCGTGCATAAAATTTTGGAGGAAATGCTCTATAACCTTTGTGACAATGCGATTAAATATAATAAAGAAAATGGAATGGTAGATGTCATAGTAAACCAAACCCAGAATGGCGTGAATGTAATTGTGCGGGATAACGGAATCGGGATTCCTATATCACATCAGGACAGGGTGTTTGAGCGTTTTTACCGGGTAGATAAAAGTCACTCAAAAAAAGTAGGAGGAACAGGTCTTGGTCTTGCCATAGTAAAGCATGGTGCTCTGTACCACCATGCAAAGCTCAGTCTGGAAAGTACTGTGGATGTGGGAACGGTGGTAACGATTGCATTTTCTAAAAAGTAATAAAGATAAATATATGCCGGAAAACAGCCCGTATAAGGGTTATGCCCGGCATATTTTTAACGCAGTTTTAACATACCTGTTATCTGCCCTTTATGGTTTATCAGATGAAAATCGTATAAAATAACTTGTGTAAACAAGATAATTACAGGAATGGAGGAACCATGAAAAAGAAGAAAACAGTGAAAAAGTTAAAAAAGAAAATTGCGGTTTTGGAAACAGAAAATCTGTCATTACAAGAGAGCGTTTTGCGGGCAGAGAACAACAGCAGGGAAAAAAGCGCTTTTTTATCCCATATGTCCCATGATATACGGACACCCCTGAATGGCATTATTGGAATGACAGGTATTGCCATGAAACATTTTGATGATAAAGACAGGGTTCTTGATTGTCTGGGGAAAATTGACAGTTCTTCCAAACATCTGCTATCCCTGATTAATGATATTTTGGATATGAGCCGGATTGAAAGCGGCAGAATGGTTATGAACCATGAACGGATGGATATACGTGAGGTGATTAACGGTTGTGCACTAATTGCAGAAAGTCTGCTGGCACAGAGAAAGGTGGATTTTGTCAGGGAGTTTGGTATATTCCATCATCCTCTGCTGATTGGCGATGAATTACATCTGCGTCAGATACTTATCAATATTTTATCAAATGCCATTAAGTTTACCCCGGATGGAGGGAAAATCTTTTTTCAGGTAAAGGAGGTTTCTGCCAGAGACGGAAAGGCGACATACCATTTTGAGATTGAGGATACCGGAATTGGTATGAAACCGGATTTTCTGGAAAAAATTTGGGATTCCTTTACACAGGAAAATAGTGGAAACTGCAATGGATATAAGGGAACCGGATTGGGAATGGCTATTACAAAAAAACTGGTTGATTTGATGGGGGGTATTATCAAGGCAGCAAGCAAGCCGGGGGTTGGCAGTAAATTTACTGTGGAGGTAACATTTGATACAGAGATAATGTCTGGCATTGCAGAGAAAGAAAATAAAATGGAAAGCATACAGGAACGAAACGCCCATCTGGACGGCATGAAAGTCCTGTTAGTTGAAGATACCCCACTGAATATGGAAATTGCAAAATTCATGCTGGAAGATGAAGGGATTGAAGTAATGACAGCAGAAAATGGACAGATTGCCGTTAATATTTTTAACAATTCGCCTGAGAATACTTTTAATGCTGTGTTAATGGATGTGAGAATGCCTGTGATGGATGGTCTGACCGCTGCAAAATCAATCCGGGCATTGCCAAGAACTGACGCTGTAACAGTCCCAATAATAGCTATGACAGCAGACGCATATAGTGAAGATATAAGAAGGACAGCGGATGCAGGAATGAATGCACATCTGACAAAACCTGTCAGTCAAGAGAAATTGCTCTCGACTTTGGAGAAATTTTATTCTGTATAAATAATAAGCTCTTTTGGATTTATATTTCTTTTGGCATTTTGAAAGAGGTTAAAAAGCAAAATGAAATAAAGGAAATGCTTAAACCCCCAGTATAAAGACTTCGAGCATTTCCCTTTATTTCTTATTTATTTTTTTACACGTCAAGGTTATCCTCGGCATCTATAAATATTTGCATTTCGTTATTTAGATAAAGTCTTGCATATTCAAGTGGATTATCTATTGCCATAGCATTTAACACATGGTCTGTCCACGCTGTAGTTTTCAACCTTTCTTCTGCTTTATTACAGTCAATCCGTAATATATAGCCATTAAATGTAGTAATATCAATACTGTTGTGGTACATATTGTACCTTGCGTATAGTAATTTCATTTTTATCTGCCCTTTCATAATTTTTACAAGCATATCAAATCAGTTCCCACGCCTTAATTGTTTTGTGTTATAATGTGTTATAGGTTTTTCTTTCCCTTAAAGTTTCCCTCATTAGGGTTCATAACAGCAAGGGGGAGAAAATAACATAAGGGAAAATCTAAGGGAATGCTCACCTTGCACAAATTTAGTGTTTTCGGTAGTTAGAGCAGTTCATGATAACAAAATATAAGAGTTATTAAATTCCTTAGATTTTGTGAAAATCCAATCGGAATTTGTAAAAGATTATATAGGAAGGTAGTTAAAATGTTAATTACAGGAATAATTGTAATCATATTTGCAATTTTATTAGCAATATTCCCAAAATTCTTTTTAAGGTTAAAATCACCAGATACGGCTTTTTTACAAATGAAAAAACTTCACAATAATAAAAAAGTGATTTTAGCAGTAAGAATATGGGGAATCATTTGTCTAATAATTGGAATAACTTTAATAATAATATCATTTAGATAAACCTGAATTTGGAGAGGAGAAAACATATGAAAAAAGCGGAAGCTATCTGTTCATTGATAGGAAGCCTTGTAGGTGCAGTTGGAACTGGAATAGCCATTTACTTCACTGGAAGCATCTGGTGCTCAATTATAGGATTTTTAGGTTTTATCATTGGTAGCCGAATCGGAAAAGTAGTTGACAATTCTAAAGAGCAATAAATTCCCATTTGTAGAAAGAACAAATATATCATCATAGAGCCAGACGCACAGACGCAGAGCCGATGAACAAGTGAGTACTCACAGGTTTATCGGCTCTGTTCTTTATATAATCATAGGTAGGACAAGCCCACCAAATAAAAAAAACGGTACTTTGGTGGGCTGTATTGTCACGCCCCGACGGTTATCCCTCTAAACCCGTTTTTGAGTTTGGAGGGATTTTTTTGTGCTGGTCTGATACCACAACGCCGCTTCTGATTAAAAGCGGCAGTTATCTACATACTACCCGACAGGAATGAGGATAACCTGTTAAAAAAATTCTCGTTCTTGTATGGGGATACTATACTCTCAAAAGAGAGGTCAAATATCTACATAACAGAACTTTAATTTCCAATAACCGTAAAGGTGTGACAGCCTTTACGGTTTTTCTTTTGTCGTTTTTTATCAGATTAAGGTATGCGCCTGTTTCTGCTGTAGGATGCCGTTACCCACCGTCCAATCTGGATTTTCAAAAAAATCAGATTGGAGGTAAAGACAAGTGGCATACAACCACGGACGGGAAGAAAGAAAATGGCGGTTTTGGAAAGAAGCTGAAGAAAAGATATTGCGTGAATGTGGTGTTTCGGAAAATATCATTGAAGAAATCCGCAACTATGACAGGGCAGAGTTTAACTCTAATAGACGATTTTACAGACGCTTAAATGATGTTGGGGAATACATAGAGGATACCGCCGAGCAGGAACAAGTTGCAGAGGTCAAGACAGTTATTGAGTTGCTTGACGAAATTGAGAACGAAGCATTGTATCAAGTCTTACTTACGGTGGACAAGCATACCCTGCAAATCATACTACTGAAAATGCAGGGCTATTCCACTAAAGAGAATAGTTTCGGGAGGAAAGAACAATGCTATATCGCACAAGAGCCTATATGCTTCGGCAGGTTATCACGGAGGACGGCACACAATACTTTATCGGCTTTAAGGACGGGCAAGGCGTGTTCCACGAATTGAATGTACCGTATGATTTTTTTATGGCGTTTCGGAGATTAGAGCTTGACAATCGAAAATTGGAAAATTGGGATTACCGACATAGGGAGTTTAACGAAGTATATGAAGAAACGTTGAACAGACGGGCATTGAGATTACCAAAGAATGTAGACGAGCTAATCATTGAGGAAGAACAGACGGAACTGCTCTATAAGACAATCAACGCTTTGCCAGAAATCCAGAAGCGGCATTTTCTGCTCTATCACGAATACGATTGCAATTTTTATGAGATTGGGGAAATGGAACATTGTACGCCGCAAGCAGTAAGGCGTTCCGTTATTCTTGCCAGAGAAAAGATAAAGACACAGATGAAAAAATATCTCTGTGCCTAATAGGGATAGCAAATGTCCTTGTATCTTCGGATATGAGGGTATTTTGTTATATGTTCTCTAATGGAATTTTACAGATATGAAAAAGCCGGAACATGCCCTGAAAGCCTTTATCCGTTTTGCATTGGCACAGGGGGCGGTAAAATACGGCATGGAACTGATGACGGCCATTTTCTCGATTGTGCAGGGAATCGTTTCTACGATTATGAAAAAATCGGGCATGACGGGAGGGAATGTCACGCTGCTTCCGGCGGCTATTGTAGAAAAGGTGGAGTCCGTGGGAATGTTGGAATCCATCCCGCTGTGGATTGTCACGCTGCTGGGCAGTCTTCTGATAACCATTTTGTCATTTATCATGATACTGACCGTTTACGGCAGGATGTTCAGGCTGTATATGTATACGGCGATTGCACCCATTCCGGTTGCCACCTTTGCCGGTGAGCCGACACAGTCCATCGGGAAGAACTTTATCCGTTCTTATGTGGGAGTCTGTCTGGAGGGGGCAGTCATTGTACTGGCATGTATTATATTTTCTGCCTATGCGGCAAGCCCTCCAGCAGTGGGAGGTGCGGATATGTCTGCCGTGACGGTGGTGTGGGAATATATCGGAGAACTGGTATTTAATCTGCTGATTCTGGTAGGAGCGGTAAAGGCATCTGACCGGATTGTAAAAGAGATGATGGGATTGTAGACAGTCAGAGGGAAAGAAGAGTGAAAAATAAATTTTTCACTCGGCAAGTTTGTGTCTGAGATGCGACACAAACATTGCATTATGCGCACAAGGCAGCGCAAAAAAGAGGTAAATTACAACTGGGAAAAATAACTTTTCGTTTTTTCCTTGCATAAAGTGCAGAAAACGCCTATACTGTAGGTAAAGGAAGTAAAGAAATCAAAGAAAGAAAAGGAGGAAACGGCAGATGGAAATTGCAAAAATATCGAGCAAGGGACAGATTACCATACCCGTATCCGTAAGAAACCGACTGCATCTGAATACCGGGGATAAGGTGTTGATACTGGAGGAAAACGGGAGGTTTTATATCGAGAATGCAGTAAACATGGCATTTAAACGTGTGGAGGAAGGATTCCGTGGCGCAGCGGCAGAGGCCGGCTTCCAGTCCGAAAAAGAGATGCAGGATTACGTGAAGGAAATCCGGGAAGAACGCAGGGGGAGATAACAGATGAGGATTATGTTAGATACGAACATACTGATTTCCATCATCTTCTTTCCCTCCGGGGTGACACGGGAATTTACCAGACAGGTGGGGCTTGGGAACCGGATTGTGTTATGCGATTATGTGATTGAAGAACTGCGGCTTGTGGTAGACAGGAAGTTTCCGGAACGTAAAAAGATTCTGGAGCAGTTTTTCTATGAATTGCCATTTGAACTGGTCTACACGCCAAAGGACTTAAATCTGGAAGATTTTCCTGCGGTAAGGGACAGCAAGGATACGCCAATCCTTGCCACTGCCATTTTGGAAAATATTGATATACTGGTAACCGGGGATAAGGATTTGCGGGTGGTGGAAACAGAGTACCCAGAGATTATGACGATGAGTGAATTTATAGAAAAATATTGAATCAGGGAAGAAAGAAAACAGGGCAATCGGAAACGGTTGCTCCTTTGTTTTTTAGAAAGCGTCGGATTTTCACGACGCTTTTTCTGCCTGAAAAGGAGGTTGATTTTTTGGAAGTAAAAATGAATAAGGAAATCCGTGATTATCAGGAATCCATGTTCTTCGGGCTGGACTTCCGCCAGTGTTTTTTCTCCGTGCTGGCCATCCTGACAGCGGTGGGGATTTATTTCGGTGTCCATACCCTGCTTGGGGAGGAAGTGACCGGGTGGCTGTGCGTCTTCGGCGCTGCCCCTTTTGCAGCTTGCGGCTTTTTTAAGTATCATGGAATGAATGCGGAGCAGTTTATATGGGCAGTTATCAAGTCGGAGGTGCTGTATCCGAAACGTCTTTTATACCGGACAGAAAATCTATATCTGTCCTGCATGGAGGAAACGATTCTTGCCGGGGAAAAATCCGGAAAGGACGGGACCAGGAGCATTACTTCTATGAGTATGGAGAAATAGCAACAGAAATAAAAGAGGTAGATTTGGACAATGAGTGTGGAGGTCTGGGCTTGTTGAAAATCTACTATGAATATACGGCAAAGGATTTTGACGGAGTAGTTGTAGGGATGAAGATGGTAGAAGTATCGGCAT
>RAYE01000073.1 GCA_003612285.1 bacterium D16-51 | reverse complement strand
GTGAGTTTTGGCAGTGGGCGCGCTAATCAGGGCTGGAAGCAAAAAGCATTAGCAATTCTTAAGAGCGTAGGATTGCCGGAAAGCAATGTCTTCTATAATTTTTGTCAGTTATATGTTAAATAAAACTTTAGTTATTTGCAGAAAATATCAAACAATACCATTTTCTCATACTGCATAATTTGGAAAATATCTGGGAAAATCATTTTTTATTTGTTTCTATCCTGATACCATTGACTATGAATAGTAACAGTTTCCTGGGGGATGGAGTTTTAATTATGCTGTAACATTGCCGCTGTTTCTTCTTCGGACAACAGGACGCAGCGCTGGCTGCGGATGGCATATACATTTTTGCAGATGGTAAGCACGGAAGGGCGGTGTGTTGTAACAATACACGTCCTTGGGTAATCATCTTTCATAATATTACGCAAAATATTCCGTTCCGTATCAACATCCAGTGCAGAAGTAGCTTCATCCATTAAAAGGATTGGCGACTTTTTAATCAATGCCCTTGCAATGGAAAGCCTTTGTGCCTGCCCCTCTGAAAAGCCGCTGCCCCGTTCGCCGATTTTACTTTGTATGCCATCGGGAAGTTTATTAATAAAATCCCAGGCACATGCAGTTTTTAAACAGCTGATAATTTCCTCATCTGTAGCGTCCGGTTTTACATTTCGCATATTTTCTGCCACAGTCCCGGAAAACATGGTGTTTCCCTGTGGGACATAGGAAAATAGCTGGCGGACGGAAGGGGAATATGTAATTCGGTCAGCTTCCCTGCCTTCTGCATAGATTTCCAGGCTGCCGGCCTGTGGCTCTAACAGGGCAAGGATAATCCGCAGAAGCGTGGTCTTCCCTTCGCCGGATGGACCCACTAAGGCTACGATTTCATGGGGCTTTGCAAAAAAGGAGGTTTTGCAAAAAATCTGGTTTCCATTGTAGTATGCGTAATCCATATCCTTTATACTCAGGGTAAGGCCGACGTCTTTATTTCTATTATAAAATTCTTCTACCTGTTGGTGGGCAGAGTAATCTTCCCGCGGCATCCCTAAGATATCAATCAATCTGCCGGCAGAGGTGGTAATCCCGATTGCGCTTGGCACCATTTGCATCAGGGAATTTAATGTGCCGGTAAGCGTTCCGGACATGGATAAAAACAGTGTCATCGTACCATAGGAGATGCTGCCTGTCCATACCCGGTAAATCCCCATTCCATAGCAGCTATAGGAAACTGCAAGGCCGACAAGGGACATGAATATGGAAATCAAAATACCAAGTTTTTGGTATTTCTTTTTTAAATTCCAGAAATCTTTCTGGTATTGGCGTAATGTCCTGACATAGAGTGGAATTAAGTCAAATGCTTTGATGGTCTGTATATTTGAAAAGGTTTCCTGGTTAAAGCCCATCATTTTTGCACTAAGCGCAGCGCTTTCCTGGTTGCGCGCCTGCATCCTGGTAAGCAGGGTTTTGGACATAATAAGGCTGACGGGCATTCCTGCCATAGCTAACAGGGCAAAAACAGGGTCATAGTAGAGGACAATTGCCAATGCAGAAATAAAGCGCGCCGTATTAATAACAAGGTTTGGAATCCAGCTTAAAACGCCGTCTGATATGGTAGAGGCGTCGCTGCTCCAACGTGTGAGCAAATCGCCGGTATGGTATGCCATCAAAGGCTCCAGCCTTGTTAAAAGCATCTTTTCAAAAACATCGGCTTTAATTTCGTTATCCACCTTGATAGAAATCATCATGGAAATATAGTCTAATGTCTGGGACAGCAGAAGGTTGGCAAGGGTAAAGCCAATATACATGGCAAGGGTTTTTACCAGTTCTGACGCCTTGTGCTGCGTAATAATGTCTACAAGGTCTTTGGATAAAACGCTGGTAAACAGGGAAGTGCCGGTTCCAATCAGTCCAATACCTGTATAGATAATAATAGCAAACCAGTATTTCCGTACATAGGCATAAATCCATATGGTCTGCTCAATCATTTCTTTTAATCTGCCTTCGCGGATTCTTTTTATATAAAACAAAAATTTTTCTTTCATAGTTTGCATTTTACCCTTTCTTCTTTTTTTCTTTCACCCTTTCCTCTCATTAATTTAATTGGAGCACGCCCATAAGGGGCAGACATAAGGTTATATCCAGTATACCAGAAAGAAAGGGCTTTCTCAACAAAAGGCGTGTGCTGCTATGAAATTTTTGAAACGTTCGAACTTATGTTTATATGACATATGCAAAATTAAAAGAGGAAGAGTTCAAGATAGTAACCAAATTCCATATAATATGCAGGGATGATTAATAAAATAGATAGATTTTGGGCTTTTGGTGTGGTACAATGTTCGTACCATACTAAAGCCCTTTTTTTGAAAGAAGCAGATGTAAAAAGGTGGCTCATGCAGGCGTTTTTGCATTGCAAATGCAGAATAGATATAGAAATGAGGTAAGCTATGACAAAACAGGAATTTCATAAATTATTGGAACAGAAAAAGGTAATATTGGATGGGGCGACTGGTTCAAACCTGCAAAAAAGAGGGATGCCTGCCGGGGTTTGCCCGGAAGAATGGATTTTGGAAACCCCGGATATTTTGTGCAGCCTTCAGAGGGAATATATTCAGGCCGGGAGCACAATCATTTATGCGCCTACCTTTTCAGGAAACCGAATTAAGTTAGAGGAATACGGCCTGGGGGATAGGATTGGCCAGATGAACCGGGATTTGGTGGCAATTTCAAAGGATGCTGTGGCAAGAGAAAATGCAGAAGGAAGGGTATTTGTGGCGGGCGACCTGACGATGACCGGACAGCAGGTAGAGCCTGTTGGGAGCCTTCCATTTGAGGAGCTTGTATCTATATATAAAGAGCAGATTGGATATCTTGTGGAGGCCAAGGTGGATTTGCTTGTTGTGGAAACAATGATGAGTTTGCAGGAGTGCCGTGCAGCAGTAATTGCGGCAAAAGAAATAACAGATTTGCCAGTAATGGTCTCCCTTTCTTTTACGGAGGAGGGGAGGACACTGTTTGGCACAGACCCGGCAACAGCGGCCCTTGTTCTGACAACGCTTGGCGTGGATGCAGTTGGGGTAAATTGTTCTACAGGGCCGGATAAGATGCTGGGTGTGATAAAGGAAATGAAGCGCTACAGTGATTTGCCGATTATAGCGAAACCGAATGCCGGGCTTCCACAGATGGAAAATGGGGAAACCGTCTATGATATGGAGGCAGGGGAATTTGCCAGGGAAATGCTTGTCCTTGCAATGGAAGGGGCGGATATCCTTGGCGGATGCTGTGGCACGACGCCGGAATATATTGAAAAGATGGTGTGCCTTTTAAAGGAAAAAGGATGTATGGAAAAGACAGGCTGTTATAAGCGCGGAGACTTGGTAGTGCGGCGTGCCCTGTCAGGGGAACGGTTTACAAGGGAAATAGATTTAGACGGGTCATTTCAGGTGATTGGGGAGCGGATTAACCCGACTGGGAAAAAGGCATTGCAGGAGCAGCTGCGCAATGGGAGCCTGGATTTGGTAACTGAGATGGCAGAAGAGCAGGAGGCTTTGGGGGCTGCCGTTTTAGATGTCAATATGGGGATGAATGGAATTGATGAGAAAGAAATGATGTTAAAGGCAGTAAAAGAGTTGAGTATTGTAACGGATCTGCCGCTTTCTATTGATTCAAGCCATGTTGAGGTTGTAGAGGCAGCGCTCCGCCTATATCCAGGGCGTGCGTTAATCAATTCCATTTCTTTGGAACCGGAAAAGTTTGAAAAATTAATCCCTATTGCGAAAAAATACGGCGCAATGTTTATTTTGCTGCCATTATCTGAAAAGGGGCTTCCTAAGGATATACAGGAAAAGAAAGAGATTATCCATACGATTTTAGGGGAAGCTTTAAGGCAGGGGCTGTCGAAAGAAGATATTATTGTGGATGGGATGGTTGCAACCGTCGGGGCGAATAAAAAAGCGGCAGTTGAAACGCTTGAGACAGTTTCTTACTGTAAAAAAGAACTGGGGCTTGCTACGGTATGTGGTTTGTCCAATATTTCCTTTGGCCTTCCAGAAAGGATGTATGTAAACAGTGTGTTTATGGCAATGGCAATCCAGGCAGGGCTTACGATGGCGATTGCGAACCCTTCCCAGGATTTGCTGATGCATACTGTTTTTGCGGCAGATTTGTTAATGAATAAGGAAGAAGGGGATATCCGGTATATTGACCGTGTGGCAAAGAGGAAAATCAGCGTTGTGGCAGGCGAGGTTTCCGCAGAAGATATTGTGGTAAAAAAGCCGGAAGGGGCAGGGAAGGCGGCAGAGGAAGAGGGAAACCAGGACGTGCTTTTTCAGGCGGTTGTAAAGGGAAGGAAAGAAAAAGTATCAGAGCTTGTCAGGAAGCGGCTGAAAGAGGGAATCCAGGCGCAGGAAATGATTGATAAAAGCCTGATACCTGCAATTAACCATGTTGGGGAGTTATTTGACCGCCAGGTTTATTACCTTCCGCAGCTGATTTCCAGTGCGGAAGCAATGGAGTGCGGCATTGGGATTTTAGAGCCGATTCTGGCAGAAAATAAAAGCAGTAAACCGGCTGGGACAATTGTGATTGCAACAGTGGAACATGATATCCATGATATCGGGAAAAATCTTGTTGCGCTCATGTTAAAAAATTATGGCTACCATGTGGTTGATTTAGGGAAGGATGTTCCGGCAGAAAAGATTGTGGAAAAGGCAAAAGAAGTAGATGCAGATCTTATTGGGCTGTCGGCTTTGATGACAACAACGATGATGGGGATGAAAAAGGTTGTGGAACTGGCAAGGAGTGAGAAACTGCGCGCCAAAATAATGATTGGCGGGGCAGTAATTACACAGGGGTTTGCAGATGAGATTGGCGCAGATGGTTATTCAAAGGATGCACAGGAGGCCGTTGCGGTAGCCGGGAGGCTGTTAAAGGCATAAAAAGGCGGAGCATTTGTGTTTAGAAAGGTGGAAAGAATGGAAACGAAAACGGTAGACGTGATTATTCCTGTGTATAAGCCGGGAGATGAACTAAAGGAACTGCTTTCCCGTCTGATGAAGCAGAGTGTTTTGCCAGCGCATATTTTTATTTTGCAGACGATAGAAGAAGGAGAATCTCTTATAAAGCCGTTAGAGGAACGGATTCAGGTTTTCCCAGTAAAAAAAGCAGAATTTGATCATGGGGGGACAAGGGCGTACGGGGCGGAACTGTCGGAGGCGGATTATATTCTTTTTATGACGCAGGATGCAGTCCCTGCGAACCGTGAAGTAATTGAAGAGCTTGTAAAGGCGATGGGGAAGGAAAATATTGGGATTGCTTATGGAAGGCAGATGGCAAAGAAGGACGCCGATATAGCAGAGCAGTTAACACGCCTTTATAATTATCCAGAGCAGGAGCAGTTAAAGACACGGGCTGATTTGGAAACGCTGGGGGTTAAAACATATTTTTGTTCAGACGTCTGTGCAATGTATGACCGTGTGCTTTATATGGAACTGGGAGGCTTTTCTTATCCTGCTATTTTTAATGAGGATATGGTTATGGCGTCAAAAGTAATCCAGGCAGGATACAGAGTTTTTTATGCTGCAAAGGCAAAAGTATTTCATTCCCATTCCTATACTTGCAAACAGCAGTTTAAGCGCAATTTTGATCTGGGGGTTTCCCAAAGCCAGTACAGCGAGATTTTTGAAACGGTTTCTTCTGAGAAGGAAGGGGCGGGGTTTGCAAAAAAAACGATTCTGGAACTTTGCAAAAAAGGGCATCCGGGAAAGGCCGTTTATTTTGCATGGCAGTGTGCGTTCCGGCTGGCAGGGTACAAGCTTGGCAGGAATTATGAAAGGCTGCCAAGAAAAGTGGTTTTGAAGTGTACAATGTCGCCGGGATATTGGAAGGAATAGAGGATTTGCCAGAAGGAAGGAATGATTATATGGACCAGATTTGTATTAAACGGCTGGAGGTATTTGCTAAGCATGGGGTGATGCCAGAGGAAAATGTTTTGGGACAGAAGTTCTTGATTTCTGCAACGCTGTATTGTGATATAGAAAAAGCGGGGAAATCAGATATGATTTCAGATGCAGTAAATTATGCAGAAGTGGCGGGGCTGATAAAGAAAGAGGCAGAAGGCCAGGTATTTCATCTATTGGAGCGGCTTGCATGGTTTCTTGCCAGGAAGATTTTATTTACTTACCGGATGGTTCAAAAGGTGGAATTGGAAATTGAAAAACCGTGGGCACCGGTACTTCTGCCATTGGAGACAGTATCTGTTAAAATCAGCAGGGGATGGAATACAGCCTACCTTAGTATTGGCTCTAACCTGGGAGATAAAAAAGAAAATCTGATACAGGCAATTCAGATGTTAGGTGAAGATGAGGAAACGGAAGTCGTGAAACAGTCTTCTTTTTTTGTGACAGAGCCGGTTGGCGGTGTTTGCCAGGATGATTTTTTAAATGCCGCCCTGGAAATAAAAACGCTGCGTTCGCCACAGGAGCTTATGGAGCTGATTGCTTCTATTGAAAAAAGGCTGAAACGGGAGCGGCTTATCCATTGGGGTCCAAGGACAATTGATTTGGATATTATTTTTTACAATAATGAGATAATCCAGGAAGAAAATCTTGTGATACCGCATATTGAAATGGCAAACCGGATGTTTGTGCTGGAACCGCTATGTGAAATTGCACCATACGTCATACATCCTGTCTTTCAAAAGACAGTGTTGGAGTTAAAAAAAGAAGGGGATGAAAAAGCGATATGACATTAAAAGAGTTGGAACCAGGAAAGACTGCCGTTGTGACAGTAGTAGGGGGAGAGGGTTCTTTAAGGCAGCATTTTCTTGATATGGGTGTGATACCGGGGGCAGAAGTTACTCTGGTAAAATATGCCCCAATGGGGGATCCGATGGAGCTTCGGATTCATGGCTATGAACTGACGCTGCGCCTTGCAGATGCGGCGCAGATAGAAATTGATGGGGAAAATGTAACGATGGCTTCTGTACATAATCCTTCCAGGGGAGCTTCCGATGACAGGAGAAAGAAAAAGAGGGAGCATCCGGGGCTTGGGGAAGGGGGCAGGTATCATGTAAAAGCGGATGAAAACCCTCTCCCAAAAGGGACAACGCTTACTTTTGCGCTGGCGGGAAATCAAAATTGCGGGAAAACGACATTGTTTAACCAGCTGACTGGGGCGAACCAGCATGTCGGAAATTTCCCTGGCGTTACAGTTGACCAGAAAAGCGGCGTAATCAAAGGGCATCCCGATACGCTGGTAACAGACCTTCCAGGTATTTACTCTATGTCGCCTTACAGTAGTGAAGAAATTGTAACCAGGCAGTTTTTAATACAGGAAAAGCCAACTGGTATTATCAATATAGTGGATGCGACAAATATTGAACGCAACCTGTATCTGACAATGCAGTTGATGGAACTGGACGTCCCGATGGTCCTGGCATTGAATATGATGGATGAAATGCGCGGGAATGGGGGTTTTGTAGATATCAATGAATTAGAAGGGATGCTGGGGATTCCTGTTGTGCCTATTTCAGCAGCAAAAAATGAAGGGATTCATGAGCTAATCAGCCATGCAGTCCATATCGCACAGTATTGTGAAAGGCCGGGGAGAATTGATTTCTGTGATAAAGATGAGCATGGCGGCGCCGTACACCGGTGCCTGCATGGGATTATGGAGCTTGTGGAAGACCATGCAAACAGGGCAAAGATTCCGCTCCGTTTTGCGGCAAATAAGCTAGTGGAAGGGGATATACGGATAAAGGAGGCGCTGGAGTTAACGGAAAATGAAGAAGAGATGATAGAGCATATTATATGCCAGATGGAGCAGGAAAGAGGGCTTGACAGGGCAGCAGCAATTGCAGATATGCGTTTTTCCTTTATTAAGAAGCTGGTGGCAGAGTCTGTCACGAAGCCAAAGGAGAGCAGGGAACATGAAAGAAGCCAGAAGCTTGACAAAATCCTTACCGGAAAATATACGGCAATCCCTGCTTTTGTGCTTATTATGGCTTTGGTGTTTGGGCTGACATTTAATGTAGTCGGGGCATGGCTTCAGGCGCTTTTGGAATCGGGGATAGAAAAGCTGACGGGGTTTGCGGATGCAGGGCTTAAAGCGGCTGATGTCAACCATGTGCTGCATTCCCTGGTAATTGATGGGATTTTTAATGGGGTGGGGAGCGTATTAAGTTTCCTGCCAATTATTGTGACGCTCTTTTTCTTTCTGTCATTGTTGGAGGACAGTGGGTATATGGCAAGGGTAGCATTTGTAATGGATAAGCTGCTTCGGAAAATTGGCCTGTCGGGAAGGAGCATTGTTCCGATGCTGATTGGTTTTGGCTGTACTGTTCCAGGAGTAATGGCGAGCAGGACGCTGCCCTCGGAACGCGACCGCAAAATGACAATTATGCTGACGCCATTTATGAGCTGTACGGCAAAACTTCCGATTTATGGCTTTTTTACGGCGGCATTTTTTCCGAAATATGGCGGGCTTGTAATGGTAGCCCTTTATTTTACAGGGATTGCCGTAGGAATCCTGGCTGCATTGGTTTCTAAAAAGTTTATGTTTGAAGGGGAAGCGGTTCCGTTTGTAATGGAACTCCCGAACTACCGTATGCCAGGGGCGAAGAATGTGGCGCAGCTTTTATGGGATAAGGCAAAAGACTTTTTACAGAGGGCGTTTACGGTTATTTTTATTGCAACAATTGTGATATGGTTTTTACAGACCTTTGACTTACGCATGAATATCGTTTCAGACTCACAGGATAGCATTCTGGCGTCTGTGGCAGGATTTATTGCCCCGGTTTTTGCGCCGCTTGGCTTTGGGGACTGGAGAATTTCAACTTCCCTGATTGCCGGTTTTATGGCGAAAGAAAGCGTGGTTTCCACATTGTCAGTTTTAGCTGGCTCTACAGAAGCGCTTTTTGCAGTTTTAACGCCGTTAGCTGCAGTTTCCCTTTTGGTATTCTGCCTTCTTTATACTCCATGCGTGGCGGCAGTTGCATCTATTAAGAGGGAACTTGGGATGAAGTGGGCAGTCTGTACCGTTTTTGGGCAATGTGCCATTGCATGGATATGCGCTTTTATAGTATATTTTATTGGCGGGTTCTTTTTTGTGTCATAGGAAACTTCGCTGATTTGAGTGTGAAGAACGCTGGTTTTGCGTTCTTCTAAGGTGCTGGAACAGCACCTTTGCGACTATAGCCTTGCCTGGCGAGGTGTTTTCGAGCCTGGAAAGGCTTCGCACCTTTTTTAAAAGGGGAGACGTGATGAAAAAGGATTTAACGCAGGGGAAGGTAACCTCTTCCTTATTGTTGTTTGCCTGTCCGATGATTTTGGGGAATCTTTTACAGCAATGTTATAATATCGCGGATACATTCATTGTGGGCAGGTTTTTAGGGGCGGATGCTTTGGCTGCCGTAGGTTCGGCCTATTCTTTTATGACTTTTCTGACTTCGGTAATCACAGGGCTGTGTATGGGAAGCGGAACGGTCTTATCTGTCTGGATTGGGAGAAAGGACGGACAGAAGATGAAGAATTGTATGGCGGCGTCTTTTCTGTTTATTTTGATCGTATCTGTTATTATAATTATAATGGCTTTTGCAGGGATATCTTTTATTTTGGATATGCTGCATGTACCCGCTGGGATTTATGGGCTGATGCGGGAATATATTGGGATTATTTTTTACGGCATCTTTTTTGTCTTTCTTTATAATTTTTTTGCTTATGTATTGAGGGCAGCCGGAAATTCTGTAATGCCTTTGTGTTTCCTTGGGATTGCAGCGGTTTTAAATATTGTGTTAGACTGGCTGTTTGTCGTTATATTCAGGAAAGGGGTTGGCGGCGCGGCCGTTGCTACGGTAATTGCACAGGCAGTATCAGGGATTGGCATTAGTATATATGTGTACCTGAAGGAGACAGGGTTTCGCCTGCAAAAGGAAGATTTTAGGATTAAAAGGGAAACAGTACGGGAGGTTGTATGGCATTCTGTGGCGGCATGTGTCCAGCAATCAGTTATGAACTTTGGCATTTTAATGATTCAGGGATTGGTGAACCGTTTTGGCACGGCAGTTATGGCGGCATTTGCAGCAGCAGTAAAAATTGATTCTTTTGCCTATATGCCTGCGCAGGAATTTGGGAATGCGTTTTCTGTTTTCATATCACAGAATTATGGAGGAAGAAAAACAGGCCGGGTAAAAGAGGGGATACGGCAGGCTGCAAAGGTATCGGTTTTATTCTGTCTCGCAGTATCTGCTGTGATTGTCCTTTTCGCGCCCTGTCTTATGCAGATTTTTGTTGAGGGGGCAGAAACTGATATTATACGGATAGGTACGGGTTACCTAAGGGTGGAAGGCAGTTTTTATTGTGGGATTGGTATGTTGTTTTTATTGTATGGCTTTTACCGTGGTGTGGAAAAACCAGGGATGTCTTTGGTTCTGACGGTTATTTCTCTTGGAACCAGGGTGCTTCTTGCGTATCTGCTCGCCCCTGTCCCATTTATCGGGGTCTGGGGGATTTGGTGGGCAATCCCAATAGGATGGCTTTTGGCAGATTTGGCAGGTATATCCTGCATCCGCAGGGCGTTAACTTTATAGGAACTGACGGTTCCTAAATATATAGTGCCAAAGGATAAGCAGCCGAATGCCTGTATTGGCTGTAGGAGCTGCGAGGCTGTCTGCCCGCAGCAGATTAAGATATCAGAAGCAATGTCAGATTTTGTTGATAAATTGAAAGCCTGATGGAGTAAAATATCGGAGGGAAGCATGGAAGCAAAAGAGGTTTTGGAGCAGGTAAAAAGTGGGGCGTTGTCTGTAGAAGAGGCAGAAAGGTACTTTAGGAAGCAGCCTTTTGAGGAAATGGGATATGCAAAGCTTGATTCCCACAGGGAGATACGTTCCGGATTTCCAGAAGTAGTCTATTGCAGTGGGAAACCAGATGAATATCTGCAGTCTATTTATCAGAAATTATATGCTTTAAATGGAGAAGTTTTTGGGACAAGGGCTGACAGGCATCAGTATGAATTGGTGCGTAAAGTACTGCCGGAAATTACCTACGATGAAATCTCGCATATCTTAAAAATAGAAAAAAAAGAGAAGAAACATGCTGGGAAAATTGTTGTCTGCAGTGCTGGTACTGCAGATATCCCAGTAGCAGAAGAGGCGGCACAGACGGCAGAATATTTTGGGGCTTTTGTGGAACGGATTTTTGATGTGGGCGTCAGCGGCCTGCACCGGCTTTTGTCCAGGCTTGATTCGATCCAGGAGGCAAATTGCGTGGTGGCAGTTGCCGGGATGGAGGGTGCGCTTGCCAGTGTAATCGGAGGGCTGGTAAGCTGCCCGGTTATTGCCGTCCCAACTTCAATAGGATATGGGGCAAGCATGAATGGGTTGTCGGCGCTGCTGACAATGATAAATTCCTGTGCAAACGGAATTGCGGTAGTAAATATTGATAATGGTTATGGCGCCGGCTATATCGCAACACAGATTAATAAGCTGGCCGTTTCAAAATAATGCTTTTAAGGGAATACATTGTTATTCCCTTTTTGCTTTATAAGTAATTGCGCTGATTTTGAGTGCGAAGAATGCTGGTTTTGAGTTCTTCTTAGGCGCTGTTTCAGCACCTTTGCGACAATAGCCTTACCTGGCGAGGTGTTCTCGGGCCTGGAAAGGCTTCACACCTTTTTTATCTTGCTTTTTTTGATATTTTATTATAGGATATATTTATAATAGTGTTGCAGGAATGAGGTGGATTGTGGATGGTAAATGAAGAAAAAATCCGTATCATGACGCAGATAGCCCTGGATGAGACAAAACGGTATAAAAGTGAAATAGAAGAGAGCGGGTATTACAAATCAGATTATATTCGCGCGCATGTAATTTCTGTTGTATGGAATCTGACAATCAGTTATGTTTTAATTTTATTTTTAGTTGCGCTCTACCATGCAGATTATATATTTGTCAATGTCGCCCGTTTGGAATATGGCAAGCTGGGTTTTGCTGTACTGGGGATTTATGCGGGGATTGTAATTTTAAGCCTCTTTTTTTCCTATTTTCATTTTAAGCGGAAATATATAAAAAGCCTGTCTGCTTTAAAGGATTACTATACGAAGTTAAAAAAGCTGGATGATTTTTATATGCAGGACCAAAATAAGGAGGAAGCAGTGGATGACACAATTACTGGTGTTTAGGGAACATTTGCAGAAATTTTATCAGAAATATACTACTTTTCTGAACCTCCTGTTCCGTTTTATAATTGGGTTTATTGCATTTTCTTCGGTAAACCGGATGGTTGGTTATAATACGGCTTTTAACCAAGTCTCAGTAGAGCTTTTATTAGCGGCGGGAAGCATGCTGATGTCAGGGAGCGTGCTTTTGTTTTTTACGGCTGCTTTTGTTGTAGCTCATATTTTCTATGTTTCCAGGGTGCTTGCACTTATTATTACTGTTATTTTTTTGATATTTTATTTTGGTTATGCCAAATTTGTGCCAAAACATGCATATATAATATTTGCAGTTCCAATCGCGATTCCATTTCATCTTGTGCATGGGATACCGATAATATTGGGGCTTATTATGACGCCGTCTGCAATTGTACCGATTTCCTGTGGAGTTGGGATTTATTATTTGCTACAGTCAGTTACATCAGTTGTCAATGTTTCAACGGATACCAGCATTAATTTATACCAGGCAGTTTTGCAGCAGTTTTTAAGCTGCCGGGAAATGTATGTAATGATTATTGTTTTCTCAATTGTAACAGTGGTTGTCTATATTTTGAGGAACAGGGAATGGGATTTTGCTTTTGAAATCGCTATTTTTGCGGGGGCGGTTGCCAACACAATACTGTTTCTGGTGATTAATTACCTTTTTAACATAAATATAAAAACAGTCCCCTTTTTACTGGGAATGCTCTGTTCTACAGCAGCAGCATGGTTTGTGCAGTTTATGCGGCTTGCGTTGAATTATACAGGGGTAGAGAACCTGCAGTTTGAAGATGAAGAATATTATTATTATGTAAGGGCGGTGCCAAAGATGAATGTCGCGGCGCCAAGTAAGAGGGTGAAGAGGATTAATGCGAGGCATTTTTCAGAACATGTGCCAGGCTTAAAGGATGAAAAGGACGGAACAAAAATTTCGGATGAGAATGAGAGGTAAGTATGGAATCAATTATTCAGGCAATCCAGGATACCTTCTACTTTCTGTCGCTGCCGCGGATGACATTGATTGATGTAGTAGAGGTAATCATTATTGCTTTTGCATTATATCATATAATTCTGTGGATGCGGAAAACCAGGGCGTGGAATTTGTTAAAGGGAATCGTTGTACTCCTGCTCTGTTACCTGATTGCGTATTTTTTGGATATGAGCACAATATTATGGATTTTTAACAGGACGCTGGCAATCGGTATTACGGCTCTGGCAGTTGTGTTCCAGCCAGAGCTGCGTAAAGCGTTAGAAGAGCTTGGAAGGAAAAACTTTGTAGCGTCCATTATTCCATTTGATGATACGAAGGATAAGGTAGAACGTTTTTCAGACCGTTCGATCAATGAAATTGTGAAGGCGACGGTGGAGCTTGCCAGGGCAAAGACTGGGGCGTTGATTACGTTGGAAAAAGATATCAGCCTAGCGGAGTACGAGCGGACAGGGATTAATATTGATTCGGCAATCAGCAGCCAGCTTTTAATTAATATTTTTGAGCACAATACGCCGCTGCATGATGGGGCTGTAATCCTGCGGGAAGACAGGGTGGTATCGGCAACATGCTATCTTCCGTTGTCGGATAACCTGGGGCTTTCAAAGGAACTTGGGACAAGGCACCGTGCCGGCGTGGGAATCAGTGAAGTAAGTGACAGCACAACGGTTATTGTTTCAGAAGAAACCGGAAAGATTTCTGTTGCCGTACGGGGAAAGCTTTTGCGTAATGTAGATGGAGAGCTGTTAAAGAAAAAGCTTGGGGAACTTCAGGGGAAAAGCCCTGAAAAGAAGGAAAAAAAGAAGTTCCATATTGGCAGGGGAATAAAACATGTCAAAGTACATGCACATAAAAAATGAGGAACATGATACAGGAGGGGTGCAGGTGAATCAGGAGACAAAAAAAGAGATTGCGGAATTTTGGAAGCAGATTTTTTTCCATAATCTCTTTATTAAGATATTATCCATTATCGGAGCTGTCCTTGTGTGGCTTTTGATTATGAACATTGACGACCCATATAAGACAAAGGGATTTATTGTGCAGGTAGAGACAATAAATGAAGAGGCGCTGCATTCTGTGAATAAAGTATATGAGGTAATAGAAGGAAATACGGCGAGTGTGTCTGTCCGTGGCAAGCGGAGCGTAATAGACAACCTGGAGGCTGGCGATATCAGTGCAACGGCTGATTTATCGGAACTTTCTTCTGTGAATGCAGTCGCAATCAGAGTCCGCCTGAAGAAAAAAGTATCTTCTGATGTTATGCTGGAGTGCAGCCAGGTGCTTAAAGTTTCATTGGAAGATATGGAGACAAAGCAGGTGAAGGTCACTGTCGATGCAGAAGGGATACCGGCAGAAGGCTACTCTGTAGGGGAATGTATTGCCCGTCCAAATGTGATTGAAGTAACGGGGGGCGGCTCCGTTATTGACAGGATTAGTTCTGTACGCGTTACTTTAAATGTAAATGGCGCAAGCCAGAATTTTTCTAAGATGCTAGAGCCGACAGCTTATGATAAGCGGGGGAACCGGGTGATTTCATCAACATTATCCTTTAGCGACACACAGGTAAGGGTAAAGGCAAAGCTTTTGCAGAATAAGACAATTCCGGTAAAAGCGCAAATTATTGGGAAGCCGGCGAAGGGCTATCAATACGTTGGGGTTGACTGCCTTCCAGAAAAAATAGAAATCGCAGGTTCAGAGAGGTTTTTGGCAGATATTTCAGAACTTGTAATCCCGGTTGACATTTCAGGGCTGACAGACGCATCTGCTTCTCTGGAGCAGGAAGTGGAAGCCAGGCAGTATCTTTCTGATAAAATTACAATCCCGGAGGAATATCAGAGAATTTCTGTTAAAATAACGATTGAGAAATTGATAAGGAAAAAAATTCAGATTAAGGCAGGGGATATTAAGCTGCAGAATGTAGAGCGTAAATGTGTGGCAGAAGCGTATGATAATGAAAGGGTTTTAGAGTTTACGGTAGAGGGCCGGGAATCTGTTTTGGATAGTTTGTCAGAACGTGATATTTCTGCTTATGCAGACTGTACGGGTCTGTCAGTAGGGATTCATAAACTGGATGTCCAATTTGGGCAAAATCTGCCATTTAAGTTAGTAAAGGGTGCTTTTGTGAGAATTGTTATCAGGGAGGAAGATACTCCGCAGGAGATGGTTACTCAGCCTCCGGAAGAGACAGAAGAGCCAACAAAGGAGCCGGAAGGGACAGAAGCTCCTTCAGAAGAGCCTGGGGAGGGAGGGGAAAACCATTGATTTTAAGTGCCAGCAGGCGGACAGATATCCCGAATTATTTTTCGGAGTGGTTTTTTAACAGGCTTGAGGAAGGTTTTTTATATGTAAGGAATCCGGTGAATGTACATCAGGTCAGTAGAATCCTTTTATCTCCTGAAATAATCGACTGTATTGTATTTTGGTCAAAAAATCCTGCGCCCATGACAGGGAGCCTGGACAGGTTGAAAGGGATTCCCTGCTATTTTCAATTTACAGTAACTGGCTATGGGCGGGATATTGAAAAAAATATTCCTGATAAAAAGCAGGTAATCCTGCCAGCTTTTCAGGAATTGTCTGGAAAGCTGGGAAGCAGCAGGGTAATTTGGAGATATGATCCTATCTTTTTTAACAAGGCATATACAATGGAATATCATTTGGAGGCTTTTGGATACATAGCAGACAGGCTGAGAGGATATGCTAAAAAGTGTATTATCAGTTTTATGGATGTATATGCAAAGAACAAAAGGAGTCTGGAATCCCTGCATTGCCATATGCCGGAAAAAGAGGGGCTGATGGAGTTTGCAGGGAAACTGGCGGAACTGGCACATAAAAACGGGATGGAAATAGCGGCTTGTGCAGAGAGTATGGATTTGTCTTGTGTTGGGGTTGCCAAAAGCTGCTGTATTGACAGGAGATTAATAGAAGATATAACCGGGTGCAGGATTTTGGCAGAGAAAGATAAAAATCAGCGTAGAGAATGCGGCTGTGTAGAAAGCATTGATATTGGCTGCTACAATACCTGCAGGAATGGCTGCCAGTATTGCTATGCCAGCTATAGTGCAGAGAGTGCTGGCAGAAGCTGCAAAAATTATTATTTGGATTCCCCACTGTTGTGCAGTGTGCTGCAGGAGGGGGACAGGGTAACGGAACGCAGGGTAAAATCCTTAAAGGAGATGCAGATGGGGATAGAGTTTTTGTGATATCTGAAAGTACATGAGGATTTAAAAGTTTAAGCAGTGTTCTTTAGAGCGTGTTTGAAAATTAAATATTGCACAAATTTACTGCCCTCGGCAATTCCAAAATTTTACCAATGGCACCCCGCTTGCGCTTGGATGGGAAACGCAGCGGTGCATAAACCCTTAAAAAACAAGGCTCAAGCACCAGCGTTCCCATACAGCTGCCATATGGTAAAATTTTTGGAATTGCCGGGATAATATAATCTTTGTGCAATATGACGGTTTAAAGGTAATTTTCAAACACGTTTCAGGAAAGGGGAAGGTTATGAAACCGATTATACTATGTTATGAAAAATGTACCACTTGTAAGAAAGCTTTAAAATGGATAGAAGAAATGGGGTATGATGCAGAAATCCGCCCCATTAAAGAGGAAAACCCTACTGTAGAAGAGTTAAAGGAATGGCATGAAAAGAGCGGTCTGCCGTTAAAAAGGTTTTTTAATACCAGTGGAAACCTGTATAAGGAAATGAAATTAAAGGATAAGCTTCAGGATATGAGCGAGGAAGAACAGTATCAGCTTTTGGCAACAGATGGGATGTTAGTGAAACGCCCGCTTCTGGTGGCAGAGAATGGAGTTTTCCCTGGTTTCCGCCAGGAACAGTGGGAAGAAATCTTATAGGGAAGTTTTTTGGGAAGGATAAATGAACACAGCCGCTTTATGCGGCTGTGTTCGTTTCTATCATAAGAATGCCAGGCTTTATGAAAATGGAGAACGGATAACCGGTTGGATTTGCTGCCCTTTTAAGGCTGCTTCAACTGTATCTGGAATTAATTCGGTGTGGGCAATCATGGAATTGCTTTTTTTCACATAGTTATCCTGGCCAAATGGGACAAAATAGACATTTTTTGCATTCATTAACTGTCCCAGGTTCTTAAAATTCATGCCAAGTGCATCGTTGGTTGAGACAGAGATAATCAGTGGTTTTTCATTCCTAAGATGTGCTTTCGCTGCCATAAGCACAGTAGTATCTGTTATGCCATGGCATAGTTTTGCCATAGTATTTCCTGTGCAAGGGGCAATAACAAGGGCGTCCAGGTAACCTTTTGGGCCGATTGGCTCTGCCTCCTGGATGCTGAAAAGCCCCTGGCTGCCAGTAATTTCCTGTACCTGGCTTACAAAGTCGGATGCCTTGTGGAAACGGTTATCCATTGTGCTGCTGTGTTCTGAAAAAATAGGGATTATATTATAAGTTTCTGTCATCGTTTTAAGTACATCTAAAATTTTGCTGTAAGTACAAAAAGAACCAGTAATTGCAAAACCAAGCGTAACTGGTGGCTGTATTTCTGTTTTCATGCTTTTTCCTCATTTCTGCGCTGCCTTTTAAAAACAAAGGCTCTGGCTGTTTTGTGTCGCAGCGCGGATACAAAACATTTTATCTTAGCCTGCTCTGGAATAGAGCTAAAGTTTTTTTAACTGTTCCTGTATTTGGTCAAATAAAATTTTAGCAGATGTTTTTGGGGAATATCTGCCTGGGATTCCAGGGCAGAGTTTTGCTTTAATCCCTTTTTGCAGGCAGTAATTAAAGTCAGTCCCCCCGGGGCTTGAAGCGATATCAATAATGACAGTGTCGCTTTTTAGCTGGTCGATGATTGGGGCGGTAATGACCATTGCCGGGGCGGTATTAAAAATAATGTTGAATTTAGAATAGCTGCTATCTTCCAAAATCTGGTATCCGTATGCCCTGGCGCGTGATTTTGCCATTGGGTTCCGTGTAGAAATACTGACATTGCATTTTAGCCCGGCGAGCTTGTCGGCGAGGACTTCACCGCATTTCCCAAATCCAATGACAAGAATCTGGCTTTGGTGGAGGTTTAAATCGCTTGCCTGTATTGCCTCACAGATTGCGCCCTCCGCAGTGGCGACTGCATTTTCAATCGCGATGGCGGGGTTTTTGAAATAATCAATATAGGCAATCTGGCTGTTATTACAAAAATCTATAAAGTCTTTTGGAAGATTTCCGCCAAGTACGATATGCTGTATAGTAAGGCTCTCTTTTAGATGGGCCAGGAGCGTTGGCGGAGCTGGGATAGGCAGAAGCACAAGCACTTTGCCGGAGAGTTCTTCATAACCGGCGGCCTCTATATCCAGTTCTGGAGCTGTTTCTGCCAATACAACCTGGTAACCGCTGTTTACAAGAAATTCTCCAAGGTATCTCTGACGGCGGTCCGTTTCTACAGGAAAAGGAGTGTTGGTATGCATAGGATATCCCTCCAAATCATTTTTTACTGGTAACTGTATGCCTGTAAAAAAGTTTCCTTTGAGAATATCTTATGCACCAATAAAGAAATGGTGATATTCAGTTGCGATTCACGGCCAGTTGTTCCAAAGCCAAACAGATAACATATAGTTTCCCTGTTATATTTTTCATGGATTTCCTTATGGAAAAATAATTTTTATCAAATTTTCTGCAAAAAGGCGGAAGTTTTCTGTAATTTACAAATTGACAAAAATTTAGAATGACATTGCTTTCCGCAGGACAATTTAGCTCTTTTAGAATTGTTTTGCTTTTTAAGCTTCCGGCATATGCGCGCGCACGTACAACTGTCTGAGCCGGAACAACAGAGTTTCATGGATATTCCGGGCGGTACGCTCCCGCTGCACAGAATAC
>RAYE01000072.1 GCA_003612285.1 bacterium D16-51 | reverse complement strand
AAAAATTCCGTGATTAACAACGTTTTCTTTAGCTGCAGGGATGAAATTAAAGCGGCTGTTGCGAAATTTATTGATTGGATAAATACCATACCACAAACTGTTATTGACAGATTGTGCTTATAAATATAGTTGGCGATATTCAAACACCGAATATATAGATTCCTTTCTGTAAAACTTTTTATTGGTTTTCAATTTGTAATGCTATTCACATCATCAACAAGAGCGTTTAACACGGCTTTTACATCTATGAAAACAAATAGTATTACACATACAAGTATGATTCCTATTTTCTTTTTCTTCATCCTTCTTCTTCATATCATAGAGCGTGTTTGAAAATTGCTTTTTACAAGATGTGCGTCACGCTTTGTGGGAGGTTTGACTCAAATTTAGGAGGTGTAGCGGGCTGCATTGACTAAATTTGAGTTAAATATAGCACAAAGTGGGGAGTGCAGATTGTGAGAATGAATTTTTAAACACGCTCTAATGCCTGTTTCAAAAACGCTTCATAAGCAGCTTCTTGTTGTGTATATATTTCGTCCGTTGAAATTCCCGGCGTTGTTACAGAAAAGAAAGTGCCAATGCCAATCGTATAAATCAGCATATTCAAATGTAACTGCTTTGCCCGTGCTAAACTAATGTGCAATTCATTAGCAATAAATTCAGCAGTTTGCGGATTGGCTTCCGATTGGTACAAATCATTTAACGAAGAAATTCCTTCCCGTTGGTGTAAAATAAAAATCCTAAATAAAGGAGGTTCTTCTTGTGCTAACTGAATATACGATTTTCCTGTGCTGCTATTCTGCCTATGCATATATAATTTCCTTGTTCACAATCTCCCCCGCACAAGTCCTTATGTTATTAAGGTGTTGTACTCATTCTAAGGCGTTTGAAATTTGCATTTTACTTTTGAGTCTTTATATGGTACACTCTAAAATGGTGTTATAGCTCTTTTGACAGAAAGGAGCTGTTGCCTGATGGGCAAAGATTTACGGGGAAATGACTGTTAAAGCATAGTTTGGCTGCTGGATCGGCAGGGAAAGTTTGTAAAAGGTACTGAGGGAAATGTGTATGGGAATCAATATAAATTCCTGTTACAGACTGGTCTTCGGACAGGAGAGCTTGTAGGGGGAGCGGGCAGGCATGGGAAACAAACCTTGAGAATGCGAAACCCCTATAAAATAAAGACTTTCTAAGGAGGAATATAGAAAAATGAAACTAGGCATCGTAATCTGCGAGCTGGTTTCATAAAAGTCCATGTTTCTCCATAGAAAGGGATAAATCCCCATAGATACAGGGGCTGCAAGACTTTTGATTTCCATATAAGTTTTTATATCTTCATGTAGTTTGATGCGGAATTGGTATGTAATTGGTACATAGATGGTACATGGAAAATGAAATTAGATTGAATCATAAGAGTCTTAATACCAAAGAAAGAGTAAATATGATTTTGCTAGGCGGTCTGTTAAATAGACCGCCTGTGGTTTTCTTATAAGGACTGTCTGTTATTAATAAAAAGAAAATGACAGAAAAAACGGTCTGCGGTATAATGGAGATATGGATTTATTCGATGAAAGCAGACAGGAATGAAAGGTGGTAAGTGTGTTATGGCACATCAGGATAAAGAAAATGATATAGAAGCAGCAGGCAGAAAATTGCAAATACGCAATAGTACCGTTGATTTTCTTGTATTTACAGAGGATGCAGGCGAAGATGGGATTGAGGTGCGGGTACAGAATCATGATGTCTGGCTGACACAGAAGGCAATCGCACAGCTTTTTGACGTAGACAGAACTGTAGTTACAAAGCATTTAAAAAATATCTTTGAAAGTGGGGAATTATCAGAGGGATCAGTTTGTGCAAAATTTGCACAAACTGCAGATGATGGAAAAACATATCAGTACAAATTTTATTCTCTGTCTGCCATTATTGCAGTGGGATATCGGACGAACTCTGTCAGAGCAACACAGTTTCGCCAATGGGCAACAAAGGTATTAGATACTTTTACAAAGCAAGGGTATGTGTTGGATAAAGAGCGTTTGATTAACGGCCAGATTTTTGATGAAGATTATTTTGAACATTTAATTTCCGAGATTCAGGAAATTCGTGCCAGTGAAAGACGTTTTTATCAAAAGATTACGGATATTTATGCAACAGCGGTTGATTATTCTCTTGACAGTCAGATAACCAGAGATTTTTTTGCTACGGTTCAAAACAAAATGCATTATGCGGTTCATGGGAATACTGCAGCGGAGGTAATTGTAGAGAGGGCAGACCATAACAAGGCGCATATGGGACTTACTACATGGAGAAATGCACCAGAGGGAAAGATTGTAAAGGCTGATGTATCCGTAGCGAAGAATTATTTATCTGTGGATGAGATGCAGGAACTGAATGAGATTGTCACGATGTATCTGGATTATGCAACCAGACAGGCAAGGCGGCATATTCCGATGACAATGGAGGACTGGGCTTCTAAACTGGATGCTTTTCTGCAGTTCAATGATGCAGAGGTGTTGCAGGATAAAGGACGAGTGACAGCGGCGATAGCGAAGGCGTTTGCGGAAAGTGAGTTTGAACAGTACCGGGTAATCCAGGACCGGCTGTACCAGAGTGACTTTGACCGGCTGATGGAGGCTGTGAATCGTGATGAAAATTTATCGCATGAATGATAATTACACATCACTTGAGAAGGAGGGGATTTGAACATGGAACAAGAAAAGAAGTATTATAAATACAGATATAATCCAGCTTGTCCGAATTGTAAAGAGGAACATATTTATTATAATGTTTTGATTTCAGAGGAAGACCAAAAATTCATGGATGATTATTATAAGGCACATAAGGAAGAATCTTCTTTAGCAGTAATGCTTGAAGGACCGCCATTAGTTGTGGAAAGTACTTTTAAGTGTCCGATTTGCAAAACACAGTTTATAGTGCGTCATGGGCTTTATAGAGAAAATCAGGTTGGTTATCAAAGTGATGATGTTATTCCAATGGGTGTCCGCTATGAGTTAGCTCAGGATACAAAGAAATTTACTTACCAGATTACAGACTGGGTTCGGAAATGTTCTGGAGCAGCCTGTATGAAAGGGACAGTATATACTACAGAAGGATATGGCTTTTTATGTATCCCACGGAACATTACGGAACGGTTGGTAAAAGAACATTATATATTTGATGAAGCAGACGCATGGCTGGATTTATGGTGTCATACTGTGACAGAAGATCCAAACAATGTGTTTTTTTTATGGCGCCGGCAGTCCAGTATGGCAAGTATGGTGCCATCTTGACTTTGGAAACCCTGGGACAGCGGTGGGGCTGGGAAAAGACAAAGGTATGGAGATTTTTTAGGAAGCATGGGGATGTCTTTGCTCTGTACCGTCTTTCCAGTTCTTATGGCTGCCTCATTTTTAATTTGAATCAGGGGAGGCGGCAGATGCCTACAACCAGTCTCAGTTCCAGGCATTCATGCCAGGATATGAGTAGCAGGTATCTTCTGTGGATGGTTCCAGACGGTTGGAAGGGCAGATGGAAGTCTGGCATAGTGACGGTTCGGGGACAAGGTTTTATGATACAACCCAGTATGCAGCGCCCCGTGGTGATTATCAGGTATATGAGGACAGCAGGGGCGGTCAGTGGTATGCCATTCATGCTTGATGAGGCGCTGATTAAAACTTATGGGGATTTGGGGATTACCCATGACAACGACAGCCTGTATCTGGATGCGACTGCCAGTCCGCCGGTCATGAAGAAAATGCCGGTTCTGGGGGATTTGCATAAGAATCTGAAGGAAAATCCGATGACACAGCGGATTGCTGTGATTGTAAGCCGGTTTGTGACCGGTTCGGCACAGTCCTTTAACTGGCAGACCAACGTGGATCTGAGCAACAAGTACATTGTGCTGGATTTGTCGGAGCTGAAGGGGAAACTCCTGACGGTGGGGATGATGATTGTCCTTGACTATGTGTGGGACAAGGTAAAGTCAGACCGCACGAAAAAGAAAGCGATTATGATTGATGAAATCTGGCAGCTGGTGGGGGCATCCTCAAACCGGATAGCGGCGGAGTTCTGCCTGACCATTTTTAAGACTATCCGTGGATTTGGTGGGGCGGCAATCTCAGCAACGCAGGATTTGTCGGACTTTTTCAGTCTGGAGGATGGCAAGTACGGCAGGGCGATTGTGAATAACAGCAAGAACAAGATTATTCTAAATCTGGAGCCGGATGAGGCACGCAATGTGAAAGAGGTGCTGAAACTGACGCAGGCGGAAATCCGTTCCATTACCCAGTTTGAGAGAGGGGGGCACTGGTGTACTCCAATAACAATAAGGTGCCGGTGGTCATCAAGGCTTCTAAGGAAGAGCAGGAGATGATTACGACAGACCGTGCCGAACTGGAGGCAATCCTGAAGGAACGCCAGAAAGAACAGGAAATGGCAGGGAAGTAGGAATGCGTATTTTTTGCGGAATACGCATTTGGGAGAAAATACGCATGGAATGTTTTCGGCAGTCCTTCGTATAAAGTGGAGAAAATGACATATAATACTTGAAAAATGTGTGTAAATATCATACAATAGAAGTACAAAAACATTCAAACGTATTTATTGGAGGTACTCAATATGGCAAATTCTTTGGTGCAGGTTCGGGTAGATGAGAAGTTAAAGGAAGATGTGACAATGATATATGAGGAACTGGGGATGGATCTGCCTACGGCAATCCGCATTTTCCTCAAGCGTTCCGTGCAGGAGAAGGGAATCCCTTTTAGCATGAAGCTCACCGATATACAGCGCGGTAATAAGGCTGTTTCTGCAATGCAGCGGATGAGTCAGGCGGCAGAAGAAAAAGGAGTTGCAGATATGTCGCTGGAGGAAATCAATCAGGAGATACAGGCTGTCCGTCAGGGCAGATAGAAAAGAGGGATGCATGACAAGATATGGTGTGATGGATACAAATGTCCTTGTATCAGCGATGCTGAAATGGGATTCTGTGCCGGGGCTTGTTTTAAAGCATGTATTTGGCGGAAATCTGATTCCCGTGTTTAATGGGGAAATCATGGCGGAATACCGTGAAGTGCTGCTAAGAAAGAAGTTCCCTTTCTCGGAGGATGATGTATATATAGTTTTAGAAAGCCTGCGGGAGCAGGGGATATCCATAAATGCTGGCAAACTGGATATCGAACTGCCGGATGTAAAGGATGCTGTGTTTTATGAAGTAGTAATGGAAAAACGGAAAAAGGATTCTGCATATCTGGTGACAGGAAATATCAAACACTTTCCCGAAGAACCGTTTGTGGTCACTCCACGGGAAATGTTAGAAATACTGGAAGGAAATGACAGATAAGTGAATTACAGGGGATGATGGCGGCCATATTTCTTGGTGCGGCAGTGGTTCTGTATGTGAAATTCCATGATAAGTTTGATGGAAATGAATACGATCCGAGGGGATTTAAGAAAAGTAAAACAGGAACTTATGGCACTGCCACATGGATGAGTGAGAAAGAATTAAAAGAAATCATGGAGGTGACGACGCCGGCAAAAGCAGAGGGGGTAATTTTAGGTGAGTATGACGGAAAGACCGTCTGTATGCCGAAAGACACCAGACTGAACCGGCACATCGCCATATTCGGGGCATCCGGTACCATGAAATCAAGAGCCGTAATACGAAATGCCTTGTTCCAGGCACTAAGGCGGGGTGAGTCAGTGGTCATCACTGATCCCAAGGCAGAGCTGTATCATGATACATCGGAGATGTACCGAAATGCCGGATATTGTCCGGGGCTGCAACATCCTGAAATTAAACAAGCTGGATTACACAAAGCACCCGATGGCACAAAAGATGGCCAGTGTTTCGATTATGGATTACCAGCCGCAGATAAGCCCCACGGCATGTTCCCAGACTGGCTTTGGTGGAGAGGAGGTGAAGGAAGTGCCCCAGTCAGAAAAGAGGGAAGAGAAAAAGACAATGCAAAAAAAGAAAAGTCTGTACCGTTCGGCACAGCCGCCTGCAGATTTTGAGTTAATGTAGAAATATCAATAAATTTATAGATGAAAAAATAATAAATTTATTGACGTATTATCTGTCTCGTCGTATAATAAATACAGAACAGGATATCATTAATCCTAAGGTGTTTCTATGGTATGCCCACAGAAAGCATGTGCAGGAATTTGATATGCTATGAGTGATTTGGAGGTAAAGCGAACGAGGTTCGCTTCACAAGTTTACTGCAGTAAATAAGTTTACCTACGGTAAACTTGCAGAAAGGAGGAAATATGCAGCAGATGTCTGTTACAGGAATGTTAAAAACGATGATTCCCATTTCCCGTTTTAATAAAGGGGAAGCGAACAAAATATTCGATGAGGTGGAAACAACAGGAACTAAGATTGTGGTAAAAAACAACAAGCCTGCTTGTGTATTGATTTCCCCGGCAAAGTATGAATCGCTGATGGAAATGCTTTCGGATTTTATTCTCAGGGAAGAGGCAGAGGCACGGATGGAACAGCAGGATGGTTCCGGGAATCGGACGCAGGAGGAGATGATGCAGGAATTTGGCATTACCCAGAGTGAACTGGATGCAGTGGATGTGGAACTGGAATAGGAGAATGGTTTATGAAATGGACAGTGGAATATATCAAAGAGGCACAGAAGGATTTGCGGAAGCTAGACCCATATGTGCGGAAACTGGTTTTAAAAGCCATTGACAAGACCGCAGAACGTCCCCTGCCCCCACCGGATGGGATTGGGAAGCCGTTAGGCAACCATGCTTCGTCGAAACTGAGTGGATTTTATAAGATAAAACTTAAAAACCTGGGATACCGGGTGGTATATGATTTGGTCCGTGAGGGCAGTGTCATGAAGATTATTATTATTTCCGTGAGGGATGACGAGGCGGTTTACAAAGAGGCAGAGCGTCGGGTTCAGGGGTTGGTCAAACCAATGGAATAAGGTGCAGACAGGATATCCATGCGGTGTCCTTTTTTGTATGGTAACAATAATGACTTGATGTATGGCATCTCGAAGGAGGTGCTTTTTTTGATGGAAATAAGGAGGAACAGATATGCCAAGAAAGAAAGCAGAAAAACCAGGAGCAGTGGAAGAAAAGACAGAAGAAACCATGGACACGACTCCGGATGAGCAGGAAGGGGCTGCTGTGTCAGACCCAGATAAAAATCCTATAGAGGGTACCGCAGGTAAAAATAGCGGTGAAGAGATTTCCCAGACTGAAACAGAAAATCTGGGAAATAAAGAGATCCCTTCATCCGGAACGCAGGGACAGGAGGCAGATTTCAAAATGGAAAGCCAGTCTGATACAGAAGAGGTTCAGGAGATGTCTGAAGTGGAAAACGGTGAAGAAATTCCCCAGACTGATTCAGAAAATCCGGATAGTAAAGTGTATCCGACCGAAGACGCGTTAGGTGATAACAGGACTCCAAAAAATCTGGATCAGTCTGGCACAGAAGCAGCTCAGGATAAGAATACTGCAGATGCCGTGCCTGATCCGATGAAAGCTCCCGAAAATCAGAACCAGTCTGACACAGAGGGGCAGAATCCAAAGGCTCAGGTTCCCGGCGAAGGCGTTAGGCGTCGAAGAGCTGGAAAAAGTACCGGTTCTGTCAGACTGGCTTCACCGCAGGTGCTTGCCATTGACGGGCACTTAGTTGCCGAAACCGAAGCCGAGAAAGCAAGAAATGACTTGTTGGATTTTAAGGATGTAAAAAGTGCCGGCATCAAGGCCGCTCCGGTAGGGCGATTTGCGGATTGTGATGATATTTCAGGGAAAGTGCAGGCGGCCTATGAGGGAAACCGTGATGACAGTTGGGGCGTGGAAGTTTATTTTCTATTGACAAAAAAGACAGAATAGGATACGAAAAAACTTACAGATGGCAGTGCCTCTGAAAGTGGCAGGGAACTTTCATTAGAATTTGGGGGATTATTGAGATGAAAAGGAAAAAAAGTCTTATTATCTTTGGCGCTGTTCTCATTATGCTTCTGGGTGTTTCTCTTTTCTGCCATGCAGCAGAGGGAAAAAGAGTGACGGGAAAGATTCGCTTAAATAAAACCAGTCTGCATCTTGATGTAGGGCAGAAGCGGAAGCTAAAAGTGGCTGGGACAAAGAAAAAGATAAACATGAAAAAGGGCAGTACCAAAACTTTACGGTTAAAAGGGGCAAAAAAGGCAAAGTGGACTGTAGTTTCCGAAAAAAAGGTAATCCGGCTGAAAAGTAAAAAAAGTACCAGTGTAAAGGTGGTGGCAAAAGAAAAGGGAACTGCCAGAATCCGTTGTACGGCTGCCGGTAAAAAGTTGACCTGTACAGTAAAGGTAGGTGGGAAAAAGGTGGCATCGGATGGTTCCTCCACGCAGCGGAATAATCCGGATAAACCAACCCGCGTACTGAAGAAGGGAACAAAAATAAATATGTATTTTGGAAATATAATGAGGTTCCCTTATGACCATCTGACGAATGCTTGAAATAACGTAATCCTAAAAATTGAAAAATCAATGGCAGCCGTTCAGAAAGCATAAGTGACCATAAAAAGCACCAGTGTTTTGCAGTGATGCAGGATACTGGTGCTCTATATTTGTTGTAAAAAAGTGATAGGATCGTGTAATGAAAATAAAACCATAAAAAGGAGGCGTTGGAGATGACAGAGGAAATCCATATGGATGAGTTTTTCTTTTTTACCTATGATTCTATACTAAAAAAACTGAGCAGGGAGGATGAGGGATATACGGAACTGGAGGGAGAAGTGGATAAATTGGTAGAGAAATATCCCTTGATTAAGAAGCTGCGTGAGGGCAATACGGTAAACGAGGGAGCGACACAGGCAGAAATGGAGGCCGTCCAGAAATATATGGAACTGAGATATGATATGCAGACTTATGTAGAAAGAGAACATTACTTCCGGGGATACAGAGACTGTATATTGTTTTTAATTCATTGTGGAACTTTAGGGATGAATTTTGAGATTGGCTAAGATCATAAGTAAGAAAGAGGAACGGTTTTGGAGATTGGTTTCTCTTTGCCCATTATGAGTATGGGAATAAAAAACTGTGACAGTATATGTGTCAGTGTGATACAATAGTTTTAGTCAGATTAGAACAATGTAGGGATAGTCTGGTGGTTGTCTTTCCGGAAACGGAAAGGAAGGTACATATGAATACGTTGAGCATTGAAGCACATAGCCTTTATCATGTATCATTGATTGTCTGTTTATCGTTCCCAAAAGTAACCGCTTCCATCCTTAAAATACAGTTGCAAGCCGTATTCAGTAGCCGAAAAGTCAACGACTGCATCCATATCCACAATATTTATCATTAAGCGGTATATATCCATCTGGTACAACTTCCCTTGTTTCTGTTACTGTCTGTACTTCTGTTATTGTTTCCGCTTGTGTTGTGCCTAACAGATAAGCACATACAAGCATGGTTCCCATAGTTGCGATAATTCCGATAGTTTTAATTATTCTTTTCATAGTCTTTGATCTCCTTTTCGTGAATGATATTTTATGATTCTTTCAAGTTGGGGCATAACCCTAAACCGCCATCAATGACAGGCACACGCCTAAAAGCGTTGCGGTGTATACAGTCTTTTTTGTCGCAATGTGTACAGTCGCATTTCTGAAATTCTTCAAAAGTCATTTTCCAGTTTGTATTGTTTTCAAATTGTTCTTTCGTCATATCCTTTATACCTTCCTTTTCTTATATTTTTATTATCCAGGGTGTAGCCGATTCCGCTTGGTTACACCCATATTTTTTACTTGCGGTTACGCTTGTTTCAGTCTCTTTGTTCCGTCTGTCTCTACCTCTGTACTGCCGTAGTAGTTCTGTATGTCTTCCATGCTTAACTTCTTATGACTTCTTTTTCTAAAGGCTTCCGTGTGAAAATACCACTTCTTTTTCTCTCTCACCCATTTAAAGCCGATACTCTTTAATGTGTCCTTATAATCGTATGTGTTGCCGTCTACCCATATCCAGCAACCAACTATTTCTATATTGATTCCCTCAAAAGTTATGATCTGCTGTAATACTTCCCTTAACTTTGTATCCTCTGAAAAGTCATATTTCATATTATTAAAGTCTGCCTTTGCGTTGCTCTCTTTGTTGTCCGTTGCCTTGCTTTCGTGCCTATTCTTTAATACTTTGAATAGTCTGTCATATTCTGCATTGATTTCTTGTGTTGCTTGTGTGCTTCCGTCTTTGTTGCCAGGGTGATATTTTTTCAATAAATCTCTGTACTGTCTTCTTAATTCTTCTAATGTATTCACATCTTTAAAGTATTTACTCATAGGGTACTACCTCCTTAAAAATATATGATTGATTGTTTTGTTGTTAAGACTATTATAATATGGGTACATATAGTTTGTTAACAAATATGTACCCATATTTTTGTTATGATATGGGTACAGAAACAAACAACAAACAAAATCAAATCAGGAGGTAGCCATTATGTGTATGACTAAAAAAGAACTTGAAAGCAAGGTAGAAGAATTAAGAAGCCTTAAAACCATGAAAGAAGAAATCGAAAACGAATTAAATGCGGTTGAGCATTCAATCATCGAGTACATGATAGAGAATGAGCTTGATACAGAGTTTGTACCGAATGCAAAAATCACCTATAAGCCACAGAGCCGCACAACATTAGACAAAGAAAAATTGACAGAGATTTTAGGTGAGGACTTGAAACCGTTTGAGAAAACAACTTCTTACAACGTGTTAAGAGTGAAATAGTCCGGCAGTAAAAGGGTAAACGGTTCTTGTGTGGGGTTCGATTCCCCACATACCCTATCGGTAGAAATACCGTAACAACAACATTAATCAATCAAAAATGAAAGGTAGGTATTTAACTATGATGAAGTGGAAAGCAAGGACAGAAACAACTAACATCGGCATTTTGAAGCTGGACAATCTGACATTCAATGAGGATTACATGGAGGTATCTATTGATATTTGCGATATGTCCGACTGTCTGAAAGCTGAAATCAAAAACGCTGTAGAGATTGCAAAGGTGCAGTACACCAAAGAGCAGGAAGCGTTGAACGCTGAATATGGCTATAATCTTTACACGGTATGGAGCGATAAGCCTGTAAACATGGATTTTACATACTTGCGTGTAGTTCTGGAAGCTGGAAAGCCGATTGATTATAGCATTTGTTATGGATTTACAGATACGGTTGATCCGCAAATGGAATGTTGGGGCAACAGTATCACGGTTGACTTGTCAGAACATACGAACGAACTCAAAAAAGCAATTATCAAAGTATTGCTTGACAAGTTCTTTTAATCAGTCAGCGGTATCAACTAAACACGGGGGAGCGCAACAACTCCCCCAACAATAAAAAAATCGGAGGTATTTGCAATGAGTGAAGATAGAAGAAAAGCAAGTTATACAGATAGACCGTTGACGGCAGAAGAAAGAGAGTTCGCCGCTGCTAATCATAATCAGTTATTTTTCTACATGAGGGGAAGACGGCTTGATCCTGAAAAATGGTATGACATTTTGGTAATTCCTTATCTTAATGCAGTAAAAAAATACCATAAGTATGAGCATCTACAAATATATACTTTTTCATCCATTCTGAAAAGGATTCTTGATACGGCGGTCAACCATCATTTCAGAAGTGAAAGAACAGAGAAGCGGATGCCGGAAGGCGGTTTTGTAAGTCTTGATTACACAATGGAAGGTGATAATCTGTTTTCGGAGCATCAGGTTGAAGCGTGGTTGATAGACCGCAAAGCCAATATTGAGAAGCAGATTATTTTCAAGAAATGTTTGAAGAATTTTATTGGAAGTGTATCGAGAATGATAGTTGGAATGACGGTATCAATGGGTATCTCAAAAAGGAATTGGATTTATTGATTGAAGGATATTCTATTTTCCAGGTCAATAAACGGACAGAAAGAGTATATCCGCATGGATACACAAAAGAGGATGTTGTATCTGATATGAAAGAGTTTAGACGAATTTTTAAAGAGGTATTCGGAATTTAATAAAGCATGGGGGATTGTCAGCGGTCAGCGGTGGCAATTCCTCTATAGAAAAGGCAAGGTAATATTATTGGATAATTATAAATTGGAACCATTAACAGACTTTGAACGGAAATTTGCAACGGAAAACCATAATCTTGTATATGACTTTCTTCATAGACACGGTTACAGTTTGGAAAATTACTATGATGTGGCAATTTTCGGATTTTTGAAAGCGGTACAGATATATAACCGTAGGGAAGACTTGCGGAAAAAATACGCTTTCCCATTTATCAGTCTGCAATATATAAGGTCAGAGATTGGAAACCATTGTAGAATGGAAGATGCAAAGAAACGGAACCCATCGGGAACATTGGTTAGTCTGGATGCGGAATATGCGGATACGGAAAATTTATATAACTGTATTGGTGTTGTTGGTGGGAAATCGCCTGAATCTGAAATAGTGGCAATGGAACGAATGACGGAAATGATTGGTTAGGGGTATACCCTAATCAGTCAGCAGATAACGGAAAGGACGGAGAAAAATGTTTGAATTTAGAATCATTGATACACCAGACGGAAATCAAATCATAGATAGGAACCTTAAAACGCCATATAAAGCACTTACTCCGCTTCAGATGGTGGAATATTTGGAAATGGATAATAGGTTTGCATATATGGACAGGATGGAACAAAAAGCAAGGGCAGAGGCGGAGCGTAGACGGAAAATTGCAAGGAATCCAATATATAAAATGGCTTGCTTGTGCGGATTAGTTTAATCGGAAAGGTGGAAATGAATATGATTACATCAAAATTTTTCAATGTGGGAAAAGTAGTTGTTACACACGGAATCAATGAAGCTATGACGGAAAACAGCCGATTTGCAGCAGAGGTCAATTTATCCTTACAACGGTATGCGTTTAAGGATTGGGGAAATCTGGATGATGCGGATAAAAAGACGAATGAGGAAGCGTTAAAATATCCTGATGATTTGTACTTATTGGCAGCATATGAGACTTGCAAAGGGAAAATCTGGATCATCACTAATCGTATATCGGAAAATGCCAGAGACAATGCTACAACGGTATGTTTTCCAAGTGAAAGATAATAGCGGATTGTGTGGACTGTCTGAAATATAGGCAGTCTACATCATTAGGAAGGTGGATATTATGGCGATTTTACTAACAAATGGAAAATTCTACATAGCACACAATAGGACTGGTGCAGTAATTAAAGTGGCAGACATAGAACAGGCACAGGATTTTTATTCAGTAGAGAGGGCGATTAACCAAAGGAATAGAACGCCTGGAAAATGCGCTGGATATTATTATATAGATACGGAAAAGAATAAAGCCAAAATCAAGCGGAAAAGTTATTCTGATGAAGAGCGGAAAATCATATACAATAAATCTGGTGGACGGTGCGAGTTATGCGGTCGGCGGTTATTGTTTGAGGAAATGACCTTAGATCATATTATACCTTTATCAATGAGCGGTGAAGATTCTATGGAAAATCTGCAAACGGCTTGTTATGCTTGTAACCAATTTAAGAGCAATATTCTCCCTGATGATTTTATGGACAGGATTATAAAAATATTCCTATATCAGACGGAAAAGAAGTGTAGCAAGGATATGAAACTGAAAATTATACATAAATTGGTGGAAACGTTGTAATAAATAAGCCGTTATAGATGGAAATTTTCTATCAGCATCAAAACAATAAAGTATGTACCCATAGAAAGTAATTGAAAATTTAACGTAAAAAGTGTATACTATATTTAGAACATAATATAGAGATTGGAGGAACATATGGTGGCACCGAGGACAGATAAGCAAAAGGGTAGTCAGGATGCTTATATGGAAAAATTGCAGGATATAAAGGTCAGAGTACCTAAAGAATATTATGATAAGATTAAATCTTGTGCAGAATCTAAAGGATTGAGTATAAATAAACTGGTAATTTCACTTTTGGAAAATGAAATAGGCGAAAAAATATTATCAATAAGGGAAAAAAACAAACTTGAAAAGGATTCACCAGAATAGGAGTGATGCTCTATGCGGAAATTAAAGGTATACTTAGATATATCGGTTATCAGTTATCTTTCACAGGAAGATGCGCCGGGACGCATGAAAGACACATTAGAATTATGGAAAATATGACGTATATCTTTCTCAGGTAACATTGGATGAAATAGAGAAGTGTTCCGAAAGCAAAAGGAATAAACTGTATGACTATTTGAGTGATATTGAGTACACCAAATTGGAAATTAATGAGGAAATCGTGGAACTTGCACAGAAGATTATTGATATGGGGATATTAAGACCGAAGAGCTTTGATGATTGTCAGCATATCGCCGCCGCTGTTGTCAATGCTTGTGACTGCATCATATCATGGAATTTTAAGCATATTGTAAATATCAAGACGATTAGGGGCGTGAGAGCGATTACTAATCTGGAAGGCTACAAGGGAATAGATATTATCAATCCATCTGTATTATTGGAAAGTGAGGGATGATTATGGAAGCATTGGTTATTAGTCCTGATTTTACCATTGAGGATATTCACAAGATCAGGGAACAGAACTATGAACGGACAAAAGATATGACAGTAGCGGAAAAAGTAGCGTATTACAATAATTCTGGCAAGGAAGCGGAAAGAGAAATTGAGCGGAGAAGGGCATTAAAGCGTAAAGCTGTAGCGAGTATGTAAAAACTTAACATTTTGAAATCAGTCAAACTTGTTTAGTCGGAAAATAAAAATGTTAAAAATGTGGGAAGCACCAACGGATTAATTGTCTGAAGGTGCTTCTTTTGCGTTCTGCTGCCTATTATGAATTTCATTAGTGGCAGATTGTAAATACATATTGCGCCAGGTCATTTTGATGGATTCTTGTTTTAGTTCGCTGATCCGTTTAGCTAAATATTTTTCAAGACAATTCATGAGCCATTGAGGGATAAATTTCTCTGGTAGCTTTTGAATAATGGAAAATGTTACATCTTCCAGTCTGTTATTTACCTTGTGGAAAAAATCTTTGATATGGTTACGGTCTTTAAGTTCTATATCTATAATAATCACTCCCTTAAAAATATTTTGTGTGTATCTTGGAAAATTCAGAACTTTCTTATTATTTATAGTATAGGTTGGAATGGTGGAAATGGCAATCAAATATTTAGTTCCAATAACTATACAGATTAGGAACTTTCCTTTATTTATAAGGGTTTGGGATATGTAGATAAAGCATATCCGAGAAATAGGAACTAAAATATAGTGGAAATAGGAACTTTTAAGAAGGTGGAAAGAATTGAACAAGAAAACAGTTGCACTTACAGAGAAACAGTATAGAGGAATTATTTCTACAATACGGAATGGATTTGTTTGTTCAGATGGTCATATTGTGAAGCCGAATAACAGAATAGCAACGGCTTTATCATTGGAAGCAAATTTAGGATTGCGGATCAGCGACATATTACAGTTGAGGTTATCGGTTATTGTCCGTGATGGTAACAGATACAGATTAGATATTGTTGAGCAGAAGACGAAAAAGAAAAGGGAGTTTACGGTTCCAACGGATATTTATATCTATATTCAGAACTATGCGCTGGAAAATAATATCAATCCTGCTGCTAAATTGTTTGATATGTCAGAACGTGCAGTTAAAAAGCATTTGAAATTGGTTTGCGATTATCTTGGATATTCTGGGATAGGAAGTCATAGCTTTAGAAAGTATTTTGCAACGAGTATCTATGTAAATAACCATTATGATATAAATTTGGTTCGTGTATTGCTGCAACATTCATCTACAATAACCACACAGCGATATATCGGCTTGCAAAGTAAGGATATAGAAAACGCATTGCAGAACCATATAAAATTATTTTGATTTTCTTTAGAGTAATCGGATGGAAACTTATTATATATAGAAGGAGCAGAAACAGAGACGACTTTAAATATATAGATGGAGGATAAACACTATGAGTAACAACATGGATATGACAAACAACGAGATTTTCAGATTAGGTATGGAAGTAGGACGGAAACAGTTAGCGGATCATATTGTTCATCAATTCGAGATTGGAAAGCCAGCAGAAATTAATGGGAATTTATACTGGTTAAAGGATGCAAAGCAGAATCTAATGGATATTATGGATGATATTGGATCCACATGGAATGAAGAACATGGAGCGAAAAAGTTCATTGTGCCTATCAGTATTACTTACAATACCAGTAAAAGGTATAGAGAAGTTATTGTTGAGACAGAAGACGCAAAGACCGCTATGTTAATCGCTATGGGAGACTTTCAGCGTGACGGTTGGATTGTAGATACAGATTATGAAAACTACAAACAGTTAAAAGGATAGGTGATAAATTATGGAGAGTGGAATCAAGCGTATAAGAGGAACAGGACGGGAACGAGTGTATAACTTCATTGTGGAGTTTATCAAGAATAATGGATATGCGCCGAGCGTAAGAGAAATTTGTACTGGAACTGATCTTAGTTCTACATCAAGCGTATATATGCACTTATTGAAGCTGGAAGATGAAGGAAAGATTCAAATGAAAAAGAAATCTACCAGAGCAATAAAGGTTATTGGTTTTCAGTTTGTGAAGATGGAGGAATCGGCGTAATGAAAAGATATATAGTGGAAGTTACACGGACAGGATATAGAGAAGTTGAAGCGGAAGATTGTAATAGTGCGGAGGAAATAGCGGATAATCTTAATGCCTGTGATGGCGTTCAATGGTCGGATTTTGTGAATGTAGTCAGGGCATGGGAAAAAGATTATGAGGGTATGCGGTGGGGAGATTTATCACCAGAAGATAGGAAATTCTTATTGTCGGATTATAAATTGACCGATATTGACGCATGGGAGAATGGAGAGCATAAAGAATTTACAAGTAATGGAAGGTGTTTTGTAGATTTGAATGCGGAATGCTGCTGTATTAATGGAATCGTCCACGATGGACAACTTTATATTAATGAAGATGATGTGATAGTTTGTGTGTAGTTGGAATAAAGAATATGAAAAAATGGACAGGAACAATCAGATTTTACAATCAAAAAAAGAAGTATGGATTCATTAAATACTTATATGATGATAAGGAAATATTTTTCCATATTTCAGATGTTTATTCTGGTGACAAAGAAATATATAAAGGTTGTGTTGTTACTTTTCTAACAAGTGAAGATCAGAATACTAAACGGATAAAAGCAACAAATATTACCATTGTTGCAGATGGAAATGTCGAAACTGTTAAAAAGCTGGATAAGCATATAACAAGAATAATTGAAGTTGCAGAATCCATACAGCCCAATAGATTAACAATTCTTACTGGTTCAAATGGCAATGGGAAGTCTTTTATCCGAAAGCTGATGAATAGTAAGATGGGAGAAAAATTTCCTGATAGAAATGCTAAACATTTAGTGACAGAAATTTCTATGCAAAAAAGAACGGATGTTAATAATCCGCTTATGGGATCAGGATTTGGATTTACATTTTTTGATAACCCACAATACCCGACAAGTATATCTACATACAATCTGATAGACAGGCTTTTATATAGCTGTGTGGATTCTGAAAACAAAAGAGATAGAAGTTATATTATCATTGACGAGCCTGAAATTGGAATGGCAGATGAATCACAATTAGGAATTGCATTATTTCTTAAAAGTAGATTATCAGAAATTCTTGAAGACAGTTTAGGACTAATGATTATTACTCATTCTAAGTTTGTTGTCAGAGAATTAAAGGATAAAGCAGATTTTTTCTATACAGATTATGACATGACGGCTGATGAATGGTTGGAGAGAAAGATTATACATACTGATTTTGAAGATTTAAGAATACAATCTATGGATTTGATGCGTAGGTTAAATGATTGGTTAAAATAAGGGAGCAATATATAAAATGAAAACAGTAAAAGGAACATATGCAGAAGCAAAAATATTTACAGATGATGTAGAATCTTATACAGAAGAACAGGTAAAAATGATATGCGATAATGAAATTGCAAATGGAAGTACAATATGTATGATGCCAGATATTCATCCAGGGAAAACTGCTCCAATAGGGCTTTCCATGACAATCACAAATAAAGTGATTCCTCAATTATTAGGTGTGGATATTGGTTGTGGTATGACTTGTGTAAAATTGAAAAAGACTAATTTAGAATTTCAAAAATTAGATCGTATCATTCGAGAAAATGTACCGTCTGGGTTTATGATACGGAAAATACCTCATTATATGTCAGAAGAGTTTTCTTTTGATGAAATCTATTGTGTTCATAGTATCAATATAAATAAAGCCCAAAACAGTCTTGGCACTTTAGGCGGTGGAAATCATTTTATAGAAATTGATAAGGGGAATGATGGTAGCTTATATCTTATTGTACATACAGGAAGTAGGCATTTAGGAGAAGAAGTAGCTGAATATTATACGAAATTAGCAAGTGACAACCTAAAAGAGCGTAAATTAGATGTTTCTTACTATATGAGTTATCTGGATGGAGAAAATAAAAAAGCATATATGGATGATGTGCATATTATTCAAAGATACGCTGATTTGAATAGACAGATTATCATTAAAGAAATTCTAAAAGGTATGAAGTGGAAAGCGATAGAACAGTTTTCAGTCGCACACAACTATATTGATGATTTTGGAACGCTTCACAAAGGATCAATTTCTGCAAGAAATGGAGAAAAGGTAATTACTCCTGCTAATATGAGAGATGGGATAATTTTAGGAATTGGAAAAGGCAATGCAGAGTGGAATTATTCGGCTCCACATGGTTCTGGTAGGAAATTAAGGTGTACAGACGTAAAGAATCAATATACTGTATCTGATTTTAAAAAGGAAATGAAAGGAATTTATAGTAGCTGTGTAAATTCGGAAACATTAGATGAAGCACCATTCGCATATCGTTCCGTATCAGTAATTGCGGAGCATATCAAAGATACTGTAGAAATAACAGAAATATTGAAACCTATTTATAATTTTAAAGCAGGAAGTAAAAGATAGGAGAAATTGCATTATGATAGTTCAAATCAGTGCAGGACACGGCAAACCACCTGAATGTCAGTTAGCAGTTGGTAAACTATTTAGGGCATTGCAAAAGGAATATGGAGATTTACAACTTATATCAAGCACAAAAGCTGATAAAAAAGGATGTTTTGATTCTATTCGTTTCCATACAGAGAATGATTTAAGCAGTCTTGAAGGTACGGTATTATGGATATGTAAAAGTCCATATCGTAAAAATCATAAGAGAAAAAACTGGTATGTGGATATAAGTATCATTCCTGATGTAAAAGAAATTGCAACAGATCATGAGTATCGGGTAGAGAAATTTCATTGCGGAGGAAAAGGCGGTCAGAATGTAAATAAAGTTGAAACAGGAGTGAGAATCATACATATACCAACAGGAATTATCTCACAATCAACAGAAGAACGTAGCCAATTCCAAAATAAACAACGTGCTATGGAGCGATTACAAGAGAAATTAAATCAGTTGCAACGAGATCAAAATAAAGAACAAATCAATACTGCATGGGAAGAACATAATAAAATTGTCAGAGGAAATCCAGTAAGAGTTTACGAGGGTGAAAAATTTATTCTGAAAGAAGAAAGGAAACTATAAATTATATGACACCACTTTACAACTTTTTACACCAGTTTACAACTTTTTGTTAAATTGACCATGTTGGAACAGCCGTTGTTTCAACACATTGATTACAGG
>RAYE01000071.1 GCA_003612285.1 bacterium D16-51 | reverse complement strand
ATCCTTTTAGATGAATATGATACGCCAATGCAGGAGGCATATGTTGGAGGTTACTGGGAGGAGCTTGCAGGTCTGGTTCGTGGGATTTTTAATTCTGCTTTTAAAACAAACCCTTATCTGGAGCGTGCAGTTTTAACGGGGATTACCAGGATTAGTAAAGAGTCCATTTTTTCGGATTTGAATAACCTGGAAGTGGTGACAACGACGTCAGATAAATATGCAGATGTGTTTGGGTTTACAGAGAAAGAAGTTTTTGCGGCAATGGAAGAAATGGGGCTGCAGAACCAAAAGGATAAGGTAAAGGAATGGTATGACGGCTTTAATTTTGGGCAGGAAAAAGATATTTATAATCCATGGTCGATTATTAATTTTCTAAATAAGAGAAAAGTAGCGCCTTATTGGGTAAATAGCAGCAGCAATGGCTTGGTGGGAAGGCTTTTGCAGGAAGCTGACAGCGGGATAAAGGAAAAAATGGAGGAATTGCTTAAAGGGAATTCTGTCATTTGTGAGGTGGATGAGGAGATTATATATGGGCAGCTTAAGAAGAAGCAGGATTCGATTTGGGGGCTTTTGCTGGCAGCGGGATATCTGAAGGTGGTTCGGTTTGAAGACCATGGGCAGTTTCAGGTATTGAAGCGTAAAAGACCGGAATATGAATTGCTGCTTACGAATTTGGAAGTCCATTATATGTTTGAGGATATGATCTCTGGCTGGTTTGGGGAAACAGCGGAAAATTATAATGATTTTGTGAAAGCGCTTCTTTTTGGTGATGTTAGGGCGATGAATATCTATATGAACAGGGTAGCATTAAATACGTTCAGCTATTTTGATGCTGGGGAAAGGCCGTCTGCGGCAGAGCCGGAACGTTTTTATCATGGTTTTGTACTTGGGCTGTTGGTGGATTTAGCAGATCGTTATATACTTACTTCAAACAGGGAAAGCGGATTTGGAAGGTATGATGTAATGTTAGAGCCGCTAAATAAAGAGGAGGATGGCATTATTATGGAATTTAAGGTCCATGACCCAGCGGCTGAAGAGACATTGCAGGATACCGTGCAGGCTGCTTTAAAGCAGATTGAAGAAAAGGAGTATGGGCAGGAACTCAAAAAACGTGGTATTCCAGAAGGACATATCAGAAAGTATGGATTTGCCTTTGAAGGGAAAAGAGTGTTGATTGGATAGTTGCTATGGATGAATAATATCCTTATTATATAAAAAAATTCATCTATGCCTTGCTATATGCACAAAAAAAGAATAAGATAGTGGTAGGCTCTTTGTCAAGTAAATTTATTATTCTGATCTGGTGGAGGTAATATATTGAAAAGTTTTACTGGATTAAGGTGTAAATGTTGTTTGGGTTGTGCCTAAAGCGTATTTCTGATACTATATTATTTGTTTTTGGAAAGGGGATTTATTATGGAAGGACGTATTGTGAAATTTTACCCAAGGGAGAGCAATAGGCTTGCGTTACATGCGATTCCGGGACATTTTGCAACAAGCAATTCACATGTTAATTTTTATATTGATGTAACAGGTATCCGCTCACGAATCGCGGAGGCAGAGGAGGCGGCGAAGCTTTTGGCGCGCGATTTAGGGCATCTGAATTATGTAGATACTGTTGTATGCATGGATGGTACCGAAGTGATTGGTGCATTCCTGGCAAAAGAATTTGAGAGGGAACATATAACTTCTACAAACCAGCATAAGACCGTTTATGTGATATCACCGGAGCAGAGCCGTGATAACCAGATTATTTTCCGTGACAATACAAAAAAAATGATTGCAGGTAAACATATTGTTCTTTTGCTTGCAACAACGACTACTGGTGATACGATTAAGAAGAGTATGGAGGGAATACAGTATTATGGTGGGATAATCGAAGGGATTAGTTCGATTTTTAGTACTGTGGGTTCTGTGGATGGCATAAAGGTGCACTATTTATTTGATGCAGAAGTTGTGACAAGCTATCAGGCATTTCCTAAGGCAGACTGCCCATTTTGTAAAAAGGGCATGAAGATTGAAGCAGTAGTAAATGGCTTTGGCTATTCAAAACTGTAAAGGTTATTTAGGAATGTTACTCTTCAAGGCTATTCTTTTTTCATGCGATAGGTTTTCTGCCTTCGGCATAGGTTGTTGCTGTGCAGCTTTGTCTATCTTAGGAACTGTATGTAAATAACCCGAAACATCTTGCTTGTCTATTTCTCCGGCTGCACAAGTCAAAAAGCCTCGACGTAGCCCGCTACGCCTGCGTTTTTTGACTTGCACATCCAAAGAAATATCCTTCGCAATCTATTTAGGTTATTTACATACAGTTCCTTATGAAAAGAAGGACAGCCTTTGCAGTCAATTTCTGGAAAAGAGCAAAATCATGTGTGCAGGCACAGCGATTTTTGCCTTTTCAGAAATCGACCGTGAATAGTAACTTAAAGACAGTTCGTTTGCACCATCCTGTCTATAAACAAAACCAGGGCTGTTATGGAGATGAAAACCATGTATATTAAATACTATGGTTTAACAGATTTTCCGGCAGGCCTTTGGCCTGCCTTTTTATGTGATAGGAAATTGCGCTGTAACGTAGTGGTCATTGACAAGAATTGCGAAGCAATTCTTGCTAGGGCACCAGCACTGGCGGTGCGTTTTTTATGGTATAGGGAATTGTGTTCCTTAGATGCTTAGGAGGGTAAAGATGTATCAACTGACAATTGAACAGAGTTTTGATTCGGCTCATTTTCTGGCAGGATACACGGGGAAATGTGGAAATCTGCATGGCCACCGATGGCGGGTGCTTTTGCAGGTGGAATCAGAAGAGCTGCGGACAGATATGCAGCAAAGGGGGATGTGTGTTGATTTTTCTACATTAAAGGAAGAATTAAAGGAGATGGTGGAAAGATATGACCATATGCTTCTGGTTGAGAAGGGCAGTTTGAGGGAAAAGACGATGGAAGCGCTTGCGGAAGAGGGGTTTTCGGTTGTGGAGTTACCATTCCGTCCGACAGCGGAAAATTTTGCAAAGCATTTTTATGATTTATTGAAAGGGAAAGGATATGATGTGGCAATGGTACAGGTATATGAGACCCCGAACAATTGCGCATCATATAGGGAAGGACCATGAAATATAAGGTGGTGGAAATATTTGAGAGCATCAATGGCGAGGGGATGAAGGCAGGGGAACTTTCTTTGTTTATCCGTTTTGCAGGATGTAACCTTTGCTGCAGTTATTGTGATACAAAATGGGCGAATGGGCAGGATGCATCCTATACAGAGATGGGCCTGGATGAGATTATAGAAAAGGTACAGGGCTGCCAGGTGAAAAATATAACGGTAACAGGAGGGGAACCTTTGCTGCAAAATGGGGTTGGGACTCTTTTGCAGGCCTTGTCTGATAAAGGGTTTTATGTTGAAATTGAAACAAATGGAAGCATTCCTTTGCAGGAATTTGCAAAAGAGCTGCCGGATGTTGTTTTTACGATGGATTATAAATTGCCAGGCAGCGGCATGGAACAGCAGATGGACACAGGGAATTTTGCAGTTTTGCAAAAAAAGGATACCGTGAAATTTGTGGTTTCAGACAGGGCAGATTTAAAGCGGGCTTTTGCAGTTTCACAGGAATATAGCCTGGGATGTAAATGCAATATTTTATTAAGCCCGGTATTTGGTGCGATTGAGCCGGAAGAGATTGTAACATTTATGAAAGAAAATCACTGGACAGATGCAAGATTACAGGTTCAGATGCATAAAGTGATTTGGGACCCGCAAAAGCGTGGAGTATAGAAAGGCGTGAAAAGTCATGGCGATTGATACAGAAGCAATAAAGAAACATGTCCGCGGTATCCTTATGGCGCTTGGCGACGACCCGGATAGGGAAGGGCTGAAAGAAACCCCGGACAGGGTTGCGAAAATGTATGAAGAGGTATTCGAGGGCATGAATTACAGCAATCATGAGATTGCACAGATGTTTAACAAGACTTTTACTGACAAGATGGAATTTGCAGGCGGCAGCCAGGATATGGTAATGGTGAAGGATATTGAGATTTTCAGTTATTGTGAGCATCATCTTGCGCTGATGTATGATATGAAAGTTTCTGTTGCATATATTCCACAAGAGAAAGTAATTGGATTAAGCAAAATTGCAAGGATTGCGGATATGGTAGGGAAACGTCTGCAGTTACAAGAGCGGATTGGCTCTGATATTGCAGAGATATTGCAGGAAATATTGGGAAGCGAAGATGTGGCAGTAATTATTGAAGGGACGCATAGCTGTATGACAGCACGCGGTATTAAAAAGGGGACAGCTTCGACAAAAACGTATACGCTGCGGGGCGCTTTCCGTGAGGACAGATACTTGCAGATGAGGTTGGAAGGGTAAACAGTTCCGGCAGGAGGTAATTATAAATGAAAGCAATGATTTTATTAAGCGGAGGCATCGACAGTACAACTTGCCTTGGGATGGCGGTAGAACGTTTTGGCAGGGAAAATGTAATTGCTCTGTCAATTTCTTATGGGCAGAAACATGAAAAAGAAGTTTTGGCTTCTGAAAGGGTGGCAGAGTATTATGGGATAGAACAGATGAAGCTGGATTTGGCAGAGATTTTTAAGTACAGCGACTGTTCTCTTTTGCAGCATTCTTCTCAGGAAGTCCCAGAGGAAGCATATGCAGAGCAATTAGAAAAGATGGATGGGAAGCCGGTCACTACTTATGTACCATTCCGAAATGGACTTTTTTTATCTTCTGCTGCAAGCATTGCACTGTCAAGGGGCTGCAGTGTGGTCTATTATGGCGCGCATGCAGATGATGCGGCCGGGAATGCATATCCTGACTGCAGTGATGCATTTAACTGTGCTATCTCAGAGGCCATATATATAGGAAGCGGGGGGCAGTTAAGGGTAGAAGCCCCTTTTGTTGGCATGGCAAAGGCAGAAGTGGTAAAAACTGGGCTGGAATTAAATGTGCCATATGAATTGACATGGAGCTGTTATGAAGGAAAGGAAAAGCCCTGCATGGTATGCGGAACCTGCATTGACAGGGCAGAGGCATTTCGGCTGAATGGAATTGCAGACCCGTTGCTGGAAAGGCTGAACAATTCCTTGTAAAATAAATAGAAAAGAGGTTGGTTATGGAAAATCAAAGAGGGCAGGAACAGTCAATTACGTTGCTTGGCAGCCAGAATACAAGATATCCTGATAATTATGCACCAGAAGTATTGGAGACTTTTATAAATAAGCATCCGGATAATGATTATTTTGTTAAATTTAATTGCCCTGAATTTACAAGCTTATGTCCGATTACAGGGCAGCCGGATTTTGCAAATATTGTAATTTCTTATGTTCCGCAGGAAAAGATGGTTGAGAGTAAGTCGCTGAAGCTGTATTTATTCAGCTTCAGAAATCATGGTGATTTTCATGAGGACTGTGTGAATATAATTATGAAGGATTTAATACATTTGATGGAACCCAAATATATTGAAGTATGGGGGAAGTTTACACCACGCGGGGGCATCTCTATTGACCCATATTGTAATTATGGGAAACCAGGGACGCCTTGGGAGGATGTGGCAAAGACGCGTCTGTTCCAGCATGACATGTACCCTGAACGGGTGGATAACCGATGAAATTCAGGAGGCTTTACACCTGTTTTAGAATCTGCTATAATTAATAATAATAACGGCAGCAGCAGTCAGCAATAAGAGCAGGAAGCAGGTGATTGTATGACCGAAAAAGAAATGATGCAAAGAAATATTGAAGAATTTGAACGTTTGCAGGATTATATGGTTTCCTGTGACAGGGATTCTGAGGCATACAATAAAATGAAGCGGCGTTATACAGCGTTAAAGGTGATTTTGACAGCATCAGGAATTAATCTTACAGAATTGGATATTATCAAGGAATAGCAACTGGAGGGCATTAATTATCAAGCATTGCATGGAAGAAAGGAATATTGCGTACATGTTTCAAAATTTATATCCGGATGAGGATGCAGACTCGGCATACGAAATAGACTATCAGTCCTATTATGATAAGGGATACAGAGGAATTTTGTTTGATGTTGACAATACGCTAGTGGAGCATGACCAGCCGGTTACATTAGTAGCAATTGCGCTGTTTCAGAAACTGAAGGAGATTGGTTTTAAAACCTGTATTATTTCAAATAATAAGGATGAACGGGTAAAGCCGCTGGCAGATGCATTGGAATCAGATTATGTCTATAAAGCAGGGAAACCTTCCGCGAAGGGATACCTGAAAGGCATGGAACAGATGGGGACGACACCAGAGACTACTTTTTTCATCGGAGATCAGATTTTTACGGATATCTGGGGGGCGAACCGCGCCCATATACATTCTATTCTGGTGAAACAGATTGCGCAGCATGAGGAAATACAGATTGTGTTAAAACGGTATCTGGAAAAGATTGTTTTAGCGGGATATCACAGGAAAAAAACTGCCTGAACTTGTTTCAGGCAGTTTTTTATTTATCAAATGCATTGATTTTTGGGGAAATCTCTAAAGAGTCGTATATTTTCTGGTATTCTTCGCGGCTGAGCTGCTCAATATAATTTTTTTCAAAATTTTTTTTAAAGTTTTTTGCGTGTAAAAGATCAGCGGCCTTGTTGTAGGCTATTGCTGCTTCAATTGGCGTTTTATAGCGCCCGATAATATAATCTCCATGAATATGGATTTTGGACAGGAAAGGGGCAGCCCCGTGCCCAGCGGTTTGGCTTACTCCATGATAGGGGTTTAGGATTTCGATATTGCTGTACCGGAAATCATTGGCATCTCCATTGACAAAGCGGTAGTCAATGCCGGGGCGGGCAAAGTTTTTTATCCCATATCGGGAATGGATATTTGTCTGCATGCCATATTCGGCGACAAACAGATGATTGCCCCGCCGCATAATAGAATGGTTGGAATAGTAAAATAAATCATCAGCATCAAAGGTCAATACGTCGGCAGGGGAGAGGTAATAGTTAAAAAATTTTCTTTGCAGATAAATTGGTGTTTTTATATAGAAGCCATTATTTTTGAAATTAACAAGGCATACCCATTTGGAAAAGCTAAGGGCAGCAGGCCCGTCAAGTGGGTAGTCCTCTGGCGTTAAAGCTTTTTGCTGTTCCAGAAGGTTTTTTGCCATAAGGTAGGCGTTGTGGGCGGATAGTTCATCAGGAAAGCTTCCAAGGCTGATATGCTTGGATCGGAATGTAATGGAGGAGCGGTAGTATATAGTACCGTCCTTTTTTTTTGCCTGAAAGACACCTGGTAATAGTGACATGGTAGATTCTCCTTTTTAATAGCAGCAATTGATACTTTTTATGTGATAGGAAATTGCGCTGTAATGTAGTGGTTGTCGACAAGAATTGCAAAGCAATTCTTGCTAGCGCACCAGCGCTGGCGGTGCGCTTTTTTATTGTGATAGGAAATTGCGGTAACCGTAGTGGTATACCAAGAAAAAGTTTCGCTAAATTTTAGTGTAAATAGTAACAAATAGTAATAACTTGGTAACATTTATCTGGGAAAGGAAATATAATAAAAAACACGGGTTCGGCAGGAAACTTATGTGATAGGAAACTCCGCGCCTTTTTTATATTATAGGAAATTGCGCTGTAACGTAGTGGTCATCGACAAGAATTGCGAAGCAATTCTTGCTAGGGCACCAGCGCTGGCGGTGCCCTTTTTTATTATATCATATTTTGTCGGAAGCGGTCGAGTACAGGCAGGTAAATAATGGATATGCACTAAAAATTTGGCTTAATATGTATATTTTTCTGCAAATGTTACAAAAATATGTATTAAGTGAATAAAGATGAAATTTAACTCATATAATTTGTAATAGAATTGTAACAAAATGGATAAGCCCTAATTAGGTGTATTTGGGTATGGCATTTAAATCATGCTCCAGGGCATTCCAAAGAACAATCGATGCGACCAGAAATGGTCTCCATATAGGATTGTGTTTGTGCACTGTCTGACACAGTTCTATAGGGATGAGATGACAGGCAGTGCAGAAATGAGGAATTATATGAATAAGATAGTCAAAGGTGCTGCGATTGCAGTTGCAACTACTGGTGTGGCAATAAGTACGCCAGCCCATTTTGCGATTGCGCAGGCACCGACGCAGTCTGTGTTATCCGATTCAAGTTCCCTGTCTGGGACAGGAGGGGAGATTGAGCTTTTGCCAAATCCGCTCTATAGGGTGAAGGAGGATGCAGAAGAAAGTACTCAGGCGTTTGTGGTACAGGATTATACCAAAAAGAAAATTGCTGCTCTGGCAGAGAGCCGTTCTTTACGGGTAGAAGCAGAAAAGCGTTATCAGGAAAAGCTGAGGAAAAAACGCCTGGCAGAAAGGAAAAGGAAACGTGAGGCAAAGAGGCGCAGGGAAATCCAGGCATGCTGCGGAGTTGCCGCCGGTACAAAGGACTGCCAGATTTTAGAGAGAATTGTAGAGGCAGAGGCTGGTGGCGAAAGTTTTACCGGCAAGGTCCTTGTGGCAAATGTAGTATTGAACCGTGTAAAAAGCAAAGCATTCCCATCAACGATAGAAGGCGTTGTTTTTTCACACAGGGGCTCCCGCTATCAGTTTTCACCAATTTCCGATGGAAGATATTATACAGTGAATGTTTCTAAGGGTACAAAAAAGGCAGTGCGTTCTGCTTTAAATGGGAATGACCCTTCTAAAGGTGCTTTATATTTTATGGAGCGTGCTTATGCGGACAGCTCAAATGTCAGTTGGTTCGACCGTGCATTAACAAGGCTGTTTGCCTATGGATGCCACGAGTTTTATAAATAGAAAAGATTTGAATCGGTATCATCAATGGGCGGGAAGAAAAGCTTCCCGCCTGTTTTTTGTGTTATAGGAAATTGCTGTAATCGTAGTAGTACGCCGACAAAAAGCGAAGCTTTTTGTTAGCGCACCGGCGCTGGCGGTGCGCTTTTTTATATGTAGGAAATGGATGTGGATGTAATATTTTTCAGATAATAGGCCGATATACATATATAAGTATATTTTTAGGAAAAGGAGGCTCATTTATGGGAACTGTATACGAAGCTGATTGTCCGAAATGCAGTTATCGGGGGGAATTCCACATAGGAAGCGGTTTATTTGCATTGCAGTTACATCGCCATCTTCGTTTTTTTGATGAGAAGGAGCAGGAAGAAATACAAAAGCTGGAAACAGAAAACAGAATACAGAAATTTCAGATTACGAATCAGCTTAGTTTTTGCAAGGATTGCGGAAAGCTTCGGGAGAAAACAGTTCTTTTGGTTACAGGGGCAGATCAGGAAAGATATTTATTTGGAAACCATTGCAGTGACTGCCATAGTGAGCTGGTTTTATATGGGGAGCAGGAAATGGGACATGTATTGTGTCCGGGCTGTAAGAAATCGGAGTTAAAATTTTCAGAAGCTGGGCATTGGGACTAAAAGGAGAAAATGCGATGAGGATAGCACATAACATTTCGGCGTCAAATACAGGGCGTCAACTTGGTTTAGTCCAGAGGCGGGCAAAGGAAAGTTCTTTTAAGCTGGCTTCAGGATACCGTGTTAATAAGGCAGCAGATGATGCTGCAGGCCTTTCGATTAGTGAGGAGATGCGGGGGCAGATTCGTGGCTTAGACAGGGCAAGCCTTAATTCAATGGATGGCATTAGCCTGATTCAAACAGCAGAAGGGGCAATGGGGGAGATTCACAGTATCCTGCAGAGGATGGGGGAACTTTCTGTGCAGGCAGCGAATGATACCAATACGGAAGATGACAGGCAAAAAATCCAGGAAGAAGTCGATTTTTTAACAGCGGAAATCGACAGAATTGCAGGAGAGACAGAGTTCAATACATTAAAGCTGTTGGATGGGACGTTTTCAGATCCTGGGATTTCCTCTAATAGTGTGTCAGTGTTTGCGTTAAATGGGACACAAAAGGGGCAGCGTTTTACGCTGCAGGAATTAAACAGCCAGAATGGCATGAAGTTTATTTATGAAGATGTAACGCATAGTGTAAATACTGTACAGACTCCGGCTGGTTCAGCAACTATATCAGGTTATGGGCCTTTAAAAAGTACATTGAAAAACCAGATTGTACCACAGGCTGTGCAGGGAATTGTTAATAGATATTCCAGTACTTTTGGCTATCTCCGCAATTCATCTATTGGCATTGGGCTGGATTTGTATTCGGATTCATCTTCCAATGTCCTGGCATCCGTTACTATGGGGGTATCCGGGCCAATGAATGCACTTAACGTAAGATATAAATTGAGTGTAAATATGGCTTCTTTGCAATTTGATAATGCAGGAAACCTTACAGCAGCAAGCAGGGATGAATTAGAAGTTACAATTATCCATGAAATGACGCATGCCATGATGGATGAGACTTTGACAAACGGAATGACAGGGCATGTTGGCAATGGTCAGTTTCAGCCGGGAGCCAGGTTTCCGATGTGGTTTACAGAAGGGATGGCACAGGCTTCTGCAGGCGGCTGTTTTAATGGCAATGACTGGGTAAACGGTGGTTTGGGGATTACCGCTTCTACCTCTACATCGGCGATTGCAAATATTTTAAATTCAGGAAGTAACCGTCTTGCCGCGGCTGATGGCGGCAGCGGCATTGCACAGTATGGGACGGGGTATCTGGCTTGTATGTATCTTGGATACCTTGCAGGCGGCGGTGGTTCTGTCCAGGTGTCTAAGATGGCGTCAGGGTTAGATAAAATCATGAATGAGATTAAAGGCGGTGCAAGCTTGGAGGATGCAGTAAAAAAGTATACAAAGTACCAGACGCTTTCCAATTTTGAAAATAATTTTGCCAATGATGCCGCTGGTTTTGTACATGACCTCGTTACTGCAGTGGGGAATGGGGCGGGAGGGCTTGTGTCCGGCCTTACTACTTCCCAGGGGTTTTTGCCGGATAGAAATTTAAATATTTCTCTTTTTGAGCTGAATACAACACGTACAGAGGTATCAAATGCCTACCCGGCTGATTATCCAATATTGGCAGGTGGTACCAGAGGAGGGAAAGGCGCCGCAGGCCCAAGAGGCGGTGCTGGTACTCTGAATATACAGATTGGCGCTAACGCCAACCAACTGATGGGGATATATATTGATTCTATGTCGTCAGGGATGATCGGCGTAAGTGGGATAAATGTAACGTCATTTGAGGATGCACAGAATGCGATTGAATCTGTACATATGGCAGTTGAAATAGTTTCACATCAGAGGGCAAAGCTTGGTGCATACCAGAACCGGCTGAATTATGCTATTTCTAATTTAGATAATTCTTCAGAGAATCTGCAGGCGGCGGAAAGCCAGATTCGTGACTTGGATATGGCGGAGGAAATGGTTGATTATAGTGCATCGCAGATTTTAATACAGGCGGGGCAGTCTATGTTAGCTCAGGCTAATCAAAATAGTAATGGGATTTTGTCACTTTTACGATAAATATGGAGAAGAAAGGAAAGGGTTTCTTGCTGTTGTGAAAGCAATATTCTTTAAAATAGTATAATAAGGAAAACTACCATACATGCTAATTTTGTATGGTAGTTTTTTCATTCTAAAAATCACAATGCTGTGACAATCCTGTTTTGAGAACAGTTTGTGATTTTTGCCTGATATGATATGGTTATTATAGAAAAAGGAGGAAGACAGATGGATACGTGGATTGTACAGGCAAAATCACTGAAAAAGTATTACAGAATGGGGAAAAATATTGTTAAAGCATTAAATGGGGTTGATTTTTGTGTGAAGGAGCGGGAATTTGTCTCTATTATTGGAAAGTCGGGCAGTGGGAAGAGCACGCTTCTCCATATGGTTGGGGGATTGGATACACCTACGGAAGGGGAAGTATTTGTGGATGGAAAGAACCTGGCTGGGCTGTCAAAAGAGCAGCTTACGGTTTTCAGGAGGCGGAAGGTTGGGTTTATTTTCCAGAATTATAATCTTGTACCGGATTTAGATGTTTACGAAAATATTGTATTGCCGGTGGAGCTGGATGGAAAACGGGTTGACAGGGAATTTACGGAAGAGGTAATCAGGCTTTTGAAGCTGCAGGAAAAGAAGGAAGCGCTGCCTGGAATGCTTTCTGGGGGACAGCAGCAGAGGGTGGCAATTGCGAGGGCTGTTGTTTCTAAGCCGGCCATTATCCTGGCCGATGAACCGACTGGAAACCTTGATACGGCGAGCAGCCATGATGTGATGGGGCTTTTGAAAATGGCGGCCAGGCAGTTTCAGCAGACAGTGGTTTTGATTACACATGACAATGACATAGCACAGCTGGCAGACAGGATTGTCCATATTGAGGATGGAGTAATTGTAAATGGGCAGGAAGAGATTTAAAACGAAATGGAGGGGAGCAGGATGTTAAGGAATAATAATAATGCAGTGGTTGACAGGATGGCAAGGCATTCCCTGCGCAGTAATAAGGGCAGGAACTGCATTTTGGTTTTGGCAGTGTTTTTGTCTGCTTTTTTGTTATTTACAGTCCTTACAGTGGGAAAGACCTGGTTTGAGATGCAGGGCATAGCAGAGATGAGGCTTAGGGGGCTGGATAGCGATGCCTATCTGTATGGTGGTTTTACCCAGGGGCAGAGGAAAGTCTTTGAGGAAGATTCTGATATATCTGCAGTGGCGGCAAGTGCGATTGCCGGATGGGCAGTAAAGACAGAAGCAGATGATACGGTTGACGTTACATTTCTCTGGGAGGACGATACTTATTTTAATGAGCTTGCAAAGCCGGCAAGAAATTGGGTAAAGGGAAATTATCCGAAAAAAGAAAATGAAGTTATGGTAACAAAAGCGGCTTTAGAGGCTTGTGGGTTTGGGAAGCTTGGGATTGGCGATACTTTTAAAATAACATATGCAGATGATTATGGGGAGTATACAAAAGAATTTACAATATCCGGCATATGGGAAGAGTATAGGAACCGAAGGGAATTTTTAGTATCAAAGGCGTTTTGGGAGCAGTCTAAAATGCGTTTGGAAGATTATGGACGGGGATTTCTCCACCTGAAATTTAAGTCGGCTTTTATTACGGATAAGAAAAAGGAAGCATTACAGGAAAGTTTGCAGCTAAATAAACGGCAGAAGCTGGTTTTTACCGGGATAGAAGCGCGGTCTTTGTTATTGCTGTTTGCAGGCATGGCAGGCCTTATCCTTGTCACATGCCTGGTTGCCTTTCTGCTTGTCTACAATATTATGTATCTTTCCGTTTCAGGGAATACAAGGTACTATGGCCTGCTTGGTACAATCGGGATGACAGGGAGGCAGGTGGATCGGTTTGTGAAACGGCAGATGTTTACTATTGGGGCTGTTGGGATTGGAAGCGGAATTGTTTTTGGCATACTTACTTCTTTTGCCCTGGTTCCTGTGATAGTCAGGAATCTTGGGGTAAAGGAAGGGGATATACCGGTTGCAATAAATCCAGGGAGTATCCTGTTATGTATTTTAGTTACAGGGATTACCGTTTACCTTGGCAGCAAAAAACCCGCTAGGCTTGCCGCCGGGATTTCACCAATTGAGGCGCTTGGGTACCAGCCTGTGGCAATGTCCAGAAAGACACACAGGTTTCGGAAGGGGAATCTTCTTTGGAGGATGGCGGCAGAACAGTTTGGCATGGATAAGAAAAAAACGGCAATGGCAGTTGGGGCGCTTGGAATCTGCCTGTCCTTTTTCCTGTGTGCCGTGACATTGGTTGAAGGCCAGTCGCCAAAGAAAATTGTATCAGGTTATATGGATTTGGATTTGATTATACAGAATGATACAATGGCCAGGAAAGAAAAAGGGAAGTGGAAACAGATCATGACGCCTTCTTTTCTAAGCAGCCTGCAAAATGAGAAAGGGATTTCCCAAATGCATATAAGGATCGATGAACAGATTGTGATACCATGGGAAAATGGATGGCTGGAAGATTGTATGGAAGAATTGTATGGTTTATTTGAATTTGAAAAAGGGTACAAAGATATGAAAAAGGAATACCAGAGGTATCCTGAAAAATATTGCTCTTTTATAGAAGGTCTTGATCTATTGGAGTTCAGGGAATTAAACGAAACCTTGGAAACGCCTGTTAAAGAGGAAGAGTTTCTTTCAGGGAAGGTTTGTATTTTATATGATTATATTTTTGGGGCGGAGCGCTCGAAAGTAACAGCGGGGCAAGTAATAGGGCAGACAGCTTCTTATTATCTGTATGGACAGGAACAGAAGGAATTTCAGATGGAAATTGCCGGGGCAACGGGGGACAGCTATTATGGCATGGTCTTTGGGCAGCCGCCTAAAATACTGGTCAGTGATTCTTTCTTAAAAAGTATTGTGAAAGAGCCTTATGTATCGCGGATTGGCATCCTTTACAATGAAGAATATGATGAAAAGACAGAGGATGCAATTAAAAATTTAATGGAAAACAGTGAGGGGAACAGGGATTTTTCTTATGATTATTCTAAAATAGAAGAGGCAAAACAAGTAGAAGCTTCCCAGGGGAATATGATGGGAGTTGGAATGGGGCTTGCCGCCGTTTTAGGGTTTATCGGCATGATGAATTATCTGAATACTTCCGTGGGGAATATCCAGAACCGGAAAGTTTCCCTTTCGGTTCTGGAAAGTATTGGCATGACGGGCAGGCAGTTAAAGAAAATGCTAGTGTATGAAGGACTGCTGTTTGCCGCTGGCTCTGCTGCTGTTACGATAACGGCTGGGCTTGCCGTCACATATTGCCTGCATAAGGCCGTTAGTTATAACTATGTCCCTTTTGAAATCCCGGTTCTCCCTGTAATTGCCGCATTTTGTATTGTGGGGGCAATCTGTGCAATAATACCAGTTGCAGCATATTGGAAAATGGAGAGGGAAGGCACTGTGATTGAAAGGGTAAGGAACGGTAAATAATGTTTATTTCATTGCAGTTTTTCAATCGCTGGCGCGCATCCGGGCAATAATGCTTGCTTTCTGCGTTCTGTGGTAAATCAGGACAGGTACGGTAATGCACAAAAAAGTAATAATGGCAAAGAAAATCAGGTTTTTGCCCCATGGGGCAGAGTAAGTATTTCCAACGTAAAGGTTCATGGATTGGAACACAATATAGCTGAGTGGGACGCCTGTAAGCAGGGAAAGGGCAATGGAAATGGCGGCGTAGCCTGCCCCTTCTGTTCCAAGCATTTTCTTTGTCTGTTTTGCAGTCATTCCGATGCTTTCTAAGGTGGCAAGTTCCTGGGAGCGGTTTTGCACACTGGCTGCCATCATATTCAGGTAATTGAGGACAGCCAGTAAGGACATAATCAGAGCAATGCCGTTCCCAAGTACTTTTGCCTTTGTCTCTGTATTTTTCATTTCCAGATAACGTTCCAGTTTTGAGGTATGGCTGATTTCTTTTTCCTGCTGGAAGACAGAGAGCGCTTTTGCTTCTGTTTTTTCTGAATAAGGCTCTTTGTATTCTGCCTGTACGGCTTCCACATAAGGCTTTTCCATTAGTTTTTGTACATATTGGTTGCTTACAATCAGTTCTGGTACAATGCCGCCGGAGAAATGGGCAGGCTTGTCTTCCAGGCCTCCTGTAGCGGCAATTTTTATGGTATGTTCTGTTTTTGGTTCTGTGCCTTCTGGAAGGAAGAAGCGGACGGTTTTTCCAACCATGCCGCAGTCCCCTTCTACAAATGAGCGTATGGCGACTGCTGTTTTTCCCTCTGTAAAGTCTTTTTTGTTTAATGGATTCCCAAGGCTTTTATTAAGTTTTTGGAAGGCGGCGTTGTCGATGCCAATCAGGCGGGTGGCATTGTAAGGAGAAGCAGGGTCTTTCTTGTAGTTTTCCATATCTGTTTTATAGGTATCTGCAGGAAAATACCTGGTCTGGTATAATGCCTTAAAATAGTTTCCGTAAACATTTTCCTGATAGGGAACGACCATTTCTGTCGAAGTGATTTTTTGGACAGAACGGATGCCCGGTGTTTTTTCCAATTGCTCTATTTTTTCTTCGGTAATAAGGGGTTTATTTTCCTCCAATGTTGTTTCATTTTGGAAGGAGATATCATAATTTAAGGAGTTCCCTAAAATATTTTTTCCATCGTTTGCCATAATATAGACTGCAGTGCAAAGGTAAACCGAGATTGCTACAGTAAAGGAAGTAAAAATAACAATTGCCTGTTTTTTGTCACGGAATATATTTTGCATCGCCATGGCATAAATGCTGCTGCCGTCACGTTTTTTGCTTTTAAGATGTTTTGCTTTTGACGTGCCGGAAACAGCGGTATAGCGGATTGCCTCAATCGGGGAGCAGTTTCCTGCAATAGAGGCAGGCTTTTGGCTGCTTATTTTATTGACAGCCAGGGCAAAAAGGGCAGCGGTTCCAAAAGCCAGGAAATTGACCGGGATAACCATTGTTTCATCCATAACAGGATTGATAAGGTTTATGGCTTTTGGGATAATGATTTTTGCGGCCATTAAAGCTGCTGCAATGCCGGCTGGGATTCCGATTAGAGCATTTATGAGGGACTGGCGGTTTATCACTTTTTTTAGCTGGACAGATGTCATCCCAACCGTTTTGAGCTGTCCGTAATAGCGGATATCTTTTGACACGGAAATGTACAGGGTGTTATAAATAAAAAGGTAACCGCTCGCAAAAACCATAAGAAGCATCCCGGACAGGCAGATAACAGTGCTGATAAAGTTTGAGATCGTGTCAGGGTCGGCTTCAATAATCTGATGGTCTGTTAGTTTTAGCTTATTCTGCATTGCCAGAATATCTTTTTCAGAATAGAGCGGGTTTTGCAGTTTGATTTTTAAAGAACCTTGTGTAAAATCAGTTGGCTTTACATTGGTTGTCTTATAAAATTTTTGGGAAGCATACGCTTTGCCTCTTCCAGAATAATCCGTGAACCAGCCGCTAAGAAGGAACTCTTTTGTTATCAGGGCTTCATCAGAATCGGGTTCTAAGGTATAATAAGTAAGAGGGAGTTTCATGCCGGAAACGGGGTTTTTAATTCCCATACTTTTTAAAATAGAAGAAGAAAGCATTAATTCATTTTCCTTTTCGGGATAATGGCCGTTATATTTTTCAAGTGCCGGGAGGATCATATTTTCCCAACAGGTATCGTCAGCCCAGTAAATTCTTGCTTTATCCAGTGCCTTGTCCTGATATTTTTCTATGATAGCACATTTCACCAAAAGCCCGGCATATTTTATCTGCTCCATCGAACGGGCTTTTTTTGCCTGTTTGTCTCTTGGCTCAGATAATGCAATATCATAGTCAATGCCGCTCATATAACGCTGCCGTTCCTGCAGGGTAGTCCAGTAGCTCATACCCAGGGAAATGATGGTGGCGATTAAAAAGGTACTTAAAAAGATGGCGAAAGCTGTCAGGAAATTCCTTTTTTTATTTGCCTTCCAGGTGGCTGCTGCCACTTCCTTTATCACTGTTTTATTATTTACTTTCAGCATTAGAAACGTCACCTCCACAGATTTTTCCGTCCTCAAGACGTATGATTCTGCCTGCCATCTGGGCAATTTCTTCATTATGGGTAATCATGACGATAGTCTGGCAGAAACGTTCCCCCGTTGTTTTTATCAGCCCCAAAACATCCTGGCTGGTGCGGCTGTCCAGGTTGCCGGTTGGCTCATCTGCAAGGATTATGGCTGGTTTTGCCGCCAGCGCCCTTGCTAACGCTACGCGTTGCTGCTGGCCGCCGGAAAGCTGGTTTGGCATTGCATATTTCTTTTCAGTAAGCCCTAAGATAGAAAGGATTTGTTCCACATAGTTTTTGTCGGGGCGAATTCCATCCAGTTTGATTGGCAGGATGATATTTTCATATACGTTCATAAGCGGAAGTAAGTTGTAGTTTTGGAATACAAAACCAATTTTGCGCCGGCGGAAAATAGTCAGTTCGTCCTTTGTCATTTTGGAAATATCATTTCCATCTACAATTACTTTGCCGGAGGTTGGGTTATCAAGACCTCCAAGCATGTGGAGAAGTGTTGATTTGCCGCTGCCGGAAGTGCCGACAATAGAAAGGAACTCCCCTTTCTGTATGGACAGATTGACGCCGTCCAGAGCTTTTACAATGGTTTCTTTGCTGTCTGTTTCATAATACTTTTTTAGGTCTTTGGTTTCTAATATGTTCATAAAAATCTGTCTCCTTTCTTTTTAGAACGTGTTTAAAGGTAATTTTCAAACACGTTTTAGGAACTGTAGAAAGATATCCTGTGTAATTTGCGTCACTCATTTTTTACAATTCCTTATAGAAGATAATATACCAGAAAAATCTTTCTCAAATCTTTCCCAAAGGTGACAGTTTTGACAGAATTACATGGAGAATATATCGTATTTGTTTTTTCAAGAAAATTGGCCGTGAATAGCAGCAGAAGGGCAGGAGGGCAGCGGATAGCGTGAAAAGTAGATTTCGGCAGTAGTGCCTTTTTGAGGGCTTGATGTGATTTTTGCGTAGCCTCCCTGCCTGGACAGGATTTCCCGGACCAGATACAGCCCAATCCCAAAACCAGGCTCTTTCCTGGCTTCTTTGGAGCGGTAAAAGCGTTCAAATACCAGCCCAAGTTCTTCTTCCGGGATTCCAATGCCATTGTCCTTTACCCTGATGCACAGAAAGGATTCATAGATAATTGGGGTGACAGTTATAGAAGAGCCGGCAGGGGAGTATTTTATTGCATTTTCCAGAAGGTTGGCGAGAGCTTCAGCGCTCCATTTTTTATCAGCATAGCACAGGGTATCTGTAGTTTCTGTCAACAGGGTAATCTGTTTTTTCATTGCGGCAGTTTCAGTGATTTGGCAGGCGGAATGGATGACTTCTTCCAGGGATATCATTTCAGGATGGAGGGTAATCATTTCCTGTTCAGTATAAGAGGATTTCACCAGCTCTTTAATGAAAAAGTCGAGTTTATCTGCCTGTTTCTGGATTTTATCTGTTAAAAGCCTTGTCTCTTTATTTAGGTCCTTTTCAGCCAGAAGACCTGTATAGAGCATAATATTTGTAATTGGAGTCCTGACTTGGTGTGAAATATCAGAAATTAGGGCTTTTACTGTATCACGTTCCGAGTTTGCTTTTTTCTGGTTCATCTGAAAAACCTGCAGAAGCTGGTTTAAACGTTCTGTAATGGCAGAGTCCATAGATTCATCATAAAAGGTTTCCGATGGCATCCCGCCCAGAGCCCTGTCCAGTTTTTCCAGGAGGCTTCCATACTCTTTTTTTGATTTTTTCAGGTAATAGTACCGGGCATAAAGAAAACCTGTAAGGATTCCTGATAGCAGGATGGCGGTAAGAAGCAGGGGTGTTCTGTTGCATGTCAGGAGATTATGCTGCAGCATAGCAGTTACTGATAAGAATTTTCCCATAAATATCCCTTTCCATAAACTGTTTTAATATAAGCTGGTTTGGATGGAGTGTCTTCCAGTTTGTCCCTTAGCCGGCGGATACCGACGGATAGGGCATTGTCTTCTACATATTCCGTCCCTTCCGGCCATACCCATTCTAACAGGCGTTCCCTGGTTAGAACCTGCCCTTCATTGAAAACCAGCAGATATAAAATCCGCTGTTCTGTTTTGCTAAGCTCAAATGATTTTCCGTTTTTGTAGAAATTCATGGTGTCAAAGAAAAACTGGAATCGCTCTGTCCGATATTCTGTTTTTGGGGCGGGTGTATTCCTGCGGAGCAGTGCGCGTATCCTGGCACGCAGTACCATCAGGCTGAATGGTTTTGTGATATAGTCGTCGGCGCCGTATTCCAGCCCGGTTACAATATCTAACTCCATATCCCTTGCTGTCAGCAGTGCAATTGGAACCTGGCTTGTTTTGCGGATTTCTTTACAAAGTTCCAGTCCGCTTCCGTCAGGGAGGTTGATATCTAAAATAAGAAGGTCAAATGTATTATTTTTTAGAAGGGGTTTTGCTTCGGCAATTGTTTTACAGCATGTAAAGCAAAGCTCTGTGCTTTGTAAAGAAAGGCAGATACCATCTGCTAAGTCATCATCATCTTCTAATATAAAAACATATTTTTTTTCTTTTTGCTGTGTTATCATTTTTTCCCTTTCCGTGGTTGTGTTTATACTATCGCTATTTCATTATAGCAATAACACTGCTGCGTTACAAGAATCCCTTTTTACTTTTGTGTATACAATGAGCCGAACGGGTGCTGTTCACAGCCGTTACTATTCACGGCCAGTTGTATCTTAACAACAGATAATATATAGCTTCTCTGTTATATTTTTCATGGAA
>RAYE01000007.1 GCA_003612285.1 bacterium D16-51 | reverse complement strand
TTGTCAAGCGCCCTGCCGGCCGCATACCCTGTAAGCTTGCGTAAATCGCACAGGTATTTGCTGATTGTCGCCGCGCTCTTCTCCTCCTCCCTTAAATAGATAACATAATCCCCTAACATCTGCTCTGTAATTGTCCTTTCCATATGCATCTCCATCCTTTCTTTTTTATTACTATTCACAGCCGTTCTAATCATCATGCGTAAAACAAGCCTATTACTTGTATTATCTCATATTTAATAGCTTATTATTACAATTTTTTTAATAAGATAACCTTGTATAAAAAATCCCCTACAACAAAAAAGATGCATGATATTTCCCTCTATCATACACCTTTTCATACTTTTTCTTTTTTGTGCGGCACTCTCGAAAAAAATCCTGCGCATTATTCACAGGTATTTCTTAACAGTTCCTTACTGAAACAATTCCAAAAGTTCTTCTTCCGACAACTGGTTAATAAACACCTCCCCGGAATCAATTACACTCTCAGAAAGTATCTTTTTCTGCCGCTGAAGCTGATAAATTTTTTCCTCAATTGAGTCTTTCATCACATATTTTATCACATGTACTCTTTTATCCTGCCCTATCCGGTAGGCACGGTCTGTTGCCTGTTCTTCAACTGCCGGGTTCCACCACGGATCAAAATGGATTACCGTATCAGCCCCGACAAGGTTCAGGCCTGTTCCTCCTGCCTTTAAAGAAATTAAAAAGACTTTCGCCCTGCCTTCATTAAACTCTTTAACATAGCGTTTCCTGTCGGCAGCTTTCGTAGAACCTGCCAGATAATAATACACGATACCTGTTTCCCCCAGCTTCCTGGCAATAATAGAAAGCATGGAAGTAAATTGTGAGAAAATAATTACACTGTGCCCTCCATCTAAAATATCCGGAAGCTGTTCCATCAGTAAATCCAGTTTACCGCTTCCGCCTGTATAATTGTCTATAAACGTCCCCGGATGGCAGCAAATCTGACGAAGCCTTGTAAGGGCGGAAAGTATCTGGATTCTTCCCCCGCCTGGATTAAGCTCCTCATTATTTTTTATCTCTTCCCTGATTCTGGATAGATAGGACAAATAAATCTTTTCCTGTTTCTTTGTCATTTCTGCCATCCTCATGCTCTCGGTCTTATCTGGAAGCTCCTTTAAAACCTGCTTTTTCATCCTGCGTAAAATAAATGGATGGATTCTAAGTTTCAGTTCCTGCATTACCGTTTCATCCTCGCCGCGCATAATCGGTTTTTCATAAATATCGCTAAACTTGCTATAACGTGGGAAAAAGCCGGGCATAATAAAATCAAACACAGACCACAGCTCAGAAAGCGCATTTTCAATAGGAGTGCCCGTTAGCGCAAAACGATGTTTTGCTTTTACCGCTTTCACTGCCTTTGCACTCAGGGAACCTGGATTTTTAATAAACTGGGCTTCATCAATAAAAAAATGGTCAAATGTAATATCCTGGTAATATTCTATATCTTTCCGAATCAATGGATACGTCGTAATCAGCACATCTTCTGCTGCAGAATCTTTAATTGCCGCGCAGCGTTCCTCCGGCGTCCCTGAAATTATCCTGGTATGGACAGACGGCGCAAACTTTTCAAATTCTTCCTGCCAGTTATAGGCAAGGGAAGTCGGGCAGACAATCAGCGTCTTTTCCCCCAGGCTGGAACAGATATAGACAATTGCCTGCAAAGTCTTCCCAAGCCCCATATCATCTGCTAAAATCCCTCCCATCCCATAATAAGCAAGGGTTTTTAGCCATTGGTAGCCCACTCTCTGGTAAGGGCGCAGCTTTGCCTGCACCACTTCCGGAACTTCCCACTTTGCCTTGCCCGGCGAATGGATTTGCTCTACAAGCTTCCGATAGGCCTCTTCTTTTTGGATTTTATTCCCCTTAGGCAGCATATCCTCCAGAAAAAGGGCTGCCGTTTTAGGGAGGTAGATTTTCCCGTTTTCTTCCGGCTGCCCATTTTCAACAATCCAGGACAATGCGCGGAGCTGCCCATTTTGCTCCTGCAAATCTACAAAAGCCCCACTTTTTAAACGGTAATACCTTTTTTTCAAGCGGATTGCCTTAAAAAATTCCTCCAACTCCTCTTTTGGAACCTGTGAATAATCCAAATCCATTTCCAGAAAATCAATTCCGCTGCCTAAGCGTATTTTCCCAGAAAGGACGCCTGTCTTTTGCAATGATGCGGATTTATATGCTTTTGAATAAAAAACTTCAAAGTTATCTGTTAAAAGCTTTATATTTTCTGTAAGCAGGTTAAAAATATCTTCCTCTTTTTTCAACAGGAAACCGTCCTCTGACACCTTAAAATTTAAATTATACATAAGCCTTGTCAGCCGTTCTTCCTCCTCCTTGTCACGAACAAGGATATATTTCCCAGAATTAAAAGGATGCAGCGGATTCACGCAATAGCTCCCATAGACAAACTGAATCGATGCACTGATGTAACATTTTGTCTTAGAATATGCAATATCTAAGTAAAGCTTTGGAACCAAAGGCTCCACAACATAACTTTCTTTTAATTCCATTGGAACAGACACATGGATTGATTTCTTAATGACTGGAAGTACTTTTTCGATAAAATCACTTTTATTTTCACCACGAAATTCCAATACCTTTTCTTCCCCTAAAAAAAGGGAAGAGTAGAACGGCAGGATATTACAGATAAACTCCTTTTCCGGAAGGTACAGGCAATTATTGTAAAACAGGATACTTCCATCCCTGCAAAGGGAAATCAGCTTATTTTCACTTTCATTATGCAGAAGAATCCTGTCATTTTCCATTTCCATTTTTAAAGCCGCCTCTGGGCTGCCAGCCACAACAGAGGTTTCTGTGAATGGTTTTCCATATAAAGAAAGGCTGCAGTCTGTCCCTGCAATTATATGGAGCATTTTAGAAAGCATCCTTTGGGACAGCACAAGCTCCTGGCGGTTAAATAAATCAGAATAATATGTTTTCCCTAGTGTTTCCTGTATTTCATAAATTTCTGTCAGATATTCAATCACCGGAACTGACTGCGCGTCAAATGCACATTCTCCTGGAATAAAGCAAAACTCCTTTCCAAGGCGTATGGTGCGTTCCTGATAACAGTCCTCAATAAACTTTTTCGTATTTGGAACTTTATACATTTTTGTGCAGCCCGCAGAAATACTTAAAAAAGCCTTTATAGACTGGTCTTTAAAAAATTCAGGAATCGTTATCTGCAGATGGACATGGTAATACTGTGGCGTTAACTGGCGGTATTCCCTCTTCCTGAAATATTCTACAATCTGGTATGCCGTCTGGTCTTCTGCCATATGGCTTTCATTGATTTCCTGCCGCTGCTGGTAATCTGCTATAAAAAGAAGGGTTGCAACCACATGCTTACATGCGCCGGAATATTTAACAGACGCCGGGCAGTTACATGTATAAATAGTTTCTTCCTCTCCCGGCTGAATCATTACAAGGTACTGGTTGCTCCCTTTTACTACAGAACGGTACTGTTTATTTGTATCATTCCATGTCACCTTTGTAACAGCGTGTGCGGCATAATAACGCATCCCCCTGTAATATACGGTTTCTGAGGATGCCATCTGCCGTATAGCCTCACGCGTAATTTTCTGCATTAAACGTCCCCTCCTGATTTTTTCATGTCACAGGATATTCTTATAATTTCTATAATATCCCTAATCCCTAAGAAGCTTTAACCGATCTGCCAGAACAGACATCCGCCGTCCCATTGGAAATTCGTACAGCTCTGTGCGGCTTAACCCGCCAAGCTTTAAAACCAATACAAAATAAACAGCTACGGCTGCTAAAATCGCCGGAAAAATTGCAATATAGATGCGGTGTGTCAACATAAACAGCCCCTGGTATACTGCAAATGTCACAATCCCCATAAAAAAGGATGCTAACAGCGGTATACAGAATGTTTTTGTGATTTCCTGCCGGTATCCCAGGCTTTTATTGACAGAGCGGCCATTCAGGATACATACGAGCAATGGGTATGTCACATTCCCAATTACCAGGGCATATGCCCCCAAATTCGTAAATTTTAGCAGAAGTGTTACTAAAATAATATGGATCACCAAAGAAATCAATGAATGGTATACAGGCTGGTTCATTTTATCAATACTTTGCAGCACCCCATTTGTAACTGTTGACAGTGCATAAAATATTACGCAGAGCGAGCCGGTCATTAACATTGTCGCACCTGTCCGGTAATCGGAATTTCGGAAAAGAAGGCGGATAATCGGCTCTGCAAGCACAGCAAGCCCCATTGCCGAAGGAAAGGCAACCATCATATTAAACTTAATGACAACAGAAATTTTCGACCGGACTTCCCTTAAATTCTGCCGCATATAAGATGATACAAGCCCTGGGACCATTGAAGACGCCATTGCCGTTGAAATTGCAATCGGCACATTTGTCAGGATTCGGTATTTTGTACTGTAAATGCCAAGCTGTGTACTGACTGTCGTGCCAGAATGCCCTTTTCCGTCCATTAGCGCATTAAACAAGGTAACATCTATAATCCCGCTTAACTGGTAAACCGTCTGGCTTAAAATAATTGGAATCACCGTACTGAAAATCAGCCTGTAGGTCATCGCCATATTTTCCCTGGAAGACAGCCTGTCCCGCTTCATCTGCCTGCGCATCGTTGGGCGGTACAATAGATAGATGATAAACAAAACAAGAAATGCCGTGGCAGCCCCGAAAAATGTCCCCATCGTCCCGCCTGCAGCGCCCCATGCAGAAATCTTCGGGGATGCGCTATGGCTGCGCATCAGCATATATGCCGCCGCAACACTGACAATTGCATTGACTACCTGTTCAAGAATCTGAGAAAAAGCTGTCGGCATCATCGTCCGCCGTCCCTGGTACAGCCCCCGGAACACTCCCATAACTGCTACAATTAAAATAGTAGGTGCCAGGACACGGAGTGGGATTGCGATTCCCTGGTATTTGGAAAAAAAGCGTTTTTCCAGCATGTCCGCGCCAAAATAGACAAACAACGCAGCAGCTCCGCCAGTAATGATAGAAAACAGCATGGAACACCGAAAAATATAATAGGCATTCCTGTATCTTTTCTGGGCACATTTCGTTGAAACCATCTTTGACACTGCCATCGGCATGCCATATGAAGAAATAATCAGCAAAATATTATATATCTCAAAGGCAGCCGAATAGATGCCATTTCCCTCATCCCCAATAATGTTATTCATCGGAATCCGGTAAATCAGCCCTATAATCCGCACCAGGATAGATGCCGCCGCGAGGACGCTGCCCTGTTTTATAAAATCATTTGTCTTCTTTCTTCCCGAAGCCTCCATTTAAGCTACACTCCATTCTCACATCAAAGTTTAATCCCTTGTAATACCCAGCCGCTGTAAAATCTGCTCCTGCTTTTCTTCCATCTGTTCGCGTTCCTCCTCTTCCATATGGTCATATCCCATTAAATGAAGGACGCTGTGCGCCGTTAAAAAAGCAATCTCCCGCTCCAGCGAGTGTCCGTATTCTTCTGACTGCTCCCTGGCACGCTCCACAGAAATAGCAATATCGCCAAGCAGTAATTCCCCGGTATCCAGGTTAAAATACATATTTTTTTTCAAAGGCTCCTCCAGATGGGAAAAATCCCCTGGCTTCTCAAAATCAACCATAGGAAAAGACAGAACATCTGTCGGCACATCTAACCCCCTGTACTCCTGGTTCAGTGTGCGGATTCCTTCGTTGTCTGTTAACGTCAGGTTAATTTCACAGGAATATGGGCAGCCTTCGCTCCTTACTGCCTCTTCTGCCACGTTCCTTAACAGTTCCTCATAATCAAACCCAAGCTCATCTTCTATTTCCTTTTCCACCAATACTGCCATTTTTCCCTCATTCCTGTGCTGTATGCACAAAAGCATTGCCAATATAAAACTCTAATAAATCCTGTATCTGGTCTGTAGTCATCCCTGCATACTTCAAGTTCCCCTTTTCCAGCCGGTTCTGAAAAATACTGTTTACAAGCTGCTCATCAGAAAGCATTTCCCTTTTTCCATTTTTCACAAGGTATTCGCTGGTAGAAACAATGCAGTCGCTTAACATGACAACAGCCGCTTCCATGCTTTTCGGAAGTTCAAACCCCGTGCTGTGCTGCCGCATCACCGCCAGCAGGTTTTCCGGAAAGCCATATTCCCGCCCAAGGCGGGTTCCAGCCTCAATATAATCATTTCCATCTACCATACGGCCAATTTCATGGTACAGGCCGCCTGCTTTCGCAAGCACAGCATCTCCGCCAACTGCAAAAGCTGCCTGTGCCGACAGTTCGCTGATTCTTAGTGAATGGCTGAAAAGCTCCTCTGAATATTCCTTTAAACGCAGCATAAGTTCATACTCTGGAGAAGCCAGTATTTCCAACTGCTCTGCCTCTGTACTTTCCTGTTGTTCCCCTTCCGTAAATAAATCCTGTATTCCGGACGTTTTTTTTGAAACTTCTCCTTCGTCTCCTTCTGCTTGTCCCTCTTCTTCCGAAAAAAGGCTATGTTCAGGTTCCCATTGCCCCGCCCCCCATTTTTTAATATAAACGACCCCAATCAGTACAAGGGCAAGGACGCTTCCTATCTCTATAACAGCTTCCACCCAATGTTTTTGAATTACAGAAAGGCTGAACTGGCATGTGACAAACTGCAAAATCCCATCACAGGCCAAAAGAATCAATGCCAGGTAAAAAATAGCATCCAATCCTTTGAGCAGGGAAAATAAAAGCGCAGTAACCATGCCAAATAAAATACAGCCGGAAAAACGGTAAAAACCATTATCTTTTGGCAAAAGCAGGGACGCATACTGGACCATCAGGGCAAAATGTGTCCCGACGGCCAATTCTACACCGCCATCCAGCGCCGCGACGACAACTGCTGTCATCCATAACATACCAACAGGAAGACCCGTCGCCAGCCCTAAAAATGCAAAAGACAAGAAAAAGCTGATAAAATATAATAGCTTATGTGATATCTTTTGATAAAAATATCCCTGGTTTACATGTAAAAAGGTAAAATAGATGCCAGCCAGAATTAACGCCAGCACTATATTGGAAAAAGCATCAATTGCCGTTTCATGGTTCAACAGGCAGTAAAACCCCACGCTTGCTACAGGGGTTGCATATAAGAAAATAATGCCAATCCTGTCAATTATCCTGCTATCCTTTGTCTGCAAAGCATTTTCCTCCTACTCAGTTCCCCCGCACGCGCCTTCCCTGGCGGGCTGCTTCACTGGAACGCTGCCCCTGTGCCTGGTTCTTTTTCGATGCTGCAACCTGGTTCCTCCGTTCCTGCCTTTTTTCATAATCATCATATGCCGTAACAATTTTTTGCACTAATGGATGCCGCACCACATCACGGTTCGTCATATAGGAAAACCCGATATCCTCTACTTTCCCAAGTACATCCAGCGCCTGTTCCAGTCCCGATTTACTGTCAAACGGCAAGTCTTTCTGTGTCAAGTCGCCTGTAACAATCACTTTTGAACCAAAACCAATACGCGTCAAAAACATTTTCATCTGCGCCGGCGTCGTATTCTGTGCCTCGTCCAATATAATAAAAGAATTGTCCAGCGTCCTGCCCCTCATATAGGCAAGCGGCGCAACTTCAATCAGGCCCTTTTCCACATTGCGCTGGTAACTTTCCGCCCCCATAATCTGATAGAGCGCGTCATACAAAGGGCGCAGGTAAGGGTCTACCTTGCTTTGCAAATCACCCGGCAAAAAGCCAAGCTTTTCCCCAGCCTCAATTGCAGGCCTTGTTAAAATAATCTTTCCTACTTCATCCCGTTTAAATGCTTCAATTGCCATTGCCATTGCCAGATAAGTCTTTCCCGTCCCAGCAGGCCCAATGCCAAAAACAATCATTTTTTTTCTGATTAAGTCTACATATTCTTTCTGTCCGGCAGTTTTTGGCTTAATCGGCTTTCCCTGGATGGTATAACACAAAATATCAGAATCAATCGAAGCCATATCTGTCTTTTCGTTATCAAGGGCAAGCCCAATCGCATAATTCACATTCTGCTCTGTAATCTCATTGCCCCTTTTGGAAAGCTCCAGAAGCTGCATTAAGATCCCTTCCGCCTGCTTTGCATTGCCTGCCTCGCCAATCAGCTTTAACGTGCCGTCACGCGCTACCATTGTAACATTCAGGCTTTTTTCAATTTTTTTAATATGGGCGTCAAATCCCCCAAAAATATTTTTCTCATGTTCTACCGGTATTTCAATTACCATTTCCATTATCGCCATCTGTTCTTTTTTCCCTGTCATTTCTATTTTTTGAGGAAATCTTTTTGTATTTTTCCTGTTCTTTCAAAAATATAAGATTCCCCTGATACTGATATGCCATGCCCCCTGATTCAAACGTTGTCCCTTTTCTTTTTAAACGGTACCCTTTTTCTTTTTTCTGAAGAAGGTAATACTGAAGCCGTTCCTTTAAAATCCTGCGGGCTTCTTTCTCTGAATAAACTGCCCCCTGGTATTTGATTTCACGAAATGTCTTTACATAACTGCCTGCCGGAAAACGCAACGACAAAAGAGGACACAACTGTCCACCTTCACGGATTATATCATATTTTTCAAAAGTTTCCAAATTTTTTAACGGATTATAACAAAAAAATTTCTTATCGCCAAGCTGCCATTCATAGATTTTTTTCGTACGCCCGGTATAAACCTTTTTCTGGTACTGCTTTTCCAGGGTATCCTGATAATTTTCTTTCACAGACAGAATGACCGTTCCCTCTGCATGGACATATTTTGTCTCCACAAGCTCCTGGTTATCCCCATAGATATCAACCTTCCCTGAGATAAGGACGTCCCCTTTTTTTACCCTGTCCCCCGCTTTCACTTTTGCCGTCCCGCTCCTTGTCACAATAGAAACAACCTTCCCGTCTTCTTCCGCTGCCAGGTGCGCCGGCTTTTTTTCCTTTTTTTTCTGTACCAAAAGCACCTCCCGGATACGGATATAGATTTTACTTCCCTTTTTTTCTACAGAAACCCAGCCAATATCATTATACTGCTGGCGGATTTGCTCTTCCAAACGGCTGCATTCCAATGTCCTTCCGTCAATCCCTCCATAGATGTCAATGGAATCCAGATATTTTAATATGCTTTCTTTTGTATGGTATGACTGTCCCTCCACAGAAATCCCCCAGATTCTTGTGGACAAAAAAAGGACCAATGCAAAACAGCCGGCAACGCCAAGGCAAAAACTGGCTCTTTTTCTCATATGCCCTATTAAAAAGGGCAGCCCGTACCGTTTTACCACAATCGGGTGCACTTTGCATTTTCTTGCCATTGGACGGAGGCGGTAAAAATCTTTTAAGGAAATACAAAAATACAAAACCTCCTGGTTTTTGTCCCAGCAAAGCTGCCACAGGACAATCCCCCTGTTCCGGCACAGGTTTACAAAACGTTCAATCCTCTTTCCCTGAATCCTGACTTTCAGGTAGCCGCCAATCCATCCAAATATTTTATGTACCATGCCACACCTCACCCCTAATGATATTCTACAGAAGAAATATCTCCTACCACACACATGCCATCATCACGGAAATATGCAATTACAAGATTCTTTCCTATAATATGGATTCTGACTGTCTTTGTCTGAATCCTGATTAGCTCCTGCGTATATTCTATTATATTACGGTAATTCTCCACACAGAAGCGGTGTGTCCCATATCCCATAACGATTGGCGCGTGTGCCAAAACATCCTCCGAAATGCGCAGCTTCTTAGAAAGGGCATTTGCAATCACCGGTTCGCTGTGGGAGGGGACTGTATTTAATTTTTTTGAATGCTTATGCCTGGATGGACTCATGGAACCTCTGCTTCTCACAACTGTCTCCCTATCATTCTATGTTTCTCCCCCTTATTATATGCCAGGGGAATATTCTGGTTACTTGCTATCCGAATCTTTTTGGGATATAATAAACCTGAATGAAAAGAAAGGACGTAAGAAACAGAATGGCAAATAAATATACCAGCGAAATGATTCACCTGATCCGCAATATCCAGAATATTGATTATATTCCGCCGGAAGCAATCCCGGAAATAGACTTATATATGGATCAAATTACCACGTTTATGGATGAATATTTAAACTCCTCCAAACGTTTTGCAGATGACAAAATCCTGACAAAGACCATGATTAACAACTATACAAAAAATGACCTTTTACCTCCGCCTGACAAGAAAAAATACTCAAAAGAACATATGGTTCTCCTGATTTTTATATATTATTTTAAAAATTTCCTGTCCATCAGCGATATTAAAGGAATTATCAACCCGATTTCCAAAAAGTTTTTCCAACAGGAAAATGGAATCAGCCTGGATGACATTTACCGGGAAGTCTTTGAAGCGCAGCTTGACAACATAGATTCCCAGGTCCGTGACATGATCCGGAAGCTGAATAAATCAAATGAAACGTTTTCAGAAATTGAGGATGAAGAAGAACGCAAAATTTTAACAAATTTTACGTTTATCTGTATGCTAAGCTTTGATATCTGGGTGAAAAAGACAATGATAGAAAATATTATTGACCATAAAATGGATGCCAGGCCATCTAAAAAATAGCAGGCATCAGATATCTAATTCCAATTGGGCCTCTTTTTCGGCCTCTATTTTAAAGTCCTCTATTTTTTCCGGATTTACTATCGGAAGGTCTTCTAACGAACCAATTCCAAAATTCCGAAGGAACTCTTCTGTTGTAGCAAATAAAATCGGCCGGCCTGGCGCATCGAGCCTTCCCGCTTCACAAATCAGCCCATACTCTAAAAGTTTATTTACGGGATGGTCTGATTTTACGCCGCGGATATGTTCAATATCCAGTTTTGTGACAGGCTGTTTATATGCAACAATGGAAAGCGTCTCTAACAGGACGTCTGTCAGTACATGTTTTTTTGGAACATGCGCAATCTTAACCAGGGATTCATACATAGCAGCTTTCGTACACATCTGGAATGCGCCGTCCAGTTCTATTACCTGGATTCCCCTGTCCTCCCTGTCATATTTATCCATCATGTTACGGATGACGCGGCGGCAGGTATCTTCATCCTGTTCCGTTGCCGCGGCAATCCGTTCCAGTTCCACAGCCTCCCCCATCGTAAAAAGAATTGCCTCAATAATAGCTTCCAGTTCTGATAAGCTCTTATCTGCGTCCATGTAGTGCCTCCTTCTTCCATCTATCCGGCCGCCTGATAGGTAACCCAGATATCGTCAAAAATATTTTCCTGCACAATCTTTAGCTTCCCAACCTTCATCAGCTCCAGAATCCCCAGGAAACTAACAATCACCATCATCTTACCTGCCTGTTCTTCTAACAGCATCCTGAAATTAAATTTCTGGTGCTTTTTTGCATATTTTTCAATATAATCCATGCGTTCAGGAAGGCTTACCTGCTCTTTCTCTATTTTTCCAAATTTGCTGCGGATTGGGTCAATCTTATCTGCCTGCTTTTTCATTACCCCCTGGAAAATCTTTTGCAGTTTTGCTAAGGTTACATCCTCAAGCAGTTCAGAAATATTAACTTCCTCTTTATAATCTTTAATTTCCTCTGGAATGGTCGGACTCTTAAAAATCTGCCTGGAAGCATCTACCTGCAAATCTTTTAATTCAATGGAAGCATATTTATATGTTTTATATTCCAAAAGACGTTCAACCAGTTCTGCGCGGGGATCCTGTTCCTCCCCTTCTTCAGTTACTTCTGCTGGGAGGAGCATTTTTGACTTTATTTTAAGGAGGGTTGCCGCCATTAGAAGAAAATCACTCATGACATCCATATCTTTTACTTCCATCTTTGAGATATACCCCATATACTGGTTTGTAATCTCCACAATCGGAATATCAAAAATATCAATTTTATTTTTCTCAATCAAATGCAAAAGTAAGTCAAGCGGCCCATCAAACGCCTCCAGTTTTACCGAAATGCTCATATCTATCCCTTTCTGGTACTGCCTTATTCGCTATATTGCCCACGGCTGCCTTTTACAATAAAAAAGAAATCAGCCGATAACCGCCATAGTTAATTAAATCCAGGAAAACAGTAATGATCAGAATCACTTTAATTACTGCATCCATCTTGATAATCCCCAAATATTTCCGGGAAGAATACCCGGCAATCAGAAGCCCCATATCAAATGTAGAAACAGGAAATAAATTGGTGCAAAACATCCCAAAACTTATCATCGCAATATACTGGATAAATAATGTAATAATTTTAGCCGCCAGTCCATGCCCCTCTAACGTTGCAATACCAGAAACCCCAAAAACATGGCATTTCAAGGCTGCCATGCTCCCTGTAAAGCAAAGCAGGAGTACCAAAAAACCAGTAATGCCAAGTATCCGGTTTGTTTTTTTATCCTGGATGCGGAACATAAACGGCCTGGAAAATGCCACGCCGCTTGTCACAGACAAAATAATTCCCACAGGGTCTAAATAACGCTGTACTTCCCAAATGCTGTGGGAATATGTCCGGCTGCTTTTTTTGAGGCGCTGGATTCCCATATACACCATCGCTTTAGAAAGCTCATGGAGAACCATTAGAAGCGCCGCCGCAGCTGCACAAATGGCAAATTCTAAAAGTAATTCCTTCATATTTTATCAACCTATTTATAATAATCAAACTGAAGCTCATACATTTTGACGGTATCGCCTTCCTCAATCCCAAGTGCTTCTAATTCCTCAATAATCCCATTTGTATGCATGAACTTCTGGAAAAACTGGAATCCCTTTTCTGAATCAAGATTTGTATACCCTAACATTTTTTCAATTCTTGGCCCTTCTACTACATAAACCTGCTCTTTATCATCAAAAGAGACAGTAAATGGCTCTTCTTTGTCTTCCATCTCTTCCACGACATATTCCCGCTCAAATACAATAGGCTCTTCATGGATCTCATCCAGGCGCTTCCTGACATAATATAGCAGTTCTTTTACGCCGCGCCCGCTCACTGCTGAAATTGGGAAAACCGGAATCCCCTGCGGCTCAAATTCTTCTTTTAACAAAGTAAGTACCGTCTCTTCTTCTGTCCCATAAAAAACATCCGTTTTGTTTGCTGCAATTACCTGCGGCCTCTTTGACAGCTCTTCGCTGTATTTTTTTAATTCTTCATTTATTACCAGGATATCATTTAAAGGGTCGCGCCCCTCCGTAGAAGCAGCGTCCACCATATGGATAAATAGTTTTGTCCGCTCAATATGGCGCAGAAATTCATGCCCCAGTCCAACGCCGTCAGACGCCCCCTCAATCAGCCCTGGGATATCGGCGATGACAAACCCATCCGCCCCCTCTAAATCCACAACCCCAAGCATTGGCTGAAGTGTTGTGAAGTGGTAATTGGCGATTTTCGGCCTTGCATTGCTTACCCTGGACAAAAAGGTAGATTTTCCTACATTTGGAAACCCTAAAAGCCCTACGTCTGCAATTGTCTTTAGTTCTAAAATAACTGCCAGTTCTTTTCCTGGCTTTCCCGGCTGCGCATATTTTGGCACCTGCATTGTCGGAGTTGCGTAATTCATATTCCCCTTGCCGCCGCGGCCGCCTTTTAAAACAACTTCGCGTGTACATCCATGCGACATATCGACAATCACTTTACCAGTCTCTTTTTCACGGACAACCGTCCCCTCCGGGACTTTCACAACCAAATCTGCACCGTTTGCCCCATGGCAGCGCCTGCGGCCGCCTGGCTGCCCGTCCCCTGCGCTGTACTTCCTGTTATGGCGGAAGTCATTTAATGTATTTAACCCACGGTCCACCTCAAAAATCAGATCCCCGCCTTTTCCGCCGTCCCCGCCGTCCGGGCCTCCCGCCGCTACATAGAGTTCCCGCCGGAAGCTTACATGGCCGTCTCCGCCTTTTCCTGAACGGATAACTACTTCCACTCTGTCTGAAAACATCACTTCACCTTCTTTCAAAGAAAAGAGGCTGTATACCCAACAGCCTCTTTTCGTATTTAAACACGCCCTAAATCAGGAAACTACGCTTCCGGGAACTGAAAACAGATTATTTGCAGTTCCTTACTTCGCTTCTACCGGATATACAGAAGCCTGCTTTTTATCTCTTCCTTTTCTTTCAAAACGGACAACGCCGTCTACCAGCGCAAATAATGTATCGTCGCCGCCGCGGCCTACATTTACGCCCGGATGGATTTTTGTCCCGCGCTGTCTGTAAAGGATTGTGCCTGCAAGCACGAACTGTCCATCTGCCCTTTTTGCGCCTAATCTCTTAGACTCGGAATCCCTGCCGTTCTTTGTAGAACCCATTCCTTTTTTATGGGCAAACAACTGAAGGTTCATTTTTAACATCGCTTTATACCTCCTGCTTTCTTTGAAATTTCAACCGAATATATTTCTTCCCATATTCATCAGCGAGGGATGTAAGCCCCAGCACCAGCGATTTCATGAAAAGCCCTGCTTCGCTGCTTACCGGGTTTGATATGATTTCAAACGAAACCACATCCTTTTCCTGCTGTACTGCATTTTCAAAAACTTCGTCTGTAAATGCTTCAATGGAATTAATCGTGTTGATTACCAATACTGATACGGCTGCACAGACAATATCTTTGCCATATGCCGCAAACTCTGCATGGCCTTCCATACGGAAGCCACAATATTGCCCTAAACCATTCTGATAAATCGTAACCCGTATCATATTTCCGCCTTTTTACTGTATAGAAAATCCTTCCATACTGCTCCCTGCAAAAATCCCACAAAATTAAGCGTTGATTTTGTCAATCTTAACCTGTGTGAAGCTTTGCCTGTGGCCGTTTTTCTTATGATATCCGGATTTTCTCTTATATCTGTAAACGATAACCTTTTTCGCACGGCCTTCTTTTACGACAGAAGCCGTAACAGTAGCGCCTGCTACTTCAGCGCCTGCTTTCATCGTACCATCGCTTACAGCAACAACCTGGTCAAACGTAACAGTCTCTCCTGCTCCTGCATTAAGCTTTTCTACGTTAATGATATCACCTTCGGCTACTTTGTACTGCTTTCCGCCTGTTGCAATAATTGCGTACATAGTCCTTACCTCCTTATCATTACTCGCTAACTACGGCGCCTGCATCTGCCTGGAATGGCAGCAGGCTTCAATTTGCCCCGTTAAGCGGCACAATGCCTGTCCTCTATGCCTGACAAGACACTTGAGTATCATAGCACTTTCCTAAGTGCTTGTCAAACTGTTTTTTCCAAATATATTGACGGATGAAACGTTTTCTTATAAAATAGGTAACCGTGCAGGAAATGTATTATTATCATTACCCGCATACAATATCTAGTATTTACAGAATGGAGGAAAAACAATGGGCGTTACCTATGTAAAAGAAGTTATGTCGCCAGAAGAGCTGCTTACGGAGTATCCGCTTCCGGAAGCCCATAAAAAATTAAAAGCAGAAAAAGACAGCGAGATTGCAAAAGTTTTTACTGGTGAATCAGATAAATTTTTAGTGATTATCGGCCCCTGCTCTGCAGACCACGAAGACTCTGTCTGCGACTATTTGTGCCGTCTGGCCAAAGTCCAGGAAAAAGTGCAGGACAAAGTAATTATTATCCCGCGTATTTACACAAATAAACCAAGGACAACCGGAAAAGGATATAAGGGAATCGTTCACCAGCCAGACCCGGAAAAAGCGCCGGATTTACTGGAAGGCTTAATTGCAATGAGGAAAATGCACCTGCGTGCCATTGCAGAAACCCATCTGTTTGCAGCAGATGAAATGCTTTACCCTGAAAACTGGCCATATGTCTCTGATTTCCTTTCTTATGTGGCAGTTGGCGCACGTTCGGTAGAAAACCAGCAGCACCGCCTTGTCATCAGTGGGATTGACATCCCATGCGGCATGAAGAATCCAACCAGCGGTACTTTAGGAATCATGCTAAACTCCTGCATTGCCGCACAGGCAAGCCAGACTTTTATGTACCGTGGGTGGGAAGTCCGCACAGATGGAAACCCTTTGGCACATACCATCCTGCGCGGCGCTGTCAATAAGCATGACCAGTCACTTGCCAATTACCACTATGAAGATTTACAGCTTCTTTTAAAGTTATATGAAGAACTGGATTTGAAAAATCCGGCATGTATTGTGGATGCAAACCATGCCAATTCAAATAAATGCTATTATGAGCAGCCGCGTATTGTCTCCGAAGTCCTTCACAGCCGCAGGCTTTCTAAAGATATCAGGGGGCTTGTCAAAGGGGTTATGGTGGAAAGTTATATTGAACCCGGAAGCCAGAAAATTGGTGAACACATCTATGGCAAATCCATTACAGACCCATGCCTTGGATGGGAAGAAAGCGAACGTTTGGTTTATGATATTGCAGAATCACTATAATTACTGCTTAAAAAAGGGCACCGCCAGCGCTGGTGCCCTAACAAGAATTGCTTGGCAATTCTTGTCGACATACCACTACGTCACAGCGCAATTTCCTATGACTCAAAAAGGGCCGGGGTATTACTCCCCGGCCTTTTAAGACTGCCGCCTATCTCAGGTGATCTTTTAAATTTTCATCATCGAAATCAAATACACACCGTTCGTACGCATTGATGATATGTGTTTCATGATACTTGTCATACCTTTTATATTCTTTTCCATATGTTTGATGGATATGGCCATGGAGGAAAAACCTTGGCTCATATTTATCCATCAATGTGCGGAATGTCTGGAATCCCTGATGCGGCAAATCCCTGCCATCATTAAGCTGATAGGCGGGCGCATGGGCAACCAGAATATCAATCCCACGTTTTAGGAATAACTGCGGCCACATCCTTGCAGCCCGTTTTTTCATTTCCCTTTCTGTATATTGATGCGGCCCCGGACGGTAACGCATGGAACCTCCCAGGCCCATAATCCGGATTCCATTATGGACATAAATCTGGTCGTCTATGCAAGTGCATCCTTCCGGCGGCTTTTTTTCGTATTTTCCATCATGGTTTCCATGGACATACAATACCGGCACAGAGGATAGTGTAACCAGAAAAGAGAGGTATTGCGGGTCTAAATCACCACAGGAGATTATTAAATCAATCCCCTCCAGTTTACTTTTTTCAAAGAAATCCCATAGATATTTTGATTCTTCATCCGCAATTGCAAGTATCTTCATAAAGCCATTAACCTTCCTTTATCTCTAAGAACTGAAATTTATTCCTGCGTCCCAGCGGGCCAGACACAAGCCTGCGCCTGGCGGCTTTACGCAGGCTGACAGCCCCATTGCCTGATCGGGGCCGCCAGTTAACAGTTCCTTACTCCCTGTTCCTTCAAGACAGGCTCTGCCTGTTCTTTCAACTCTTCCTTTTTCGGAATTGCCCCAATAACATTATCTGCCAGCCAATCCATTGTCATGATTTCCTCTGGCAGGAGGCTTCGGTCAGGATTTTCCTCTACCACGCCATACTGTGAAAACAGGCCGCCGGAAAACGGATTAAAGACGTCAGAAGTTATCGTTGTCTTCAAAAGTTCTACCAGACGTTTTGTCCCTGTTGGCAGATATTTGGAATAGATAACATCAATCACGCCGGCAGACATCCCCCACCAATAATTGATTGCCTTTGTTGCGGAAGGGCTGTCGTCATATTTCCATGTCCCATCCATAATCGTCCGAATTAACTGCTCATAAAACTTTCCCCAATGCCAAAGAGGCATAGCAAGATTGCGCATATTCCATTCTGTCCGGTGATAAAGCCCGAAATAGCGGGATGCTTCCTCTGGAATCATCATATCCCTTCCTGAAACACAGGAAGAACCAACCTCCTTAATCCGTTCCTCAATATCCACATCTTTCATAGTAGACCATTCCAAATAAACCTTTGCCCGTGGGTTTACCATCTGCGCCCCCAAAGCAAATGCATTAATATTGGCGATAGAGCCGCAAATTGGATAGTCAGCAATATAAGTCAATTTATTATTTTCAGCCATTGCGCCTGCAATTGCCCCCATCAGGAATTTTGCCTCATGCATCCTTGAATAGTATGTGCGGATATAACGGTGGGAGGTATTCAGCGAACAATTCAGGATACGCACTTTAGGGTTTGCAATTGCCGCCTTTACGCTTGCCTGTATAAAGGAAGGCGTTGTTGTAAAAATCAGGTTGCATCCTGTACTGATTGCATCCTCTATCAGCGAGTCAATGTTTTCTGTCGTCCCATTTTCATAACTGGTCATGCTTACTTCATCAGAAAAAGCCTGTTCCAGATGAAGCCTTCCAAGTTCATGTGCATATGTCCAGGCAGATGTACCAGGTGTCTTTTCATATATAAATGCAATTTTAAGCTTAGTGGAACTCAGCGGCAGGCGGATGCTTAAAAGAGGCTTCTTCTCCTTGGTTGGCTCCATCTTCAAGTCTATTTCCTGCCCCTCCTGCAGAAGCTCAAATTCCTCCCAGCTTTTTGTAATTAACTCTTTTAATTCACTCGTTGTTTTTTCATCTACTGCGTCATATCCATACAGCCCTGCAAAAACCAGGAACGCATCCCCTACAGTGATTTTTAGTTTATTACCGCCCTTTGCCTGGTATTCTGCAGAAAACCTTGTATAAAGGGAGCTGAATTTTAATAGTTCTTCTTCTGTCCATTCCTCCCCAGGTTCTTTTCCGACAACTTCCTGTAGTTTATGAAAACTCCCTTCTTTTGAAAACCAAATATAGTTAATTGGCGCAAGCCGGTAAAAGTCCAGAAATTCATAATAAATCTTATTTTCCTTTTCTTCCGTACGCTTTGGTACAATCCGGGTTACATTTCCCAATATAGAGACTACCCCGAAAAATTTCATGACGCTGACCCGCTTATTTCCTTCTTCTACATAAAAGCGGTTCATATACTCATAAGCTTTAATCGGATCCCGGATTCCTTCTTCTACATGGCTGTCACTCAGGCTCGACCATTTTGATGCAAACTCTGTATCTTCTGCCAGGATTGGCATAAAATTTGATGCAAAAGAACTGCTTCTGCCTACCGTTTTTGTACCTACAAGCTGGTCTGCCGGAATCTGTACCAGCCCAAGCGGCACTTCTGAATAATCTCCCCTTTCCGGCATAATATCATCTAATACCTGCAGCGTCGGCTTAATGCCGCGCAGCATCCGTGTATGGTAATCCTTTTTTCCTAATTTCAATGCTTCACTGTAATTTTCTCTGCCCATCATATTGTAATCCTCATTTCTGCAGGCGTCCCTTTCTTTATGGAAATGATAAATTACCAGCCATTCCCTGCCAAATTTACCATCTATGGAACACCAGGCTATCCACATTTTACTTATCAAACATATTTTAGTATAACATAAAATTTACGAAATGGAAGGATTAATTCTTTTTATCCAGTAAAAACCATACCACAGAGTCAAATATACTCTAATCTGCCCAAAATTGCCTGAAAAGCCGGATTCCCTGTTCAATATCTTCTTTCCCTGCAGTTTCTACTGCAGAATGCATTGCAAGCTGGGCAAACCCGATATCCACAGAAGGCACAGATATATGGGATGCTGATATATTGCCAAGCGTAGAACCGCCTGGAATATCAGAACGGTTGCAATAGAATTGATATTGTATACCTGCATTTTTGCAAAGCTGAATCAAGTATGAACTGGAATATCCATCTGTTGTATATTTCTGCCCGCCATGATACTTTATTACAATTCCCCCATTTAATTTAGGCCTGTTCGTAAGATCTGCTTTTTCTGGATGGTTCGGATGCAGGGCATGGGCATTGTCAGCAGAAATGAAAAAACTCTTTCCTAAAAGCTGTCCTCTTTTTTCTATATTAAACGCCAATGCATTCCCTATCCGCCCTGTCAACTGCTCCAGAAAATCAGAATCCGCTCCCTGTTTTGTACTGCTTCCCACCTCTTCATTGTCAAAAAATGCCCCAAGCGCGATATAATGCTTTGGTTTTGCCTGCAGCATCCCTTCCATTATTGCATAAGCACATTGCAGGTCATCCAGCCGCGGCGCCATAATCCACTGTCCCTTTTCCCCAATAACGCACCCTTTTTGGCGCACATAGACAAATAACTCTTCTGACAAAAGCCTGTCTTCTTCTATTCCAGTCTCTGCTGCAATCATGCTGCGGAGGCTGCATTCCATATTATCTGTAAAAACAGGCAGTAAATCAACCTGTGGGTTATAAACATACCCTTTATTAATTTCCCGGTTCATATGAACCGCAAGATTTGGGATAACAAGTAAATCTCTGTTTAAGTTTATCAGGCAGCTTCCTATTTTCCCGCCGTCCTCTTCAAAAAAGACCCTCCCGGCAACTGAAAGCGGGCGGTCCAGCCAGGTTGAACATATCATTCCTCCATATTGCTCTGTATTTAACTTTACATAATTGTCTTCTGTTTTTATCTCCGGGCAGGTTTTAACCTTAAAACAAGGTGAATCCGTATGGCAGGCGGCCATGTGGTAACCATAAACCTCATTTTCCGGCAGCACAAAACCGGCCAAAGAAGATTCATTCCTCTTTACAAAATATTTTCCACCATGTTCTATTTTCCACTCTTCTTGCCATAAAAGCTCTGTAAACCCTTTTTCTTCCAGTTTTTCCTGTATTGCCCTGACTGCATGGAATGCTGTGGGGCTTTTATCAATGAAGTTAAAAAATTCTCTAATTTGCAAATTTCTGTCTCCTCTCTTTCATGACTACTCTAAACAATGTAAATAGCAGCCTTATAGTAACAGTATACCATATTTTTGCTTTTTGGTATTGAATACTTTTTTAAATATAGTATAATAGAACATAGAAGAGGAATTTAAAACACTTAAAACTATGGGGGCGTTGGAAATATCTAAAACTTTTGGATATGCCAAAGCGGTATGATATTTCAGAAGCACTTAATTTTTTAAGCAAAGGAAGGAGTTTAATTAAGAAATGAACAAAAATGGAAGTATTGAAAAGAAACTGACAGTTTCTATTTTCAGAGTCTCAACGATTACGGCAGCCATTGCTTTAGTCGCACTGATTGCATTAGTAATCACATCTAACAGGTATTCATATGCATTGAAGAATTTTGGTTTTGCACAAGGTGATATTGGAACGGCAATGTTTGAGTTTGCAGACCTTAGGTCGTCGCTCCGGGCAGCAATTGGATATGACGATGCAGATGCTATTGCCACTGTTGTACAGCAGCATGACGAACTGAAAGTATCCTTTCAAGAATCTTTTAAGAAGATAGAAGATACAATTGTATCTGAAGACGGCCGGAAGAACTATGACAAGATTAAGTCAGAATTAGATAATTACTGGGAACTGGATGCAAAAATCATGGAACTTGGGGCAACAACAGACCGGGAACTCTGCAAACAGGCGCAGGATCTTGCTTTATCAGAGTTAGCAGGTGTTTATAACAGCATTTATGCAGATTTGGAAGGTCTTCTGGATGTAAAAGTGACAGAAGGGAACAGCTTATCACGGATTTTGACAATTGTAGGCTGGGTTCTGGCAGCGCTTATCCTGATTGTCATTGCGGTTGCAATGGTATTTTCCACAAAGCTTGGAAAGAAAATCGCACAGCGGATTTCCGTTCCTTTGGGAAACCTTGGGATGCGCCTCAACACTTTTTCAACAGGGGATCTCTCTAGCCCATTTCCTGCAATTGATACTGGAGATGAAGTAGAAGAAATCGGAAAAGATATTGGTGAAATGGCAAAGAACCTGGATATCATTATTTCCGATATTGGTGAAGTGTTGTCAGAAATGGCTCATGGAAACTATACTGTAAGATCTAAGGCAGAAGAAAAATATACCGGGGATTTCCAGAAGTTATATGAGTCCATGCGCGGATTAAGGAACCAGATGAAAGAAACCCTGTTATCCATAGGAGAAGCTTCCAACCAGGTATCCGCAGGCTCCAATGAACTTGCAAACGCTTCCCAGTGTCTTGCAGAAGGCGCTACAGAGCAGGCAGGCGCAGTAGAGAAACTTCATGAAGCAATTTCAACAATTACTGAAACAATGGAAAAAAGTGCACAAAGTGCAGACGATTCTTACATAAAAGCACAGCAGTATGCAAACCAGGCGGATAACAGCCGTGAAGAAATGAATACCATGATGGGCGCTATGCAGAGGATTAATGAAACCTCTACCAGGATTGGGGACATTATTTCTGAAATTGAATCTATTGCATCCCAGACAAACCTGCTGTCCTTAAATGCCTCTATAGAAGCAGCACGTGCCGGGGAATCAGGACGCGGCTTCGCCGTTGTGGCAGACCAGATACGTGATTTAGCAGAACAAAGTGCAAAAGCTGCTGTTGATACCAGGGAATTAATTGAAGCTTCCATGAAAGAAGTTGCAGAGGGAAATATCGCAGCAGACCATGCTTCCAATGCAATTGAATCTGTTGTAGACGGAATCAAACAGATTGCCGACTTCTCAAAGAACCTGAAGAATATGATGGTAGAACAGACAGATGCAATGCGCAGGGCAGAAAAAGGCGTAAATCAGATTTCAGGAGTAGTACAGAGCAATGCGGCAACTGCAGAGCAGGCATCCGCAACCAGCGAAGAGCTTTCCGCACAGGCATCTATGTTGGACGACCTTGTAGGGCAGTTTGAACTTACCAATCAATAATTTGCAAATAATTTGCGCATAATTTTTAAATTATCTATAACATGATAAAACACCCTTTCTTTGGGATTAAAACCTTAGAAAGGGTGTTTTTTAACATATGGGAGGGCCGCCGCACTTTATATGGCTTACCTGCAAATCCGCTCCAGAAATTCATCTGTCGTTTCTGTAAATGCTACTTCTGCCTGTGCATCCTTTTTTATCAGAAATTCCGTCAGGCCATACTCTTTTCCATTATCTGCCCAATCATATGTATAACCAAGACGCGTCCACGGATACTCTCCATAAAAGTAGGAATCCAGTATATTCTGGTCAAACCATGCTTTAAAGTCTTTATCTACTGTCCCCTCATTTTCAAACGAAGTAAACATCCTTCCGTCTGCTGCATCTGTCTGATAGGCCGGCCGTATGACATCGGCTGTGTTTACCCAAAGCCCTGTAACCGTACTGTGCGTTTTATCTGGGGAAATGGCAATCAACTGCCGCAGGCGCATCTTGGCATCCTCTGCATTTTTTAGTTCGTCCGAATAAGAAGCGATCTCTTTGTCTGTAAAACTCCAGACATACCCCCACTTTGTTGTGACTGTTTCCCCTTCTGGATAACTGTCAGGATAGCTGTGCCATGTACAAAGAAGCACACGCCCTTTCTCATCCCATGTCACAAGCTTATCTTCCTTCGTAAGGGAAACCAACGGTTTAATTTCATCTTCCTCAGCAAAAACAGAATCCCTTACTGCCATTTTATACAGTTCTTCATTTGATTTTTCTGCAGCAGGCGCTTTTTTAGAAGAAGCAAGCAATATTTCGGTTTTTATCACCCCTTCTGCGCTGTCACAATCTGTGCTTCCAGAATCCTTCACTGCAAGGCGTATCTCATAAACGGCATCTGGGATAAGTGTTTCACCATCTCCCAGTTCACGTCCTTTGCTGTCAGTAAAAACAGGATTTTCATATGCATTCAATTTCCCGTTTTTATCCATATAATACAAGGTATGGCTGCTCTTCCTCCCTTCCAGCCCATTGACACGGAACGAAAGCGTCTGTTCCTGCTTTGCATCTTCAATTACTGCAGACATCAGATAAGTTGCAGGAACCAGGCTGCTTCCTGATGCTTTTTGAAAGCTGTCTTCTGTCATTACATGTCGTTCCATCTTTACAATGTCTAACTTTTTATCTGGCTGCTTTGGCAGGTAGGCAAAACGGTCCTGCAAGCGTACCAATGTCTGTGAATTTGTCGGGCAATAAATAGAATTCCCATTATTCCCCTGCATAATGCCGACCGCCATATTATTATATTCTTTCTTATCCGAAACAGGCTGCCACATTACTGTTTTCCCGGTAGCATAATCCAGTGTGATAAATCCCCACTCTTTTGTTTTTTCATCCTGCGTATAGCCATAGTAATATCCTGCGGAGGTTGAAAGCTTAATCATGCAGGTATCTTTTAAGTCTTCCCTTACCCATACCTTTTCTGCCGAGTAGCTTCCATCCCCTTTCTTTACAATATCCACCCGCTCAACTCCCGGCATCAGGTAATCAGAGCCGCCATTTCTCCAGCTATTGTCATAAATATTATCATAACTCTGTATGGAAGAATCCGCATCCGCCCCAAAAAGTCCTGCATTCCCTGCTCCAAACCAGTTGCAGACAAGTACAGACACCCTTTTGTCATCCGGGGCATAGACACAGATAGAATTTTCTACAGAAACAATAACATCTTTTCCCAAATCCAGCACAGGCGTTTTTACGAGCGTTTTCCCTGTCTTTAAATCAACTGCAATCAGATTTACCACATCTTGGTTATCTGTAAAAAGCACGAGCTCATTTGTCAGGGTAGGGGAACTTCCGCCGCCCCAGGCAAGGCCTCCGCCAGTAATCCCGGTTTCCGGTTTTGCACTTTTCCCACCAGAACTTTCATACGGAGTACTCCATTTTTCTTCTACCCCTGTTTCAGAAGCAGCAAACAGGAAACAGTTTCGGTTTGTTAAAACCACGCAGCCTTCTTTATGGGCAGCAATCCCATTTTCGGCATTTTCTCCCTCTGAAAGCTTTTTATAATGCAGATACTTTTCAGCATCCCCTGCATTTTCCCCTGCAAGTATATGGTCAATATACTCCCTCTCCAGATAGCCGACAAATCCAGATTTAGAAAATGCCGGATTTTTATGGAAACCTCCTGTCACAAACCAAAGATTTCCTTCATAGTCATATGCAATGCTTAAAATATTCTGGTCAATATCATTTCCCATTGCCTTAACAGCACCTGATAAAATATCGACGTCCAGTTTCTTTTCAAAAACAGGCAGAATCTTGCCTTTTTCATCATATGTCTGTATCATGACAACATGGCCATGCGTTGTCGGCCCAACCAGGTAGTTTTCCTTATCTACGAAAGAATAGGAAATCTGGATGCCATATTTTGCCCCGTTATCATGAAGCGGCGGCTGGAACTTCCCTAAAACTTCCAAGTTACTGCTATCCATATCACGGATGGCAATTCCCCCAGAAAGCACGCTTCCATCTTCCATAATCTGGCTGTAAGGAGCCACGGCATTTCCATAATTATCATAGAAAAAAGCAGGAGGTGCAATCGGGCTGTCCTTTGCTTCCGATTCTATAATCTCCGGGCAGATTCCAAGCGGCATTGCCTTACTTGTAACATCTGAATTATAGATATCATTATGTATCATTGCCTCTTCCGATGACAGATATGGATTTTGCATTACCTGATGCCCTGGCATAATTTCAGGAACCAATGCACTGCTCTTCTCTGGCTGTAAAGGCGTATCGGTATTGGAAGGCGTCTTTGTCGGCGCTGGCTCTTTTGTCGGATCAGGCTTTTTTGCAGCATCTTTCTTTACAGTAACTTTACATTCCAGCTTTTTAGAATATTTCTTATCTGAACCTTTCACTGTATATGTTACCTTACAGGTAACAACCGTAGATTTTCCGGCTTTCTTTCCCGTTACCGTCCCCTTGCTGTTTACTGTGGCAATCTTCTTATTTTTGGAAGACCACTTCTGGGATTTAATTTTTTTAACATTCTTTTTTACGATTTTAATCGTTACTTTCTTGCCCTTTTTCACAGAAACCTTTGTTTTGTCAAACTTTACCACTGCCTTTTTACTAGCGGCTTCTGCATAACTTCCTGTGTTTCCTGCACTGGAAAATAACATCGCCACAGCTAAAATGACAGACACTATTTTTTTCTTATATTTTTGCTCCATCCTTCTATTCCTTTCTAAATCCATTTTCCTGCCATAGAATAGATTCCACCCGTCTTATCCCATGGCAGGAAAAACAACCTTATTTTACAACTACTTTTACTTTAACTTTTTTCTTCCCAGACTGGACGGTTATTTTTTCCGTACCTTTTTTCTTTCCTTTTAATTTCAAGACAATCTTCCCTTTTTTCACCGTATAGCCTGTTAATGCCACCTGTTTTGATTTTATTTTTATCAAATCAGTGGCCGGTTTTTTATTGTTCTGGGCGTATACCTTCAAAGTAAGCTTTGCTGTCTTTCCCTTTTTCAAAGACAAGGATTTCTTTGGCGGTATAATTTTTGTTGTCCTGTTTTCTGCCGTCACTTTAATCTTAGCGCTGACAGCCTTGCCGGATGCGCTGGAAGCTTTTAAAGTAACTGTCGCCGAAGCGCCCCTTGCTGCTTTTTTGGCAGCCGTAATTTTTACCTTATTTCCGCTGACAGAAACTTTTGACACTACCTTTTTATCTGAAACAGAAGCTTTGACAGAGGCTGTTTTCCCGGAACTATCTTTTACTGTTGTTTTAAATTTTATATTTGCCGACTTTCCTGGCGCAATTACTACGGATGTTTTATCTGGCATAATGCTTCCTTCCTTTTCTGTCCCACCGGTTACTTCTGCGGAAACAGAAGCGGATACCCCGGCAGACGGATAGTATACATGGAGATTTGTCTTTCCAGCCCCAATCCCTGTTACATTGCCTTTGCTGTCAATTGCCGCTATGGATGGATTGTCAGAATAAAATACAGCTTCCCCTGCAATCCCATTCCATGGGGCTGCTTCTGCCTTTACCTGTACTTTGCTGCCTTTTGCGATTTTAACACCTTTTCCACCATTTAGGGCGGCGCAGACCGGAACGGAAGAAGCAAACCTTGTATACATACGAGATACCAATTCATCCCCGTCCTCTGCGCAAAGCTTCAAATCCAAGACTCCAAGGCTGCTAAAATCACCAGGTTTTAGAGAAAATGGAATTTCTATCTTCCGCCCCTCTCCCGACTGTAACGCCGGCACTGTAAACTCTGCACAAGTTTCCCGGACATCCCCATCTCCATTAAGTGCATAAAGTTTTCCTGCATATGCTTTGGAAGAAGCATTTCCTGCGTTAGAAACTTCTGCCATTAGATACGGGCCTTTTTCATCCCAAAGGACTTGTGCTGATATAAATTTTACATCGCTTTCATATGGGACATACTCTGTCGCCTGGTATGGCTTGTTATCTTCTATTCCTGTTTCCAAAACCTCTACCTTAATGCTTGTATCAGAAAGCGTCTTTGGTATCTCCCACAAAACAGAGACTTCCGTTGTCTCCCCGGAATCCAGCAAAACATCTTTATGGCCGCTTTCTATCAGCGTTTCTGTACTGCCGCTTATGCTGCTTACCCTATAATCAAATCCTTTTGCTTCCAAAAGCCCCGCGTTTTCTACAACAAAGGAGAGATTTTCCGTTTCTCCGGCTGCAAGCCTTTCCGAAAAGAGAATATGGTCATTTTGCACTTTCAGGGAGTTTTTCGTCTCAAATTCCATTTCCACAAGCTGGTTTGCACCATACTGGATAGAACCGGATTCATCAATCCACTGGCTGAAATAATTTGAGGCCGCAGTTACCCTTCCACCCTTATCCATATACAAATCCAGTTCATCAATTACCTTATTTTCCTGGGTAATCTGGACAGCCTTCCCGGAAAATCCCCAATCTTCATCCTTACTTTCTGCATCTTCTTCCATTCTTTTATATTTCATCCCATAGATTTCTACGCCGGACGAATCCTGGTCAGAACCGAAATCAGTAAAGAAAATATAAATATCATCTCCGTCTGTTGTAAGGACATAAGAAGAAATGTTCGACATAATTTCTTCCTTCTGGCTAAAGTTAACGCTGTCTTTGCGGAAACTGCCGGAAACAATATCTGCATAAAAACTGTCCTCATATTCTTCCTGCCCCATCCCAAGCTCTTTTGCATCTTTCTTATACCAGTTTCTGTTTTCGTTTTTCCCATCCATATAACCATTGATAAATTTACTCTTATCAACCTTCATCTCTTCTTTTGCAGATTCGTCAAAAAATGCTTCCAGTAAATCAGACACATCTGCTAAATTAAACATATACCCATCATCTAACCAGGTCAGGTATATTTTCCCATCCAGGTTTGTAAGCTTTGGCACAGACTGGCTTACGCTGTCATTGGAAATACAGATTGGATAATATTCCCTCCCTTTATCCAGGTTATAAATGCTAAGGAAAAGTTCTCTGTCTGCATTGGTATTAAAGTCATCATCCTCATCTACCGTATATGTAGAGACAAGATAACTGTCGCCGCCCGCCTCTGTAATAACACTGCTGTAATCCATAATAACCGGGTCCGTTATGGTATCATGTTTTATGGAAACAAAACGTTCCTCCTTCTTTTCCCCGCTCACGTAGTCATAAGAGCGGTATGCCATAGCAGAGTAAATCTTTTTCATATCCAGAAGGTCTTCCTCTTTTGCGCCAGCCACATCACGCTTCATATAGCTGCAGTAAATTTTTGTGCCGTCAATATTTAACTGCGGAGAAAGGTTCATATACTTATCTTCTGCTAACGTAACTTCCTTCCCCATCTTTCCACTTCCTATATCATAAACTGCAGCAGAAATCCCCATAGCTGATAACTGCTCTATTGTACTGTCTTTTTCTGTAAATGCACGGGAGGCATCCGCCCATGCAATCACCACTTTATCTCCAGCCTTTAGAACTGCCGGGGTAGAATCAACCGTGCCATCTTCTGCTACCGGTTCTGGCTTTGACCAGGAAGAGCCATTATAGACAGAATAATCCAGGACAAAATTCCTGCCATCGCTGCCTTCCCTGTTTGCAATAAAGACAATCATCTTCTTTCCCTGCCCAAGCGGAATAATTTTCGGGCGGGTACGCTCTGCAGCATTGTCAAGCAATGCTGTTACAGAAGCAAGCGAAGGAGATGCTTTTTTTAGCCTGCTTCCCTTCCCAAAGCTTTCCATATCCGAAGTCCCTGCTGTATAAGGATGAAGCAGGATCTGTTCTTTTTTGCCATTTTTCTTTAAAATGGTGTCCTTTTCCCTTGAAAAAGCTTTCTTCCCGTCTTTCCCTGTTTTCTCCTGGCCCTTGAAAATCTTGCTTGCCAGGCTGCCAAAAAAATCATATCCTGTCTTGTTTTTTAATGAGCCAACCCCATAGAAAACATTTCCGACGTCAACGTTGATGGACATAACCAAAAGGTCAAACCCTATACCGCCAGATGCTCCGATTAAAACCCCTCCGGAACCGGCTTCATAAATTGGGACGTCAAACTGCAGCTTTAGGGTTACATACCCCCTTGCTGATAAAACGCCGCACATTCCAACCCCCAGCTGAACTTTCCCTGAAAACATCAGGTTCATCCTCGATGTAGGCGAAGCAAGCTTCTGGGTGAGGTTTCCGGCATAACTGTTAAACTCGCCTGCCGTCATCGCATTTTTTCCGCTTTCTGTCGGATAGCTGATTAAAATATCTGCCTGGAGCGTAGCCGTAAAGTTCAAAAACGCCGGAACACACTCTATTACAACATACTGTGTTTTATTAAACGTATAGCTGCCGCCAATACTGACAGCACCAGAGCAGAACACATATTCCTCCGTCACCGGGTTAAAAACAAAATCAAATGCTAAAAGCAGCGCGGCATTGACGCTCCAGGTAGGGCTTTTATTCATGCCTGCAACAGCTTTCTTCGCCCCGCTTTTGGCATCGCTTCTGATTTCATCTAAAACACCCTGCATCGTCTCTTTTTCTTTCGATAAATCGGTCTGTTCTGTTTCCTTCCCTGCCAGATTCAAAATTACTTCTTCTGCATTTTTCGGAATCGATCTTTTCGTGCTATTATACTCTGCCGCTTCCTTTACCGAAGATGAAAAATTTTTCAGTGCAGCATCCTTTTGTGACGTATTCATCCCCGGAATAGTGCTGATTAATGCATTTACCCCAACCTGCAAAGTATAACCTGTGTTGTCCGCCCATTTGATTTTCCCAAAAGTCAGCAGGCCGGAGCTTGTGCTTCCCAATGAACTTCCAAGCAATGGCACATCTGCTGCCGGACAGTTTTCCAAATCATATGTCTGTGGGGACTGCAGTTCATTTTCTGTATAAAAGCGCAGGCCGGTATCCACATCAGGATATTCAATGGCAAAAGACTGCCCCACAACAAGGTTCCCTTCGTCATCTAAAATCGGTTTGCCATCCTCATCATACTGCCCAACTTCTAATGTCTGCTCCATGCTGTCTACTAACCTTACCTTAATCCGGTCGCCATTATGCAGGTTTTCCGTCATCTTAGGTATCTCACACCGAAACGTATTCGGGTTATCTTCCGCTTCCCTGACACGGTATTCATCAAATGCACTGTACTGCCCATCCCCGGAACCAAAACGGTAAACCGTAAAGACAGCCTCTTTTATTTTCCTGCCGTAAGGGTTTACTTTTGCAGTGATAGTAATCGTATCATCATAAATATGTACAGAATTATCAGTATTCCCTCCCTGTTTCTGCTGGTTTGCACTGTTCTCATAGGTGTAGTCGATACTTGTTACCTTTGGCGCGCCATAAGGATATGTGATTTCAATATTCCCTGCGTTCACTTGATACGCTTCGCCGTCAGACGCTTTAATGCCATTTGACAAGACAACTTCGGCAGCCGTGCCATTTACTACCCCATTGGAAAGAAGCAGCGGAATCCTGTCGCCTTCCACGCCAACAATTGTATTCAGGTAATATTCTCCCAGTTCTCCTGTTGTGGACGACAGGCTGTCAATCTGGATATTTCCCTTTTTGTCTGTGTTCTGCGTCCCCTTCCCGGCTGATACGACATAACCGGCAACCGGCAGTTTTTTAACCTCCAGCCCTGTACTCCTGATTGGCGTAAAAGCAGACGTCACGCATCCTTTCACCTGATATTTTTTCAGTGAGGATTTCTTCACTTTGGAAAGCCCAACCTCTACCACATTATCCGAGGCAGAGGCTGCCGCTATCAATGGAAAATACTGCGCCACATATTTTGTATTCTGTGTTTTTAGCTTTACGGAAGGCCTGTATACATACTCCCCTTCCTCTGCTTTTTTCAGTGCAAGCCTAACAACATATTCCTTTCCTTTGACCGGCTCTGCCCTTTTCTGGACAGTCTTTTCCTGTGGGTTCAAATCCAGAATGTTTTTCCCTTCAAACTCTGTCCCTTTTAACTCATCTTTTGGAATCAGCCCCTGAAGCTCAATTTTATCCTCTGCACCGGAATCCTTTTCAAAACGCACTTCAACTGCATTGCTTTTCGTTGTGACAACCGGACGGATTTTATAGCTTTTATTATATTCCAGAAATAAATCCGAACCGTCTGTTATCGTATTATACGTAATCCCTGCATTATCAGATACTTCATACCCTACAACGTTATAGGAATCTGCATCTTCCGTTACAACTTCTGCTTCAATGCTGTCGCCGGCATGGAACTTATATTTCCCTGTTTTAGAAAGCTGCGCGTCTTTAAAATGCACCTGATCTGTGCTGATACCTTTTGCTTCCAAAACTTCTACTTCCACATCATAATATTCCATCCTTGGCGTAAAGACAAGGTTCTGCTGATACCCATACACAGTGTCTGCCACAGCTTTCTGCACGCTGTCAATCCATGCAATAAAGTATTTATCATATGGGATAATCCCCAAATCCTGCTCTACCTTTTTGATTTCCCCATCAATCGCAGAGGATGAAAAAACAAGCCCGGTATTGTCTGTTTTTCCCTCGCTTTTCTGCAGCCAGTACTTGAAATCTTCCGGGTAGCTGACTTCTGCCCTGTCCTCTTTTTTCCCCGGGTCAATCACAATCTTATAGCCGTTAATATAACCAAACTTCCCGGAATGGTTATTTAATGACATGTCGCCAACGCTAAATACCAGGTTGGTATCTTCATCACTTGTATTAGCATATACATCCCTTGAATCAGAACTTCCGCTTAAAAGGGATGGCTGCGCGCCGCACCGTACACTCATATTAACCGGCGCCATCTCAATATAAGAACCTGCCTCCCCTGTCCTGTACTTTTTGGCAGACGCATTCTGTACCTTGATATTATACTTCTTATACATCGCACAGACGCCATAAAACCTCATATAGGATTTCGGGGCCAGGGAAGAATCATCAATGGCACGCACGCTTGCAAGCAGCTCTTCGTTTGATGTATTTTTTATATGGCCTTTGTCACATGTCCTGCCATATTTTCCCCCTGTATATTCTTCCGCCGTTTCGCTTCCTTCCATTTTGAAACGGAACTTCTGCCCTCCGCCGGAACTGGAAGTGGATTCCCAATCTGGGGTAAAATACTGGTAATACAGGCCGGGTATCTTTTCTTTTGTATTAATTTCCGCCCATCCCTCATGCCATATGGTAGGGGAACAGTATTCTGCCTTTCCATAATGGACATCCATCCTGTCTTTCTGTTTTTCATCAAAAACATACTCACTCCTGCGGTTTCCAAGCCAGCTTGGGCTGTCCCCTCCAACACTCCCATACTCAAAAATTCCGCCATGCTTTTTATCCGCTGAAAAATAATATTTCCCAACTTCCACTGCCGGACTGTAACTGTCGTCCAAAATCTTTCCGGTTGCTTCATTCATCTTATATTCCACTGCGTATTCTTTTTTATTAATCGTAATGGGAAAACTCTTCGTTTCACTGTCAGACGACGCCTGCTTTAAAACATCCGCTTTTGCAGAAGTTTTCTCTGCGGCCTTTTTTGCCCCGGAAACACTTTTCCCTGCCTTTGCTTCCAATCCCCCGGAAGCTTCTTTCTGGTTTCCTTCCTTAATTTCCACGGAAGCTTTTGTGTACTTTCCTTTTGTACATGCCTTTAATTCTGTAAGCAGTACATAAAAAGTACCTTCCCCTGCCACATCAAACGTAATCTCTTTTTCTGTCTCATATGGTGCAAAAGCAAGGCTCTGGTTTAACTCTGTATAATTTTCACCTGCCTTTGCCGTATCACCGCTTGTTAAGACCGTCATATCGCAGACCGAATATTCCGCCCCTGTCCTTTTTACTGTAAGCGCTGCCTTTCCATTTTCTGCACTGTATTTTAGTTTAGTAAAAGAAACTTTGGAACGCACTTGCTTTTCGTCGTCCTGAACCGTAATCCCAGCGGTTGAAACTTCATAAATTTCTGCCCCCTCCGGCTCTGTAAGCAGCAGGGAAAAACCTTCCGTCCCCTCGCTTTTGCCGTCCTCCAAGATGCGGAAACGTACAATTTTCTCGTCTTCCCCCTCTTGGAACGTAACCCTGCATTTACTGGAAGCTTTAAGGTTTTTCATGGACTCTGTTACAAGTGCATCAGACAAAGCGTCCACCATACTGCTGCGCTCTGTCTCTTCTGTTGTCCTTGCCTTTTCTCCTGACTGCTTCTCTTTCTCAGCTGCAAGGGAAGAAGTATTTCCTCCCGTTTCCTTGTCGCTGCCCTCCAGAATGTGTGCAGCTTCCAGAGCCTTATTATTGCTGGCACTGTTTGTCTCCTTACTTTCCAGTTCCATAGAAAGACTTCCTAAACTGCCATCTTCTACAGCTTTTCCACCTTTTGCATATTCCTCCAAAAGCGTTTTCCCATTCCCTGTTTCTGTAAGCCCTTCTACCGTTTCACTGACAATCTCATAGTCCTCCCCATAGAGCGCTGTCATGTCAACGGTATGTATGGAAACGCTTGCCTTTTTATTAAGGTTACCTTCCCGGAAAATGCGGATTGCATACTCCCCATGCTCCTCTACGGCAGCTTCCGCTGTACCAAAGTAGATCAAATCCCCCTCTGGCAGGCCCTCCCCTATCCTTGAAGACTCCAGCATAGTAAAAGAAATCTTTTTCTTTGATGCTGCAAAAGAAATCCCTGCCCCTGCCTGCAAAAACATTGCCATGCAAAGCAGGAAGCACAATATACGCCTGCTAAATCCCCTGCCTTTCCATCTGAACCTGTTCCTGGTTTTTTTCGTTGCTTTCCTTCTCTCCATTCTCTGTCCTCTCTTTAATTATAATAATCCATAGCTGCGCTAAAACAAAGCAGCCACTCATCACTACTATTTTATTAGAAAAACACCCTAATACAATATTTCTGGCAGGAACGTCCTTTTCGTGGCAAAAACGTATTACGATTCAATGTCAATAGTATCAGGAATTGCAGAAACAAATAAAAAATATTTTTTATTTGTTTCTATGCTGATACTATTGACCTTGAATCGTAACCAAAAATGTGCTGCCAGGCTGGTTTTAGTAAAGTTCCCTTTGCGGCTTTCACTTTCTATGTTATAATTCTTTATTATTATTTGAAACAGGATGGAGAAATTTATGAAACTTGCATTAGTTGATGACGAGTTGTGCTGCACAACTCAAATAGAACAATTCTGTAATATATTTGGCAGGCAGTACAATATCCCGATGGAACTATCCTCTTTCCAAAGCGGGGATGCATTCTTAGAAACCTATACGTCGGGCGCTTATTCTGTCGTATTTATGGATATCTGCATGAAAGGGACAAACGGTGTGGAAACAGCAAAAAAAATGCGTGAAATCGACCATGCCGGCTCATTCCTTGTCTTTTTAACCTCCAGCAGCGATTTTATGCCAGACGCCTTTTCCTGCCATGCCTTTGATTACCTGACAAAACCTGTATCAGATAAAAATATTTTTAAAGTTTTAAAAGATATTTTAAAATATTCCCAGGATCTTTCTGACTGTATTAAAATTACCTGCAGCCGGAAAACAATCCCTGTCCACATCAATGAAATCGTTTCTGTTGTAAGCGATGCCCATTATCTGGAAATACAACTAAATAGTGGTTCTATATACCGAAGCCGTATGACCGTTTCAGGCTTCTTAAAACTGACTGGGACAGACAGCCGCTTTTTATCCATCAATAAAGGGATTTTAGTAAATGCAGATTATATTAAATCCATCCAGGACAATTGTTGTTTTCTTACAAATGGGACACAATTCCCCATACGCATCCGCGGCTGCCAGGAAATTGAACAGGCATTCTCTAACTACCAGTTTAAAAAGCTCCGCAGCAGCCAATGGCATTTTTAATTTTTATCTGCCAATCCTCCTCATACTACTAAAACCACCACTTCAAGTGGTGGTTTGAAAAAGCCCTGTAAGGACGATTACGTGCGCCCCTCTAAAGGGGAATGTTGCAAGCCTGTTACATGCTACCCCTGAAAGGGGAAACTTTTAATCATTTCCCCTTTCGAACTCTTCCATCTGTTTTTCAATGTATATACCCTACACCCTTAATGCCGATTACAACGGCAACTGCATATCTGTCATGGGTGTTTGCTCTGTCCCTCTGCAGGTACACTGTAAGTTCCTCTGGCTTCCTGCCAGCTATGAATTGTAACAGTTCCTGCCTTTTGCCATAAGTTACACCAGATACCTTACAAGTTATAAACATTTTTACATGCCTCCAAGCTGTTTTAAACGCCTGGGATAAGGAATAGCCTAACTTGTGAAGCTGGTTTGCCATTGTGGCTACTATCCTGCGGATTTTGTTAATATCTTTCATATTGGTTTGCTCCTTTCTTTTTTGTACTCCCGTCTACCTTCGCTTGACCTATTTTTTCGCTTTTTGTTTTGTCTATGATTACATATTACATCTTTTCTATTACGCCGTCAAGTACTTTTTACACTTTTTTGGTTACATTCTATATTTTTTTGATTGCAAAAGTTTCTCAAACGTTGTATAATAGTAATATCCTAAACGAAAGAGAGGTACTGATATGGTCAGCGACAAAATTAAAGGATTGCTCAGCATGAAAGGCAAGAGATATAAAGAACTTGCCCAACTATTTGGTATTAGCGAACAGGCTATGAGGAACAAGTTTGCACGAGGCAGTTTCTCTGCAGATGAACTAATTATGATAGCAGATTTCGTTGGATGTCAGCTTGCTTTTGAAATAGATAATGCTCAAAAGGTACTCCTTACCAAAGACGATTTAAGAAAGCCTGCTAATTCTGAACAATAAGAAATCACAGACAATGCCTCCTCTCTACTTGACCTTATCCAAAATGACAAGCCGGGGTGGCTGAAAAAGCAGCTGAAGCAGCCAAAAACATATAGCCCTGCTGCTATCTGTCAGCAATTCTCCACTAGGCGGCAGCAGTTGTCCCCATATGACCACACATAATAATCAAGAAAGGAAATGATACTATGCCAGCAATACAACCACAACCTACAATTACCACTCTGAAAGAATACGAGACACTTCCAGAAGATGCCAGGGCAGAGGTGTTTGACGGACAGATTTATTATATGACCAGTCCGTCACGCATTCATCAAGCCTTAATAACGAACTTAATAACAACATTTCATACCTACATCCAAAAAAAGAATGAAGATTGTGAGGTTTTTCCTGCTCCGTTTGACGTAATACTTTCAAAGAACCCCCTTACTATCGTTCAACCGGATATTATGATTGTATGTGACAAAGACAAACTGGACGAGCAACGATGTAATGGAGCTCCTGATTTTATTATTGAGATTGTTTCTCCAAGTAATGCGTCTGACGATTACATCAAAAAAGCATACTATTACAAGAATTACGGAGTGCGGGAATACTGGATTGTTGACCCAAAGAGAAAAACCATCACCGTAAATTACTTTGAAGGTAATATCGTGAGCGTACAATACCTATTCGATTCCACAATCAAGGTCAATATCTATAATGACTTATATATCAACTTCTCGGAAATTGCCGATTTGCTGAATATTTAGCAAAAAAAGAAAAGGCATGTGCCCACGCATATGCCTTATATCATGCCTATATAATTATCCACATTAGCATTAACTCCTTAAACCTGCTGCCTTATGCTATGTATATCCACCCGTAAATAAATTACTGATATCCTGTTTCTTTCATTTTTTCTTCTAGCCATTGCTCAAAATTGCCTTCTGGATTGTATGCTATTACTAAGGCGGTTAAATATCGAATGGATTTTACGCAGAATAAATTTCTATCTGCAAGGCGGAAGATTGAGCTGTAGCGAGTGCTACAGCGATTGATGGTGCTAGATGTCCGGTGGACATCTGTTAAGCACGGACCGTAGCGGAGCGTAGACCAACGCAGCAGATAAAAATTTAGGCAAGTAAAAACATCGACATTTAACCGCCTTAGTAATATATATGCAAACTTAAAATTTTCTGCTAAATTTTGAGTATTTGGATGGTTCACTCCCCCTGCATATGCCTTTTATGTTACCTATACAGTAAAAGTTTTAAAACCTGTTAAGGTTAGCGCTGCCCCTACAAACATTATAATGCAAATAAGCATATTCAACATTTCACTCATATCTCTTACGCTCATAGCAACATCCTCCTATTTTGGATGTTACAACATAACTATATCTATCACTCCATGGCAGCAGGGCAACCTCCTTTGTTTTTTTATTTGTCGTGATTTAATTATAACATTAGTGCAGTGTTTTTGCATTTCTTATTTTTGAAAAAAAATCAGTCGTTCAAAAAAATGGGGAAAGTCAAAAAAATCTCAAAATTTTTCCAATAGTTAATTACTCAAATTTCCATATAAGAAATAAGCAAACTAAATGTTGAGGGGAGTTTGAGTAATTATGGAATTATTTTCATAAATGTCAATTGCATTTCAACAAATAAATTTTAATCTTATAAAATACCCTTGCAAACAGCATTCTCATGCCATTCACAAGGGTTTCTTCATTCAAAATAACCAGGCAAACTTCGCCTTATGCATTCATGCGACTGTTGCTTACCCCACCTTCACCTTTTGGCTCGGTTCGCTAAGCAACGCTGCATAGCTTCCAACATAAGGCTCATCTGCGTCCTACGGACTTGATTCGCCTAGTTTCCAGCCATCTGTTTTGCGAACTTTCCCTTTTTTATGTCCCGGACACACATCCCCGGAACTATGTATTTTACTGGCTTTTCAGTGATTTTTGACTGTTCTAAGACAGCGGCTTTTCAACCGTATCCCCTAAATTTATTTTGGGGGAAAATTCATTTTGCTTTCTAAAATTTCCGATTTCTGATTTTTCAAATTTGGGGGTAAGGTTCTTCCCCCAAATTTCTAAGCCTTCTTCCTACGATTTCTTTGCACAACCGCACTCTTAAATGCCTTCATCATGGCTGGCGACAATTCCTCACAATCCTCATCGAAGTTAATTGGGCTTTTTTTCGCCTCTTCAACCTCTTTCAACTGTTCTTCCGTAGGTTTTTGTCCATTCTCAATAATTAATGTTCTGGTCATAATAAAGCTCCTTTTCTGCATTTGTTGCAAGTCTGGCTGAAATTAATCGAATTGTTTCTTTTCGTTCTGTAAATACTACAAACAATACATCTCCAACTTTCCCTATCGCAATATATCTATCCTCTTCAACACTATGCTCAAAATCCTACATCTCAATATAAAAAGGATCGTCAAACACATATGCTGCTGTTTCAAAAGAAATCTTATGTTTCTCTTTATTTATAAAGTTCTTATGTTCGTCCCACTCAAATTTCATTTTTGACTATTCCTTCATTAATTATTCTATGCTAACAGTATACCATTAAATAGCAAGCCCATCAATTACAATTTTCCTAATCACTTTTCAAATTTTCCAGACATTGTCTGACAAACTCAACAAGGCAAAAACCCCTGCAGGTGACATATTCGCATCACTTACAAGGGTTCTCATTCCTAACTCTATTCGCCTGATTTCGACAAATTTTTACTGATTCATCTGTTTTGTGAACTTTCCCTTTTTTGCGTCCTGGACGCATATCCCCGGAACTATGTATTTTACTGGCTTTGCAGTGATATTTGACTTCTCTAGGAGAGCGGCTATTCAACCGTATCCCCCAAATTTTATTTTGGGGGAAAATTCATTTTGCTTTCTAAAATTTCCGTTTTCTGATTTTTCAAATTTGGGGGATAGCCATTCTCCATTTGTGGAAATTTGGGGTGTAAGGTTCTTCCCCCAAATATTTCAATATTACATGGTATTAATTTCAAATTTCTTATTAATCAAACGCACTTTAGCGTGATAAATCCGTTGTCCCAATTCTAATGGCAATAATAATTGAAGCCTGCTAAGCCATTCTACTAATTCCGTGCTGATCATACTATTTATGCCATCTGCAACCTTTTCCCAAAACTCAACATGTAAATCAAGATTATCACCAAACAAATACATTATACTTTCAAAAATTTCTTTCCAGTCACTTGTATTTTGTAACATCCTATCTATCAATTTTGCCATGCATTCTCTCCGAAACTGCTGACCATAATCCTCTGGCAATTTTGAAAGAATAACTTCAGCCATTGCATAGTCTTCGCTTTTGTCCATAATATCCATATTGAGATAAAATTTCTCCAGTATTTCTTCTAATGCTTTACCAATTTTATCATCAGGCATATTCAAGCATCCCAAATAAATGATTGATTTGTCCGTTACATCAATATCTTTTGGGGTTAATATATTTTTTATTTCTAAAAAATCATTTTCTATTCCTATACAATCCTCCCCTTTACCAAATACCAATTTTTGAAGATCATTTAATTCCTTTCGATAATCTTTGGCAAAAAAAGTTCTCCATTCATTTTCTGCTCCTTCCTGCGAAAGTACGAATTCTATTAATGCATCTTCTGATTTCAACCAAAATTGCAAACCATCCTGTATAGCTTTTGCCATGCCTTTTATTTCTTCATCTTTATTTTTCCCCCAGTATTTCAAACACAACTCCACCGAACCAAGCAAGCCAATTCGCATAACATCAATTTTATCAGGATGAATAATATCTAAACCACCAACATCTTTGTTCCTCTCCAAACCCTGCTCTAATTGATCCACATACTTGCTTAACGCATTATAATATTTATCCAAAGTAAATGTCCCCATCTGGAGCTGTAAAATAAGTTCTTCATAAATTTTATCCGTCCAGATATATGTCCAGGTAATTTGATTCTGCATTGGTTCTGCAAAATAAAATTCTATTTCTTGCATAGCTGCATATATAATTTTCAATATGTCAAAATATACTTTCCCATAAGTACAACAGTTACCACCTTCCAAGAACTCAAACATACAACAAAATTCATCAATATCTCGATTTATTTCGCTCTGCATCAAATATTCAAGATAATGTAACCTTCTAACAGGGTTAAGAGACATTCCACAATTACATTTATTTTTCATTTCTAATGGTATAGCACACCAGACGTCCTTATCATCACATATCAAATCTTTCTCATAATCATAAAAATGTTTAAAATAGGATACATTCCCTGGCAAGATATATCGCCATGCCCCTTTATCAAACAAAAACCCATTTTTTATGCGGAGCGTTACCCCATTGCGGTCGGCAAGCTGGGAAAGGATTGCCTGTTCCTCCGTGGACGGCGGGTACTCCCGGATTACCCACACCGATCGGTAAGAATCTCCGATGATGTAATGGTCGGAAAAAATTTGATATTTCCGGGCAGGATCATGTCAAAGAAATCTTTTGTACGGATTTCCTCCATCTGCTCCGGTGTCAATACTTTTGGTTTTTGTCTGAACATAATTTACCTCCATTCGCACACGTTTTGCTGTGAAAAATCAGCATAAAAAATCAGCCGTTTCCTCTCCTGCAAAACGACTGATTTATTATTTCATTTATTAAAAGTTAATTCACTTTTGACTATTGTTTCTTTGCTCACATAGTAGGAATAATCTGTTGCTCATCTATCACTCATGTGAAAAGCATTTCATTATTTTTGTATTATAAAAGCTTAGAAACACTTTTCACATTGGATACAGAAATACCTTCCGAAAGCGATTTTAAATAGTTCTCTACATTTTGGTAAATCACTCCGGCCTCGGTCTCTGCATCTTTGCCACAGTACAGAACATAGCGTCCCCGGATATTTCCGAATCTTCTCTCTGTCTGCCGGCACTTTTCTTCATCGATCAGATGGCGGTACTGATTGGGGATGGCTTTCTCACTATGCTTGATTTCATAGATATCACAGCAGTTTTCCTCTGTGTCATATACCACCATGTCAAACTCGCCTGCTGCAAACTGCAGCTTAAACACACGGCAGTTCTGTCCGGCTGCTTTCATGGTTTCTAACAGTACAATGTCTTCCATCATCCGGCCACGCACTTCCTCAAGAATACGCTCCGTTACCATCTTCTTTTCATACTCGCTCAGTGAGAAAAATGTTTCGTCTTTCAAAAGGGAATAGACCAACGCCTGTGCCTGACAATACCTCATTCCCGGCTGCGTAAACAGGATGTGTTCCATCGGGTGGGTTCCGGCTGTCGCTGTCTCAATCGGGCAGTCAATGATTAAATCCAGTACCGCCAGATATTCCCTGATTTCTGCGATATGTGCTTCTGTTATACCAATCGACTGTTCTTCCTGATTGCGGATATCCAAAATATTCATCAGACATCCTGTTACAGCCTCTGTATCAATGGTATCAAGTACATCAGTGCGCTTTTCCTGATCACTCTCTTTTCTCAGATTGGATGCGGAAAGCCGCAAATCATGGGACACAAAATCCTGCGTCAGCACTTTCAGAAGAAACCGATGGTTCATATCCTCAATAATACGGTTAATGGCACTTGTCAATTCTCCTGCCTCGTAAAGTGTATACAAATGCCTGAAATGATGCCCGTCCTCATAACAGGCAAGCGAATGCTGTATATTTTTGCAGATGGCAGTATCAATGTACCGCCTTGTCGTCTCATCATCCCGGAACGAGGCATCTTCTGCATTCAGTTCCCGGTCTTCAAAGTGAATTTCCCCTGCACGGAGTGTCCCGCCATAACGGATATATTCATCCATGCTGTCAATCCCTAACAGTCTGCTGTATTCCCGGTATGGGATAAAAGTGGTATGAACGAGTTTCGCACGGTCATACAGTTCCTCGTCCATTGCCAGCCAGAAACCGAGGGAATCTGTCCCGGAAAGTACAAGTTTCATTCCCATTGTGGCAAACACATCGGAAAAGAGGGCAGCCGAATCAATAAAGTCTTTCATGAGTGTTACCTCATCCAGAAACACATATTGATAGCCGGCATCAAACAGCTTTCTCATATCACGGTTTACCATTGCCATCGTGTCACTGCGGCGGATTTTGATATAGGCAGATTTTAACTGATCCTCTTTTGACATATCCGCCACTGCCTGCCGCAGCATGGTTGTCTTTCCGGTACGCCTGAGCCCATAAACCTGGCAAATACGGGTTCTGTCCCCATGATACAGATAATCTTCCAACTGAGAATAACAGTCTCTTTTCTCCCAGCCATCTACATCCTGTGACAGGGCAAGAAGTTCCCTGCCAACCGTTACGTTACATTCAAAGGAAACCTGCTCTAAGTGAATTCCTTTGGTATTCTTTCTGGCTTTTGGCATTTTGGCTTTCAGTTCCTTTAACTGTGCCTGCAGCTTTCTCCGCTTTTGAACCTGTTCCTCTAATGGCTCTTTTTCTCCCTCCCGCAGGTATTTACTCCTGACCCTGCCATCTTCCGTCCACTGGTGGTAAAAACGATCTTTTCCATGAATTTTCTTTTTAGAAATATAACCCACCGGCAGTTCCGCAATCTGCTGTTCCAGTTCTTCTATTTTTTTCTGCATCTTTTCTCCGTCCATGTCACACCTCCTCGTATAATAAGTTTGTAAGCAAGAAATATTGCTTATGAACTTATTCTTTTTTATGTGTATAGTGGTAAGGACATCTAAGAAGAATTCCCCTCACCCTGATTCCCATCTATACAGTTAATAGTTACATTTTCCATAATGGTTAATCCTGTGTTGTGATATCAGGCAGAGCCTGATGTCCGAAGGCACTGCTGTTCCTCCTTTCAGCCGGCTTAGCCCGAGACTGCTTCGAAAGCATTCAGCCTGGCACATACGGCACATTCCGCTGACACAGAATTTTCATCCCCAGCCGTTAGCCCCAGCAAGAAAGGCTGACTGGGTGCATGCTCATTGCGCGAGGTTTCGGCCACCGTATGCAGCACAGGGTAAACCTTTTGTTTCAGGCTTCACAAATCCCGATCAGATTGGAGGTGATACCATGTTAAAGATCAACTATATGTCCACCTTGTTTGTTGGTATTGATGTAAGCTCAAAGACCAATGCTGTCTATGCTATGGACTTTGAGGAAAACAAATACATCTCATCATCGTTTGGCAATAACCAGCCGGGTGCCGATCAGCTTGTAAATATGATTGCCGCGTGTATGCAGAAGCATAAAAACCTGGATACACTCCTTATTGTGCTGGAATCTACTTCTGTATACAGCATACATATTTCAAACTTCCTGTCGGCCAGTGAGGTTCTCATGCCCTGCAAGCCTTACGTCTTCTGTGTAAACCCAAAGGCCACTTCCAATTACCGCAGATCCTATATCGGAATGGAAAAGACCGATCCCACAGATGCATATCTCATTGCGGACTTCGGCAGGGCAGGCCGTACCAAAAACAGTTTATAGCCCTGAAACGCCTTACACGGCATCGTATGCACCTTTCTGAGTGCATCACCAGGGAGAAGACCTATATGGTTTCTAATCTTTACCTGAAGTTTAGTGAGCTTCAGCTCCTTGAAGGTGATGACAGGCCCTTTGGAAATCTCTATGGCGCCACGTCCTCCGCAGTCCTGACGGAATTTTTGTCCCCGCAGGAAATCATGGATATGCCGGAAGAAAATCTGCCTGCCTTCCTTGCAGAAAAGAGCAGGAACCGCATCTCTGACATATCCAAAACTTCTGGGCTTCTGCGGAAGGCAGCCAGGGATTCCTACCGCTTAGACAAGTGCATGTACGAGCCACTGAACATATCACTGGCAAGCTCGTTTAACTGCATCCATGCCTATCAGAAAGAAATCCGGCTGATAGAACAGGCGATTGAAAAATGCATCCATGGAATGAACCCTAATGCCCTGGTCATCCTTCAGTCCATACCTGGAATAGGTCCGGTATGGGCATCCGGGATTCTGTCAGAAACAGGCGGTATCACCGCGTTTCATTCATCCGATGCCCTTGCCAAATATGCCGGGCTTTACTGGCCCAGGGGTGATTCCGGGGATTTCACTTCTGAGGACAACAAAATGTCGAAAGCCGGAAATCCCTATCTCCGCTGCTATCTTGGCGAAGCGGCAGACAGCATCAGGAAGCACATCCCTGAATATGCTGATTTTTATGCCAGAAAATATGCTGAGGTATCTATATGGTGATATAACCCACTCAGCCGCTGATACCCAGGCAATGACAATGGCGCATATTTGTCCGCAGTTTCCAAAACCTGTATCGCATCAGATTTTTTCCCCCTCCGTATGTATAAGTTCGCAAGCCTATGTGCAAAGAATTCTGATGGTTCTTCATAAAAAAGTTCTTCACCGGCTAAAATTGCTTTGTCATATTCCCCCATTTTTTCAAGTATTGTAAGCTTATTCTCCTGTATTTGGCGAGCAAACTCTGCAATATTTAATTGTTCAACTTTTTGAATGCATGTATAAGCTTCTGCAAATTTCTGCATTTTCATAAGGGCTTTTATTTGATAAAGATACCCGCATGGATTATGATGTTCCACTTCTAAGATTTTTGCATATCTCAGATTAATATCCCATTTCTTCTTTTTTCCACTATACCGAATAAGATTCATTAAATCATGTAGTTCTTTTGTATCGTCATACAAGGATTCCAGTTGCTGCAATGCATCTTTTTCATAATCCAACGCAAACATACAGCGAATTCTCTTCTTCTGAATCTCACTCATCGAAGATTCCTTATTTGCCTTGTTTGCAAACAATCTCCTCTTTTCCGCATCTTTTTCCAAATAGGCAATCTGCATATACCAATATTCCATGCATGAAAACTTTTTAAAATTTTGTTCCTGCTCAAACAAAAGGGTTTTGGCCTTAGCATCTTCATTTACCTTTATAAAATACTCTGTCAGAGTATAAATATATCCCATTGGGTACATTTCTTTCTTTATTAGCGCCTTTAACCGCTTTTCATATATTTCATCCTGAGAAACCCTGCCACATAATACATCTACCATCAATGCAATTACATGATAAGGATTAACTTTCTTTAATAAATCCAATGGTTCCATAACCTTTGAAAATAGTAGATTGTCCACTGAAAGCGCATTAATCCAGCAAACAAGCGCTTGCTCTTTCTGCTTTTTATTACCAACGCTGTCTGCTTTTTGATATGCCAATTTAAAATCATTTACCACATCCATAATGAGCGTTCTGATATCATTCCTAAAAAAATAAATTCCTTCCGAATATAAACCCGGATAAATAGAATCTGATCTATGAAATGCCTCTATAGGAATTGTCTTCCAATACTGAATCAATGCCCTAAGAATACAATAATCAAATAATTCTCCATTTTCATCAATCGCTTTCTTTAAAAATTCTTCTGCCTTTAAAAAATCACAGTTTAAAAGATTAGCAATGGATACCCAATACCATATTCTGCCATTACAAGAATAAATATCTTTATATGTTTCATATGCCCTGATTGCAGCTTTTCCATCCCTTTGATTTACACAAATCTGTATATAAGCATGAAAAGATGACAGAGAATCTATCGGCTCTAACAACTTGCTCGCGCTCGATTCCCCCGAATAAAACGCTCGCAATGCAAGAAAAACTTTTGTATCCAAACTTTCACAGAAATGTACTGCTTTTTGATATATCTTACTTGCCGCAGAAATATTATGACTGTCTTCTAAAATCCACATAGCCTGCTGAAGCAGGAATTTAGCCTTTATTTCATCTGGCGTCTTAGCATCCCCTTGTTGTAATTGAATCTGTTCTTTCAGCTCGGACAATGCCCTTTCCCAATACCCTTCACGATGTAAAGCAACGATTTTGTCTAAAATAATATTGTTTAATTCGCCTATTGCATCGGATACGCCGGTAATATAGCAATCTGTCATTTGCAGGGCATTTGCTCTTTCTCCGATTTTCTTTCTTATCAGATTCGTATTTTCAACAATAATACCATGCTTTTCAAAAAAATCTTTCTGAGAACTAACGCTAATCCCTTCTATATAAAGTGCTTCATAATCTTCACATTCTTCCTGTGATATCAATCCAATAACAAAAGAACGTTCCTCATCATATATAGGACTTCCAGAAAATCCGGCAAACGTTTTATCCCTGGCATCAATTAAATCAAATTGCAAATCACAAACACTATTTTCATCCAAATCTCCTCTGCCCGAAAATTTTAACTCTTTCCAGCTTCCATTTGCATAACATTTACCATACCCAAACATGGATACCTTTTGCAATGCCCCTAACTTGCAATCCAAAAACCGAACTTCATCTACAGATTCTACTTTCTCCTCCAAGTTCAAATAAACAAATTCGCTTTCCTCTTTATCCGCAGGCAAGGCAGAAATCTCTTTGCTAATTCCATCTATGACAATTACAAGAATAATTGATGAAGTTCTTTTTCTATAAAAGTCTTTCAAGCAATGCCTTACTGTTATTGCATGTTCCTGATCCACTAACAATGCTGTTCCCTGCTGCTCTGTTCCGCATAATAACTTCACAATATTATTTGTAGCTTTCATCCAATTTCCTCCCTTTCCAGTTTTCCTATCCCCTCTAAAATGGGAATATCATAGTTTTTAATAATCATTGGATGTCCTGGCGCTTTCGTTAAAATATTTGCTATGATCTTTGGGGAAGGATGTTCCTGATGTTTTCCATTTGTAGAAATAAGATAGTAGCTCACATAGGTATTCCGAATAAAATTTTTATCTGCATTTTTCCCCGAACCATGATGAGGGAGTTTCACAATATCTATTTTATCCGGAAGCATGTCCTCAAAAAAATGAATTGCACAGTCCCCAGGAAATAAAAGTTTTATTCCTTTATATGAAATAAGCACTGCTATAGAAGAACGATTCGACAATTTTGCATCTGCTTTCTCGTCATCTTCTTCTGCTATCAATTTCCAATTATATTCCTTATTCTCTCTGTCATTTGAAATATCCTTTTTTGTCACAAACCAGTCTTCATGCTCACCAATATAGGATCCCTCAAACGCATCATCAAACAAAGAATTCTCTGATATTATTACCTGTTTGCATTTTGCTTTCAACATCCACAGCCAATCTTCCGCCAATTCATTCAATATTTTTTGCGTTGGATTTAATACTTGAAATGTAATATTTCCAAATGTCATATGCCTTATTGTGTCAGTAGAAATTGAACTGCCCTTTACAGATGTATTCCAATGATAATTATTTTTAATAAGCAGTTCTGCAACGCTGTTTCCCTGCATATAGCTAATTTCTCTGGATCCATCTGCCTTTTCCAAATAACCATTTTTATTTGCTAGAGTACGTAAAACAGCCTCCTCATAATGAGAAATATCTTTCTTATCTCGCTTCACTTCAGTATGTCTAAACCCATTAAACCATACCTCATCTATTTTTATGATTTTAGGTGAATTTGAATTTCCATTTTCTTTTAACAATGCTTTTATCCCATTGATATGGTCTTGATCAATATGGGATATAATTAATAAATTGATATGTTTTCCTTTTTTACTTAACATCCGCAAATAAGGGCGAAGCTCTTGTTGATAAGTTTCTACAAATCCACCATCTATCAATATTCTAAAATCTGCTTTTTCAAATTCTAACAATATACAGTCACCTGAACCTGCCCGAAACATTTTTATATGAATATCACTGATTTTCATCTTATGCCTCTCATTTTTCTTAATCTATCTCACATCCCTGCTATCCCTTTTCTTCCTTAAAGCTTTTTGAATAATCTCATCCACATTACTTTCTTTCACTTTTTTCCCTTCATATTTCTGAACTTGAAGCACTGTCTGTTTTGATAATGCTTCTTCATGTTCCTGTTCTATGAACAATTCTTTTAGGTTTTCTGAATCTAAAGCTGCCTTCAAAACCTGTATTGCATATCCGGAAATATTATCCCACCCGCCATACAGATTTCTTACTGCACAATCAATCTGCTGGTAGTTTAAAGGCTCTCCCATTCTTTCTTGTTCACTCAAAATACCAATAATATCAGACAAATCCTTCTTATAACGTCTTCCGGACATTAATTTCATGGCAACAAGATATTCCGCGCTAATTGTCCTGATATTCAATACATTAGAATAGGTACGGTAATACTTAGAGTATTGCGATAATTTAGGACTATAAGAACTTGTATTCTTAAAGTCTGCATTCAGCCAGCCATTAGGTAGACCGAAACGGTCTCCTACTGTATTAACTGCCTCCTTCATGGCCGATGATGCTGTTATGACCGCATCTATATCATAGGTCATTTCACGAAACCCATAATTGGCAAGGATTGCCGCACCTCCAACTAACACAATCTCAGCCGGCATATTTTTTCCGTTTCTCTTCCGAAACTCTTTTGCCAGTTCTTTCAAATAATAGTCCAGATTTTCTTTGGTAAAACCTTTCTCAACAGACATTCCTTATCTCGCTTTCTATAATATTAAACCTCAAAAATTCAGGAATCGCTTCTTTCAGACATTGTTCTTTCTTATCAAGGGAATCATCCAGTTTTGCTGTAAGAATGATATCCTTTGGATATAACGGCTCCGACAGCTTACAGTTCCTTATATCTTCATAGTCATTGCACAATGGAAGTTCATTTTCCCTGCTTAAATAATCTACCATAGCCAGAAGATAAAAGCTTTCCCGATACCATTGCCGTTCCCAATAAATCCTTATTTGATCTTCTTTTAAAATATCAATAACAAAGTCTATATCCCCTTTATCCTTCACTAAATGACAGATATTACTTTTATATATTTCAAAATCTCTTAAATTTGGAGCATTTTCATCTTCCTTAAAACATTCTGTCAAAAGTTCTTCCATTGTCACATGAAACGTCTTTGCTAATTTATATATTGTTTCTGCCGTACATTTTTCAATCCTGGTTTTTCCTTTCACAATATCTGACAATGTAGTATATGGTACATGGCTTTCCTTAGCACACTGATAAACAGAAAGCTGCCTTTCCTTTAACAAACTCATCAATTCCATTTCTCATTCTCCATTTCATGTATTCTTTTTCTATTGATTATAACGGTATATCGTGATAGTGTCAAGAAATGAAAATCTAATACATAATATCAAAAACCCTTGCAAATGGCATTCTCACGCCATTCACAAGGGTTTCTTCATTCAAAATAACCAGGCAAACTTCGCCTTATGCATTCATCTGTGCTGCTACCTCAGCCGCAAAATCTTCTTCCTTCTTTTCCAGCCCTTCGCCCGTTTCAAAACGTACAAAACTCTTTACAGCCAGCTTACATCCTTCTGCCTTTGCAACGTTCTCCACATACTTGCCAACTGTCTCTTTATTTTCAGCCTTTACATATTCCTGTTCTAGCAGGCAGACTTCTTTTAACTCCTTATTCAAACGGCCGATAATCATTTTCTCAATGATATTTTCCGGCTTACTTGCATTTTTAGGGTCATTTTTCGCCTGTGCAAGCAGGATTCCTTTTTCATGCTCCTTATAATCCTCATCTACGTCATCAGAAGACACATATTTTGGATTTAATGCAGCTACCTGCATTGCTACATTCTTTAAGCACTCTTTTACAGCATCGTTTGAAGAATCTGTATCAGCCTCTACTAATACGCCAATCTTACCGCCTGCATGGATATAAGACACTACAAGACCATCTGTTTCAACTTTCTGGAAACGGCGGATTGTCATATTTTCGCCAATCACTGCAATCATAGCTTTTAACTTCTCATCCACTGTCTGGCTGTTATCTGCAGCCCATGGCTCTGCAAGGAATGCGTCTACATCTGCTGCAGTGCTTGTCTTTACCTGTGCTGCAACTTCTGCAACATATGCCTGGAATTTTTCATTTTTAGCCACAAAATCTGTTTCGCTGTTAACTTCTACAATAGAAGCAGTTTTTCCATCTTCTGAAACGTCAACTGCAACCATTCCTTCTGCAGCAATACGCCCAGATTTTTTCTCTGCCTTTGCAAGGCCGTTTTCCCTTAACCACTCAACTGCCTTGTCCATATCGCCGTCTGTATTTGTAAGAGCCTTTTTACAATCCATCATCCCGGCTCCGGTCATTTCCCTTAACTCTTTTACCTGTGAAGCTGTAATTGCCATTTTCTTTTCCTCCATTTACTTTACTAAATATAATTATGCCCCGGCAGCTTCTTCATCTGCTTCTGCCATAGATTCGCCCTGGTTTGCTTCAATAACAGCATCTGCAATCTTGGAAACAATCAGCTTAACAGCCCTGATTGCATCATCATTTCCTGGGATTACATAATCAAGCTCTTCTGGGTCGCAGTTTGTATCTGCAATTCCGATTAAAGGAATCCCCAATGTATGTGCTTCCTGAATACAGATCCTCTCTTTCTTCGGGTCAACAACAAAAATAGCATCTGGGATCTGCTTCATATCCTTAATTCCACCAAGGTTCTTCTCAAGCTTTTCCCATTCCTTTTTCAGGCCAATTACTTCTTTCTTAGGAAGAACGTCAAATGTGCCGTCCTCTGACATTGCCTCAATTGCCTTTAACCTCTTAATACGGGTCTGGATTGTCTTAAAGTTCGTAAGCATTCCGCCTAACCATCTCTCGTTAACATAGAACATGCCGCAGCGTTCTGCTTCCGCTTTAATAGAATCCTGTGCCTGCTTCTTTGTACCGACAAAAAGAATTGTACCGCCATTTGCCACAATATCCTTTACCGCATTGTATGCAGTATCTACCATTCCTACTGACTTCTGCAAGTCAATAATATAGATGCCGTTACGCTCTGTGTAGATATACTCTGCCATTTTAGGGTTCCATCTTCTTGTCTGATGCCCAAAGTGAACACCTGCTTCCAGTAATTGTTTCATTGAAATTACACTCATTTTAATACCTCCATTTGGTTTTACTGCTTCCGCATACTTCCAAACGCATGACCTTACGGCACCAATACGAAATCCGTATGCGTGTTTAATCAGGAACTGTGCCTGAAATCCATTTCCAAACACACTTTTGATAGTTTATCACAAATAACCGGCCTTTGCAAGAATTTTCCTGTCAATATCCTTATTTTTTTCTAAACACATAAAGATACCGTGCCATCTCTTTTGAAAATTCTGCATATGGCTTTTTTACGCACTCTGTCTGCTGCATCAGCATTTCATACCATGCTGTTTCCCCGGCATCTTCAAATTCTTTTTTATAAAACTCTGCTACACTGCGTTTCCTTTGCAGAAGATCATAACATTCCTCTGTAATAGTAAATACTTCATATGCAATTTTATTCGTTTTTAATGCTTTTGCAAGTTCCGTGGTATTTTCATCTGCCGTTTTCGGCATTACATCCCCCTCCTGGTATCCTGCAAAAAATATGCCGCCTTCACAAAGCCAGCGGTGAATGCGGGCTGCAAATCCTGCCATATCCTTTGCAAAATACATAGTATCCATTGATACAATTACATCAAATGAATTATCAGCATATTCTATTTCATCCATTGTCCCTATCCGAAACTCTGATTTGTATGGATGTAATGTACAAGCTGTCTGGATTGCATAGCTGGAATAATCAAATCCATGAATATAAGCATCCGTACATTTCTGAAGATACCCTAACATCTTTCCATTCCCACATCCGATATCCAGGATATGTACTTCCTCCTTTTGAGGAATATACTCTAAAATCCTGTCAATCTGCCGGATATCGCTAAACCCATCCTGTGAAAAATCCTCGCCAAAAGCCTTCTGGCAATACTTATGGAATACCTCTGAAGCTTCCGCCATCTGGTAAAACTGCTGGTACTCATTGTAAAAAAGGTGCGAAGCCTTTCCAGGCTCGAAAACACCTCGCCAGGTAAGGCTACTATCGCACCTAAGAAGAATGCCGGCGCATTCCCTTTGCAAAAAAGCCTCCGGCTTTTTTGTTGGTATACTGCTGCTGTCGCACCTGCATTTTTCCCTTTCCTCCCGCATCCACTTTTTATCTGCCTCTGTTATCCTGCGGGATTCGATGCATTTTTGCAGCATCCTTTTATACGTTTCCCTGTCAATCGGATGTTCCTGCAAATACGCCTTTGTTCCCTGTGGAAACTTTGCCCATGCCGTGGCAAACGCCCACGCTGCCGCCATGCTTGCATAATATTCTTCTGTATCAAGCGCCCCAAGTACCTCCAGTGTTTTCTCAATATATTCTGGTATCAGAAAATGCACCATCAGCATCACAGCTACAACACGCACTTCAAATTCCTTATGGCTGTCCTTATACTGCATCAAAAAATCCCATACCTGCATGGGATTTTTTGACGCGCATTGGAACGTCGTGCAAAAGGAATCATTGACAGACCAATTATTAATGCGGGGGATAAACTGCCCTGCAGCTTCTAGTATTTCCCCTGCAGGAGCTTTCACATACCCAAGGATCATCCCCTGCAGCATTATTTCCTCAAAATAAGCAAAATCATTCCATGACAGGTACTCTTTCCAGTCTTCTTTTGCAAGCTTTTTTGCAAGCTTTCTTAGCTGTGGAAGCCTGATTCCCAGCATATTTTCTACGCCGGGAACCAGGCTTTCACTAAATTCCTTATATTTCCCTTCTGCCATCCCTTCCAGGCAGCTCCTTAACTCCTGCTGTGTCATCTCTCCTCCTTTACTAAAAGCGTGTTTGAAAATTGCTTTTAAACCAGCAGATTATACAAAGAGTACATTGTTCTAGCAGATTCCAAATATTTTATCATATGGCAGCTGTATGGGACCGCTGGTGCTTAAGCCTTGCTTTTTTAAGGCTTTATGCACCACTGCGTTTCCCATCCAAGCGCAAGCGGGCTGACATTGGTAAAATTTTGGAATTGCCAGGACAGTAAATTTGTGCAATATTTAATTTTCAAACACGCTCTAGTCCTCCGAACGCCTTCCAAAAAGAAGGACAAAGCGCAGGAGCTGTAAAATCGTTGAAATTGTTGAAGTAACATATGTCATTGCAGCGGCGCCTAACACCTTCCTTGCCCCGCTTAACTCCTGGTCATATAAAATTCCCCTTGATTTCAGCACGCGCAAAGCCCTGCCGGATGCGTTAAACTCCACAGGAAGGGTAACTACCTGAAATGCCAGTGTTAGTGCAAACAGTAAAATGCCAATCCTAAGGACGCCAAAGGACCCCATAACCAGGCCCAGTATAATCACCGGCCACGACAGTTTAGAACCAAGGTTTACGACAGGGACAATTGCATTCCTGATTTTAATCGGGACATATCCCACCTTATGCTGTATGGCATGGCCGCACTCATGGGCAGCAACGCCCACTGCAGCGACAGAAGACGAACCATACACGCTGTCAGAAAGACGCAGCACCTTATTCCTTGGATCATAATGGTCTGTCAGATTCCCCGCAATCCGTTCTATACGGACGTCAGTTATCCCAGCCTCCCGAAGCATCTGCGCCGCAACCTCCTGCGCCGCCAGGCCGCGTGCAGTCCCCATTGAACTATATTTCCGATAAGTATGGCTTACATTTGCAGAAGCCGCCATACAAATTAACGCCCCAACAATCACAAGCAGGTAAGTTGGGTCATAATAATAATGATACATTCCCGGCATAATTTTCTCCTTCCTCTCCTTCACATCTCCATAAAATCCAGAAGTGAAATCTGGTTTGTATGCGGCAGATCCCGCATCAGCCCAAGCCTAGCCATTGTTTCTACCGTGCCTGCGCTGACTTTACATCGGTTCTTAAAATCCTCGCGAGACAAAAAAACGCCTTTGCCCGCTTCATCTTCTATCATTTCCGCAGCCTTATCCCCAAGGCCGTCAATTGTCGCAAAAGAAGGCATCAGCTTTCCGTCTACAATCTGGAAACGGTTCGCCTTGGAACGGTAAATATCAATTTTCACAAAACCAAATCCCCTTGCATACATTTCCTGTACAATCTTCATATCTTCCAAGGTGCTCTTCTCCTTATCCGACAGCTCATTCTTACGGCTTTGGTAATCATTCATATAATATTCCAGGCGTTCCTTTCCCATGCACATCAGCTCATAATCAAAGGAAGTCGCACGGATGCTGAAAAACGCCGCATAGTAAGCAAGCGGATAATATACCTTAAAATACGCCACCCTAAGCGCCATCATAACATAAGCGGCCGCATGGGCTTTCGGGAACATATACTTAATTTTCTGGCATGATTCCAGATACCATTCCGGCACATTGCAGGCACGCATATCCTCCCTCATGCTGTCATCCAGCCCCTTCCCTTTCCTGACGCTTTCCATTATCTTAAAGGAGCGTTCATTTTCAACCCCCATATGAATCAGATACGTCATAATGTCATCACGCGTACAGATAGCGGAAGACAGCGTACAATATCCTTCTGTGATATAATACTGCGCATTATTCAGCCAAACATCTGTCCCGTGGGAAAGCCCGGAAATCCTTACCAGGTCAGAAAAATTCTTCGGTTTTGCATCCAGAAGCATCCCAATTACAAACGGAGTCCCAAATTCCGGAAGCCCCAAGCATCCAAGCGTACAGCCCCCGATATCCTCCGGCGCAATCCCAAGCGCTTTCGTATTGGCAAATAGGGAAAGCACCCCTTTATCATCCATTCGGATTTTCCCGGCGTCCACATCCGTCAAATCTTCCAGCATACGGATCATCGTAGGGTCCTGGTGCCCTAATATATCAAGCTTTAAAAGATTGGCATCAATCTTATGGTAATCAAAATGCGTTGTAATGATTTTTGTATTCATATCATTTGCAGGATGCTGCACAGGCGTAAATGTATAGATTTCCTCTCCCATCGGCAGAACCACAATACCGCCCGGATGCTGCCCGGTGGAACGCCTGACGCCCTCGCAGCCATGTGCAATCCTCTCAATTTCCGCACTTCTTTTTGTAATTTCCCGCTCCTCGCAATACTTCTTCACATAGCCATACGCTGTCTTTTCTGCCAGCGTACCCACTGTCCCGGCGCGGAACGTCTGACCCGCCCCAAAAATAATTTCCGTATAATCATGCGCATTGCTCTGATATTCACTGGAAAAATTTAAGTCAATATCCGGCTCTTTATTTCCCTTAAACCCAAGGAATGTTTCAAACGGGATATCATGCCCCTCTTTTTCCAACATTTCCCCACAGACCGGACAGACTTTATCCGGCAGGTCACAGGCAGAATTACCAGAATGCTCCTTTAATTCCTCAGAATCAAAATCATAATAATGGCAGCTTTTACAGTAATAATGTGCCGGAAGCGGGTTAATTTCGGTAATCCCGGACATTGTCGCCGCAAAAGAAGAACCGACCGAACCCCTTGAGCCAACCAGATAACCATCCTCATTGGACTTCCACACAAGCTTCTGCGCAATAATATACATCACAGCATACCCATTGCTGATAATGGAATTTAACTCACGCTCTAAGCGCTCCTCCACAACAGGCGGAAGGTCAGGGCCATATATTTCATGCGCCCGGCTGTAACAGATATCCCGCAGGTCCTGGTCTGAATTTTCAATTTCCGGTGGGCATTTCCGCGGGCTGCACGGCTCGATTTTATCCACCATATCTGCAATCAGGTTTGTATTTGTTATAACAATTTCTTCCGCCTTTTTCGAGCCAAGGTACTGAAACTCTGAAAGCATTTCCTCTGTTGTGCGGTAATAAAGTGGCGCCTGTTTATCTGCATCAGCAAACCCCTTCCCAGCCATAATAATACGGCGGTACACCTCATCCTCTGCATTCATAAAATGGACGTCGCAGGTCGCCACGACAAGCTTCCCATAAATCTCCCCAAGCTCTACAATCCTCCGGTTCAGCTCCATCAAATCATTTTCATCCTGAATCTGTGGATAGCGGTCAGAATCCCTTATCATAAACTCATTGTTCCCAATTGGCTGGATTTCCAGATAATCATAAAACTTTACCAGCCTGTCAATTTCTTCCTCCGGCTTTTCCTCTACCAATGCCCTGTAAAGCTCCCCGGCTTCGCAGGCCGAGCCAATCATCAGCCCTTCCCTCCACTTTAAAAAAAGGCTTTTGGGAATTCTTGGGCGGCGGTTAAAATATTTTAAATGGGACTCTGAAACAAGGCGGTATAAGTTCACGCGGCCTGTCTCATTTTTTGCCAGCATTACGGCATGGTACGACGGCATCTTCCTGATTGCCTCCTCATCGGGAATACAGAATTTATTTAATTCTGCCAGGGTAGTAATATTTTTATCCGAAAGCCTTTCTAACATCCTGGTAAATATTTCTGCTGTCGCCGCTGCATCATCCACTGCGCGGTGATGGTTTTCTAACGACACCCCAAGCCTCTTTGCGACAGTATCTAACTTATACCGTTTCAAATCCGGCAAAAGGGCGCGCGCCACTGCTACCGTATCAATCACCGTATAGTCAGCTGCAATCCCCTGTTCCTTTGCTTTCTGCTCAATAAACCCCATGTCAAAAGCTGCATTATGCGCCACCATAATACAGCCCTCACAGAAACGGATAAATTCCGGCAAAATCTCCTGAATCGTCCCTGCCTTCGCTACCATGGAATCGTCAATCCCTGTAAGCTGCTGTATTGGATATGGAATCGGCCGCAAAGGATTTACAAAGACAGAAAATGTCTCCCCAATCTTCCCATCTTCCACCTTAACAGCGCCAATTTCTATAATTTCATTGCTTTTTGCGCCAATCCCTGTTGTTTCCAAATCAAAGACAACATAACTTCCGCTAAGCCCCTGTCCTTTATCATTTTTCACTGCCTCCACCAGGTCGTCCACCAGGTAAGCCTCTACGCCATAGAGCATCTTAAAATCTTCATCCGGCGAAACCTCATGCGCGGCATCCGGGAACGCCTGTACCACGCCATGGTCCGTAATTGCAAGCGCCTTGTGCCCCCAGCTTTTCGCTGTCTTTACAAAATCCCGCACCGGCACAACAGAATCCATTTCACTCATCTGCGTATGTGCATGTAGCTCCACACGCTTCATCCCCGTATAATGATCCATCCGCTTTACGCGGGTGTCCTTCCCGGATTTCATCCCACGGACAGAACTAATCGTAATTTCCCGGCTGAACGTATCATATGCAGGGTTTCCCTTCAGCTTGATAAACTTCCCTTTTTTGATATTTTCCCGCATCAGCTCCAGCTCTTCTTTTTCCAGGAAAACTTTTGCCATAATTGAATCCGTAAAATCAGAAATGCTAAACATAAAGATAACTTTTTCATTGCGGATTTCCCGTTCTTCCACACTGATTACCATGCCCTCAATTACAGCTTCACGGATTTCTCCCTGAATATCGGCAATCTTAATAACTTCCCCTTCACAGTTCCTTCCATAAAAGCATTCTTCATCCACAGGACCTGCGCCCCATTTTGATTTCCCTTTGCCATAAGCGCCTTTTTTTGCATAGCTGCCCTGTCCGTTTCCAGAAAAGGAAGCGGCAGGCTGTGTCTGGGCCGGATTGGAAAAAGAGGTCTCTTTGCCCGCAGCCTTTTGCGGCGGGCGGGAAGTTTCTTTTTTTGCCGCCCTTTGCACGGCACGGGCCGGTTTTTCTTCCTTTTGGGAAAAATCAGCCTTTTGTACATTTCTATGGTATACTTCGTACTCCTCCTGTTCCTGTAACAGTACAGGAAGGGAAAAATCAACCGAAACTTCCACAAGAAGCCCTGCCTTTTCGCGGAAAATGGACTGCACCATTTCAATAAACTGTTGCTCCCTCGTCTTAAAAAGAGCGTCATTTTCACAGTCCAAATGGAAAGCAGAGCCTTCCACCACAGCTTTCCCTTTATAGAGCATATTAAAAAGCAGCACATTTGTCTCTTTCAGGATTAAAAAAATACTGTCCTTATATTCCTCCCAAAATGCCTTTGGCGTATACTGTTCTGACAATAAAAAATGTTCCTCAAGCAAAACAGAAAAACCAGTCTTTCCCATCTGCTGGTTCAAAGCGTAAGCCAAAAGCCCAATTTCACGGTAAGCAATAATATGCCTGCTTTCCAAATAGACCAAGACGTTCTTCTTTTTTTGGGAAAGGACAACCCGGCTGACATAAACATCAGAAAATATCCTTTTCTGCCGGTCAGTCAGCGGCATCCCCTCAAATGTATCTAATAACAGCTTTTCCATCTTCTCACACCTTTTGTCTCCAGACAACGCCTTTTAACGAACTTCTGCACTGTCCTGCAGCTTTTTTAACTCCTCTTCCAAAGCGGCAAGAAGGTTTTCCTCTGCCACCTTTTTGATGACTTCCCCTTTCCGGAACAAAAGCCCCTCGCCTTTGCCTCCTGCAATCCCAAGGTCAGCTTCTTTTGCCTCTCCCGGGCCATTTACCACGCAGCCCATTACAGCGACCTTAATATCCATATCCAAATCGGCAACCATCTCTTCGACTTTCCCAGCAAGCCCAATTAAATCAATCTGCGTCCTTCCACAGGTTGGGCAGGATACCACTGTCACCCCGCCTTTTCTCATTCCAAGCGTTTTTAAAATCAGCTTTGCCGAACGCACCTCTTCCACAGGCGCCCCTGTCAGGGACACGCGTATGGTATCGCCAATCCCCTGGTATAAGATATTGCCAATTCCAACAGCAGACCTGATATTTCCAGCCAGGACAGAGCCGGACTCCGTAATTCCCACATGGACTGGATAAGACATCCTTTTTACCAACAGTTCATGAGCCTTAATGCACATCAATACATCAGAAGACTTAATGCTGATGACAAGCTTGTCATGTCCCAGCTTTTCAAGTAACTGAATTTTATCAAGCGCACTTTCCACTAATCCCTCAGCAGTTACTTTCCCATACTTTTCAATAATCTCTTTTTCTAGCGAACCGCTGTTAACCCCAATCCGGATTGGGATATTCCTCTGCCTTGCCGCCCTTACAACGGCCGCAATATTTTCCTCCGAGCCAATATTTCCGGGATTAATCCGAATTTTATCCGCCCCATGCTCTATGGAAGCAACTGCAAGGCGGTAATCAAAATGGATGTCCGCAACCAAAGGGATATGGATTTCCTTTTTAATCTTAGAAAGGGCTTTTGCAGCCGCCATCGTTGGGACAGCGCAGCGGATAATATCGCAGCCCGCTTCTTCAAGCTCCAGAATCTGTTCCACCGTTGTTTTCACATCTTCTGTTTTCGTATTTGTCATAGACTGGATTGCCACCGGATTACCGCCGCCAATCTTACAATTTCCAATTTGTATTTCTTTTGTAAAGCTCCTATGCGCTTTTTTCTCTGCCATCGCACTAAACATTTTCCTGCCTCCGATTTTCCTGTCCTAAAACGCTCCAACTGCCTTTATACGTTACTATAAAACGATAACTTTTAACACATTCTAATGCAAAATCCTGACAATATCATTATACATTACAAATACCATTAAAAGCATCAAAAGGATAAACCCTGCAAAATGCACATACCCTTCCTTATCCCTGCTGACCGGCTTCCCACGGACTGCCTCAATCAGGATAAACACAAGCCTTCCGCCGTCCAGGGCCGGAAGCGGCAGCAGATTCATTACCCCTAAGTTTGCACTTAAAAGCACCGACATGATAAGCATATTTAAAACAACAACCCCCATCCCATAACTGCTGCTTTGGTCTATTACCGTACCAACCGTATCTACGATGCCCACCGGGCCGGAAAGCTCTTTTGTGCTGATTTTCCCGGTAATTAACTGCCCCAGGCTTGCAACCGTCGTCTCAATCCAGTACTTCACCTCTACCAGGCTATACTTTAGTACCTGGAACGCATTCTCCCCCTTCACATTTCCGGCAGCATAAAATCCCAATGTTTTTGTTTCATAAGGCTCTGGCGTAATCTTATACTCTTTTACTTCCCCATCCCGTTCAATGGCAAAAAGGATTTCCTTCCCATCGGAACTGTTTTCTTCCATAACATTCTTCAATTCTTCGCCATTAGAAACCTCTGTGCCGTTGACACGGACAATCTTATCGCCCGCCTTAATCCCGGCCTTTTCAAACGGCTTCCCCTCTGTAATTGCGGAAAGCTTTGTACTGTCCGTTTTATTTGCAGTGTAAGAAAAACCAAACAGGTATGTTTTATAATTAGGATTTATGGACACTGTTTTTTCTTTCCCATCCCGCTCCAGCACAACTTCTACCTCTTCTCCTGTCAATGGATGGAGCTGGACATATGTTTCTACCTCGCGTCCAATCGAAATTTTGTGCCCGTTGATTTTTTTTACCATATCCCCGGTTTCAATGCCGGCGGACTGTGCCGGCTGCCCGCTGTAGACGGACTGCACCAGCGGGTAATCTATCCCTGAATTTGCTATAATGATAATGGAACAGATAAAAGCAAAAACAAAATTGAAAACAGGCCCGGCGGCCACGATCGAAAACCGTGCCCACACTCCCTTGCTGTTAAACGAATCCGGGGAATCATTCTCCTCATCTTCCCCAACCATCGCACAGGAACCGCCAATCGGCAAAAGCTTCCAGGAATATTTTGTCACATCTTTCCAGTCCTCATTTTCCTCCATCAGCTTCTGGGAACAGAAAAACTTTACAATCCATCTCTTTTCTGCCTTTGCGACTGTAATAATCCTTGGCCCCATCCCCACAGAAAACTCCGGGACGCCGACCCCATTCTTCTTTGCAAGCAGAAAATGCCCTAATTCATGGGCCACTACAATTACAGTAAAGATTAACAATGCAACTATAATATTCATATACTACCTCAATTCTCTCTTCTATTGATATTTTCCGTCAATATAACGGTACACTTCCTGTTCACACTCCAATATCTCTTCCAAAGATGGGTTTGGCAGCACGGTATGTGCCTCCATAGCGTCTTCAATCAACTCCGCCATCGCAAGGTATGGAATCTTTTCCTGCAAAAACAATGACACAGCCTTTTCATTTGCAGCATTTAACACCGTCGGCATGCTTCCGCCCGTTTTCCCAGCTTCATACGCGAGCACAAGGCTTCGGAATGTCTCTTTGTCCGGCTGTTCAAATGTAATGGCAGAAAGCTTTGTAAAATCAAGGCGCTCCCCCATGCACTGCCTCCGTTCCGGATAACATAGTGCATACTGGATTGGAAGGCGCATATCCGGCGTGCCAAGCTGTGCCATCACTGCGCCGTCGCAAAATTCCACCATAGAATGGATAATGCTCTGCGGCTGCAGCACAACCTGAATCCGGTCAAACCCAATATCAAACAGCCACCTCGCCTCAATCACTTCCAAACCTTTATTCACCATTGTAGAAGAATCAATTGTAATCTTCTTCCCCATCGACCAATTCGGATGGTTCAGCGCATCCTGCAGCGTCACTGACTTTAGTTCCTCTCTTTTTTTCCCACGGAACGGGCCTCCAGAAGCCGTCAGGATTAGTTTTGAAACCTCTTTATGGCGCGCCCCCTGCAGGCACTGGAAAATCGCGGAATGCTCACTGTCAACAGGAAGCAGTTTTACTCCCATCTTTTTTACTAACGGCATAATAAGATGCCCTGCCGTTACAAGCGTTTCCTTGTTAGCAAACGCAATATCCTTCTTTGCTTTAACCGCTTCAATCACCGGACGGATGCCAATCATCCCGACAACTGCCGCAACGGCAATGTCTCCGGAAGGCACTGTCGCACAGGCAGAAAGCCCTTCCATGCCGGAAAGCACGGTAACCTTACTGCGCCCTTTCAGCCGCTTCTTTAATTCCAGCGCCTTCTCTTCTTTGTAAACGCATGCCACTTCCGGTTCAAACTCAAGAATCTGCTTTTCCAGCAAATCAATACTTTGGAATGCCGCTAAGGAAACCACTTTCATATCCTCATTTGCACGGACCACCTCTAAAGTCTGCATGCCAATCGAGCCGGTCGAGCCAAGAAGCATGATATTTTTCATTTTATCCCTCATTTCAAAAATTTCCTGCCATCTGCTGCGGTTCACATCCATTTTTTAAGAAAACCGCCCATAAATAGTAACGAATCCTCCCTTACAGCTTTAGGAACGTCACAAGATAATAGACAACCGGCGCAATAAAAATAATGCTGTCAAAACGGTCTAGAATGCCGCCATGCCCCGGAATCAGCTTCCCATAATCCTTAATGTCATGGTTTCTCTTAATCGCCGACGCCGTCAGGTCCCCAATCTGTGAAATCACAGAAGACACCCCGCCAATCAATGCAAATTTCCACCAGTATCCAGTATCTTTAAAAAAGATAAGGGCAAACAGAAAACCAAGCAAAGCAGCGCCGGCAATCCCTCCAGCACAGCCTTCCACTGTCTTATTTGGGCTAAGCTTGGAAGGGAGCTTATGCTTCCCGCAAAGCTTTCCGACACAATACGCAAAAGTATCAGAGCCCCATGCGCCAATAAAAATCAGCCATACAAATAAAATCCCATTTTCCACAAAACGGACCTTAAAAACAAACGACATCATCACTGTCACATAAAATATCCCAAAAAACAGCATGGTAACCTGCTCAGAATCAAAAGCCGGAAACGCAATGACATAACATGCCATCATCACCATGAATGTCAAAATCAGCCACATCACTAATAAATTATATGCATCATCTAAAATCAGGATATCTGTAACAATCCCTGACAAATACCCTGCAATCGCTGGAATTGTTTTTTCCATCCCCACCGCACGGTATAATTCAAAAAGACCGATAACAGAAATCCCCGTAATCACCCAGAACAAAGGATAACCGCCATATACCAGCAGCGCAATGGCAATCGCCATCAAAACAATCCCGCTTATTAATCTCGTCCGAAACATCTTCTCCTCCTGCCTGCTGTTCTTAGGAACTTTAGGAAAATAACTGACGCATCTTAGCATCACTTATTTTTCTAAAGTTCCTTATTTTCTTACCCCTCCAAAACGCCGGTCACGCTTCTGGTAATATTCTACTGCCTTCTCAAGCTCTTTCTTGTCAAAATCCGGCCAAAGCACATCGGTAAAATAAAATTCCGTATAAGCAAGCTGCCATAACAGATAATTAGAAAGCCTCTGCTCGCCGCTGGTACGGATCATCAAATCCGGGTCTGGGATTCCGGCAGTATCCAGGTATTCTGAAATCATCCCTTCCTGGATTTTTGTTGGTACAAGCTTCCCTTCCACTGCATCTGCAGCAATTTTCCTGACAGCCCTTACAATTTCATCCCTGCTTCCATAATTTAAGGCAACCTGGAAATGCAGCCCTGTATTTTGTGCAGAAAATTCCTCCAGTTCCCGTATCCTCTCCTGCAAATCTATATCCAGCTTAGTAATATCCCCAATCACACGGACCTGCATATTATTTTTCTTACTCGTCTTTAAACAGTCTGAAAGATATTGATGTAAAAGCTTCATCAAAGCATCCACTTCCGACTGCGGGCGCGACCAGTTTTCTGTTGAAAAAGCATACATCGTCACATATTCAATGCCCATTTCCCATGCAGCCTTACAAATTTTTTCTACATTCCTGCTTCCTGCCGCATGCCCTGCATTCCTTGGAAGCATCCTCTTTTTTGCCCACCGCCCGTTTCCATCTAAAATAATCGCCACATGGCGCGGTACATTCTCTTTTTCAGGCATTTTCCTCTCTCCAATCCAAAAGCCTTCCGCATTTTTGCGGCTTCCCGCCACAACACACAATTTTTTCTTCTGCAAAATAGGGACAGACCAAATGATCTATCCCTCTGATTGCACAATTCCTTACACTGTCATAATTTCCTTTGATTTCTCTTCTATCATCTGGTCAACCTGTGATACATACTGATCCGTCAGCTTCTGGATTTCACTTTCTGCATCCTTCTGCTCATCTTCAGAAATCTCATTCGCCTTTTGCTGCTTCTTAATCATATCATTCGCATCCCGGCGGATATTACGGATGGCAACTTTTGCGCCCTCCCCTTTTTTCTTAACATCCTTTACCAGTTCCTTACGGCGTTCCTCTGTAAGTTCCGGAAAAGTCAGACGGATTACTTTTCCGTCGTTATTTGGGGTTAATCCTAAATCAGCCGTTAAAATTGCTTTCTCAATTTCCTTAATCAGGCTTGCCTCCCATGGCTGTATCATCAGGGTACGTGCCTCTGCAACAGAAATATTTGCTACAGACTGTAAACTTGACGGCTGCCCATAATAATCTACACTAATTTTATCTAAAATATGAGGATTTGCCCTTCCTGCGCGGATTGTCGAATATTCGCCCGCCAGGCTGTCCACCGACTTCTCCATCTTCTCCTTAAACTGATTAAAATCTGCGTTCATTATGTCCTCCTTTACAATGTAACTAAAGTTCCCTGCGTTACGCCCTGTACCGTATTAATAATACTGTCCTTTTCCTCCAGCCCAAAAATCATCATTGGCATATGGTTTTCCATTGCCAGGACGGCCGCCGCCAAATCAATGACTCCAAGACGTTTATTAATTATGTCATCAATCGCAATTTCATCAAATTTCTTTGCTTCAGGATTCACAGCAGGGTCGGAATCATAAACGCCGTCAATCGACTTTGCAAGCAAAATAATATCCGCCTCAATCTCAACCGCCCGAAGCACAGTCGTAGTATCTGTTGAAAAATACGGATGCCCCGTACCTCCCGCAAAAAATACCACCATGCCCTTTTCAAAATATTTATTTGCACGGTCCTTAGAAAAAACCTTTGTCATAGAACCACATTCAAACGGTGTCAGGATGCTTGTTTTCATCCCAGCACTACGGAAAATCTCCGAAACATAAATACAATTCATAACAGTTGCTAACATCCCGATTTGGTCTGCCTTTGTCCTGTCAATATTTTCACTGCTGCGCCCACGCCAGAAATTGCCGCCGCCAGTAACAACCCCTACCTGTACGCCGTCATCCGCAAGCTGTTTTACCTGCTTTGCTATCTTTAAACAGGTTTCCTCATCAAATCCTGTTTTATTCTCCCCTGCCAGGGCTTCACCGCTTAATTTCAGTAAAATCCTCTTATATTTTGCCGCCATACAACTACCATGCCTTTCTGTCTATACTCTGTTTTAAATCAACATGGCATCCTAGTTTACATTAGTTCCTGCAAAGAAATCTTCCAGGTTGACGCCTGCATAATTCAACGAGCAGTAACCATCTACTACAGCCCCATTATTTACCTGGATGGATTTTGCTTTGATATTCCCCTGGACAATTGCAGTAGAATCCACAATAACATGGCCGTTTACATCAATATCACCCTTTACGGCGCCTGCAATATAGGCGGAAGTAGCGTCTACATCGCCAATAATAATCGTGCCGACACCAATTTTGACAGTACCTTCACTGCTTAACCCGCCTTCCAGGCGTTTTGAGCTGACATAGATTTCGGAAGCAATTACATTACCGGTAACCGTACCAACAATGGCAACTTTCCCCTGGCATTCTACATCTCCGGTAATAACACCCATTACCTCTAATGAACCGTCTGAAGAAATACCGCCTTTAATCGTTGTGCCGGCAGTAATCGTTGTAATCGTCCCGCCTTTGCGTTCTTCATCCATAATCTGTTTTGCTTCTTTTAATATAGGATCATTTTCTGTATTTGTTTCAAAAGCAGGCATCGTTGTCGGAGCTTCTTCTTTTTCCGGCTGCGGCTCTTCTGCTGGTACCTGTTCTGCAGGCTCTTCCTGTGCAGCCGGTTCTTCGGCAGCAGGCTCTGTATCAGCTGCAGGTTCCTCTGCAGCTGGCTCTTCCTGTACAGCAGCAGGCGTTTCTTCCCCGCTCCTCCTGGACGCTTCCCGTTCCACATCCTTTAACATTTCATCCAGCAATGCATCTGTTTCTGCATCATCACCTTCATCCGCAAAAATCTGGCTTAGCAAATCCTTATCTACATTTGCATCATCAAAAGTACCCATTTTATTTCCTCCTCATTCTTATGCATGCGCACTTATTTCAAATTCCATATTTATACCGTTACCATTAAATAGTAACTTTGTGTATTATAGCACTAATATTTCTATTCGTCTACACTTGACAAAACATTTCCGCAATTGCCGGAAGCATATCACGGTGCCTTTTCCACTCATAGAAAAGCTGTTTTTCGCAAACCGGGGCCACTTTTACACAGGTTTCCAAAGTACACCAGTCAATCCCCCGTTCTGTCAGCCAGTCGCCAAAGTTCCCATTGCACTCCTGCCCCTCTTTGCAAAGCCTGTAGCCTGTCAAAGCATGCACTGTCTGCACAAGGCGGCTGTCATTTTTATAATAAATCAGATGCCCCGTTTCATGGTAATTCAGGACAGCCTGCGGCTTTACTTTCAGAACCAGCTTTACAAGCGCCCTTGTCTCCCTCTCTGAAAAAGGGGTCTTTCCGGCATATTCTGCGCTCCCTCTGCGTTTTGCCGATGACGCCCCAAAGCCCGTGCTGTAATTTCGGTTCAAATCAACTCCCCTGGCATTTGCTTTCCAAAATTTTGCCTCCTTCCCGGCCAGTTTCTTTACTAACTTCTGGAGACGTAAACTCCTAAGGCCTTCTGCCCCATACTGGCTGACTGCCACCCCATCCGGGTTTACCATTGGAAGAATCCAGAAACAGACTTCCCCAAACAGTTCCTGATATCCCTTTCCATGATAGCGCCCAATCCTGAAACGCCTGCAGCATCTTTTTACCATGCAGATTAGAAGCTCTGTGTTCAGCCACTCCCTTCCATGCATAGAAGCCTGAATTACCACATTTTTAGAAGCAGCCGGATTTCCCAGGCGGATTCCATAAACCCTGTTCCCATCTGCCGTCTTTGTCAGCCAGAATACCTTTATAAGCCCCTGGTACTTCTGGGAAAGCTTCCGCAAATCCCGTTTCATATCCCTGTATGAATATCTGCTGCTCATAACACCGCTTCCTTTCTCCGCTGCACAGTCTCCTTTGCTGAGCAAAACTTATCTGCCACGCATACAATCCATGCCTCTAAACATGCCGGCGGCACGGCTGTCAACGGAAACATATGCTTTTTAATGATATCCTGTTCAATTTCCGACAAAGTAAAATCCTGCATAGCGTTTTTAAGCGCCGCCCCAGGATGGTAAAAACCATGCGGCCTTTTGTGTTTATGTCCCCTGTCATGCCAGTCGTATAGAAAATAATCATGTAAAAAGGCCCCTCTGATTAATGCGTAATAATCTACCTGCAGATGGAAATTTTCAGCTATACGGCAGCTTTCATATGCGACATGCAGCGAATGGCTGTATACACTGGTTATCCCATGCTGGCAAAACTGCCTGCTTTCTTCTATACGGGACGCAGCACAGATTTCTTTAATCTCTTTCCAAAAAAAATGTTCTCTTTTTACTGATAATTGTTTCATATTCTCCCCCTGTCTTTTATAGCAGGCCATATTTCCCAGGCATTGTCAATGCATCCTTGAAACCAGCCCGCCATAGCGGTTCTGAAAATAAAAATACGCCCTGTCAAAAACAACCCAAAAAACCTCTGCACAGATAATGACAACAACCCAAAATAAAAGCTGGTATTCCTGCAGCAGGGACAAAAGCTTTCCCCCAAAAAGAACCTCTAGCCCAAACAGCTTTTGCGCCAGGAAAACAGCGGCAAATAATAGCCCATGAAACAAAACGCCCTTTAGGATCCAGGCAAATACTTTTTTCCCCTTTCCTTTCCCATTTTTTTCAATAAATTCTGCTAGTATAACATAGACGCCAAAAGCCAGGAAAGTTGCACAATATAGCTTCTGGGGCGCCAAAAAAAAGCTTAAAAGCGTAGTCCCTGCCAAAAATGCAGCCGCTGCAGCCACTGACAGGTTTCTTTGCACAATCCCTGCCAGATAAGAGGCTGCCGCCAGAAAAAATAATGTGCTTCCCTCAAAATAACCGCCAACTGTTACCAGAACCACCCCAATTGCCATTAGTATCCCAACAAATGCGATTTCTTTTGATTTTAGAAGCATGTGCACAAATCACCCCCCATGCATTCACACAAAGTATCTGCACACCACAAATCACAACAGAGATTTCCGGTGCCACAGCCGCTTCCCCCATAAGGGTCCCGGCCATATCCATTTCCATACTGCTGATACTGCTGCCTGTTGTACTGCTGCTGGTTTCCCTGATATCCCTGCTGGTAACCACCCTGCTGATAGCCGCCCTGCTGGTATGGACTGCCCTGATACCCCTGCTGGCCGCCCTGCCCTTTTCCTGAACGCATATCCATAATCTGGCGGTACGCCTCCTGTACTTCCTTAAACTTTTCCTCTGCCAAATCAGACAGCGGGTTATTTGCATAAGTATCCGGATGGTATTTCCTGCTCATCTCCCTGTATGCCCTTTTAACCTCATCATCGCTTGCGCCTGGGTTAACTCCCAGTACCTGGTATGGATCTGTCATTCTTTTTTACCCTCCTGTATTTCACCTTTCTTTTCTGCCTGTATCTGGTCATATCGGTTCCAGATTCCTGCATATAGTATATTTCCAAGAATATCTGCATATTCCAGACAGGGAAGCTTTTGGAAAACATTCCCTGCTGCTGCAATTTCATTAAGCAGCAATTCCTGAACCTTCTCTTCAAACCCTTCCTGCCCTGAAGCCGCTAAAAAAGGATTAAAGCTGCCGTTTTCCCTGTCCTTTAAAAGGTCATCATATGCATCCATAATATAAATAAATCTTCCAAGAAAATATCCAAACTCCCTCAAATATCCTGAAAAAACATCCTGCCGATAGTCAAACAGCGTCTCCATTAATTCCCCAAAGCATCCTGCCAGTTTAAGGATATCCTGTTCCCCCTGCCTTTCCATCTCTGACAGTCTATTCAGCGCCAGGACAATTTCCTTTTCCTGTGCATAATATTTCTTTTTTGCCTTCCTGTACTTTTTATGGTACAGCTTCATGCCAAGCCAAGCCTTTTTAGAGGAAGCGTCTTCCCTGTCATCTTTCCAATGATAATAAGATAAAAGGATATTCATATCAGCAGCATATTCTGTGACTTCATTATAAAGCCGCCAGTGCTTTTTTGCCGGGTGTACTACGCACCGTTCCAGCTTTCGCCGTACTGGTATGTCATATACCGAAGAAAGCAGAAGGATTAAAAATGTCATGTCATACGTCAGCGTAAGGCTGCCCAAAACGCCATACTGCCGCTTTAGTTCACCACACAGCCCACAGTAAAACCCACGGTAAAGCTCATAATCTTTTACCTTTAGCTCCGGTTTCCGAATCCGAACATACCCAAACAATCTTATTTCTCCTTTTCTTTAGGAACTCTAACAGCTATCATTATCATATCATATTTTTGTGTTATGATACAAAGCATTAAATGAAAAATATGTAAAAAAAAACTAAACTGGACTCTGGAAGGGAGAAAAAGAACTCCAAAACCCAAAAAGGGCACCGCTTAAACTGGTGCCCCTGCAAAACATCACAATACAGAATTTATCTCAGGGACTGTAAGTCAAATGACCCGCGCGCAGTCGCCAAGTGCAAAGGAACTTTCAGTTCCTTGCAAGCATTGCGTTTGGCTCGTTGCATACGCGAGAATAAATTATTTTATTTACAGTCCCTTATATCCGTGGTTTAATGGGCCGCTTCCCCTCCCAAGATCCAGCAAATCTGCAAGCGCACCCGAAAGGTACTGCTTTGCAAGCTCCACTGCTTCCCCAAGGCTTTTTCCCTTTGCCAGATTTGAAGCAATTGCACTCGAAAGCGTACAGCCCGTCCCATGCGTATTCGGGTTTTCAATGCGTTCCGCATAAAACCATGCCGCCTTCCCATCCTGCCATAAAAAATCATTGGCATCATTCAGGGAGTGCCCTCCTTTTAACAATACACTACAACCATAATCCCTCCCTATCTTTTCTGCCGCAGCTTCCATATCTTTTTCTGACTTAATTTCCATTCCCGACAAAATCTTAGCTTCTGGGATATTTGGCGTAACCACCTCCGCCAGAGGAAGCAGTTTCTCCTTCAACGCCTCCACAGAATCCTCCCTTAAAAGCTTAGAGCCGCTTGTTGACACCATAACCGGGTCTAATACAACATTCCCTGCCTTGTACTTTTTAAGGCTTTTTGCAATCACTTCAATCAGGGCAGCCCCTGATACCATACCTATTTTCACAGCATCGGGAAAAATGTCAGAAAATACGCAGTCCAGCTGTTTTTCCAGAAATTCTGGAAAGACTTCCATAACTGCCTCTACCCCTATTGTATTCTGGGCCGTCAAAGCTGTCACAGCGCTCATGCCATAAACCCCATTGGCCAGCATTGTTTTTAAGTCAGCCTGGATTCCGGCGCCGCCGCTGCTATCGCTCCCTGCTATTGTAAGTACCGATTTTAACCTCTTATCTCCCATCTACAATCTCCTCTGCCTGCCTTCTAAGTTCTGCCGCAGCAGCCATGATATCATCCTGCGCAAAAATTCCGCTGATTACAGCCACCCCCTCTATCCCCGTATTGCTTAACTGCAGAATGTTTTGTGAAGTAATCCCTCCAATTGCCACCACCGGAATTGTTATAGCAGCACAGATTTCCCTTAACTGCTCATGGGTAATGCCAACCGCATTTTTCTTAGTAGGTGAAGGAAACACAGCGCCTACCCCCAAATAATCTGCCCCGCATTCCTGCGCCCGGATTGCCTGTTCCACCGTTTTTGCCGTCACTCCTACTATTTTATCTGCACCCAGTTTTTCCCTGACATTCTTTGCTTCCATATCTTCCTGCCCCACATGGACGCCGTCTGCATCTGTAGCCAGCGCAATTTCAACGCTGTCGTTCACGACGAAGGGGACACGGTATTTCTCACAAAGCGCCTTAATCTGCCGTGCCTCTGATAAAAAAGCCCTTTTATCCAATTCCTTTTCCCGGATCTGGACAAAAGTCACACCGCCTTTTATCGCCTTCTCCACCTGTTCATACAAAGTTTCCCCTTTAAGCCATCCCCTATCCGTTACCGCATATAAACGCATTGATTTTCTATCAATTCTCATATTCTTCACCTATCCGGATGATGACTCAGCTGCTCCGCCTGTCTAAATTACGGAGCCCTTCCTCATATTCCTGCCATGGCATTGGCCGCGCATAATAAAACCCTTGTACATAATCGCAGCCGATGCTTTCCAAAAAGTCTTTCTGTTCCTTTGTCTCCACACCCTCCACAATAACCGCTAATTCCAACAATGTTGCCATCTGGATTACCGAAGCCAGAATCCTTTCGCTTCTTCCATCCTTATCTCCAGTACCCAGAAATTTCATATCTACCTTTAAAATATCAACGGGTATGTCTTTTAATGTGTTTAAAGAAGAATAGCCACTCCCAAAATCATCCATCAAAACAGTAAAACCACTTTCACGAAGTTCCTTTACCTTTGCAATCATCATATCCGGGTCGTCCATAAATGCACTTTCCGTCAGCTCTAACTGAAGAAGCTTCGCCGGAAGGCTGTATTTCTGAATCAATTCTTTAAGATTTTCAATCAGGTTAGGATTATACATATTTGCCCTGGAAACATTAACTGATACCGGCGCCGGATCAAGCCCTTCTTCAATCCATTTATGCAGCAGCCTGCAGGTATGTTCCCACATATAAAAATCAAGCCTTCCAATAAAACCATTACTTTCAAATACAGGAATAAATTTTCCCGGGGAAACCATCCCTTTATCAGGATGCTTCCAGCGCACCAAAGCCTCCGCGCCATAGTGTTTTTCCGTACGGAGATTTGTCTTTGGCTGCAGGTAGACGACAAACTGTTCCTCATCTAAGGCTTTCTGCGCCTCATTCATCAATTCCTGTTCCACACGGAGTTTATTCGTCATATGCTCATCATAGTATCCAACATCTGCCATAAATTTATGCTTGCATGGCTCTACGGCCATAGACGCCCGGTCATACATTTCTTCAACCGGCAGCTGCCTGTCGCCAATTACATATACCCCGATAGAAGGCTCCATATAATATGTATCATTATATTTCTGCAAATCAACCAAAAGGTTTTCCCGCATTGCAGCAATTTTTTCCTCCTGGTATGGGCAGCAAATCCCGAAAATATCAGCTTCAATCCTTCCAAAAACGGCCTCCGGGAATACTTCCGCATTATCCTTGATTTTCTTTGCAAAATAAACTAAAAGCTTGTCGCCTTCATTTTCTCCAAAAAAGGAATTGTATAAATGAAAGCGGTCCAGGTCAATGCGGATAAATGCATATTGTTTTTCCGGGTTTGCCTCAATCATGCGCCTGGCCTGTTCAAACAGCTTAATCCTGCTGTACAGGCTTGTAAGCTGGTCATGTTCTACTAAATAGCGCTCCTGCTTTTGGTAGTCAAAACGGCTTCTGCCAATAATATTTTTCAGCCTGAGCCTTAAAGTATCCCTGTTAATCGGTTTCGCAACAAAGTCCCATGCCCCGGCTTCAAGGCATTTCCTCTCATTTTCAATGTCTGTTTCCCCAGTCGTCACCAAAACAGGTATATTCCTGCGCCGCCCATCGCTGGAAATATGGCGCATCACCTCATACCCATCCATTTCAGGCATCATCAAATCCAGGATTACCGCCGCAATCTGTCCCTCATGCTCCGCCAGGATATCAAGCGCCTGCCTTCCATTTTCTGCCTCCAGCACAACATATTCCTCATGCAGGATTTCTTTAATAATCATCCGGTAGACTTCCTGATCATCCACTACCAAAACCGTGCTCTGCAGACTTTCCGCTTCTCCAACTGTCTGTGAAATCATCTCAATCACAAGCTTCCATGTCTTTCCGCTTCCATCTGTCAAATCAACCGACTCAGAAAGCATATGGTAAGAACAGCCGTCTACTTTTTCATTTTTAGAAGCGGAACAGCCTAAATTCAGCGAACACAAACTGGTACAATTGCTGCACTTTGTATTATGCTTCCAAAAATCATAACAATTTCCATCTACTTCCACAAGGCGGCCATCTTCTGATAAAGACACCTCACACATTTTCATTGGGTCAACTAACCGAACCATATCAAAAATCTTGTCTGCTGTAGTCAGCATCTGACGCAATTCTCTCCACTTCATCCCCGTACCTGCATCCATACTTCATCCCTCCATCGTACTGACACTGCTTAACAGCCTTTTCCCATTGTCCCCATTATACCTCTCAAACCAGGAAAAAACCAGCCTAAATTTCACAAAAATTGCCAAAGTTACAAAAAAGATATTGTTCACTCTGTGTCCAATCCCCAAAAAGGGCACCGCCTGCGCTGGTGCCCTAGCAAAAAGCTTCGCTTTTTGTCGGCGTGCCACTACAATTACAGCAATTTCCTATCACACAAAAAAGGGCACCGCCTGCACTGATGCCCTGAAACTATTATATTAAAACGAAATCCCGTCTATTACCTCTTTCAGCAAATCAGCCGATTCCTGCAGGCTCTTTAGTTCCTGTTCGCTTAAAGCGATTGGAACCTGCATTTCAACCCCATCCTTCCCCACAATCGAAGGCATGCTAAGCACAACATCCCGGATGCCGTATGCCCCTTCCATTAATGTTGAGATTGGGAGGATTGATTTTTCATCCCGTAAGATTACTTCACAAATCCTCTTTACTGCCATAGCGATTCCATAATACGTTGCCTGCTTCTTATCTATAATAACATATGCGCTGTTTTTCACTTTTTCAGCAAATTCCTTTGTTGCCTTTTCATGGTGGTAAAATCCGCGCAGCTCACAAAACTCATGCACCGGGATGCCTGAAACATTCGCGCTGCTAAAGGCTGCAATCTCACTGTCACCATGTTCACCGATAATAAACGCATGGACACTCCGGCTATCCACGCCAAGATGTTCCCCTAACAAATGTTTCAGCCTTGAAGTATCTAAAACTGTTCCGGAACCAATTACCCGGCTCTTTGGAAACCCACTGATTTTCAAAGCGGCATAAGTAAGGATATCCACAGGGTTTGATACAACTAATAACATCCCCATGCAGTGCCTGTCAGCAATCTCCGGGATAATTGCTTTAAAAATTTCCACATTCTTTTTCACAAGATCCAGCCTTGTCTCCCCCGGCTTTTGGTTCGCGCCTGCCGTAATTACGATAATTGCGGCATCCACAATATCATCGTAATCCCCTGCATATATTTTCATCGGCCGCGTAAGCGGAACGCCATGTGCAATATCAAGCGCTTCCCCTTCTGCCCTGTCCTTATTTACATCCAAAAGCACCATCTCAGAAAAAAGCCCGCTCTGCATCAGGCAAAATGCTGAAGAGGAGCCGACAAAACCACATCCTATCACTGCTACTTTACGCAAATTTACTTTCTGGTCCATAACTGCCTCCTGTCTGCTATATAAAGATTTACAAGATTAGCATGTACCAAAAATTATGTTTTATTACATAAAAGAAGAAAAATTATATCAAAGATTTAACGGCTCCACAGGCATCGTTTCGTTACTGTTCCATCAGGTACAGATAGACATCTTCCAGGTTCGGGCGCGCCTCTTTTACCTCCCCACAGGACGGATAAGCATCTGATACAATATGCAGCGCAGTCTTTCCCGGCGTCAGCATAACATTTGTAATCCTGACATCTGCATTTTCGTAATACTGCTGCTCTTCTGGTGTTACCAGCACCTCATAAACCCTGCCCTCCATATCTTCCAGCAGTTTTTGCGGCGTACCCTGCGCCACTACTTCACCAGCCTTCATAAAAAGAAGTTCTTTTGAAATATACTCTACATCAGAAACCACATGCGTTGCCAGTATCACAATTTTATCCTTAGATATTTCGCTGATAAAATTCCTGATGCGGATGCGTTCTTTTGGGTCAAGGCCGGCGGTCGGTTCATCCATCACTAAAATCCCAGGGTTATTTAGCAGCGCCTGGGCAATCAAAATACGCTGTTTCATCCCTCCGGAATAATGCTTTAGCTTCTTATGCCTGTCCTGCGCCAGGTTTACCACAGCCAAAAGCTCCTCAACTGCCTCTTTTGCCTCCATTTTCTTCAGCCCTTTTAAAGCCGCCATATACCAGAGGAATTTTTCTCCTGTAAAATCCTCATAAACCCCTTGCTGCTGGGGCATATACCCAAGCAGCCCACGGTAATCTGCACCCAGCTTTTTAATCTCTGTTCCATCCAGCAGGATTTTTCCGCTGTCCGGCTCCAGATTTTCTGTAATCATATTCATCAGCGTGCTTTTTCCAGCCCCATTTGGCCCAAGCAGCCCATAAACCCCAGGCGTAAAGCAGACGCTAAAATCCTTTACTGCATAAGTTTTCCCTTTATTATAACTCTTTTTAACCCCTTCCAGCAAAAGTTCCATTTGTAAACCACCCTTCTGTTTAAATTTCCAGAACACCATAAAAACTAAAGCAAATGTATCAGGAACATATTAAAATCCCATCCAAAATGGTACGCTATCATAGCAGCTGCACCTGCGCACCCAACGCCTGCAAAAATCGCCGGCAGTTCCCCTTTTACAGCCTTTGACAATTTTATCCCTGCAAAACACACAGCCAAAAAACTGGCAGCCTTTAACAAAAAAGCCATTGCAACCATAAATCCCAATGGCATGCTGCCGGAAAATACTGCGTTTGTAATATCACAAAGTTTTTGGTCTGCCGTAGCAAAACCATCAATTTTAGCATACCGCAGAAAAAGTGGAAGTTCCATAACCAGAAACAAAGCCGTTGTACATAATACTGCACAGCAGTTCCTGCTTCTATTCAGACGCTTCCTCCCATTCCGTGTCGAGCGAAGCAGGTTTTGCATTTTCTTTTTTTCATCCAGTGTATAAATTCCGCTGATAAAATATAAAACTGTAGCAGCCCCCAAAAACCACAAAAAAATATCTGTCTTTGTGTCTTTCCACAAATCTGCATAGGCCATTTCGTCCAGAAGATATTTATCCTTTATATCCCCTTCCCTCTCCTGCAGCATTTCAAGCTGATCCTGAACCAAAGAAAATCCCTCTTCATAACGTTCCAGTTCTGCCATGATCATGATGCTTCTCGTTTCATCCCCATCAGCCTGCGCCAGTTCCTCCCGCATTGCCTGCAAAGAAGCCTCTTCCTCCTCCATAAATGCAAATGTTTCTTCCGTCACCAGCCCCTGAAGCTTCCCAATATAATAGTGATAGGAAGCCTCCCTTGCCGTTGCATAATATTCCTGCGCAAAGACTCCCTGGATTTCATAAATCCCCCAGAGAAACAGAATCACTAACACAATCCCTTTCTTTTGCTGTATTAACATCTTATAAAATTCGTAATAAAGCAGCCCAAGGCGTTTCCCCATAAAACCCGTCTTTTTACGGAACCACTGTAGGAAAACCTCAGCCCGCCCCTCTGTCCTTACCTGGCACGTATTGTTAAATGCCAGGACTCCAATCACGCATAGGACTGGCAGTAAAACACCTGCCACGACAGCAGCACATAAAATCTTTCCGGCCGGATGCCCAAAAATATTCAGGTTATAATATTCTCCCAAAAGCTGTTTTAAATCCCAGCAATAAAATGGGTTCACACATTTTATCCCGCCAAAAGAACCACTGGTAGAAAATGCCTGGCTAAAAAACCGTTCCAGCCCAAGTATAACCGCAGCCAATGCCGCCGCTGCAAACTCATTTTTAAAAAACATCCCAATGCAAAACATCAGGCAGGCAAATACCACCGCTGTCAAAACACGGACGAAAACAGCCAAAAGAAGCATTTCCCCAGCCGTCAGCGAAAATGCACAATTGCGGAAGATCGATAACGACTGGACTGCCCGCCCTAAATTTCCATAACCATACATCCGGCCTAAAAGTAAAATTACACTCCCCTCAGACAGCACCGTATAAAAGACTGCCCCAAACACCATAACAGACAGCTTTGCAGCGGCAAGCGGCGTATGCCCTTTCCTGCTTCCCTTTAACAAGAGCAAAAGGCTCATATCCCTTTCGTAAAAAAGGACATAATAGGTAAGGACAGCAAGAAAAACCAATACAAACAGCACATTTCCATTGTATTGTGCAAACGCCTCCAGCCCAAAGCTTCTGCCAGCTTCTAAAGAAATGCCGGAAAATTTTTTGAAATCCCTGCAGCTTTTTACCAAATTCCGATATGCATACCCTTCCTTATCCTGGTAAAATGACGTACCCTGCAGCCGTTTTGCACGCCCTTCCATCCCATCGATAAATTCTGGATAAGAAGCCATATATTTTTCCTGGTTTTCCTTTTTCCACTTATAGTAATCATCAATATCTGCCGTTTCATCCCCATCCAAATAAGCTTCATACTTTTCCCGCTGCTCATAGCCATAGAAAAAACGGTCCGTGTACTTCTCATATGCATATACCGTCAGCAGATTCGCTGCCAAAAGAAGAAAAGAAAATACCAAAAATAATTTCTTTTTCCCTAATTTTATCCACTCAAATTTTAATACGCCCATCTTCCCTATCCTTCATATTTAATATCTGTCAATTCAAAAGTATCCCCCTGGTAACTTCCAATCTTACTTTTATCCCAATAGGACACTCCCCATTCGGTTTCTTCCTGCCCTTCTTTTGTCTCTGTTTCATCCTCCGGCGCTTTTTCTCCATTCCCCGTCCCCTCCAAAATATACATAAATTCCGGCGTTCCAATTGCTATATCAGCAATTGGTTCAACAGGCAATTTGACTGTATCTACCAATTTCAAATTTTTATCGTATATTTTATAAGTTCTCTTTCCTTTATCATGGCCTTGGTATACCATATTAATATTCGACAGATACAGATATTTTCCATCACTAAGAAAGGCTAAACCTTGTCCAACCCCTTCCATAAATACCTCTGCATTTGTTCCATCTAAATCTGCAATATACCATGTAACTGGTTCCATATAATCAATCTCATGTTTATATGGATGAAAAATCACCTTTCCCTGCCAGAAAGTAACTCCCTGGATAACATCGTCTTTTCCCATGTCCTCAAGGGTAAGCTCCCTCACCTCTTGCTTCTCCATATTATAAATAAAAGTTTTTAAATATTGATATTTTATATAATTTTCCTGTGTAATCTCTTCCTCTGCTTTTTTCTGGGCATAAACCTGGAAATATAAAAAATTTCCATATGCCTGTGGATGGGCCACCGTAAAAACATCCAGATCCTCATCTACTTTATATATTGTACCCGGCTTCTTCATTTTTCCCGTCAGAGAAAGCGACTTCACCGCATACCGCTCTGCCGTCTTATCTTCCTCAGACAAATAAATATGTTCCACATAATATAAAACATCCCTATGTACAATCCATTGCTCAATCCTGACATTATCCGCCCATTGATACATCTGTTCCTTTTTCGTCCCGTCTGCCGATAAACGATACAGAACAGGAGAAGAAAAAGCCGGTAATTCTACATAGTAAAGAGATCCATTACAATATGCAATCCCCGTATCGGTTGACTCCGTTTCCATATAAGCATTACAATTTTGTTTCTTTTCAGAATCAGTTTCTTTATCATGCAGGCAGTCTGCCTTCCCACAGAGCGGTAGAATTATTTTACTTTCTTCATCCATATAATAAATATAATGGCCATGCGCAAAATAATGTACATCTTCCCCTGTCTGATGAAATGCACTAAATGTCTTTTTTTCCATATATTGATAATCGCTGCCCTCCTGATAGGTATCTGGCAGGCTTTTACTGCAGCCTGTCAGAGTCAGGCACATTAGTACCAACAAAATCATCCTGCTATATTTCATATCATCCCACCTCGCTGTCTTTCCAAAGGGCTGACTATACCGCCCTTATACTTTCTCTTTTGTATTTTCCTTAATGGTACTAGTACATCGTTCAATAATTAACACATAGTTTGACTTATCTATTTTCCTGATAGCATACACTAAAAATCCTCAGCGTAGCCCGCTACGTTGCTAAGCGCCAGTGGCGCTTGTTTAGCAAGGACCGAAGCGGAGCGTAGAACTACGTTTTTTAGTGTATCCTCTCAAAAAAATATCCTGCGTGAAACTATGAGAAATTAATTGAACGATGTACTAGGAATTTATATATCTCTTACCCTTCATATTTAATATGTGTCATCTCAAAAGCATCGCCATGGTAACTGCCAATTTTACTCTTATCCCAATACATTACGCCCCACTCCTCTTTTTCTTCCTTTTCCGATGTCCCTTCCCCCTCATCTTCTTCTTTTTTTCCGGATTTCGTTTTTTCATAATTAAGAAACATATATTCCGGTGTCCCAATCGAAACATCCCCAAACGGAGGTTTAAATGGCAGTTTAACCGTATCTACCAGATTTAAATCCTTATCATATATTTTATAACATTCTTCGCTTTTGTCATGTCCTCTCCATACCATATTAATATTCGACAGATACAGATATTTCCCATCACTATAAAACATCAGTCCCTGCCCAACATCTTCCATAAACAATTCTGCATTAGAACCATCCAAATCTGCAATATACCATGGCGCAGGCTTCATATAATCTACATGAGGCTTATACGGCCCAACCAGTATCCTCCCCTGCCAAAAAACCACCCCTTGGATAATATCATCTTTTTCCGTGTCAGGAAGAGTAAGCTCTCTGGTTTCATCTTTTTTCATATCATAAACAAATGTCTTTAAATATTGGTATTTCAGATAATTATCATCTGTAATCTCTTCCTCTGACTTCTCATAGGCATGAACCTGGAAATATAAAAAATTTCCATACGCCTGTATATCACCCAACGTCATAACATTCATATCTTCATCTACAGTATGGATTGTCTTCGGATTCTTTACATTGCCTGACAAAGAAAGCGCTTTTAAAGCATACCGCTCTGCCGTCCCGTCTTTTTCTGACAAATACTTATGCTCTGCATAATAAAGAACGCCCCTGTGGATGATCCATTCCTCAACCTCAATATCCTTTTCCCATTGATAAACCTGCTCCTTTTTTGTCCCATCCGCAGATATCCGATATAAAATATCTTCGCCACCCAGTATTTTTTCTACATAGTACAAATCCCCGCTGTAATATGAAATCCCTGTATCAACTGATTCCGTCTCCATATATGCATTGCACTCCTGTATTTTTTCAAAATCAGTTTCCCGGTCGTGCAGGCAATCTGCTTTCCCACAGAGTGGAAGAAGTACCTTTTCTTCCTTATCCATATAGTAAATATAATGCCCATACGCAAAATAATGTGCCTTTTCCCCTGTCTGATGGTATGCAGAAAATGCATGTCTCTCCATATATTGATAGTCACTGCCCTCCTGATAAGTATCCGGCAGGCTTTTACTGCAGCCTGTCAGCATCAGGCATAATAATAATAACATTATCACCCTGTCATATTTCATATCCTTCTGCCTTTCTGTTTTTTCAAAGGACTTACTATACCGCCACTATGCCCTCTCTTTTGCTTTTTTCTTAACAGCACTGGGTATCTATATCTTCCCTATCCTTCATACTTTATATCTGTCATTTCAAAAGCATCTCCATAGTAACTCCCAATCTTGCTTTTGTCCCAATAGGAAACACCCCATTCAACTTCTTCATTTTCTGTTTCTTCCCCCTTATCATCTTCCAGCTCTTTTTCATATAGCATATACATACGCTTGGAATCCCCAATTGCCGGGGCGCCATATGCCATATCAAATGGAAGTGTAACAGAATCCACCATCTTTAAATCCTTATCATATATCTTATATTTCCCATTCCCTTTTTCTTTCCCACTCTGTACTAAATTCAGGTTTGACAAGTAAAGATATTTTCCATCGCTAAAAAACTTCATGCCCTGTTCAACTCTCTCCATAAACACTTTTTTATGGGTTCCATCTAGATCTGCCATATACCATGTCCTTGGTTCTAATTCATCTTTCTCCAGGTCATATGGGGCAAAAAGTATCTTATCCTGCCAAAACACCACTCCCTGGATAATAACACTATCTTTTTCTGTATCAGAAAGGGCCAGCTCACTAAGCTTTTCCTGTCTCAAGTCATATATGAAAGTCCTAAAATAGAGAGATTTATATTCTCCATCCTTCCCATCTTCCTCTTCCCCATGCTTTTTCTGGGCATGTATCTGAAAATAAATATAATTTCCATATGCATTTGGATGGGCTATTGTCAATACATCCATCCCTTTATCTGCTGTAAACACCGTTTTAGGTTTCTTAACCCTTTCGGTTAAAGAAAGCGCCTTCAATGAAAACTGTTCCTCTACCCCCTCTTTTTCCGAAAGATACACATGCTCTGCATAATAAAATACACCCCTATGTACTATCCACTGCTCAACCCCAGTATTTTCTTCCCACTGGTATACCTCTTCCTTTTTCATCCCATCCGCAGACACACGATATAAAGTGTACCTAGCATCTTCATCCACATAATAAAGATATCCATTGCTGTATGCTATGCCTGTATCAATTGCATTTCTTACCATGTGGGCATTACAAGCCTGCACCCTTTTTGCATCTGTTTCTTTATCATGCATACAGTCTGCCTTTCCACAAAGCGGAAGGAGTGCACCATTTTTATCCAGATAATAAATAAAATGATTCCTTGCAAAATACTGTACCCCTTCCCCTTGCTGGTGCCAGGCTATGAATACATAATTTTCCATATACTGATAATCGCTGCCCTCCTGGTAAGTATCCGGCAAAACCTTCCCACACCCTGTTAAGAAAAGACAAAATAAAATCATTAAAATACCTTTATACCACTTTATCTTCCCCATACTCCCTCCTTTAGGACTTCTAAATCTAATATATGGATACAGGGAATACTTCCCAAAATTAAAAAGTTTCTAATTTTCCTGTATCCATATATGCCTTTAGATGTCTCTAATCTTCTTTTTCACCAAAAACACAATTACTGAATTTCCCAATTATTTTAATTTCGAATTAGGAAGTGTCAATCCAATATGTGTTTCATCATTCCAAATAATATCTCCATACACTACTCTATGTTCTCCTTTAGCACCAACTACATTTGCATTACTAACTTTTTTCTCTGCAAAAGCAGTTGTACCACCTGCATTATTTGTTTTGACATCTTCAGAATGATAATCGTCTTCCCCAAGCCTATAATAAACAATTGCTTTTGCTCTTATATTTCCAGGACGAGAAAAGGTAGTTGTCGCGGTTGCTCCACTTTGATTTTTCGATACTCTTCCACCCGCATTTAAAGAATTGGATGTTACTGACGGTTTATCCTTACTTTCCTGCGCATTAACTGTCATCCCACAGCTTGCTATAGCCAACGAAAGGCTAAGTATAACTCCTGCTGCATTTTTTATCATCTTCTTATACATTTTTATCCCTCCATATTCATTTTCTTGAAAATTCTAATTCAATGTGTTATAGTACTAATGCTTATTGTTCGGCGTTCTTTTCACAAATCTCATCTTTTGTTTGAAAAGAACGCTTTTTAATTATAGGAAATCACGCTATAACATATTGTTTCCAACAAGAATTGCTTTGCAATTCTTGTTAGCGCACCAGCGCAGGCGGTGCCCTTTTTTACAATCTCTTCTCTGTAAACACATCCATTATCTTCCCTGTAATACATTCTCTCACCTCCCTCTCAAAGCAGGCTGAACTTATTAGCAGCCTTTTGCCATTTTTTTAGTATAATACACCTTATGACACTATTCGTCAAGAAAATTTTAATCTCGAATTATTTTTTTATTGCATATTCTTTTAAATATCTCTACAACTATCATAAATTTTATAATAATAATTTATTTCCGAAAACTTTTCTTATAGATAATATTTTTCATTTATCTTTTTACCATTTTGTAGTATGTAAATATCAAGAGGAAAACCGGGTTAAAATTACCAAATAATTAGACCGCAAGAACCTTTGTCCTTTTAAAACAAATTATTACTAAGGCGATTAAATATCGAACGAATTTTGTGCATCAGATAAAATTTAGGAAAGGAAAAACGTTGAGTATATTTTTCTTAATGATGCCGGGAATTTATATACCCTCTTATCCTTCATACTTTATATCTGTCATTTCAAAAGCATCTCCATGGTAACTCCCAATCTTGCTTTTGTCCCAATAGGAAACACCCCATTCTTCCCCTTCTCCGTTTTTTCCTTCCTCTGCTTCTTTATCAGATTTCTCTTTTACATAATTGAAATACATATCTTTTGATGTTCCAACTGCTATATCCCCAAATGAAGATTTAAACGGTACTTTAACAGTATCTACCAGATTTAAATCCTTATCATATATTTTATAAGTTCCCTCCCCCTTGTCATATCCTCTTGATACCATATTAAGATTGGACAAATACAAATATTTTCCATCACTGAGAAACAGCAGGCCCTGTCCAATGTTTTCCATAAATACTTCTATATTCGAGCCATCCAAATCTGCAACATACCATTTTACTGGATCTAAAAACTCCAGATGCGGGTTATATGGGGTAAAAAGTATTTTCCCCTGCCAAAACGCCACCCCTTGGACAGCCTCATCTTTTCCCATAGCAGGAAGGGTAAGTTCTTTAACTTTTTTTCCATTTATATCATAAATAAAAGTTTTCATATACTGATATTTTAAATAATTGTCATCTGTAACCTCTTCTTCTGCTTCTTTCTGGGCATGAACCTGAAAATATAAATAATTTCCATATGCCTCCGGATGGGCCACTGAAAACACAGTCAAGTTTTCATCCACCTTCATTACTGTCTCTGGTTTCTTCACATTTCCTGCCAGAGAAAGAGCCTTCATGGCATACCGTTCCTTCGTCCCGTTTTCCCCTTTCAGATAACAATGCTCTGCATAATAAAGGACATCCCTGTGGGTGATCCATTGCTCAATCCCAATATTCCCTTCCCACTCATAGACTTGTTCCTTCTTTGTCCCATCTTCCGACAAACGGTATAACGCAGGCTTTTCTGAAAAATCTTCTATATAATACAAATACCCATTGCAATATGCAATTCCCATACTTGAATCTTCTGCCTTCATATATGCATTACAGGCCTGTATCTTCTCCAAATCAGTTTCTTTGTCATGCAGGCAGTCCGCCTTCCCACAAAGCGGAAGAAGTTCCCTTTTTTCTTTATCCATATAATAAATATAGTGATCATGCGAAAAATAATGTGCTTTCTTCCCCGCCTGATGAAATGCATAAAATGACTGCTTTTCCATATACTGGTAATCGCTGCCCTCCTGATAAGTGTCTGGCAGGCTTTTACTACAGCCTGTCAAAATCAGGCATACAAATATTATTTCGGTTAACTTTTTCACTTTTAGTATATTCATGCTCCCCTCCCCACACAATTACATTATAAAAAACTTATTTTCCAACTACAAAAGTCAAATACCCCGCAGCAGAGCAACGGGGCATGACTTAGCTTCTCTTTAGCCTGTTCGCCCCAGAGGGGCGGGGTATTTGACCCGCGCGCAGTCGCCAAGTGCAAAGGAACTTTCAGTTCCTTTGCACTTGGCTCGTTGCATACGCGAGAATAAAACACTTTGCCTTCGTAAGAATAAAACTTCATATCACTTGTAAATATAACCCCAACGCTGGATATATCATAGCGACAATCCCAGATAATTGCTGCGCTTCCCGCCCACAATAGAAAAAATTTTTGCCAGAAACACATGCTGCACCACCCACATAGCAGGTGGATTTATTCTAATATTAAGGTAAGTCAAACTCAGCCGAAACGGTCTCTTTACTGGCATTTACTTTTTCTCGGCTGCCTTTCTCCTTGTTTACATACTCTTTTACTATTCTGTAACGGCCTGCCTCTAAATCTCCATAATTATGCTCTATATATGCTCTATAACTATATTCATCTCCCGATAAAATGTCTCTGCTAAGTAAGTTAAATGCTCCGGCTTCAGGTAATAATGGCACATCGACAAAGGTTTTGTCCTTTAAAACCTGCAGAGAATACTCTTCACCAATCACAATGTCTTTTTTTGTTTTATTGAAAATAGTACACACTAAAGTAGTACTATTGTCTTCGGTTAACACAGCGCTCATCGTCACCAATCCATCCTCTCCGGCCGGTTGCTTTTCAGTCTTTTTTTCACATCCAAAACAAGTAAAAAAGGAAAAAATACATATTACAAAAACAACGATACCTTTCTTCATAATGTTCCCCCTGCTCTCAAAATAAATTTTCAAACACACTCTAGAATCCACCGGCTTTTTAGTAACACAGCCTCAACTATTTTCTGTTCCTGACAATAAAATATAAACAAAACAATATACTAATAAGCAATACCAATATCCCAATCATTAAAGAAATATCTTTATAAAAAAGCAAAACATTCCTAATTTCTGTTTTATATAAAGTATCCTTTTCTTGCGTAAATATTATTTTCTTCTGCTCCAGTACAATACCATGCCAGATGGAACGCACGTATATACTATATGTATCTCCTTCACCCTCCCACCAGGCAGAAACTTCCTCGTCTGCTTCTATTTCTTGTGAAAGTATTGCATAATTTTTCGCTAAATCTTCTGTTTCATTAATATCCGCAATTTTTCCAGAAGAAATAAACATATATAAATCACTATCTTTTGTCCCCTGCACAGAGAGCACTGGATACAGTTCCCCCATCGGCGCCTTACTGACATCATATTCCTTTTCAACATTAAGAGACAATACATTATTTTGCCCGGAGATGAACATATATACAGAACCTGCAATTCCACTGCGTGCTATGATTAATACAAGTGCCAGTACGATTGGTATAATAATTTTTTTCATATACATTAATTTATGCTTATCTTGACTTCTAATCCCTGATAAGACATACCTTTCATCATTTTTTAGTATATTACACCTTGCGACACCGTTCGTCAAGAAAATTTTAATCTTGAATTATTTTTTTATTGTATCCGCTTTCATATGCTTCTGCAACTATCCAACACCATGTCATAATGCATTATAACTGACTGATTTTCTTATGAGCAATATTTTTTTCTTGCCTTTTTGTCATTTTGTGGTATAATAGATGTCAAGAGATAAATTGAGATAGAATATTGAACATAGAATATATCCATTCAAGTTATCAAATAGTTATTAGGCTGCAAGGGCTTCTGCCCTATATAAACAAATTAATATGGAGTTAGTATATGAAAACAAAAATTACAACGAATCAGTTAGACATCCTAAAAGTTTTATGGAACAGTGACAAATCATTATCAGCTACCGACATTATAGAGCTTAATCCATCCTTAAATATCAATACAGTAAGGGTTTCGCTCCAAAAATTGTTAAAAAACGGCATCATTGCCGTGGATAATATTATCTTTAGCGGAACTGTTCTGACACGTACTTATAAAGCGGTGCTTTCTTCCGAAAGCTACATTGCGGATAATTTTTCTAAGCATCCAAAGCATTTCAATATGCCCGCGCTCCTTGCAAATTTTACAGAAACAGAAAAGGCAGATGTTATAGATGATGTAGAAGCTATAATAGAAAAACAAAGGGAGAAAATCAGGGAGGGGAGTTAAAATGACCGAACCATCTTATGGCTCAGTACTGACATGTATTTTCGTTACAAGTTTTATTATGTTATACCTTATTATCTTAAACCAGAAAAAGAACTTCATTGTCCGGTATGGGGCAGGCGCTTATCTTGCGCTTACCCTGTTCCTCATTCTGCGGGCAGTCCTGCCCTGTAACTTCTCTTTTTCGCACAATATCCTTTCAAAAATAATCCTGCCCCCATTTTTTGATGCAATTACCTTTAAAATATTCGGAATGGTTTCCCTGATGGATTTATTTGTTTCCATATGGATTATAGGTTTTCTGGTTCAATTCCTGCGGTTCTGCATCAAACAGTACCAGTTCTGCCAGTACATAAAAACATTAGATACTACAACAGCTTATAACGATATTCTAAAAAGAATAACAGAAAAACACAAAAAAAATAAACAAATCCGCCTTATTATAACTTCGGACATCAAAATCCCTTTTACTACAGGATTAATAAAACCGGTTATTTTACTGCCGGATACAAATCTTTCCGAAAAAGAAACAGAATATATTTTAAGCCATGAGGCGGAACATTTATTCCGCCATGACTTATGGAAATGCCTCTTTTACGAAATTATGGCGTGCGTATACTGGTGGAATCCACTGGCATATAAAATGAAACAACAATTTACAGCAGCAGTGGAACTTTCCAATGATTTTTCTATTGTTAAGAATATGGATAAATCTGAAAGCCTGGATTACCTAAGCTGCCTAGTAAAAGTTGCCAAAAAGCAGCCCTCTCCTGTTAAAAAGCCTGTACTATGCTTTTCAGAGAATGAACCTTCATTGTTAATGCGGCGGACTGACTTTATCATAAACCGCCACAAGATAAAAAAAGATAAATTTTATTTTATAAACCTGTCTGTCATTACAGCAATCCTTATCGCATCCTTCCTGTTTGTGGTAGAACCCTACTATACCATACCGCAGGAAATATTAGACACTACAATGTCATTGGATATTGACCACACCTTTTTCATAAAAAATGAAACACATTATGATGTTTATTTCTATAATAAATATGTTTGCCCGGTGAATACCTTACGGTCATTTCCCGGCTACACTGTTTATAAAAACAAAGAGGAGGCAAAAAAACATGAAAAAATTAATTAAAATTACTATCCTGCTTTTTACCATATCCGGGATGGTAATACCACAAACTACTTTCACTACTGCGATTGCTAAAGCTAATACTGGCAATGAGAACACTGAAATTATGCCATATGCCGATGAAACCGAATGGCGTTATAAGGTAGTAGACGGAAAACTATACAAACGCAAATATAATATCACAAAAAAGAAATGGATTGGTAGCTGGATTCCTGTATAGCATTCCTTATTCCCCCACATCCTTAAAAGCAGCAAAACTTTTATCTTAGAAAGCAACGGGATATTTGAGTTTTGCTGCTTTTTTATATTGTCTAATCCATTATTCTGGCGGGTCTAATACCGCAATATAACTGTCCATAATCCCTCTTAAAATGAATTTAGCACAAAATCTCCCCCAAAACTATCCTTACCAAGGATAGTTAACCTTTTCAATCCATTTTATTTTACAGACCAGCTTGTTATGCTTATTAAATCTACTCTATCTATTTTGTATATAAATAAAAATCTATTTAGAAGCGAGGACATTTATGAACTTAAAACAAGTTGGAAAAAACGTGAAAGCACGCAGAAAAGAACGGCATCTTACACAGGCACAGCTGGCAGAACTGGCAGAAGTTTCTGTTAACCATATCTCACATATTGAAAACGGTACGGTTGCCATGTCATTAGAATCCCTGCTCTCTATCTGCCGTGCTCTGAATGTAACACCAAATGACATTTTATTAGGGGAATATCTCTATCCTGACGTAGACGACATGCTTTTTAACGAACCTTCCAACCATCTGAATTTTGATGACAAAATTCTTCTTCAGAAAATATTCCAATATATGGAAGAACGCAGGCAAAAAAATGAATAAAAAAGGTGCGAAGTTTTGCCAGGCTCGAAAACACCTCGCCAGGCAAAGCTATTATCGCACCTAAGAAGAACGCAAAACCAGCGTTCTTCACACTCAAATCGGCGAAATCTCCTATCGCATAAAAAAGGGCGCTGCCAGCGCCCTTTTTTATTCATGGTTTAAATATTCTACTGCCGCTGCGGCGGCATTTGCCCCATCCGAAACAGCAGTTACAACCTGGCGGAGCGGCTTTGTACGGACGTCCCCTGCCACAAAAAATCCCTGTGCCGAAGTCTTGCCTGTTTCGTCGGCAATTACATACTTCATATCATCCAAATTTACAATATCCTTAATTTTATCTGTCTGCGGTATCATCCCAACTGCTACAAATACTCCGTCGACTTGTAAAACCCTGCCATTGTCCAGTTCCACAGAACAAACCCTGTCTTCCCCTTCTATCTTTGCAATCTGTGCAGGCGTTACCACCTCAATATTCTCTTTTTGGCGTATTTTTTCCAGTGTCTTTGCAGAGCCACGGAACATATCCCTCCGGTGGATTAAATACACCTTGCTGCATATTTCGGAAAGATACAGTGCATCATCCATTGCAGTATTTCCGCCGCCTATTACGGCTGTATTCTTATTTCTGAAAAATGCCCCATCACAAGTCGCACAGTACGATACCCCTTTTCCGGCAAATTCTTCCTCTCCCGGCACTCCAAGGTGCCGGTGAACAGCTCCGGCTGCATAGATTACTGCCTTTGCCTCAATCATATCCCCATTACTGCACTGTACTTTCCAGCCTTTTTCTACAGCTTCAAAGCTTACCGCTTCCCCTGGCTTAAATTCTGCACCAAGGTTGACTGCATGCAGACGGAACTTTTCTCCCAGTTCATAGCCATTAATCCCTATAAACCCTAAATAATTGTCTACCTGGCTGCTCTCAGCAATCTGCCCTGTCCCACAATAGACTCTTTCCAAAATAAGAACATTTAAGTTTGCCCGTTTTGCATAAACAGCAGCAGAAAGCCCTGCCGGCCCGCTCCCTACAATCAATAAATCTAACATCTTTTACTCCTTTTCACGAGACAGGCGGACAGTTCCTTACTGCACTGCCCGAAATGCCTCTTCTAAATCCTCAATAATATCCTCAATATTCTCTATGCCAATTGACAGGCGAATTGTGTTCGGCTGAATCCCCTGGTCTGACAGTTCTTCCTCATTTAACTGGGAATGCGTGGTAGACGCCGGATGGATTACAAGTGATTTTGCATCAGCAACATTGGCAAGGAGTGAAAAAAGCTCCAGGTTGTCAATAAATCTCTTTGCCTTCTGCGCATCGCCTTTTATCTCAAAGGTAAATATCGAGCCTCCCCCGTTTGGAAAATATTTCTGGTAAAGCTCCTTTTGGGCGGCATCCTCTGTGACAGACGGATGGTGTACCGCCTCTACCTGCGGATGGTTTTTCAGGTATTTTGCCACCTTTAGCGCATTTTCCACATGCCGTTCCACACGCAGCGATAACGTCTCTAACCCCTGCAGGAAGAAAAATGCATGGAATGGCGACAGGGTAGCTCCCATATCCCGAAGCAGGATGGCGCGGATTTTTGTCACAAACGCCGCTGCTCCCACTGCCTTCGTAAAGCTAATGCCATGATAGCTTGGGTTCGGCTCTGTAAGAGCTGGGAACTTACCGCTCGCTTCCCAGTCAAATTTCCCGCTGTCTATAATAACGCCGCCAATTGTCGTCCCATGGCCTCCGATAAACTTTGTTGCAGAATGTACTACAATATCGGCGCCATATTCGATTGGCCGGACAAGATAAGGCGTTGCAAATGTATTGTCAACAACAAGCGGAATCTTGTGGGCGTGCGCCATCTCTGCTATTTTTTCCAAATCTGCCACATCAGAATTAGGATTCCCCAAAGTTTCAATAAATATTGCCTTTGTATTCTCCTGGACTGCCTGCTCTAATGCATCACAGGATGGCTCTGCAAAGGACGCCGTAATGCCGTATTCCGGAAGCGTATGTGCCAGCAGGTTATATGTCCCCCCATAGATATTTTTTGCTGCTACGATGTGGTCTCCTGCCTGTGCCAGATTCTGGAATGTATATGTAATTGCCGCTGCCCCGGAAGCAACTGCTAACGCTGCCACACCGCCTTCCAAAGCCGCCATCCTCTGTTCAAATACATCCTCTGTAGGATTTGTAAGCCTTCCATAAATATTGCCGGCGTCCTGCAGCCCAAACCTTGCTGCGGCATGCTCACAATTGTGGAATACATAAGATGAGGTCTGGTAAATTGGCACCGCCCTTGCATCTGTAACCGGGTCAGGCTGTTCCTGCCCTGCATGTAACTGCAATGTTTCAAATTTTAATTCTCTTTCTGCATATGTTTTTTTAGCCATAATTTGTACCGTATCCTTTCCTCTTTTTTCCTTTTTCTGGCGTTAATTATATCACCTATTTCCCTATTTGTAAAGTAGGTTAATAAGCTTTTTCCCCGTTTCCCTGATTGCCTCCATTGTCTTCTGTAAATCTTCCTGCGTATGGGCAGCAGAGACAAACATGGATTCAAATTGGGAAGGCGCAAGATAGATTCCCCTTTCCAGCATATCATTAAAATAAGCCGCATATTTCTTTGTATCAGAGGAAACAGCCGTCTTATAATCTATTACCCTTTCTTCCGTAAAAAATACGCTCATCAAAGAACCAATCTGGTTCACGCATACCCTGTCCCCAAATGCATCCCTTACGGATTCTGCAATTTTCCTGGTATTCTGTTCAAGCTCCTGGTAAATTCCCGGCTGCTGTCCAAGGATTTTTAAGGTTTCAATACCGGCGGCTGTTGCAACAGGGTTTCCCGATAAAGTGCCAGCCTGGTAAACTCTGCCCACTGGGGCAACCATCTCCATAATCTCTTTTCTGCCGCCATATGCCGCCATTGGCATGCCTCCCCCAATAATTTTGCCTAGCGTCGTAAGGTCTGGCCGTACCTGAAAATATTCCTGCGCCCCTCCTGCTGCAAGCCGGAACCCTGTAATTACCTCGTCAAATATCAATAACGACCGATACTTATCTGCAATTTCCCGGAGAGACTGCAAAAAACCTTTTTCTGGGAGGACCACACCCATATTTGCCGCCACCGGCTCTACAATAATTGCCGCAATCGCTTCCCCTTCCTTTTCAAATAAAGCTTCCACAGAAGCAATATCATTATATTCTGCCACCAATGTATTTTTCACATAATCTTCTGGCACGCCAAGGCTGTCAGGGACAGACTGTGTCAATGCGCCGGAGCCTGCCTTGACAAGCATCCCATCCGAATGCCCATGATAACAGCCGCGGAATTTTACTATCTTATCCCGCCCGGTAAATCCCCTTGCTGCGCGGACTGCGCTCATTACCGCTTCTGTGCCGGAATTTACAAGGCGGAGCATTTCCATAGAAGGCATCCGTTCCTGTACCATCTTTGCAAGGATATATTCTTTTTCTGTCGGCGCTCCAAAGGTCAGCCCGTTTTCACATGACTTCTGTACCGCTTTTACTACCTGCTCTGCCGCATGGCCTAATATGCCCGGCCCCCAGGAACAGACATAGTCAATATATTCATTTCCATCTTCATCATAGATTTTAGAGCCTTTTGCATGATGGATAAATAATGGATTCCTGGAAACTGCCTGAAACGCCCTGACAGGGCTGTTTACGCCGCCCGGCATGATTTCTTTTGACTTCTCAAATAAAGCATCTGACTGTTTATGCATCCTGCTGCCCCTTTCCCTTTGGTTTTTCCTCCCCATCCAGCCATCCTGCTATCTCAATGGCATGGTATGTAATAATAATTTTTGCGCCTGCCCTTTTCATTGCAATCATATTTTCCAGAACGATACGCTTTTCATCAATCCATCCGTTCCGCGCGGCCGCTTTTACCATAGAATACTCTCCGCTGACATTGTATACGGCGACCGGGCATTCCACCTGCCTTGAAACTTCTTTTACCACGTCCAGGTAAGCAAGCGCAGGCTTTACCATGACGATATCCGCCCCTTCTTCAATATCATACTTACACTCACGGACAGCCTCTTTCCCATTGGCCGGATCCATCTGGTATGTCCTTCTGTCGCCAAAGGCAGGGGCAGAATGCGCCGCGTCCCGGAATGGTGAATAGTACCCGGAAGCAAATTTTGCACTATATGCCATAATTGCCGTATTACGAAACCCTTCCCTGTCTAATGCCTTCCTTATAACTTCCACCCTTCCATCCATCATATCTGACGGCGCAATGATGTCTGCTCCTGCCTTTGCCAGGCTGACAGACATTTTCGCCAAAAGCTCCAGCGTTTCATCATTTAAAATCTCACCATTACAGACCAGCCCGCAATGGCCATGGGAAGTATACTCACAAAGGCAGACGTCTGCAATTACTAAAAGCTTAGGAAACTTCTCTTTCATATAACGGACTGCCCTCTGTGTCACGCCTTCCTCATTATATGCTTCGCTCCCAGCCTCATCTTTATGCGCCGGAATCCCAAAAATCAGGACTGCCGATATCCCGGATTCTGCTGCCCTTTTTAACTCCTCCCCCAGCCTGTCAATCGAATACTGGTAAATTCCCGGCATGGAATCTACCGGATTCTTAATATTTTCCCCTTCAATTACAAAAACCGGGTAAACCAAATCAGACTTTTGAAGCGAAGTTTCCCTGACAAGGCTCCGCATTTCCTCATTTACCCGCAGCCGTCTCATACGTACCATTTCTTTTCCCTCATTTCTATTCTGTTTTCAAAAACTGTAACTAACTGATTTATCTGCCATTCTTTATATAATCTAATACAGCCTCTGCCAGGCCATTTACATTATTTACGCCTGCTGCAATATTGGCAGGCCTGTAAAGCTGCTTTAGCCTCTGGCTGGTAACTTCCCCAATACATGCTGTCTTTATCCCCTCTGGCAGGCAGGTTCCCTGTTTCTTTACCTCATCAAAAAATGACTGCACGCCGGAAGCGCTGACAAAGGCAAGATACTCAATACCTTCCAAATCCATTTTCTGTCTTCCGGGTTTTCCCTCTACATCATAAATTGCAAGATTGCAAAAGGAAATACCATTCTCTTCCAGAACCTTTTCAAGCTCTGTACTTGCCCTCACTGCCCTTGGCATTAAAACTTTTTCTTCCTTCTTTACTACTGCTGCAAATTCATGCGCCATAACAGAAATCTGGTAATGGGATGGGACAAAGTCTGCCAAAATCCCATATTCTTTTAGTTTTGCCGCAGTACCGCTTCCCAAAACGGCAAATTTTACTGTTCCAAGCCTCCTGATATCTATTTCCCTTTCCTTCATCTCTTCAAAAAAAAGAGACACTGCATTCTGGCTGGTAAATAAAACCCATTGGTACTGCTCGATACAGTCCAGTTCCTGCCCTAACCGTTCCATCTGTTCTGTCTTTTTTATTTCCATTGTTAAAACAGGAACTGCTTCCATGCCTTCCCGTACAAAGGCGGCCTTTAATTTTTTCTGCAAAGGCTCTGTTGCCGTCACCCCAATTCTTTTTTTACCTAAATTCCCCTGATACTGATAAGACGCTGTTTCCCCAATTACAATCACTGCTGGCGGCGACAGCCTGCTTTTTATAACCTCTTCCTCAATAGAACAGAGCGTTCCCCTGGCAACACGCTGAAACTCTGTTGTCCCATCCGAAATAACAGCCACAGGCGTATTCCTGTCTTTCCCGGCTTCTATCAGCTTCCTTGCAATCTGCCCAAGCCTTGAAAAGCCCATTAAAAACACCAGCGTACCTTCCAGTTCTGCCAGCGCTTTATAATTATATTCTGAATCTTCTAAAGAATTGTCAGTATGCCCCGTTATCACATGAAAACTTCTGCTTACCCTGCGGTGCGTCACCGGAATCCCGGCGCATTCCGGCACAGCAATCGCAGAACTGACGCCCGGAACTACCTCAAAAGGAATCTGATGCTTTTGCAGGACCTGCGCTTCCTCGCCGCCCCTCCCAAAGACAAATGGGTCGCCGCCCTTTAAGCGCACGACTGACTTATATTTTTGGGCGCATTCTACCAGGATTTCGTTAATCTCCTCCTGCTTCTTATGATGATGCCCTGCCACTTTCCCCACATATATTTTTTCACATCCCTCCCTGGCATAACGAAGCAGCCCTTCAGAAGCCAGATGGTCATAAATAACACAATCACACGCTTTTAAAAGCTCCATCCCTTTTATTGTCAGAAGCCCTTCTTCACCAGGCCCTGCGCCTGTCAGATAAACCTTCCCCATTCTCTCCGCCTGCCTTCCTGCCATACAGCGATACTTAAATTACCCTCTTAAAAGCTTCTCTATGCACTCCTGCCTGTTTTGGGCATCTCCTGCCCCATACATCCTGCAAAGCTTCCATTCCTTTTCCAGCGCCATATAGATTTGCATTTTCTCCCCCTGATGCTGTGAAAAAACACCAACTGCCTCATGGCATCCTGCATTTAACCTGCGAAGGATTTCCCGCTCCGCTTCTAACTCTTCATATGCTTTTGTATCAGATATTTCCTGCACCAGGTTTGACACAGCATCCCCTTTCCTTCCTTCTATGGCAATAATCCCCTGCCCGCCCGCAGGCACCATTTCTTCATAAGAAAGAAAACGGTATTCCAAATCCTCATTTTCCAAAAGCCCCAGCCGTTTCAAACCTGCCGCTGCCAGGATAATTCCGCCATATTCCCCATCACAGAGCTTTTGAAGCCTCGTTGTAATATTCCCACGCAGCCCCTTGCAGACCGCCCCTGGATAGAGCTCTTTTATCTGGAGCTGCCTCCTTGGGCTTCCAGTTCCAATCACAAAACCATCGCCTTCTACCAGCGCCCCTTTTTTTGACACCAGCACATCCCTTGCATCCTCCCTGGGAAGCACGCCGGCAATCACAAGATTTTTGTCAAGCTCTGACGGCATATCCTTTGCGCTGTGGACAGCAAGGTCAATTTCCCCATTCAGCAGCGCATCCTCTAATTCAGTAATAAAAACCCCTTTGCCCCCAAACGCAGGAAGCGGCTTATTTAACACTTTATCCCCCTCTGTACGGATAACTGTCTTTTCTATAAACACTTCCGGAAAACGCTCCTGCAAAGCAGCAATTACAAGGTTTGTCTGTTCTAAAGCAAGCCTGCTTCCCCTTGTCCCGATTCTTATCTTTTTTCCTGCTGTCATTTCATTTCCCCCACAAGTTTTTTTACCAGTTCTTCCGGGATTTCCCCATTATGGGTTTCCCCATAAGCAAGAAGTTTGTAAAATATCTCCTTCCGTCTCCTGCCAGAAGATACATTATTTAAAATATACTCCCGGTACTTCCCGGCTAATTCTGCCATTTTCCCATAGTACCCCGGCACTGCTGATGCAAGCTTTTCCTTTAGGTACGATACCGCAGCCGGGCTTTGTCCCCCAGAAGAAACAGCCACCAAAATATCATGGTCTTGTATTATCGCCGGAAAATAAAATGAACAGGCCTCTTTCTGGTCAACCGCATTGACAGGAAGCCCCTTTTCCCTGCACAGGTTAGAAATCTGTAAATTCAGTTCTTTGCTGCCTGTTGCTGCAACCACAAAATCCATCCCATCCAAATCCTGTTCCAAAAACTCCCGTTCGCGCAAACAGATTCGCTCCTGCCCCTTTTCCAGAAGGAAAAACTCTTTTTCAAAAGCCGGTGAAACAACTTCGATATTTACCTCAAACCCCAGAAGAATTTCCGCCTTGTGGAACGCAATCTTCCCACCTCCAACAATCAGGCAGTTCTTATTACAAATATCCACCATAAAAGGAAAATATGCCATTTTTCTTTTCCTTCCTTATAAAATTATGAAATCACTCTTTACAGTCCTTTAACTTTTGAAGCACCTCAAAAAACAAATCACTGTCAAGCGTTTCTTTTAGATAATAAACCATTTTCCAAGACCAGCCTTTTGGCTCTTTTCCCGTATATTCCCATTCCTTTAAAAAATCCCGGATATAGAGTTTTTTCATTACGTCCTCTACGCATTCTCCTAAAATCCCTTCTGCATACTCTGCCTCCTTTATCCTGATATTCCCATTTTTTTCAGACAGGGCAGAAAAATAATCAATATCCAAAAGAACCGCCCCTTTGGATTCTTTAATCGTCTGGTCAATGTCATGAGGCACAGCAAGGTCAATCAAAAGCTGCTCCTTGCCCTTTTGCCGCATTTCATATTCTCTTTTTGTCAAAGTATAATGGGGGCTTGCCGTAGCGCTTACAATAACATCCATATCGGCAATAGAATCATAACGCCTGTCAAAATCCACGAAAGCAATTTTGCCCTTCTGCGCTGCAAAAATCTCTTCCCCCTGGTGCTTTTTCCTCTGTGTCCCAACTACCTCAATTCCTTTTGCTGCTAAATCTTTTGCAACAATAGAACCGATTTTTCCGGTAGCCCCAATGACAAGCGCTTTCGCTTTCCCCTCTTTTTTACGGCCTGCAGCATTGATATATTTTTCCGCTGCATTGGCCGCTAATGTACCGATAGACACTGGCGTTGACGAAAGGCGTGTCCTAATCTTTGAAAGCCTTGCACAGTGGATTGCCTCCTGGAAAACAATATGTATTTCCCCATCCGCTGCATTGCAAAGCACAGAAGCCTGATACGCCGCCCTGACCTGGTGGAGGATTTCATCTTCCCCAAGAACCATGGAATCCAGCCCGCATACCACCTGAAACAAGTGGCGGACTGCCTTTTTCCCGCTATAATAAAACCCTTCTTTTTTAATAATCTCCCTGTCAATCCCTTTCCAGGCAGATAAGCTATCCTCTACGGCCTGAAACGCATTCTTTCCCCCTGTCACATAAACCTCACTGCGGTTACAGGTAGATACCGCCACACTGCCGGAAACCGCTTCCTGTTTTTGCAAATAAGAGAGAAACCGCTTCTGCTCCTCGGGAAGAAATGCAAATTTCTGCCGGATTTCAAGCGGCGACTTTTTAAAGCTGACACTAATACAATACATATTTTTTCCATGCCTCCTCTAAAACGTTTCTCTCCCTGTCAACTTGAAAAGCATTTAATACCGGATTTCCCGGGTCTGCCAAAGATAAGACCAGATAACTTATGGAAACGTCATAAGCCAGCCGTATATCCTCTTCTGACAGCACTGGCGGCGATGCAGGATGGGAATGGAAATTTCCAAGCAGTTTCCACCCATTTGCCCGCATATCTTTAATCGCTGCAAATTGTTCTTTTGGGTCCATTGAAAAATGCTCTGCGCTGTTATCCATGTTTGTCAGAAAGTATACCCTTTTTACCCATTTTCCCTGCCTGTCCTGTATGCCCCCAAGCAGCCCGCAGGCTTCCTTTGGAAGACACAAAAGGCAGTACTTTACAAGCCGTTCATAATCCTTTTCCCCTATAAAAACCAAAACCTGTTCACCCCATTTCTAGTACAGCAAATAATTAATTTCTGGTATAATGACGACGGCTAGTACAGCGTTTCTACAGGATTTTTTGTTACAGTTTACAGCTCCTTTTTCCCACATGCCGGACATAATTTATTTTTCTTTGGCAGCTTTACCGTACGGAACTCCATTTTCAGGGCATCATATGTCAAAAGTTTTCCTGTTAATAAATCGCCAATGCCAAGAAGGAATTTAACCGCCTCCATTGCCTGCAGGCTGCCAATCACGCCGCCCATAGCGCCTATGATTCCCACCTGCTTGGCAGAAGGCACGGCGTCTTTTGGCGGAGGCGCCTGGAACACACAGCGGTAACATGCCCCCCTGCCAGGAACATATGTCATAAGCTGCCCCTGGAACCGCAGAATCCCTGCATGAGAAAAAGATTTTCCTGCCGCAGCGCAGGCATCATTGATTAAAAATTTCGTTTCAAAATTATCTGTACAGTCCAGAATAAAATCATATTCCTGAATCAGGTCCATAATGTTCTCTGAAGAAACCATTTCCTCAAAAACAGGCACGGATACCTCAGGGTTTATTGCATTTATCGTTTCCTTTGCTGATAAAACCTTTGCCTGCCCAATATTTTTTGTACTGTGCAGAATCTGCCTTTGCAGGTTCGACAGATCTACCTTATCTGCATCGGCAATCCCGACTGTCCCAACCCCCGCGGCAGCCAGGTACATCGCCGCCGGAGATCCAAGCCCTCCGGCCCCAATAACCAATACTTTGCCATCCAGCAGTTTTTCCTGCCCCGCTATGCCTACTTCTTCTAAACGGATATGACGTAAATAACGCTCCATCTGTTCTGCAGCCAATGCCATAAATATCCCCCTTATGATTTCCTATAAAAAAGGTGCGAAGTTTTGCCAGGCTCGAAAACACCTCGCCAGGCAAAGCTATGGCCGCACCTAAGAAGAACGCAAAATCAGCGTTCTTCACACTCAAATCGGCGAAGTTTCCTATAAAGTAAAAAAGGGCACCGCCAGCGCTGGTGCCCTAGCAAGAATTGCTTCGCAATTCTTGTCAATGACCACTACGTTACAGCTTAATTTCCTATAAAATAAAATCAGCCGGCTTTGCCGTCATATAATATAATAATCCGCGCCATTCTCCTGTTCTATTAAATCAGCAAGCGTAATACCGCCAAAATATTCTTCCAGAAGGTTTTCCAATCCTTCCCACATTTTCAGCGTTTCGCATTCTGCCGCCCTTTCACAGCGGTTTGGTTTCTTCTCCAGACATGCAACCGGGGCAAAAGAACCCTCCACCAGCTTTAAAATACTCCCTACCGTATATTCCTCCGGCCTTTTTACAAGTTTATAGCCTCCGCCTTTTCCGCGGAGGGATTTTAAAAAATCATTTTTGCTAAGCACAGCCACAATAGACTCTAGATATTTTTCAGAAATATCCTGCCGTTTTGCAATATCCAGCAGCGGAATATATTCCCCTGAACCCTGTTTTGCCAAATCAAGCATTACACGGACTGCATAGCGCCCTTTTGTTGAAATTTTCATCGTTCTCCCTCATTCCTAAAAATTAAAAAATGTAAGGAATTTTTTTCTTAGGAACTGTTAAGAAATTAAATGAACAAGTTGTTCAAATTAATTCTTAACAGTTCCTTAGTTCCTAAACAGTGGCGTAGACAGATATCTGTCCCCAGAATCCGGAAGCAGCGCCACAATTGTTTTTCCCTTATTTTCCGCCCTTCTTGCCAGAATTACTGCCGCCTTTAATGCCGCGCCGGAAGAAATGCCGACTAGTATGCCCTCGCTGACGGCAAACAGCCTTCCCTCTTCAAATGCATCCTCATTTTCTATGGTAATCACTTCATCATAAATTTCTGTATTCAATACTTCCGGCACAAACCCGGCCCCTATTCCCTGAATCTTGTGCGGGCCTCCCATTCCCTGCGAAAGGACAGGGCTTGCAGCGGGTTCCACTGCAACTACTTTAATATTGGGGTTTTGCGACTTTAAATATTCCCCAACCCCGGTAACTGTACCGCCAGTTCCCACGCCTGCCACAAAAATATCCACTTCCCCATCTGTCTGCTCCCAAATTTCCGGCCCTGTTGTCCTTTTATGGGCGGCTGGATTTGCAGGGTTCTCAAACTGCCCTAAAATAACAGAGCCGGGAATCTCCTTCTCTAACTCTTTTGCCTTTTCAATCGCACCCTTCATGCCTTTTGCACCCTCTGTCAGTACCAGCTCTGCCCCATATGCTTTCAGCAAATTCCTTCTTTCCACACTCATAGTATCCGGCAGCGTAAGAACTGCCTTATATCCTTTTGCTGCAGCAACTGCGGCCAAGCCAATTCCGGTATTTCCTGACGTCGGCTCAATAATCGTCGCCCCAGGCTTTAAAATCCCCCGTCCCTCAGCATCTTCAATCATTGCAAGTGCAATCCTGTCCTTTACAGAACCTGCTGGATTCAGATATTCTAACTTTGCCAGGATAACAGCATCCTTGGCGCCTGCCCTTGGCGCATAATGATTCAATTTTAAAATCGGAGTTTTCCCAATTAACTCTGCTGCACTTTCTTTTATCTGTCCCATTGCTTATCCTCCTTCATCTAATAAAGATTTATTCCTATAAACCTATTTAAATTATATGTATATTGATTATAAGATAAATTCCAGTATCTGTCAAGCGTTCCTTCTTTTACAACGGGACAAACGCATGAATGTTTATTCACTTTATTATACCTTATTGCCAAGTCTTACAGACTTAATATCTGTTCCAAATACTTTCTTCTGTTTTATCTTTTCCGCTATTTCTGTCTGCGTCCCCATGGCATCAACCGTTATAATACTGCCCTTTACCTGAAGTTTTAAGGAAAGTTCAAGAGCTTCCCCTTAAAGTTTCCCTTGTGTTATATCTTCCCACAGGGTATTATAAACCCTGATAAGGGAAAAATGAGGGCACAAGATGTCCAGCGGATATCTGCTCTGTGCCGACCGAAGCGGAGCGGAGACAACAAAATCACATAAAACATTATAACACATAATATACGGGAATTGGTAAACTGATTGAAATGCTTTCAAAAAATCAATGAAAAGAGGAGATTAATTTTTTAGACAAATATACAAGACTGTTGGCGTGATGATGTGTTAAAATTGTGTCAGCGAAGGTGGAGAAATGATTCATACAGATAATGTTTTTTCATACGGTTTCACGCAGTTTGAAGAAGGATGCATAAGAAAGCTGTTACCAACTAAAAAAAGCTATTTGACTTCTACAGAATGCTTTACAGACATCATTGCCTGTAATGCATACGCAATATTTATTAACGCCATGACGGTATCTGCTGATGATTTAGAAATGTTGTGGGAATTTTATCTTGAAGCTGGTCCGGCTTCGGAAACAGTTGTTTTGATTGGACATGCAGAAATTCCCAGACAATTAAAAGGCAGGATAAAAATATTTTCAAATCTGATAAGCTACAGTCGGAGTTGAAATCTGTCCTTTGGGGTGATTTGTAAGAAAAATGGAGGAAATTTTTATGGGATACTATGATGACATCGCCGTTTGCAAAACAGAGAAAAAACTGTTGGAGCTATGGAAAACAAAAGAGTCTGTCACAAGAAGTTATGTTGACAAAAAGCAGGAAAAGACAGTTTCAATCAATCATAAGAATGTATTTATCAGTGATGGAATCGTAAATGAAGCCGTCTGGCATCATCAGACTGGCAGGAAAATTCTGTATGTATTAAAAGAAGCTTATGGAGAAAATGAAGATTGGGATCTCACAGAATGGTTACTACGTGCAAAGCCCTCGTCCTCTGTCTGGAAACGGGTAATTGAATGGACTTATGGAATCCAAAATACAAGCGAAAACGGTATTGCAAAATATTCACCTGACATTTACGAACATCATACAGAATTGTTCAACCATATCGCAGTAGTAAACCTGAAAAAGAGCGGCGGGAAATCATCGTCAGACTATGGGGAAATAGAAGCGTATGCACTTGCGGACAAAGAAGAAATCAAAAAACAGTTAAGGCTGATCGCGCCGGACATCATCCTGTGCGGTTCGACGTTCGGTGCGTTAAACCACGTATTTGATAACAAAATACGTCCGCAAGGGGTGCAGTGCGATAATTGGTTCTATTACACAGATATGATTTCAGACAGCAGGACATTGATAATTGACTACTATCATCCTGCAAATTATTATCCTGCCCTGCTCAATTATTATGCAGTGACAAACATCTTCCAGCAGGCGCTGCTGTACCAAAAAGAAAAAGGAGAAAACTAATATGCCAAGTGAGGAACGAATACTGTTTAAAGACAAGAAAACCAAAAAAGAATATACTGTTTTGGCAAAGGAATTGCTGAATGCCGTTGACATGGAAGAGGATGCTCTGAAAAAGGTTCTTATTGGCTGTGAAAACCCGGAATTATATTCTTCACATGGAACTTATCAGGCGGGAGGGCATAACCGCTGTGGCGGACTGAAAGGGAATCGGTTCACAGAAAAACGTTTCTGCAAATGCCTGTATTACAGAAACGGAAAATACCGCTGCCACAGTCATATATGGTTGTGACTGCATTATATCATGGAATTTTAAGCATATTGTTAATATTAAGACCATCAGAGGAGTAAGAGCCATCACGAATCTAAGGGGTTATAAACCAGTTGAAATTATCAATCCATCTGTGTTATTGGAAAGCGAGGTATGACTATGGATAAGCTGATAATCAGTCCGGACTTTACGATTGAGGACATCCACAAAATAAGGGAATATAACTATAATATCACAAAAGACATGACACCGCAGGAAAGACGAGATTATTATAATAAACGAAGCATGGAAGTACACAGACAGATTCAGGAAATGCAGTTACAGGAAGTATAGGTGTCCGTTTCGTTCACGAAAATGCAATAGCATAAAAATTTTCCCTGCAATTTTACCAGAGAGGGGAGAATAATTATCTCGCCTCTCTGTTTTTGATAGTTCGCTTCATATATTGGTTTGAATTTTTCCTTTGATAATTCTATAACTGTCTGTATATGCTTTCTTCCCGCTTTTGCACTTTTTTACCGTATTTTTCTTCCCATTTATCTGCTTTGACCTGATAATCGGCATTAGCTGTCTTGGCTGTGGCAAAGACTTTGTAGAAATCATGCACTGTTTGAAACCCGTATCGTTTGACTATTTCCGATAGGCCGACTTTCAAAAGGTCTATTTCCTCGTTCTTTCGGTCAATCCTGCTTTGCATTTCCCCTTTCTTTGTTAGTTTTGCCAATCCTTTCAGGCTGTCACGTTCCAGTTCCAACTCATTGCGCTCCCTCTCTGCGTCAAAGATAATCCCGTTTTGGCGGTTCAGTTTTTTATAAATCTTTAGCAGTTTCGGATATGCGGCGGCTTCGGCGGACATAACAGGCTTTGGCGGTATCTTTTGTGTTTCCTGCTCTGTAGTCTGCGTTTTGGGCTGCAACTCTCGCTGTTGGGTTGATAAATCGACAGCCGATTCTTTCAGGAAGCTATGCTCCTGCTTTGGCAGCCTATCTGTCTGCGGTATTATTTTTGTCGTTATATTCTCACTTGGCTCTGTAATCGGCTGTACCATTTCTTTTTCAAAAAACTTTGCCGACAGTTCCCTTGCCTTATCCAATATTTTAGAAATCAGCAATGCCAGTGCCATAACAGCAGTCATAATAATACTTCCCAGACGTTCCGGCTGACTGCCAAATATATCAGCGGATTCTTTGATGCGGTCAGTGATATATTTTTTCTTTATTTGTTGTATCTCCGTTTCAGAAACACCGCTGACAATCGCCCTGTCGACTTCACGATTTTACAGCCTTTGCGGACATTTCCATTTTCGTCCAGTATCTCTTTCTTGGTTCGGACGTGTTTTCCATGTTCATCATAGAACATATAAGTGATTCTGCCCTTAACATCCGCTGTACGACGGTTTTTTCTTTTACCGCCGCACGGCAGATTTCTTGTTTTTAACTGATTATGAATGCCTTTTGTTGTTATTGTGCTGTCGCTAACTTACATTCTACATTATCATACTATTTGTGCGTCTGCTAATTCCATAAACAAGGATAATTCCTGTTATGACATTAACAGCAATTCCTAATACAATCATTTTGCCTGTTAATTCCATTCCGTTATACCCGGAAAAAGCATACAGGTAATACATAAAGTCTACAAACGATATATAACTGCCAAAAAACTGGCTAAATAAATTATTGACTAATAAAATTATCAGAGAAGCGCACATCATACTGGATATATTCGACATATACAAGGATAAAAGCACTAAAAACAGAACCATTGTTATCTGCGGAAAAGCTAATAACAACATTTGTAACAAATATTCCTGTGCATAATCGAAGATATGACTGCCCCATAAAAAGAAACCTGTTATAATGCTGACGATTACCACAAACAAAAAACAGATCAGCGCAACTATGAAAATACTGACGGTTTTTGCGATTAAAAGCTGTTTTTTGGAAACGCCATTCAACAAAGGCTGTCTGAACATACCGCTTGCCTTTTCCCCGCAAATCAATACTGCGCTGATAAAACTAAGGAATAGTGTACCGACAATATCAATATAGGACTGCATACACATTGTTGGAAATTTACCATCTGCATAATACCCCATACCATTATCTTCTGAACTACCTATACATTGGAGCGCATTGGAGATGATAATTACTGCCATTACGGCAAAAAATAAGTATAATATCTTTTGCCTTTTCAGTCTTGCGAATTGTATATTTAATAATCTTATAATCATTTTCTACCTCCCTCAAAAATCTATTTTTTTTGTTCTGTATAAGGATATTTGAAAAAAAGCAATTCCGTACAGTATCATAATAGATATTCCTATAAACAGTTCGCTAAATGGTATTTTCTGATACTCATATGCAAAAGTCCAAAGATTAAGGTAATATCCAACCCATATTTTTTGTAATAAAGCAATATTGGAACCGTATATAAACTGGTCAACCAATAGATAAATAATCACAAAAAATATTGTTTTCCATGCACTGCGGGTACAAATACAAAGTGCAACTATACCAAGCGTTATAACTGACATATAGATACCCGATAACAGATATTTTATAATAGTTCTGATAAAGGCTGCCTGTTCAAAGATTTCATAGCCCCAACGCATAAAGGCTGTTATGTAATTGATAAAAGCCACCAACAAAACAAAAATCGTTGACATACTAACGGCAGCATAGATTTTTGAACGTATCATTTTGCTGCGGGTTTCCCCATGCAATAAAGGCTGGTAAAGCATTTTGTTCCTATCTTCTTCACAAATAAACAGCGTAAGCAGAAATACATTAAAAAGAATACCCACTGTCCCGACATAAAACCGCATCATAAATTCGGGGAAATTTTTTCTCCCGACAATTCCAATATTGATATTCAGCATTTCTTCCATTTGCGGTGTTGAAATAAGAAAAGCGTAAAAGAAAGAAGCTGTAAAAAAGCAGGCAAAAAAAATATAAATCAATTTTTGTCTGTATAGTTTTCTTGCATATAATCTTGTTAATGGATACATGGCTTAAGCTCCCCCTGTCAGTTTTAGAAAAAGATCCTGCAATGAGTGTTTCCGCATGGAAAGATAGTGAATATGCAAATGGTTTGCTACAAGGTTTTTAACAAATTCATCAAAACAGATATTTTCAAGTCTGATTGTAAACTGATTTCCGTTCTGTGAAACCAAACTTATTCCTTTACACCCAGAGAGAACACTCTGTGCAGCGCCTGTTTCTTCCAGTATGCAGTCCACGATATTTGTTGTTTCGGATAAAATGTTTTCCGTTTTTCCCTGCAAGATACTTTTTCCCTTATCCAAAATTAAAATATCAGTACAGAATTTTTCCATATCATGCAGCTGGTGTGATGAAACAATAAATGTTGTGTTTCGAACTTTTGCCATATCGCAAATCAGACGGTATAGGTTAATCTGTCCCTGCGGGTCTAATCCGTTTGCCGGTTCATCTAAAATAATCAGTTTTGGCTGTCCTAACATAGCCCTTGCCAATGCCAGTCTTTGTTTCATTCCAAGAGAGAACTTTTTCACTTTCTTTTCAGCCTGTGAACTAAGTCCGACATAATCAAGCAATTCCAAAACTTGCCCGTTTGGGATATTTTCATATAGATGTGCAAAACATTCTATATTTTCTCTTGCAGTCAGTTCTTGATAAAAACTAGGGGTGTCAAGTGCCGCCCCAACCTTTGACAATGCCAGTCCGGGATTTTCGTCTAATGATACGTTGTCTATGACGATTTTCCCATTATCTTTGGAACACAAATTTGTAATCATCTTTAATGTCGTAGTTTTGCCCGCCCCGTTTGTCCCCAATAGTCCCATGATATTTCCGGGTGCAAGCTCAAAGCATACATTCTGAACGGCAGTTTCCGAATCGAACCTGTTCGATTTTTTGTATGCTTTTCTTAGATTTTTTACACTGATTATTTCCTCCATTTTTCAATCCTCCCTATCATTCCAAATATTATAATTCCAATTACTTCTCCAAGGGCATTGCCTATAAATCCCTGCATATGGAGCGCGTCTTCCCACATATAATCTCCCGTGATTAGTTTTGTGGCATAGTTTCCTATGATTACCAAAAATAGGAACAATGCTATGCAGTCCCAAATATTCCATTTTAGGAATGTTCTTGCAAGCACTGGAAGCCAAAGGACAAAAAGCCATAACAGCAGGATAGGCACACCATAACGGAAAAGCCAAAATGTCCCTGTTCCAATCAGATAATACCGGGTAATCTGTATGACAGAAAGCAGGACAAACACCCCAATGCTTATTACTGCCATTGCAATACAGCCTTTATTCTTTTTACAGGTTGAAAGAGTATATAAAAATGAGTCTGCAAACAGGCAGGAACTTCCGACAATTAAAGACCATGTAAGACCTTTGTTTACCGCCAAATCCACAATCAGACAGATCAGTATTGCAATAAAGCTAAGACAACCTAAGCCATATAACAGATACATTTTCTTTGTTTTATTCAAAAATCTTTTTACATCTGAAATTTCTGTTGACGGCATTTCCATTTCCAAATGACAAGCCATATCGTGATATATCTCACTACATTCTGTACAATGCTCTAAATGGTTATCAATGCTCTTTTTAGAAACATCACTTACCATTCCGTCAATATAGAGAGGAAGTAAATCTCTGACAATCTCACAAGCTAATTCTTTTTCCCTTAGTTCCATTCTCTCATTCCTTTCATTATTTTCTGTTTTCCCCGATAATAAGTTACCCTCGCCCAGTTTTCTGTTTTTCCCAAAATAGCCGCAATTTCAGAAAATTGTAGTTCCCCTGCTAATCGCAAATACATGACTTCCCTTGTTACATCATCAAGGTTGTGCATTAGGCGGAAAATTTCTACTTTTTCTAAATTGTCAATGCTTTTACTTTCGACATTTTCTGTGGAAGGTACGCAATCGTCCAGTGGGGCAGTTTTGTGCCTGCTCCTTTTTTCCAGTTCTTTGTACCATATTTTTTTGGCAATACCGCATAGCCAGACGGAAATTTTACATTCTCCCCTAAATTTGTCAATCCCTTTAATTGCCTGAAAGAATGTTTCCTGCGTCAGTTCCTCGGCAAGTCCGCTGTCCTGCGTTAATCCGCATAGATATTTATATATCATGGCGGCGTTTTCACGATATATTTCATCAATTTTTTCTTTATCCATATCAGCACCTCATATTGTTAGTTCTTTTCAAGTGCGATTTGTTACAAATTATTTTATTTTTTTTAAAAGAAAAAACCCTGTCATTGACAGAGCCTTTCCTTGCTTAGCTGAACCGTTTATTATCGGTAACCTTTTAATGAAATAATTTTACAGTATTATCTCTGCCGTCCTCGCAAAATCAGTTTTCCTCCCGATAAATTCCGACCGCTTTTCTTCTGACAGACTTTTGAACACCTTTTCATAGAGTATGTCGTTCATACCCATTTCCTTTGCAATACAACACAGCTTTGTGTTTAACCATTCCTGATACAATTCCTCAAACAATGTCCTGCTGTCCGTAAAAGTTTCATCTTCTTCAAATCCATGCGGCGGCGTATAATATTTGAGCATCACAAAACCATATCTGCCGACGTCAACTACTACAATATCTGCCATCTCATACAGTTCTGCAAACGCATCAGCCACCTTTTGGCACTTTGTTCGTTCTTCCTCTGTGATATAAACTTTCTTTTCCATATTGTTTTACCTCGTTTCTTATAAATTGTACCATATTCATTTTATAAGAACCACCCGCACACCAGCTTTTATTCCATTTGTTTTTGACAAAACCCACTTTACTAACAATTCACTTCCATGAACTTTTCAAGAATATCGCTTTTGATAAGTACCTTTCGCCCGACTTTTAAGACTGGCAGTTTTCCCCACTCTACAAGGTTTCTCATGGTGTTCCTGCCGATTCCCGCATATTCGGATGCCTCCTCGATTGTCATTACAATCTTCGTTTCTATGCAGGTCTTAGGACCAGCGAGGTATGCGGGCTGACCTGGCAGGACATCAACCTTGAAAAATAGGGAAAATTCATGAAATTTATCTGCAAATCCCGATTTTTCGGTCAAATAGCTGATAAAATAAATAGTTGATTTGGATATCCAAATTCCTCTATAAGTTCTCCTTCTATAAATCCAAAAGATTTATAGAGCTTACGGGGAGCAATGCCCTTTGGATCGTTCTCCCGAAATGTAGAAACGCTTATATCTCTCGTTCTATCTAGCATCTCAATGGCTTTTGAAAGCAAAGCGGAGGCTATCCCATGCCTGCGGTAATCTGGTGCAACCGCAAGACAACAAATCATATTATGCTTTTTAGAGAAGAGCAGCACGCCGACGACTACATTTTCTTCTTTAACACAAAGAGCACGCCCTTCTGACATAAAGCGAAGCACAGTACTTTCATGCTCTTTGAGTTTTTCCGCTGTTTCAAGTCCGGGGAAATTCCAACTAATTGAACTTACAAGTTTCATCCATAAAGAAATATCGTCCTTTGTACCATATTCAACTGTCAACTTAACACCTCCATGTAATTCCGCAAGTTCCAAAATCGTACGATCATCTTTTGAAACTAGTTCTTTTAACTCTTTCTTTATCAAAAAAATTTACCACTTTTAAGATAATATAAATTCTGTATCATCATTTTCAACAACACAGACAGTATATCACGCCCCCTAATATATTTCCATATCTTTTCATTAGAATGTAGGACAGTTCAAACCGTTGTCCCTCATTCCATCACATATGTACCATGATTTTAAAAACAGTTACCAACAGATTTCTCCACTTACCTAAAGTCAATTTTCATATTTTTTCCCCTTTCCCTTGACGAATAAACAAAAATAGGAAATACTAGAGATGAATACGAAAACTCAAAAAATGGAGGAACCTTTATGGAAATTACGCATATTAAAACACTACATCGGCAGACAGACAGCTATCTCAATAAAAAAATTACTGTCTGCGGCTGGGTAAGAAGCATCCGTGACTCAAAAACCTTTGGGTTTATATCCCTGCACGACGGTACTTTTTTTTCGCCGCTTCAGGTTGTCTATGACAATACCCTGCCAAACTTCCAGGATATCTGCAAGTTAAATATCAGTGCGGCGCTGACTGTTACAGGAACCCTGGTTGCAACCCCGCAGGCTAAGCAGCCTTTTGAAATACAGGCAGAATCTATCTGTATTGAAGGGGAATCCATGCCTGACTACCCGCTGCAAAAGAAACGGCACACTTTGGAATACCTTCGGACAATTCCACATCTCCGTCCCCGGACAAACACCTTTCAGGCAGTTTTCCGTGCCCGTTCCCTGATTGCCTATGCAATCCATAAATTCTTCCAGGAGCGGGATTTTGTTTATGTACACACGCCTATTATTACAGGCAGCGACTGTGAGGGCGCCGGAGAAATGTTTCAAATTACCACAATGGATATGGAAAATCCAGCAAAAACAGAAAATGGAGCAATTGACTATTCAAAAGACTTTTTTGGAAAACCAGTCAGCCTTACTGTCAGCGGGCAGCTCAATGGGGAAGCTTATGCAATGGCATTCCAAAATATCTATACTTTTGGGCCAACCTTCCGCGCAGAAAATTCCAATACGGCAAGACATGCTGCAGAATTTTGGATGATAGAACCGGAAATAGCTTTTGCAGACTTACAGGATGATATGGATTTAGCGGAAGATATGCTAAAATACATTATTTCTTATGTGATGGAAAACGCCCCGGAAGAACTTCAGTTTTTTAACCAGTTTGTAGATAAAGGGCTTTTAGAACGGCTGAACCACGTCCTGAAATCTGAATTTGGGCATATTACCTATACGGAAGCAATTGAGCTTCTAAAACCGCATAATGATACGTTCCAATACAAGGCAGAATGGGGAAGCGACCTGCAGACAGAACATGAACGCTACTTAACGGAACAAATCTTTCATAAGCCAGTGTTTGTAACAGATTACCCAAAAGAAATCAAAGCATTTTATATGAAACTGAACCAGGATAAAAAAACCGTTGCCGCTATGGACTGCCTTGTGCCTGGTATTGGTGAAATTATCGGCGGAAGCCAGCGTGAAGATGACTACGATATTTTATTACAACGGATAAAAGAAAATAACATGAAACCTGAAGATTATTCCTTTTACACTGATTTAAGAAAATATGGGACAGCACGCCATGCCGGCTTTGGACTTGGCTTTGAACGCTGCGTTATGTACCTGACCGGCGTTACAAATATCCGCGACGTCCTGCCATTCCCACGGACTGTAGGGAACTGCCAGCTATAAAAAAAGGGGGGGGATAAATCTGTATAAAACAAGTAAAATTAGAATAGTTTTGAAAAATCAAAAGATGTACCTTTAACAAAACTCAAATGCAATTAAAAATTCAAATCCTCTGTTCTGCCCATATATTCAGGATTTTCGCCTGTCAAATACCCAAACCTTATGTATTTTCCCTTGTTTTTGCCCTTACCAGCCGAAACAAGGGAAATTTTTTACACTTCGCCCACAACCTTATCCAAGAGCCTTGCGGAATTCCGTTTTGCTTCCCTTGTAGAGTGGGCGTAAATGTTCATCATGGTACTTACATCAGAGTGTCCGAGATTTTCTCCGCTTTGTCGTGCCGACTTCGTGTTTGTGCCTTATGCTGTTGTACCGCATACTGCGCCTTACCGTCAGATATGGCTCTTGTATCGGGAATTGAAGAAGCCAAGATTTTAGAAGTCAAGCAAGCTGAGATACACGATAAAGTGAGCCAGTCTATCCGCAAAAGCGGCTGGCTGCCCAATCTGTTCCGCAGTATCGTGAGCAAGGCAAAGGCATTTCTACAAAACCTTATCCTTGAACACGATATGCCACCCAAGCCAACGCTCAGTATTGATATGGCAGAGTTCCGCACAATGCGGGATTTGATGATACGGGCGCAGAACGAGGCAAGAGCAATTCGCAGTTTACAAGAGGAAGTACCCAAGCTAAAGGCACAGCTTGCCAAAACAAAGGATATTTTCAAAAGAAAAGAACGAAAGGTTCTTACCGAGCAGATACAGCAGACGGAAAAGGAAATATCCGAAAGTCTAGAAAAAACTGTCCGAAAGGGAGAGCGTCAGAAACAGGCTTAAACAGTTGCAGGAGCAGGGCAGACAGCAGCCACACAGAAAGAAATCTTTTGACAGAGACAGCCGATAGACACAGAAAAACCGCCGCTATGGTGTTACCCATAATCGGCGGCTTACATAATGTTATCATAAGACATTTTTTCGTATATCTGTTCCATTAAGTCAAGCAACTATCTGACAAACAGGAATTTAGTGTTCTCAATATTTGTTCCATTCTTCCATGAGAATATCAAATATATCATTTAACCTCTTAACTATACTCTCATTTACTGGAATTTTTTTATCAAGAAATTGCATACCTCTTTCCCCCATAAAGTCAACACAGTAAAGCAGGCAATAAAATACAAACGCTTTGTACTCTATCATGCTTGGATGGATTTCATTTAACAGATAATCAATATACTTGGTATCTAAATCCATATTGAGCAATGCAACCTTCGTTAGTGCAACAAAGGTAAGCCTATCTCCCAAACCTATCCAATCAATATCTACTATCCCTGATACTTTTCCCTCATAAATCAGTAAATTTTTTGTGCTAATATCATCCAGATATGGTGTCGGTCGAACCGCATCCAAATATTCCTTTATTTCTTGTTGCAATTTTTTTATAATATGTATTTTTTCAGTGTCAAAGTAGTGTTTTCTTTTTAGCCGCTCATCTGCACGATTCAACAATTCATCAATAAAACTATTCCATGTCCACTCCATATCTGTTGATATATCAATTCTTGATACCCTTTGCTGTATCTCAACAACCTCTTTGGCAATTTGTTTTTTCTCACTGTCACTTAATTTATAATAGACATTTCCAATATCGTCCCCAGAGATATATGAAAGAATCAAATATGAATAGTCTCTGTAAGTTCCTTTTGATAACACAGTCGGTATCGGAATTTCACATACAGATAACTTGCTCAGCCAATAAACAGTAGCTTTATAGGCATCATTTTCTTTACTACACCTGAGAATAAACCTTTCAGCAGCAGTAGAAACAGCAAATACATAGTTCGCAATGCCAACACTACACCGCTCTATTTGAACAACACTCTTTTTTGTACTATTTTCAAATATCATAATTGCTTCTTTACAATCCATAAGACATTTGCGCTCCATCCCCTATAAACTAACAATAAATTCCGATTTGTCGCTCTGTCGCTTGGCTAAAGTATAGCACAAACCTATGAACAAATCTACTTTATTTCAGCCTGTCAGCGGCATTATTTTCTCTGGCATACCTCCGCGCCGCTTCCCGCCGTTCTTCGCTGTATGGGGCGGTCAGACGGAAAGAGAAACGCCCCTTTGCAATCTCAAACTCCATGCAGCCCGTTTCGGGGTCTGCGTCGGTCTGACGGCATTGGTCGGGTGCTGTCCGGCGTAAGCGGCAAGCCGCTTTTTTAAGTCGGTGTTGTGGGTGCGGATATAGATTAGCGGGTCTTTCTCGTCAAACCATATATCGGTGGTCTTTTCCTATTTCGTAAGCCCTGCTTTCATGCAAGCTCCTTTCTGCGCCCCTGTTACGCAATAGGGGCATGGGACAGCGACATTTGCACTATCTTAAAGAGCGTAAGCGGTTTGTTTATCTCAATCTACTGACAAGTGGTAGGCTAAATGAATACCTTGCGAGTGTAGACGAGCAGGCAGAGAATATGTTTTCTCGGCTGGTAAAGGAATATGCTGACAGGCAGGGGGTGACGGAACAATTAAAAGCTGAAAATCAACTTTTATGGGTACAAAAAATAAACAACATTCGGGCGTGTGTACGGGAAGTTATAGAGCATGAGATAATTATTTTTTCATAGGCAGCAGGCAGCACTTCTGCAGTGTGCAGGAGTACCGCTTAAACCTAAACCAAAGGCAGTTCAGGGGATTGAAAAAGCCTATGCTTTCGCGTATAATTGAGAAGGAAAATCAGATAGAAAAATCGGAATTTTCGGATGGTTAATACACTATTTTTTGCAGGAGAGAAAATATGGCAAAACAAAATATTTATGACAATGATATATTTTATGAAAACTTCAAGAACATAAGAGCGTCTGAGCTTAATTATAATGATGTTATAGAAACGCCCATAATCACCGCAATGCTGCCTGAGCTTAAAGGTAAAAACATCTTGGATATTGGATGCGGCATGGGGCAACATGCTATGCAGTACGCAAAAAGCGGGGCTTTATATGTACTGGGGATTGATATTTCTGAAAAAATGCTCAAGTATGCAAGAGAGAATAATATAGCAGATAATATTGCATACCGTAAAATGGCTTTTGAAGATTTAAACCAACTGGATGAAAAATTTGATGTAATAACAAGTTCGTTGGCATTTGATTATGTGGAAGATTTCGGGATGTTAATGAAAACGATACATAACATGTTGAATGAAAACGGCGTTTGCGTCTTTTCTATGTCACACCCAATTTCTACCGCATATGACGGTATTTATGACAGATATACACGAACAGAAACAGGAGAGCAATTATACGCCAACTTGCATAATTACGGCAAAGAAGGCGTTAGGCATATACATTGGGTTGTGGATAATTATGAAGTTTATCATAGAATGTTTTCGACCCTTGTAAATGAGATAGTATCCGCAGGATTTATAATTGAAGAATGTCAAGAATCAAAATTGCCCGAAGAGTTTAGGCAGGAACATTCCGATTTATTTGGCGGCATAATCCATCAACCTGCTTTTATATTTTTTAGATGTAGAAAGTGATTATATGTTTGAAGCGCACATGGCTATATTCCCATTTGTCGAGCAGATAACACTTCGCCAAACAACTGAACACATCAACCGAGAGCAGCTATTTTCCAACAAGAAAACGGCTGCTCTTTTTCTATGCCGACAGGCAGAAAGGAGCAACCACCCATGACTACACAAGGAAATGGTGTTAGTATACTGTCTGGTACAGCAGCCGGAAATGCCATCCAAACAGTAGACGATGCCATCAGTCAAGTAAGCCGCTACCGCAGTGACTTTGGTGCACAGCAAAACCGCCTGGAACATGCGATGGCAGTAGATAATAATACTGTTGAGAATTTACAGTTAGCGGAAAGTCGAATTCGTGATCTGGATATGGCGGACGAAATCGTCGAATATGCAAAGTTAACGATGATGAAGCAATTTATGCAGACGATTTTAGCAAATGCCAACAGCAATTCAGAGAATGTTTTCGCTTTATTATCATAAAAAGAATGAGCGAAAAAGGCGGCTAATAAAAATCACCTTTAAAATTTATCTTCCTCCCTATACTGTATGCTGCAAATATGCTTATTGCGACTGACACGACATAAGCATATTTGTAACAAAATAAACTTAATTATGATAACCACATGGGTTTTTACTTTGCCAGCGCCATGCATCCTCACACATTTGGTCAATATTACGCACTGCTTCCCATCCCAGCTCTTCTTTTGCCTTTGTGGCATCTGCATAGCAAACTGCAATATCACCAGGCCTGCGCTCTGTAATTTTATAAGGAATCTTTTTACCGCATGCCTTCTCAAAATTATGGATTATCTCTAAAACACTGTAGCCTGCCCCTGTCCCAAGGTTATATGTAACAAGCCCTGGATTTGTTTCCAGCTTATGAAGCGCTTTAATATGCCCAGCGGCAAGGTCTGTCACATGGATATAATCCCTGACTCCTGTCCCATCAGGCGTATCATAATCATCCCCAAAAACGTTAACACATTCCAGCTCTCCTGCTGCAACCTTTGCAACATAAGGCAAAAGGTTATTCGGAATCCCATTTGGATCTTCCCCTATCTCACCGCTCCCATGTGCCCCAATCGGATTAAAATACCGCAATATAGCAATATTCCAGCTGGAATCTGCCTGATAGATGTCACGGAGCATATCTTCAATCATTAACTTGGTGCGCCCGTAAGGATTGGAAACTGATAGCGGAAAATCCTCAGTAATTGGCACAGTTTCCGGCATTCCATAAACCGTTGCAGAAGAACTGAATACCAAAGATTTCACGCCATATTTCTTCATAATTTCCAGCAGATAGATTGTCCCGCATAAATTATTGCTAAAATACTCTAAAGGCTTTTCACAGGATTCGCCAACTGCCTTTAATCCTGCAAAATGAATAACCGCATCTATCTTCTCCTTTGCAAAAATGGCATCAAGCCCTTCCCTGTTGCAAAGGTCTTCTTCATAAAACGTTATCTTTTTCCCAGTTAATTTCTCTGTCCGCACAATTGATTCTCTACTTGAATTTACCAGATTATCAACTGCTGCAACTTCATAACCTGCATTTAAAAGCTCTACATTCGTATGGCTGGCAATAAAACCAGCGCCTCCTGTTACTAGTATCCTCATATTTCACACCAAGCCTCAAGCGAAAATACTTGTATTTTCATTTGAGGCGCAAACACAAAAGGTGAAAGTATATGTGTTTGCATATTATCCTTTCTATCAACATAATTTACAGCCATAAATAGTAATATCATCATATCATATGTAAACTTTATCTACAAGCATTACATTACTAAGGCAGAAAAATGTCTGTCACATGAAAAAGAATGGCTGTGAATGATACTATTCACGGCCAATAGTATCAGGATAGAAACAAATAAGAAATTATTTTCCTGTATATTACTCTTATACAGTATGAGAAATTGATATTTTCTAACATTTTCTGCAAAAAAGCGAAAGGGTTATTTAACCTATAACTGACAAAAATTATAGAAGACATTGCTTTCCGGGCAATCCTACGCTCTTAAGAA
>RAYE01000070.1 GCA_003612285.1 bacterium D16-51 | reverse complement strand
GAATGACATTTCTGCCGCATCTATCTTTCCTGTGCGTATCGCATCATAAACCTTTTCCTTATCTTTCTGACGTATCTGTATCATAAGCCACCTCCGTTTTGGTATCATGGGAATTCCCCGTTTATTATACCAGATTTTCATGATTTAGGCCAAAAGACTTATTGAAATAGCCATAAAAGGGTGGTTGATTTCTCAGCCACCCTAGTGTATAATCTAATCAGAAAGGCAATCGGATATGACTCCGATTCGCCCTCAGTAAAATTTAAATTTCAAAAAGAAATAGCATCTAAACTTTGCTAGGGTTAGGGATGCTATTTCTTTTTGCTATTATGATTGTCTATGTATGACAGAGCCGAAAAAAGTACTAACAATAGAGTAAGCACTTCTAATGTGTTCATAAGGCATCACCCTCCTTCAAAACTAGAGGGCATCTAACAATCGGAAAGTCACATCCGCCTTCTTTTCAACTATACTTCTTCATTATATTACACACTCTATAAATATTCAATGTTTTCCAATACATATATTTAAACGGCTGAGCAAAAGACAATAAAGGCTTAGTTTGCTGCTTCTATGTAAAAATTGTTAATACAATTCTAGTTTTAAGATACATTTTGAATAAATCTGACGCTTCTAAAGGAAATTATACACTATCTTCTTTTAACAGTCCCATGTTTTCTTTTATGCTTTTAAAGATGGCAAGCAAAAATTTTGTTTCCCTTTCTGTCAGACCATCAGAAACGGCGTTTAAATTTGGAATTTCCTGTCCATACACAAGATTATCTATAGAGACATTATATAATTCAGCAATAGCAGCCAATGTATCCACACTGGCACCGTTTACCCCACGTTCCAGTTTTCGATAGCCATCCAACGAAATTCCTATCTGCTCCGCCACAAATTCCTGCGTACAACCGATTTCCACCCGTAACTCTCTAATCCGCATACTGCTCTTTATAATATCATAATACATTTTTACCATTCCTTCTTTATATCAAAATGCCAAAAAAGTCACTTACGACAATATAATTCACAAAATCAAAACCCCCTTTTGCTATTCAATATATCAACTTTGTTACTTATTTTAAAGGATTCTGTCGTCCTTTTTAGAAACCCATCGGTCGCATTTATAAATCAGCTGTCCACATTTTACGTGATTTTCTGGCAAATAAAAAAACATGATTCTATCCATCTCACTTTCCTCTAATTCTATATACTGATTAAAAACATATTGTAAATTTACGCTTACAAAAATAAGCAGACGAACCGCCTGCCACTTTTTATTTTATAAGAAATCAATGTAATCTTTAGTGGTATGCCAACAAAAAGCGAAGCTTTTTGCTAGCGCACCAGCGCCTGACGGTGCGCTTTTTATTATTAATGAAAGCCGACTCCCCGTAGCAAGCTAGAATATGTCTGTTCACGGCATCACCTCGTTCGCTATAAACTTGTATGCTGCAAACATCAGGGAATGTACTCTCTTATGATTCAAACATCCATATCTTAAGATTATTATCTGCCATGATTTTCTCCAAATCTGTCCCACTCACTTCCGTAATACCATAACTTCTCGGTTTTGGCTCATCATATTCGGTGGTAATAATATAAAACTTCCCTTCCGCTTTTACCAAAGTTTTTCCATGATAGTCAAAGTTACCACAGCTTCTTGCCTTTATTCCCATGTGCCTGCACATATTCTCCAATGCCGTCCGGCTTGCCAGACAATCCCCTTTTCCATGAAAAAACAGGAGCATCCAATTATTCTGCCCGGCTTGATAATCGCTTGTATAACCAATATACCATGCCGCCCTCTCTGCTTCCTCCTTATCCGTCATTCCATCCGTAATATACTGGTTTTCAAATTTCTCCAATAAGGCATGATGTGTTGAAGAAGCCGGTGCTGTCCTTGTGGGTGTACTGCTAAACGGAGTGTTAAAAAGATCCCATCCATCCGAGTCAAATGAGTAGCTCATAGTAAGAATGCCTCCTTTACACGGGATGTTGTCAGTATGTGGTATCCCGTAATTGTTTTGTGGCTGCACCCGACGGCGGTACGCCGTCTTATACAGAATTAGCAGTAATTATACGTTTGTCATATTGTTTATTTTATAACGGGTGAAATGATATCGGATCGGGTTTTTCTTATACAGAATCGGCTTTTTTATTCAAGAAAACTACAGCAGAAGCCGCATGGGGAAAGGGATTATTGTGTTGGATTGGGAAATCGGGATTTTTTTAATAAACTTTTTATTTATATATAGCATTCTTTCAATACTTCCTTTACACTAAGTTCTCTGAAAAAAGCCGATTTCCCGATTTTACTATGCAATGACATTACGAAGCCTTGTTACAGAAGTGGTTCCGTGCATTGGTATTTTAGATACGAAGTATACTTTTCCCGATTTATAGAATAATATCCCAATCCATATCTGTAGTTCTTATTTCTAAAAACTACAGTAAAAAAACCACTAAACGGTTATCCGTAAAGTGGTTTTGATTTTTGCTATATGTAGTTGTCGGATCGAAAGAGTGCCTGATTTTCCTAATGATCTACAGAGAAGGGTTGTGGAAAATGTGGGAGATTTTTTTACGAAAAAGTTATTATATTATATAGAGATATTTATAAATTATTTTTATATACTCCTACATTATCCACATTTCCACAACTGATAAAATATAAAGAAAATACGCATGATTACGCCATTCCTGATGTAGACTTATAAATAATTTGTGGGAAACGGGTTCCCCACATTTCCCACATGTGGATCATGTATTAGGCATTACCTTCTTCATCTGCTTTGTACGCTGTAGCATCCGCGTACATTAACATCGTCTTTGAAATAGTGTAACACAAGAGGTTTTTAGTAATCAGGGGAATTAAATTTTAATATCCTCTATTTGCTGTCATATATACGATATCCAAAGGAGGTCGCATGAAACAGCGGTTGAAAAAGGCGAAAGATAAAGGCAAAGCAGAAAAAATGGAGTCGCCCAGAACGCATTAAGAATGAATATGTTGGTTGATGATATAATGAAACTTACAGGATTGTCAACTGCTCATCCATTGTGGTTAGCCCCCCCCCATTTTTTCGCTTCTTGCTTTATATCCGTATGTCGCGACTATCGTTGTTATTTCGGCAGCTCTAATTGGTATAAGCTGATCTTCCTCATATAAATTCCTTCCAAGTAAACTGTGAAGCATAATGTATCTATCAGTTTCAAGTAGGTTCGGATTTTCGCTCAGAAAACTGTTTACACGTTCCAGCATTGCAAAATCTGTCAGTTACGCTAGAGTCGAATTAATGTCAATTTTATCTGCGTCGTCAAGTCTCTTTAAGCTACTCAACATTCCAAGCCAGTGATACAGAACTTTTCGTTTTTCGACATCAGCTTCTTCCTGTGTCAGCTTCGTGCCGACCTTCGACTTTGCTGCTACCTCTGTACTTGTCTTTGCTTGCGCAAGGACTGAATCTGCCTTCAGCTCCTTTGTAATAAGGACTTCTTTTGTGCGATGGCAGAACGGTACGATATGTTCATACCATACGTTTGGAAGCACTTCATAAAAGAATTTATCGAACGCATAGTCAATGAGATTCTCGCTGACTTCCACCAGTCTGTCTTGGACAGTTCCTTTGAGGTGTTCCATAACCGGCGAGCTTTTTCTTGTAGGAGCAGTGGGTGGAGCCGTAGACCTCTGTTGAACCATAGGTGAGTTTTCCACATAGTGCTTCAGTTCTTTCAGAATCCTATGTGGCTTACGATTCATTAACCGTCCGTAATCATCAATAAAAGCCTCCCCGCTTTTCCATTTTTCAAAAAGCTCATCATTGGGAATGATGTATATGATGTTATCTTTCTTGATTCGATGTTCAGCCATATTGTCACTCCCTTCTTTATCTATTCTTGCAGTAAAATCAGAAATCGCATCCAACGCAGACCTTTGGGTCATCAGCACAGCGGCGGAAATCCTTCTTCATGATTTTCTTTACCGTATCATCAAATGCCGCCATTGTTTCTTCCACAGTGGAATTCATGTATGGGTATGCGATGATTGGCACTCCGTCATCCTCGCCAGTATATCTTTTTCCTTCCTCGCATTACGCAATGCCTGCACCTCCATCTTTTTAATCTTCTCCAGTTTTTCTTCCGTTTCTGCTTTGAACAGGGAAAACAACGAAAAAGATCCTGCTGGATTTGATTAAACTTTTAAATTCTCTATACTCTCTTTTGCGAGACCAGTATACTTCACAATCTTTTCTATAGGCTCACCATCCGCTATCATATTTCGGGCAATTCCTATCTTGGCATTCCGATCCGCATTATGCAATGCCTGTGCTTCGTCATGCCTTGCTTTTGCACGGAGCCTTTCTTTCTCACGGAACTCTGACGAAGCGGTAATCGTATAATAAGCATTGATTGCCTGACTCATAACCGGCACCTCCATCTCTTTAATCTTTTCCAGTTCTTCTTCCGTTTCTGCTTTGAACAGGGAAAGCCACAACAACAGCATATCACCATCACTTACATTATCCGGCAACTTGGGAAGCTCAAAGAAATGAAATCCCATCTTATCCGACAGCAGTGTATGACGTGTGGTTTCCAGTGCTGGAAGAAGGAATGGTATTCTTCACATTCAAACAACGGAAAATCTATAATACTGATAACGATTGTGCGTGGCAGGGAAGAGTAGTCCTGCCCGGCGGGCAATGCAGATGAAAACTCCCTTGCCCAGTAATACATGACCCTTTCCGGGTAGTCCCCTTCATTGCAGACCTGTACTTCCAGATCCACACGCTGGCCGTTCACGGTCATGTTGATATCCAGCCTGCAGAATTTGTCTCCCAGATTCTCAGGCGGCATTTCCGGGTTTCGTATCACAAACTGCCCAATACCTTCCAATGGTATTCCAAGCAGATCCGCGACCAGTTTCTTTAAAAGTTCCGGATACTGCACAAACAGCATCTTGAACAAAGTATCCGTCTTAAACGTATATGCAAGCTTTCGCATGGCTTCATCTCCCTTAAATTTTATAGTTCCCTATATGAGATAGTATATCATATTGGATAATTGATTTCCATAAAGATTTTTGTAGTGTTTACAATATCCCGGAATACCGTACAGCGGGGATAGCGGTTTTCACCGCTGCTCCTGCCTGCTTATGGTGGCGTTCAGCTTGCCGCCTCGACTGCGTTGGCAAGCAGCATAAGCACGTTCATTTCATTCTGTGCAGGTTCCCCCTCCTGTGCGTCTGGGTAACGCCACAAGGATGAAACAAACTTCATAGTACTGGCAATCTGTTCATACTCATCATCCGGTGTGCTGTCAAATTCTCCCGCCCTTACCCGGTCCTGAAATGAGCGCAACGGGTTCTCTATTTTCAGGAGTTCCAGCGCGTTCTTCATGTCACGGGCAGTCTCACAACCATTCAGCCCCCGGAACGTGATATACTCCAGACCCCCGTGTCCATCGTATTGAAAATCCATTGTCATAAATATCGTTTCCTCCTTTCCAAACCGCCTTATAGTTCAAGGCTCTGTCGGTTGCAATTCTCAAATATAGCGTCGTCTACAAGCTGACGTATCCTGTTCTCCATCCCACGAATGCCAAGCCCGCTCCTGTAAGCGTCCTCTGCCAGCTCCCTGCGCCTGTTTTTGGTCATACGGATTTCCACCCCGTACTGCTCCTGGACATGGCGTACAGGCCCGCACCCGCTGTCTATTATCCTGTAATAATCATCCAGCGTCATGGGTTGTAGATTCACAATCCGGTGGATTCTCCCCAAAAATTCTGGCATGACACCAAATTCTATGAGGTCTTGTAACATCAGAGGGCGGTCGTAAGCTTTTGCCACACATGACAAAGCTCCGAACCCGATAGAGCTGCCAATGCTACTGTTCCGGGCGATTTCGTCTGCCTTGTTTGAAAATGCGCCGCACAGCACAAAGCTAATCAACGATGTATCTACCTGATAAGAAACCGAACCTGATTTTGTCTCCACTACAGTCCCTTCCATAAGTTTCAATCCTTCCGATGCGATGCTTTGGCTGACACTTTCACCACCTGAAGAATACTTCGGTGCCAGCATTTTGTCAGCTTCGTCGATCACAAGGATTGCCCGCTTCCCTGTGTCAAAAATGGGAGACTGTAACAGGCTGCTCCATTTTTTATCGCCTTTCCAGCCGTCTGCGGTAATGTTGGAGCCGTCCACAATCTCGATTCGGTCTGAGAACAACTCTTGTAGGCAGCGCCAGATATGCGTTTTTCCGCAACCCGTCGGCCCGACAAACATGGCGTTCTCTTTGACTTTCCGGAAAAGGGCGTTGTAAGTGATGATGGAAGCATCCCTCTTTGCGGCTTCCTGCTGCTGGAGCAGGTTAGACAGGTCGGTTTGCCATCTCTCCAGATTTTCCGGGAGTCTGGCTAGGGCATTGTCAATACGGGTAAGATTGCCACGAGCATCCGCACCAAGGTCAACCTGATAGGGGACTGCACCTTTTACACTTATTGTGGGCGCAAGAAAACCGCTGAATTTGGCAGAAAGGGCAAAGCCCCTGTATGTGCCGATGGTTGCTGGATCTGTGTCGGATATTTCCCGGCAGGCGTCAATCAGGGCAGCTCCCGCCTCTGTCTTGTCGGTGTAGGTTGTACCATGTATCTCCATACCTGCAAAACCGTCTGCCGGATGTGGGTGTTGCTGCAAGGTCTGGATGTCGGATTGCAGGCCCGCAATAAAGCCCTGTGCTTCCTGTATTTGTTCTGGAAAATTTTTCAGTAAATCGTCTTCCAGACGGTACTGCTTGCTGTTGTGGTCGGCTTTCATAATGCGGAGCTTAGAAACTTCAAGATCCAAATCCATACGCTCCTTGATACGGGGATCGCCAGCACAAAGGGCCCTTATCTCCGCAAATGATAAAGCTGTTTCATCAACATCCTCACAACTGCGTACAGGGGATTTGCTGGTCATAATCTGTGAAATGAATTTCTGCTTATTTTCCAGCGTCTGCCAGAGGTAAGAATCGAACGTTCCGCTTGTCGCATAGCGATACACAAAAATTTTCGCATTCTGGTTGCCCCTGCGTTCGATGCGTCCCTTTCTTTGTAGCAAATCAGTCGGTCATTTTTTGCGGACAGTTCAATACATACCATCCTTTTCTGTTCCCTGCTCCTGCGTTTACTCTCGTTTGACTTCTCCCTCTGTATCTTCAGGGCAATACTTTGATATGCCAGAGCCGGGGACATATTCAACGCCGCACACCGTACAATGTTTAGCTGGTAACGCTGTCCACCGCTTCGTGGGTGTGATATGTAATTCACCGACAAAGCCGATGAATTTATAATAAATCTTAATTTCCTGCCTAACCGTTCCGTCTGCTGACTTATCACGCTCCGAAACAAGTATCTTGTCTATCAGTGCATTCTTCGGGTAGCTTAGAGAGGCGTTTCTTGCTTTTCATATTGGCGGCAATCCGCTTGTAGCCTGCAAGGTTCCCCGCATATATCGGGCTTCTTAAAATATTCCTTACGCTGTTCTCGCTCCATATATATCGGTTTTCCTCGTTCTCCTCAAAGTGCCGTTCATAGCCTGTTTCCCCACGCTCCGCCGCATAAGCGGCAGGGCGCAAGACGTGTTGTTTATTGATGTGTTTACGGATTTTTGCAAGTCCATTTCCTGTCAATGCAAGGTCGAATATCTCCCTTACAACGTGCGCCACCTTATCATCTATCAGCAGATGGTTGTGGTCGGCAGGGTCTTTGATATATCCATAGGGCGCATACGTCCCCATGAATTTCCCCTGCTGAAACCTCGCACAGTACGCCGATTTTATCTTGACCGATACATCGGCTGAATACATTTCGTTTAGGATGTTGCGGAACGGCGTGATGTCCATCGCCGATTTATAACAGTTCATTCCGTTCTTTTTCAATCATTCTTTCATCAAGGCTCTTTGGCACTCTTAACGCACGTCTGTAAAGGGTTTCGTCCCACACCTCGTTAAACTCCCTGTGCCGCTGGTTCCATTGCTGAAGGTTTCTGTTCCTTCTTTCCATCTGCCGAAATTCAATGAATAATTGCTCGGACACTTCCAGTTCGTGATGTTCCCCCTGCCCGTCCTTAAAGCTGATAAAATACCTTTTGCCGCTTTCCGTGGATTCCTCCCGAAGCGTGTATGCCTTTGCCCCGTATACCATTTCCTTTCCTCCTGCTAAAAAGTAGGAGAGCGTTTATCTCTCCCCACCCAATAGCCCATAGGAAAGCCATGATTTCCCCTCTAACGCTTAAATGGTTTCAATCTGCTCCGTAACCTTTCCATCCGTCTGTAAACAAACTTTGTTGACAGCTTTACGGATGCGGCAATCTCCTTTGTGGAATATCCCTGCATTTTCAGCAGGACGATTTGTAACGTGTGTTTATCTACCGTGATTAAGGCAAGGTACAGAGTTTCGCTCTCAATCTCGTCCAGTAAATCAGCAACAGACTTCACCTCCGCCTGCTTCTCCCTGTCCGCCATGCCCTCAAGGTATTCGCCAAAGTCGCTCGCCCATCGGTAAAACCGCCTGTCGGAATTAAAATCTGCCCTGTCATCTGTGCGGATTTGCTCAATGGTTGCTTCATCAACGCCGCACTCACGCAGAACCTTTTCCTCGGCTTCTTTCCAGATATGCCATTTCCTGTCCTCCCGTCCGTGGTTGTATGCCATCCTTATTTCCTCCAATCAGAATTGATTGAGGGGGCAGGGAAAAGCCCCCTCATTTTCCCAAAGGAAAAAACAAGGGGGCTGAACGCCTTAAATTTTGTTTTCGATTATCTTCCTCAGCTTCGCAAGGATTTTGGATTTGCGCTTGTTCACAACGCTCTGTGTCACGCCTAACCGCAACCCGACTTCCCTCTCGGAAAGTTCTTCAAAGAAGATGGCTTGTATCAATGCCTGCTCACTGCCCGACAATAAGGGCAGGGCGGCTTTCAGCCTGTCCACCATCACCGCATGGACAACGGTTTCCGCAACGTCCACCGCTTCATCAACAATGAAATCAAGCACATTCCCCTCACTGTCTGTAAATCCCTCCAATGACAGCAGGCTGTGGTTCGTGTCCAGCTTTTGCAGATAACGCCACATAACCGCCGCTTTCTTTGATATATACCTTTCTTGGTGCATACTTCACCATAAGTACCTCCCATCTGAATTTTTGAAATGCTGAAATCCAGATGGGAAAGGCGGCGAACGGCAGCCAACAGTAGAAACAGCCCTGCGGCACATTCCGATAAAAAACGACAAAAGAAAAACCGCAAAGGCTCTGTGACCTCTACGGTTATAGGAGATATATATTCTATTAAGTGGAGATTCTACTTCTGATTTCATGGTGAGAAGTAGCGTTGCATAGGCAGGGGTTTTTTTAACTGGCTTCCTGCTATTCCCCGATATGCTATGTATAAGTCAAATCTGCGTTGCATGAGCAGATAGATTACCGCCCGATAAAAGAACATAAAAAAATACCTCCAAACTTCAAAAACAGGTCTGGAGAGTAACATTTATTCATTTAGGCATGGTAAAGCTGCCCACCGAACCTCGTTTTTTTTATTCGGTGAGCCTGTCCTATGTTATAAAAAGAAAGAGTCAATGAACTGTGAGATAACTCACAAGATCATCCACTCTCCATCTGTGTTATCCTCGTTCTATAGGATATTTTTTGTTTGTATGTTGTTCGTATATCTTGATTGGGGTATCAAAAGGGTATTTTGCGAAAATCATTTGTACAATTTCACTAAAATAGCGACCTCTAAAACACTCAAAATGTAGTTGGTCGGCATTGATTTTTGTGCAATATAGCAGTGCCTGTTTGAAAAATTGACCTTTTGACACCCTAATCATATCTTTAATCATCATTACTTTTTACATTTGAAATATGCTATAGCATGGTAATTTGATATTTTTATATTTGAGTATAATTTTTCTAATATATGTTTTAATTCCAAAAAACTATAAAACGGGGGAGAAAACCATCCCTTTGGTGCAAGAAAATTATTTATTAAAAAATCTGTGCGCCTGCACTCGCCTTTTATATAAAAGCAACCCGTAAAAAGTCCCCCATCCTTAAGTACACGATATGTTTCTGTAAAAGCTTTTTCTTTATCAGGAAAAGCATGAAACCCATTCATGGAAAGCAAAATATCAAATTTTTTATCCATAAAGGGAAGTTTTCCGACATCTCCTTGAATACACCTAGCATTTGGTATATGATAATCATTAAATCTGTTCTGTGCCTGTAAAAGCATATCTTCTGAATAATCTAAGCAGGTTATTTGTGCCAAAGGCAAAGAAACGTATTTTTTAACGGTAAAGACAGCGGTACCAACAGGTACATCTAATATTTCTCCTGAAAAATCATGGGGAATTACATCTAATACTTTTTTGGCTATTAAGTTATCATCAACATTCCAAAAAAGACGATTATATATTTTAGCCCACATCTTATTTTGAGTTAATACTTCGTCATATATATTTTGTGAACATTTATAAGCTTGTTTTATATTGTCTCTTTTCATAAAGCAATCTCCTATCTTCAATACCAATCAAATGCCACACTTGTGACATTTGAAATTATAGTGTATACTGATAGGACAGTCAATCCAAGTAGACGAAAGTGTCTCATATACAATAAAAGTGTGGCAGGTGGAAATATGTCAAATAATAAACATTCTTTATCTTTACAATCTAAGAAATGGTTTACAGAAGCTTTAAAAAGTCTAATGCAAAACAAAAAATATTCAGAAATAACTATCATGGAATTATCTAAAAAAGCTGGTCTTGATAGAAAAACATTTTATAGAAATTTTGAAACGAAGGATGATGTTATACGATTTTATTTAGATGGGACATGTCAAGACTACATTTTAAATTTGAAACAAGAATCTCCATTAACTACTTATTCAATTGCAAAAGCTTATTTTGCAACATGTAAAATGCACTCAGACTTTCTCCGTTTATTAGACAAAAATAATTTATTACCGTTATTACTAATCTCATTCGATTCATACTTGCCCATACTTCATAAAATGTTTGAAAATGAGCAAACGAAAAAAAATCCTGTATATTATTCAGAATACGCTTTATCTTTTTTTACTGGTGGATTCTGGAATATTTCAATTAAATGGATACGAAATGGGGGAAAAGAAACACCAGAAGAAATGGCTCAAATTGTTGAAAACCTAATGTTTCATTCATTTTAGTTCAACAAATCTATATATCTAAGACAAGACGGCAGGGTTTTTACACCCAGCCGCCTTGTCCTGCCTATGCAAAGATAATTTCCCTCTCCGCAATCTCCCTCGCACACGCTCTTATGTTATTCATTCTTCCTGCCCATTCTAAGGCGTTTTCTTCCTTTAGGCGTGCTGTTTATGCCCTGTGCCTGTTTCATGCCCTCTATGAGCCTTTCAAAGCGTTCCTGCGCCTGCCTGTCGATGTCGGCAAGGTATGTATTCAACTTACCGCTTGTGAGAAGATTGGTGTATGTAACCTTTCGGTACTGCTTTAGATAGTCCAGATGCCGCTGTCCCCATGTGCCTATCGTCTGTTCTTCTTCGGCGGGTAAAGCTATACATGGAATTAGATAATCACCTTGCCGTTCGTATTTGCCACCCAGTCCCTCAAAAATCGTCTTTGCCATTGTCTGTTACCTCCATATTCTTTTTTATTTTGAATGTCCGCAAAATCCGTTCTACATCAGTGGCACATACCACCGATTCCACCCGTTTGTCCTTCATCAGCCGGCATAGGAGGCCAAGCTGCTTTTTCTTATCCTTCGGCACTTCGTATTTCCATTCTTCCGGCAGAATCGGCAGGTCGCCGTAGCGCCATCTGGCATACTGTTCCCCATAAGCCTCCGGCTGCGCCAGTTCCAGAAGGTGCCCCACGCACCAGCTCACCAGATAGCCGCCGCCCTCCAGGCAGCCGTCCTTTTTCCCATTTGCGCCCAGGACCGCCGCCAGCGACATGGCGACGGAGGGCTTTTCTGCAATGACTAACTTCAATGTAACTGGATTTTTCTCAACGGATACATTTTGTCTATTTTTAATATTTTCTGCGCATATCTCCTTTTCTGTTTCACGATTTTTTTTATTTAAAATTTGTTCTATTCATTTTTTATCTGACTCCTTTTTCTGTATTTATTTTGTTACATCTGCAACCAAAAAGGACTATCACGACCATTATTGTGATAATCCTTCTTTCTAAAACCTATATGCTGTTCTTTACTGATTTACATGCCACCTCCAATCTTACGATTTACATCACAGTTCCCATACAATACAAAAGCCGACTGAACTCACTTAGTGAACCAATCGGCTAAAGTTTCCTTAAACAATATCTTTTAAAATCAAATCAGTAAAATACTGTCAAAGTCTCCTTCGTAGCAATTTGCTATTGCACTTACAAGAAATTCATCCGGATCGGATGCCTCCACATTTTCTGTCACAACAGTCGGTTCTAGGAAAAACTCGTCCGGGTCAGAATTTTCTACAGACTTTGTGATATTTGTTGGTCCCAATTCAAATTCATCCGGGTCAGAGCTTTCTATACCTCTGGTTTCCAAAGTTCTTCCAGACATTTGAAGTTGAACCGTCCTCTCATTTTTCTTTTCTGAATATTTGCTTAAAATACGCTTTTTCATTAACGTTCCTCCCGTATTATTTTTATCTGTTCCTTATCCATCTGTGAATCCTGTAAAAAATCAATTTCTAAATCATCATATTTATCCAGTTCCTTGAAAAACACTGGCACCTTATCATAATTTCCGATAAATACTATATGTTTGCAGCTTTCCTTTTCAATTTCAAGCAACAATTCTTTCCACTTAACAGCAGCTTGATTATATGGTTCCTCCACATCACTAATATTTAGTGTAATAACCTTGCTATCACCCACCCCATTGGTTGGTGTTTTATTGTCACCGATTTCTTGAAAAGCGATGCCTATAGATATCCCCACTGTCAAAACCAGAATTAAAATGACCCACTCCTGCAAATTCAGAACGTAGCTTACAAAAAGCTGTGCCTTATACTTAAGTTGTTGCCAGTCGTATTGATACTGTAAAAGAATTTCTTTTTCTTTCTCCTGGCTGCCACGTAAGTCGGAAAAAGTACTTTTACTGATTCCTTGCACCTTAATTGCCTTGAATACATATGCGCAAATGTTGACTAATGAGTACACTATTAAAACAATCCCTAAAATCAATAAAAAAGGAAACGCAATTATCGCTTTTAAATCTATTACAGCCAGCGCCAAGGGCAACACGGTCAGAATAATTGTTGCATATATATTTATCTTATCAACACTTGAGCTTATACGCTGATCTTCATTCTGAATTAGATAACATAATTTTTCCTTTTCAACTTCTAAATCCGCATCTCCCAGATTTTCAATATGCTGTCTAAATCGTTCCTGTATACCGTTTATTTTTTCCTCAGTAAGCACAATGCCATCCATATCCTGTAAACGCAGTATTTTAACAAACGTCAGCTTCTTTTCCTTTATATCAAAGGTTATAAAATATAGGGCAGAATCCCCAAACATGATATTGATTAGGCTAATCCTAAGATGGCATTTATGATTTTTTAAATCTTTCCACTCAATTGTAGCAAAATTTTCATCGTCACTTAAGCAGAATATAGGAATATGCGACCATATCCATAAAAAAATATTTATAATCCTTCACCTCCCCACTAACCAACCAAATATCCAACAATTTTCTCGGAAATTGGCATTTGCAGTTCATGTTCAAGCCATAGCCACTGCCCGTTCGGATTGACTTCCAAAAAACACCATTCGTCATTTTCATCAACTATAAAATCAAATGCACCATAATTTAACCTGAAATCTTTTAACAGTTCCATACATTGCCCTGAAATCCTCGGTGGACAATCTATGATTTCATATTTCAGCCCCTGTAATTTCTCCGCCAGTCCAGCTTGTCTTCTGAATCTATCCTGACAGTAAAAAAGCAGCCATCAATATAGGTCATCCTAACCTCATACTGTTTATTTATATACTCCTGGAAATAAACAGGAGTTAATGAGATATCTTCATCCGATGCTCCAAGGTAACTTGTATGATATAATTCCACAACGTCCCCCGCCATTATTTTTCCTGTAGTGAGCGGTTTTATAATCGACTTTTTATTAAAAAAATCCTTGGCACGCCTGTTGCTGTTTCCAACAAATGATTTCGGAATAAATAATCCCTTTTTCTCAGCATACAACAATTGGAAAGCTTTATTTTCAGTCTTTCTGAGTACATAGGGTTTGGTCAGTACCCTGCCTTGAAAGTCATCAACCATCCCATTAATCAATGAGATAATGTCTTTCGCAATCATACTTTTGTACGCATCACTGTATTCATCAAGATTAGGAAGCCTTGGCTTTCTGTAATAGATGCTATGTAGTTCCTTCTTTTCCAGACTCCATTCATCGCAGGAAATCACCCATTGCCGTGGACCGCCAAGTACAATCTCATACTTTGGAAACATGTCCACATTCAACCGATAAAATTCCGCAACCCTGTCATAGTTGTTCATTATATAATCTACTGTATTGTCAATTGAACTTGTAATTATTAATACCTCTTCCATCTCCGCCTCTTTTCAAAAAAAATATACCTGCATACACATTAATCCCAATACGAAACAGACGTTTTTCCAAGTATTTTTATTATACATCTCTGTCTAATATTTTCAAGTAATAAAGTGGGTTTAACAGTAATCTTTCTCGCACAATATGGACATCCTGCACCATTGGTCCTGCTATAAACGGCAGTTCTCCATTTATGCCCTTTTTCACATTTCCACCAAACCTTATTATGAGCATTAACCATCAACTGCTCTGGACAGATTTCCTGGTTCCTGCTATAATCCCATTCCTCAGCCAAATCCGATCGAACTGTCAAAAGATCATTGTAACCAGTTATAGCATTCCTGCCGCTGCAATAGGGACATCCGTTCCCAAGAGTACGGTTATGGATGGTAGAGAGCCAACTATGGCCTTTATCGCATCTCCACCAAACTTTTTTCTTGCTGCACCCTGTAAAATGTTCCGGCAGTTTCTCATTGTTCCTCTCATAGTCCCATTCTCCAGCAAGGGCAGGGTTTGTTGTTGCAAGATCATTATAGCCAGCAAGCACCCTCTTCCCGCTACAATAAGGGCAATTCCTGCGACCGCCATTACGACTGTAGATGGCAGCTTTCCAGCTATGCCCTAATTTGCACCTCCACCAGACTTTTTTCTTGCTCCCTGGTGTAAAGTCTTTTGGCAGTGCCTCCCCATTTTTATCATAATCCCATTCCGCTGCAAGAGCCGGGTATCTGGACGCAAAATCATTATAGCCAGCCCACACCTTCTGTCCGCTGCAATAAGGTCACCCACTTCCGGCATACCTGGCACATACAGCAGCCTGCCAGCTGTGGCCTTCCCTACATTTCCACCAGACTTTCCGGTTGCACCCACAGGTCACTGTTTTCGGTGAAATCCCATTGTTTTTTTCGTAATCCCACTCCCCTGACAGCCACGGTGCCTTCGATGCGAGGTCATTATAGCCAATAAGCACTTTTCTTCCACTGCAATATGGACAGCCCCTCCCAGCCGTTCTGTCATATACAGGTGCTTTCCACAGATGCCCTTTGCTGCATTTCCACCAAACAGTTTTATGCGATCCCCGTGTAATGACCGATGGGAACATCCCTTCCATGCCATTTTTATCATAATCCCATTCTGCTATCAGTCCCGGAAATTCCTCGAATAAAGTTCTTTTCGCCATTTTATATATTACCTGTTTCCGCCCACATACGCTGCAGAAGTTCTTCCTCCCGTTTTCTCACATTCCTGTCTGTGGATGTGGCTTCTGGAAAAGAAGCAGGAATTTTACCGTCGGCCAGCTTTCCCATTGCTATCCCTGTCACTTCCGTATCCGGGTTTTCCAATAAATTTTCCTGCTTCAATATCTCATTCGCCACTGCCGGGTAAAGGTATGTTTTCAGCATCTTCCTTAGATACCTGTTCTCCGCCACCAGCTTATTATTTTCCCGTGAAATCCTGTCAGCATCTCCCTCCTTTACCTGAATGCCCTGCATGCCCAGAGGTTTGCATTCGTTCCACTGGCGCACGCCTTTTCCACCAGATGCTCTTTTTCCCAATATTTCTCATTAAAAATACAATATGCCATCCTTGAAAAATCCCTCATAGGGTAAGCAGCATTCTCTTTTCTTTTGCTCCTTGCATGCATCCTATATGTCCAGCCGTTCTTCCCTGCTTTCTTCTGGATTTTCTCCCAAAAACTTATAAACAATTTTACTGCAACCAGTGGCATCTCCCGGCTTACCTTGTCCAAAATGGACTGCATTTCATCTCCATCAGCATCCAGCAGTTCTTTTCGAAGTATGGACAGCAGATAATCCAGCAGCCTCCATGAATTTGCATCTTCTTCAAGCAAAGATTCCTTTATATAACTGACATACTTTGACGTTGTATCTGGAAATTTCCCTGCCCTATAGTCTGCCAGCACTGCCAGCTTTTCTGCATCGCTCCTTCCATAAGCATCCAGCCACAAACAGATATTTTCCGTCAGCCTGCCAGCCTCCATGGCATCCAGCCACAAACAGATATTTTCCGTCAGCCTGCCAGCCTCCATGGCATCCAGGTAATAATCCCCCCTATCTGTGGTTGCCTGCTTTTCTCCGCGTATATGCACATCAACTCCAAACCATCCGTTCATCTCCATAAAATCCACAAGGTTGCTTTTATCCGTGGCGTTGCCATCCCCCGGCCTCAGCCCTCCGAAAGCCTGCAACCCAATAGCAAGGGCTATATCAGGAGTATACCTGACAGCAAGGTTTATCAAAATCTGGAACACCTTTGTTGGAATATCACGAAAAATATTTTTTTCCTCTGGGACGCCTCTGATTTGGAAATCCGATATCTTTTTCTTCATCCACTTTCCTTTTCCTGTATAAACATCTTTTTCCTTATACAACTCATTCCTTCTGAGTGTCACGTAAGAATCGTATTTATAGATCAGCTTGCTAAAGAAAAGTGTAACAGCACTGACACACTTTTCAATGCTCTGGCTTCCTTTATGTGTCCCATCCGGCTTTTTCTCCAATGCATAATCCATAAAGAAGCTGACCAGCATGTCCTTGGTCACTTTAAACACATGGTCTATTCTGTAGATGCTGTAATGGTCAATCAATACATAATTAAGCATACGGCAAATATAATAGAGCTTTTCCTTTGCATCTGATGCCAACGGACGGTATACCCTGTTCTCATAGGCACCCGCAAAGTTATGAAGTCTTGTAAACCGTATGATAACACCATAGCTGTTCTTAATTACAATAAACGATCTTGGGTATGTCATCCCATCCGCTGTCACCAATTTATGTTCATACACTGCATAGCGATAATCTTTTCTCCAGCAGACCTGTCCACTGATAGGAATTACTTCAGCCAGGCAAATAACTACATTAACAACATTGAAAATAAAAAGTCCCTTCCCTCCATGCAGTCCTTCCTTTACATCTGTGAATATTTGGCGTGACGCCCCAGGAATTTTTTAACGAAGGGAACCCGGACCCACAAGCCTTGCAGGAATTTATTGCAGAGGCAAAAAAACTGGATTCCCGGTCAATAGGTTATATCCTCGGCATTATGAAAGAACTGAACAGCAGGCGTTAAGGCGGTCACGGTGTTGGCCGCTTTTGCTATTCTGTAAATTTTTTTCGTGCCCCCTTGCATAAATCCCCCAAAGTGGATATACTATAAGTAAGAAAGTGAGAATTTCCTACTTTCAAACAAAAAAGGAGATGATTCTATGCTGGCAGAATTACGCCAAAAAGCCCAGGTCACGATACCAAGAGAAATCATTGTTAAGCTCGGCCTGTCAGAGGGCGACAAACTGGACATTTTCGAGAAAGACGGTTCCATCTGCATCATGCCGGTAGTTGTCTACCCAAAGAAATATCTAAGCGAACTCAAAGAAGAAATCAGAAGTGTAAAAGCAAAGCTCGCATCCGGGGAACAGCCGGTCTTTGACAGCGTGGACGCCCTGTTTGACAAATTGGAGGCAGAATAATGGCGTATGAATTTACCTTTACGCCCCGTTTCCAAAAGCATTTTAAGGACCTGACCGCACAGGAGAAGAAGCAGCTTAAAAATAAACTGGAACTTCTGGCTGAAAATCCTTCCCATCCGTCGCTGCGAACCAAACGCATCCAGGGCACCACGGACCTTTTCGAGTGCAGCGTCAACATGGACATCCGCATTATCTGGTATTACGAAGGTGATAAAATGATTATCCTGGTGGACGTAGGGCATCACGACATATTAAAGCAATTTTAAGCAACGGGGCGGTACGCTATGACAGTGTACCGCCTTTTGCTGCCTTTCTTTTATTTTACCCTGCAATCCTCCTGATATGCCCAATCCCACTACCGGCGATAAACCAAGAATCACTCCCGGAATGTCACTTTTTTATTTTCCTGTACTCCCGAACCCGCCTGTGCCGCGCTGCTTACCCAGCTCCGAAACAAAGTCCGCAATGACGACCGAGGTGATCACGAGCTGCCCCACGCGGGAGCCTTTGGAAAGCTCCTGGGTCTGGCTGCTTACATTGCTGATAATCGCTTGAATCTCCCCGCGGTAGCCGGAATCCACTGGCGGCAGCTCACAGACCAGCCCTTTTACCGCCATGCTGGTGCGCGGGAATACATAGCCCGCATATCCGTCCGGCACTTCAATCCCGAACCCAAGAGGAACCTTTGCGATCTCGCCCGGCTGCAACGTGCAGTCATAGGACATGTAGACATCCGCGCCGGCGTCGTTCCCATGCGGACGGAAAGGGCAGCGGTCCCCCGGCACGCCAAAGTCGATCAGTTTGATCTTCATATGCCGCCTCCTTCCAGAAGCGCCGGATAGTCCACCCTTAAAATATTCTCTGGCGTCATGTCTGCCGCCAGCTTTTTGCCGCAGGTCATTTTCCCCTCCAGGCATTTGTCCATCTGGCGGAATGGCCCGGCCTGAGACGGTACGAACAACACCGGGCTAAGTGAATATAATTCCTGCCAGATTTTTAAGAGCACGATCCGGGTCTCGTCCGTATTGCGCCGGCATACCCACTGGCCGATGATGTGTTTCCACTGGCAGCTTTCCAGGTAGAGCTCCCAGACAGAGGCAGGTGCGGCCAATATTTCATAGGGTATGGCAAAATCCGCCTGCCTCGCATGCTGCGCTTTAAGAACAGCAGGGACTTGTAAAGCTGTACCTCCATCCGGTAAGGGCGGTAATCCCAATGCTCCAGCCAGCCGCTAAAGGCTACCGGCCCGCTCCGGACCACATCACGCTCCGGGTGGTAATACTCGTAGCAGTCCAGGTTTGCCGTATTCAGAAGATAGAGCATTTCCCGGACCTCATTCTCCGGCATGTCATAGAACCGCAGAAGTGAGCGGTACAGATGGACGCCGCCGGGTATCGAAACAATGGTATTCACCATAGAAAAATCCTCCTATATAGTCTGCAAACAGGTAGCCCACCTTGTTATAGGTGCCGTCGTACAGATGGTGCAGGTAATACTCGTTATCGTCTGTCTGTGTTACCGGCTAGTTGATGGCCGTATCGGGAAGGTTAAGCCACCCGATGATGTCCGGTTCGTTTTCCCTAAGGGCTTCAAAGTCAACAACAGGGAGGACCACACTGGAATCCTCCCTGCCTGTTTCTTCCTCTGTCCCCGGCCCTTCCGGTTCGCTGACCTGCTCCGGTATTTCCACATGTTCCGCCAGCCCGTCATAGGTCCCGGCGCTCTCTGCATTCCCATCGCTAAATGGATGAATACGTTCAAAACTTATATGCATAGCTGCAACTCTTTCATAAATATTGTTGACAAAGCTTTCTGTTCTATCCCGGTACAACATTTCAGATAATAGCTGCGGCACATATGAAGCTTCTGGAGGAATATACTCTGCACCTAAAATAAAATCAGGTGTTGTTCTAAACCCAGATACCTCATTAATATTACGGTTGACCAATAGACCAATCTTCTTAATATTACTAAGGCGGTTAAATATCGAATGGATTTTACGCAGAATAAATTTCTATCTGCAAGGCGGAAGATTGAGCTGTAGCGAGTGCTACAGCGATTGATGGTGCTAGATGTCCGGTGGACATCTGTTAAGCACGGACCGTAGCGGAGCGTAGACCAACGCAGCAGATAAAAATTTAGGCAAGTAAAAACATCGACATTTAACCGCCTTAGTAATATAATCAAGTGAAAGTTCTTCATCCAATGTCTTTAGCATAAAATCCATTACATATTTCAAATTAATT
>RAYE01000069.1 GCA_003612285.1 bacterium D16-51 | reverse complement strand
ATCATTATTAAAACCTTGAAACAGCTATGCTTAAAACAAATGGGTTAATCTAAATGTTGTAAAGTGGTGTTCCTTTACAGTCGCTTTTTTAACCTCGCATTCTCCGTTTTGCAAATACTTTTTCTCTATTTCCCCGCCAGTTTCAATTTCATCTTGAAATCCGTTATGTAACATTGGTTTATTATCTTTCCATAAATACACTATGGTAAGGAGTGCTGCTATATTGAAAATAATTATAAGACTATAAATGAGCAAATTTAAAAAATTGCACAATGCATCTATGCTGCTAAAGCCAGGACTTCTTCAAAAAGGACGTGCATTGCCAAGCACTGATAGATGAAACGGAGCCGTGCCTCTTGGATATGACTATAAATATAAGCGTAGCCGTTTTCAAAGGACATGGTTCCACCGCATTCAGTACAGGCAATCAAGTGGGCCAGTGACATCAGCAGCCAGTATCTTTGGATTCCCTTCGTTGAACGAACCTGGTACTTGTCAAATGCCAGTTTGTCCTTGGCCTGACGGAAGAACACTTCCACTGGCTACCGTTCCACATATTTGTTCAGGATTTCACGGGTGCTTAGAGAAACATCTGTACTGATAAAAACCCGCAGAGCTTTGGGGACATGGAATGCGTCTTCTGGGTAGCAATCAGTACCACTGCATTATCAATGCCGTTGAGACTCCCTTCATACCGGTAGACATAATAGCTCCGGCTGCCAACTATCACGAGGCTGACACCGGAATCCGTCTTCAGTGCGTCAATGGTATAGAAGCTTTTTTGATAAAAGCGTCCATGCGTCCATGATGTCTCCGCATGTATACCAACTGTCGCAAAGGAAATAAGAGATTACCGGTGGTATGGGCAGTTCATTGGCGGTTTCCTGCACAATCCTTATCTTTGGTTTGGACTTATCGTACATGACGATGGCATAGTTGAGGACAATACCATTACAGGAGGGCATGACGGCCACAGCCTGATGCCCATAGTCCTACTTCCCCTTGAGGTGGGACTGGTGGAAATACGCATCTTCAATCGGGTGCAGAGCCTGTGACAGAGGCTTTGTCTTGGAGGGGATAGTATCATCCACAATACAGAATATGGGTTTCCCAGACTGCTGGGCTTCTTTATAAATGAACTGGATAACGGTACTTTTGACTATGTCTTCCAGCCTGGCATCATCCCATTTTCCTTTATTAAGGAAATGGGCAACTGTGGTACTGTGGTAGGGACTGTATTTATCAAAGTCAAGGGTTTTCACATGATATCCAAGAGAAAAAACGGATATCAATATGGTCATGATGTGTTTGAAAGTCGTCTGTGAAAAGGACAAACACAAGCCTAATTTTTTAAAGCAGTTGTAAAGTAGTTCTGAATGGTATATACTATTTTCTATAAGACATCATATCCTTTGCAGGTTATTGTTTTCTGGATAAAAACAGTATACACCCAAAAAGACGTGATGTCTTTCTTTTAAGCTATTTTAGGCAACATTGGTAAAATTTCAAATTTGCTCATTTATACTAGTACAGCGTTTCTTAGTCCCTCATACACTTAGCGCTCGTTATTTACGCCATCGCCGCGTTGTCGTCAGTCAACAATGCCACTGCATTGCTTCCTTCCTCCGCCTTGTGCTGACAAAAATATCAAGTGCTAAGTATATGGGGATTAAGGAAACGCTGTACTAGATATATTTCATTAAAGATAATATAATATAATTAAATATTTATTTTTCAACTTACTATTTTTGATAGTGGTAGAATTAAATGTTAATATTGACACCATATATTACACCTTCTATAATGGTTATGGGAGGAATATTAATGTCAAAGTTGGATAAACTATTAGAATAATATACGTTTTATCAAAAGATATGCGTTTTGATACATTTCGAAATTGTTGATTATATTCTACAGAAAACAGAAATGAATAGAAAAATTGTAGAAAATTGTTTATTGAGACATATTTGAGCCATATTCAAATGGTTCTGATGGTGCATTTATAACTATATTTAGACATCTGTGTGGTTGAAACCTTGATTTTGAATTCTAGGAGGGTACATTTCCCGCTGCTTGTAGTGTACAAAATTATACCGAACGAAGTGAGGTTGGGATAAGATATCCCGTAGCTTGTCGTGAGGAGTTGGCCTTCATTTCATATTTATTAGATTTTATAATTTTCTTTGTTGAAGGTTTTGTTTTATCCAAAGACTTATTCAAGTATTAAAAAAATATGTATATTTATATAGTGCAAAGAGTATGTATTAATAAATTTATAGTCTATAACTGTAATGTTTGAATTATACAGATGAAAAACTAAAAATTATACAATTACTATAAAAGGAAAAAAGTATGAATAAGATAATTAACGAAATAAGAAAGATGAAAGAAAATGGTGTGTTTAAAAATTATATTGAGTATATGGTATTTCCATACTATAAAAATTTAGTTCCAGGAACAAAGCTTAATTTTGAATTTCCAATTACGATATTAGTTGGCAAGAATGGTTCGGGTAAAAGTTCAACATTACATGCATTATATGGAGCACCATATTGGAAATCTTGTTCTGAATTCTGGTTTTCTACAGAGGTGGATCCAATTGAAGAAACAGGAGGACAGGGAAGAAATAGATTTTTCTATGGATACAAAGAAAATAAAAATTCTGAGATTAAAGAGGTAATGAAAACTAGGATGAGGCGTGGATCTAAAACAAAAGAAATCGATCCAGATTATTGGGAAACATCTAAGCCAATAAAAAAAGATGGAATGTTTGCGCAAAAAAGAAATGATCCAGTTAAGAAAAATGTTGTTTATTTAGACTTTCGTGCCGAAATAAGTGCTTTTGATAAAACATTTCATTTTGCCAAAGGAGATATTGTAAAGAAAAAGGAAGAGTTACGCAAAAAATCAAAATACTTAAATAGATTATTTAACGGCGAAGCAATGAGGTTTCCAGGGGTGCAAGATGATAAGAAGGGAACTGTATTTGAATTAGATAATCATTTGAATGGTATTATCGGCAATATATTAGGGAAGGAATATATAAGTATTAAAGTGGCAGAACATTCATTATTTAAAATTCCTGGAACATCTATTTATGTTAAAACAAAACAATCTTCAAGATATTCAGAAGCAAATGCTGGAAGTGGTGAAATTGCTGTAATTCAGTTGGTAAAAAGAATAGAAGAGGCGGAAGATAATAGCCTGATATTACTTGATGAACCAGAAGTGTCAATACATCCAGGAGCACAAGAAAAATTAAAAATGTATTTTCTTGATGTTACTAAAAGGAAAAAGTTACAAATTATTATATCGTCGCATTCTCCAATATTGCTTCAAGGTATGCCGCAAGAAGCTATAAAACTATATGTTACAAACGCTCAAGGACGTTTTGAAGTAAAGGAAAATGTAGATTATCAAGAAGCATTCTATGATTTAGCAGAATGTGTTTCAGATAAAAAAATTATTTTTTGTGAAGATTTCGCTGCTAAAGAATTGGTTGACAATGTTTTAGGACAAATGCATAAAAAGCAGTATTTTGATGTTGAGCATAATCCAGGTGGCGAAAAAACGTTGGTAACCAAGTATTTGCCGACTCTTATAACACATGATTTTTTTAGGGAAAAAGTATTTTTAATTTTAGATGGGGATATGCAGACAAATTATATTTTTGAGGAGGAAAACCTTACAGTACAGCAAGAGAAAGATGTATCTTTTATGAAAGAATGTGTCAAAAAGGCATATGGTGTTGAAATTCCTGCTTATTTTGATGGAGGAAGTGGCGGCAAAAGAGAGGATCAGGAAATATGTGCTTATAGGAAGTATTTGGACTATTACATGAGTAGTGTGTTTTATTTGCCTAATAAGTCTATACCTGAAAAAATCATATTGGAATCCAAATATGCACAACAGCAATATGGGGATATTATTAAGAGAGCGAAAGAGATATCAAATAATAATGCAAAGAAAATATTATTGGAGATATCAAGATTTGATTATGGAGATGAAAATCATGTAAACGATCTTATACAAAAGTTATCATATAAATGGAGTCAGGAATGTAGTTCAAATAAGGAAAAAATGGAAGCATTATTAGAGAAGATATATAACGTAGAACAGGAGTGATGGCATTTATGAAATTTAAAGCAATAGATTTATTTTGTGGAGCTGGTGGACTTTCAGCAGGTTTGAAAAAGAGTGGTTTTCAAATATGTTTGGGTGTGGATATTGACAAATCAGCCTTAAATACATATAAACTTAATTTAAAAAATACTAAGATATTAGCAAAAGATATTAAGCAAGTGACGGGAAAAGAAATTACACAATTGACTGGGATAAAAAAGCAAGATAATTTCTTATTAGCAGGTTGTCCCCCATGTCAAGGATTTTCCAATTTAGGAAAACGAGATGTTGATGATGAAAAAAATCGACTTGTTTATGAGTATATTAGAATAATATATGAGTTAGAACCAACTTTTATTTTAATGGAGAATGTTCCAGGGATGTCTGAGGGAGTTGGAAAGGAGATATTTAAAAAAGTAGTGGAATCTTTGCAAAAATTATATTATGTGGAGTACAACACATTGAATGCAGCAGATTATGGAGTTCCCCAAACACGTAAAAGATTAGTGTTGCATGGAATACGTAAGGATATTAATGAAATACTTGCGTCAAAGAATGATAATCTTCCTGTAAAATTATTGCCTCAGCCAACACATAGTCAGATAAAACAGAGGGGATATAAGAGATGGATCACTGTAGGTGACTCTATTATGGACTTACCAGTGATAAATGCGGGAGAATCATACGAAGATAGTGGAATAAAAAATCATAGAGCACGTAGACTATCCCAAACTAATATTGAAAGATTGCAAGAGATACGAGATCATGGTGGTGATAAAACAAACATTTCTGAAAATTTAAAATTAGAATGTCATAAAAAGAAAAATGTATCTTATACTGATACATACGGGATTATAGATTCTACAAAACCAGCACCGACTATTACGTCGGGGTGTACTATAATTTCAAAAGGGAGATATTGTCATCCGACCCAAAATAGAGGATTGTCAGTTCGAGAGGCAGCAAGATTGCAATCCTTTGATGATAAATTTGAATTTGTTGGAAATATTGGTGAAATGAGTCTTCAAATAGGAAATGCAGTTCCACCAAAGTTGGCACAAGCGAGTGGAAATATAATTAAACTTTATATGAAGAAATATGAAAGAGAATTGCTGGATTAAAATAATATTTTTAAAATTAGGAAAATCCATTGTAATATATGATAAGAAAATTTTATATGATAATGCGTTATGTCCTATTTTGAATATAATAAATTTGCAAAAGATAATGAATCAATGTCATTTCGTTAATATGTGAAGGATATTAACTATTCCATATGCCAGTTTTTCACCTGTCATATTGGCTTCAAATAGTGATTTTACTGGGGAGTGCTCTCAGCTTGACTCTTGTATTTCAAAATGATTTTTCCGAAAATTTATTGATACTTTTCCCTGAAAAGTGGGATTGAATGGTTAGAACTTGTTTTTAAATGGAGTCTAACCATTTTTTTCCTTTTTTAGTAATTATTCAGCCTTCAATGTCTGAATAATAAATAATTTTTGTAGAAACACATATTTTATGTTTTTACCTTCAAAAATGACAAGATTTTACTCTACATTAAAAATGGGTATAAAAACCAGGACATTTTAGAAATGCCTTAAAAAATAGAAATATATGTTTGTAAACGAAGTTCAGGCAGCGTTCAACATCTTTTTATTCCCGCGAAGGCAAAGTGAGGATGTGCAAGCAAGCTTGCATCATCCGAGCGCGCCCGCGAGGGTCAAATACCCCGCCCCTCTGGGGCGAAACTTGCCAAGGAACCGAAGGTTCCTTTGGAGAAACTAGGTCATGCCCCGTTGCTCTGCAGCGGGGTATTTGACTTAGAAACAATAAAAGGGTATCTGTGATTTCTCTGTTACCAGAAGTTAGGTAATACCGATTTTTCCGTGGCATCTTTTTAATGATCCCATGTGCCTTTAACTTTGCTAACAGCCTTGTTGTCTTATTGATGATTTTTGGATTATCATTGTTTTCATAAATCCTCCGGCGGATATTTTTGTTATCAAAGCCATTCAAGATAAAATCCCAACTGGTCATGGTGGACAGTATCCTCATGGTTTTCCTGGACAGTAGATTAACCCCTGAATATCTCCTCCCATTTCTTTCTTTTGGTGCAGATACATCCACGGTTTTTTTCTCTGGAACTTTGCCTGTGTCAATATCCGGCGTGGATGCCAGATACCGTTTTGTTATTGCCTTGTTGATTTTGAACTTTATTCTGTATCCCTGATACATGTGTCTTAAGCCGGAAATAATCTCTCTTTTCCCGAAAGTATGAATCTTTCCCGCATTTCGCCCGAAAAAGGAATAAATGTCATGGCTTCTGAAAGTGAAATATGTGGTTTCAACCAGTGTCTTATAAAAGTAGCTTAATTCTTCACAACTTTTGAAATTGATATCGGTTGCAAACTCACACTGGTCAATGCACCAGCAGCAGGAATTGCCCCCAATACCGGTAAGCAGGCAGTTTATCTTTTTCACCATTCCGTCAAAGAAATCGGATAATTTTTTATTGAGGACACGGCCGGTTTCTGTGACCTCTTGAAATCTTCTATATAAGAAAACGAATTGTTATACATGGAAAAAGGGATACCTTCTGCTTCGGGCAGCCTGGAAAGATATTCACGTCCATTGAGGTATATTTGGACATTGTATGGAAACCAGGTCTGGATTTTGAAGAACATCCATCCAGACTCCTCGTCATTATAGTAAAAATAATAATGCTTACATTTTGTGTTGTGGGATATGGCTTCGAATTTTTTCGTGGCTCGGTTTGGTTTCACGGTCATTGTTTTACAGGGTTCCACAACAGAGAAGGCACAAATAAGACCTGTTCTGCTAGAAGACTGCTCATAGCACCGGCGTGCAAGCTCCTCCCTTGTCTGTTTGTCCTGAACTAAGATAAGTCAGTGTACATCCCTGTTCCCGGATATAGGTTTCAATATGGTTATACAGGGTATTTGTCTGTTGGCGGCGAAAGGATTAAAGTCTTTGGGCAGAACATTTTTCTGGATAAGATAATATAAAAATAACCGGAAATTATGAAGTTGTTGAAGATAGCCATTAATTATGTGGTCAAAAGTTTCAAAAGTACCATTAATTTTTCCTTCAAACTGCTTTAAAATATCCATATCAAAACCACTCCTTGTTATACTGGTGAGAACGCCTTATGGTTAGTAGTCACTGATTGTATTATGTTACGTAGTCATTATACTACATTATCAAAGAAAGAGTGATTTTGATTTTTTAGTTAGGTTGCGGACGTAGCCTGACCTATGCTATATTATAAGGAAAATGGTGAAACAGTAATCCGCTATACAAAGGAAGAATGTATGAGTTAAAGTTAGTTTATCTTCACTGGCCGTAAGTTTTGGATATACTTCGATAAGACAAGGCAAGAGACAAACTGGCATTTGACAAGTAACAGGTTCGTTCAACGGAGGGAATCCAGAGATACTGGCCACTGATGTCACTGGCTCGCTTGATTGCCTGTACTGAATGCGGTGAAACCATGTCCTTTGAGGACGGCTATGCTTATATTTATAGTCATATCCAAGAGGAACGGTTCCGTTTCATCTATCAGTGTGGGGCAAGGAACGTCCTTTTTGAAGAAGTCTTGGCTTTAGTAGCATAGAAACATTGTGCAGTTTTTTTAATTTGCTCATTTATAATATAAGAATTATTTTCAGTATTTTGAACAATACTTTAAAAATTTTCATCTATATATTCTCTCCGTGTTTTGGATTTTTTTAATGTTTAATATTGTTTATTCACCAAATCAAGGCCGTAGTCTTTTATTGTACCATTTATTGCGTCGGCAAGCCAACCAGCGATAGACTGCTTTTGTTCATCAAATGGCAACCAAACGGCGGGAGTTGCAATAATGGTATGAGCCGTCATATTTCTCGGGTCGTCATACCATGCCACGCCATCCCAAATAAACAGGCTCACGCCGATTTCTTTGAATTTTGGAATGGTGTCTTTTAGTATCTGCTGATAAATGTCCGCTTCTTTTTCCGATACATTCATTACGCCCGTATCAAAGTAATTTTGCACCTTTGCCAAGTCTCCATCACGGGTTGAGCAGTCAAACAGAAGATGAATATCGTTTCCGTACTTTTTATGCAGGGCAGTAAGGCAGTCCAGCGTGAGGTTATTACCCGTCAGCTTATCAGAGATTTCTTTCGGGGTTTGCCAAACATCGGTTGCTATCGTGTGCCAGTCGTCATGCAGCAATAGCGAAGCGTCTACCAAAACATTTTTGCTTTCTGCATTCGGAAAATAGTTTGTAAAAATATCGTCAGAGAGAAGCGCTGTGGCAAAGCCCCCTGCGCTGTAACCTGTCACGACAACAGCTTCAGGATTTTTTATATCGGCAAGCTCCATAACTTTCTGCATCGTCTGCGTGTAGTTCACATAGCCATTGTGATACAGAATCTTTTCCTTGCCGTCCTTGTCCGTATAATGGAACTCCCCCGTACCTGCATGGAAATCCCCTGTTGCATAAGGGAACAGTATAATGCTCCAGTTTTCAAACGGACTGCCCTCCACTTCGGAAGCAAGCCCTCCCATATTCATTGTGACATTTGCCAGCATATCAATAAAAATTTCTTTGGTATTATAGGTGTCATCCCTTGCCGTTTCCTCATTTATGCTGACCCCGCCGCCTGCAAAATACACCATGACCTTGTTTTCACTACCTTTTTTAAAGAAAGCACGGTACTTGCCGCCCTCGGAAGTTTTCATTTCCCTGCTTGTAACACGATACCACTTTCCCACAGTCGGATTTTTCTTTAGGTTTGGGTATTGCAGGACAAAAAAATAAACAAATAAAGCTATAACAAGAAGAATCAAAAATATAATCCCTATGACCTTTAATGCTTTTTTCATTTTATTACTATTCCTTTCTGCACGCTTGATTTTTAAAATAAGGTGTGCTATTATATGCAAAACATCTGTATTGTCGATATAATTGTATCAGCGATTTGTGAGATGTCAATAGGTGGAGAAAAAATGAGACAAAACAAGAAAAATGTATCACCGATGAGCGTGGTACTAAGCCTTGAAGAATATTCCAAACTGACAGATGGGGTAGGAAATGTCATGGATGAAGCGGACCCGGCAGCAGAAAGTGACAGCAGGCGTTATACGCATAATGAGGTTTTTGAGGACTTAGAAGGAGAGTAAATGGCTGATACAAAGTACATTTTGCGGTATGTGCCATTATTCTATGAGGAATTAGAAGAAAAAGTGGAGACAAAAGGACTGTCGAAACAGTCCTTTTCCCTTGATGATTACTTACATGATTCAAGTCCAATCCAGCCCTTTACCGTTTCCGCAGCATAGCCAGCCACCTGGGCTATCTTTTCTGTGTCAAGTCCCATTTCATATAATTTTTCAGCCGCTTCCCTGGCTTTCTTTAATTCTCCATCCCGTTCAGACTCTTTCCTCATTTCCTGGATTGCCTGGCACACAACAACCACCTCCTCGCTTTCATCATATTTTATTCCTGAATTTGTAATAGCTTCAATCACATTATGGAATTTTTATAATAACCTGTGCACCTTTTGTCTTATCAGAATTTTTCAATATGAGCTGTCCGTTATGCTGCTTAATTATGCTGCTTGTAATATATAGTCCCATACCGAAGTGCATATTAGAGGTCCGGCTTTTATTTCCCATAAAGAATTGCTCCTGTGCGTGATGTAAGGCTTCCGGCGTAAAACCGCTTCCCTCGTCTGTTATAGAAATTTGCAGAAATTTGGCTGTTTTTTGTGCCGCTACATAAACTGTCCCCCCTGGTGGGGAATAATCTGCCGCATTTCCTATCACATTCATAATTGCCCGTTCCAGTAGTAATTTATCCGCTTTGAAAGTTCCTGGCTCTGTTTCTGTTTCCATTTGTAAACAGATTTCTTTTGTAAGGCATAATGAATTTGCCTGTGCTTCAATCTGTTCCATGTAGCCAGCTATGTCAATTTCTTCCAGATTGAGCTGATACCCGGCTGCTGTCCGGGATATATCAATCAGCGTCCTGATATAAACGCCCATCTGCCCGGAGCTTTCCGTAATATATCCTGCATATAACCGCTGTTCGCCGTCAAGTTCTGTTTCATTTATCAAATCTATATTTCCCTGTATGACAGTTAAAGGCGTTTTCAAATCGTGGGCAAGTGCCGCTATCTGTTCCCTTTGTAATTGCTCAGCGTTCCATTGTTTTTCTAAAGATGATTTCAGGCTGTTTTTCATATCAGAGAAAGAATGTAACACATCTTCAAATTCTTTGATTTTTGAGTGTCCCACTTCAAAATCCAGATTTTGTTCTGCCACTTTTTTTGTAGTTTCAAAAAGCGGGGAGAGCTGCGCCCGCATATTCTTCGCAAACTTCGCTGTTAATATCACGCAGACCGTGATGCAGTTTATCCCTATGAGGATATATAGCAGAATTTCCGGAGGGGGAAGATGGTTATAGAACCATTCATTGATAAACTGTGATCCAATGTAATATTGAAGCACCACATATTCATTTTCACGGGTAACAAACAGATACTGTTTGTTGAGGTTTTTGTTTATCTTTCCAGACAGGGCATACTCCATAGCCCTGTCTAAATCATCGCCCTCTAAAGACGTTTCTCTCATTTGATAATTCTTATCCAGTATCAGGTATTTGCACCCCATAGGAAGCTGTACATCTGTTAAATCCGGCGTTGCGGCGACAATAGGGGCAAGATTTTTTACGCTGCGTTCTGAATAATCCGCATAAGTGATAAAGCCCGTACTAATTCCGATTAGAATAAGGCTGAATGGAACAGTTACCGAACCGGCCAGCCCAATCAGCAGCATACATAAAAACCTCCAGAAAGACGCTTTCAATGACGTTGTTTTTTTCATTCCCATTTGTACCCTATCCCCCAGACTGTTGCTATCGGCTGGATATCCAATTTGCCTAATTTCGCCCGGATATTTTTGATATGCGTGGAAATAGTAGAATTATCACTGTCGCCTTCCAGGCCCAAAACTGCTTCATAAATCTGTTCTTTTGAAAATACCTGTCCTTTATTTCTTGCAAGATATTCACAAATCAGATATTCACTTTTGGTCAGGGGAACAGGTGCATCGTCTACCCGCAGTTCCTTTGCGGACAAATCAATTTTTATCCGTTCAAAGGTAAGGGCGTTATGCCGTTCCCTGTGTTCCCGGCGTAAGTGGGCATTTACCCTTGCCCGCAGCTCTGCAATGCGGAATGGTTTTGTCAGATAGTCGTCTGCTCCCAGGCCAAGCCCGAATGTAATATCATTTTCCATTGTCTTAGCTGTCAGAAAGAGAATAGGGCAGTCCACCAATGAACGGATTTTATTGCAATAAGAAAATCCGTCCATATCCGGCATCATAATATCAAGTATAATCAAATCGTATCTGTTCAGCTTATCCAGCGGAACCTGTGCGGCAGCCGTATAGACAGTAACGAAATGTCCGTCTTTTTGTAGCCCATTTTTCACAAGTTCTAAAATAGACCGCTCATCATCAACCATAAGGATTGCTGCCATAGTGCCGCCTCCTTTCGTTGCTCTTTTCGTATTATAGCATAGTCCGCAAAGGCAGAAAAGCGGTCATTTCTGCTCTGCAATATAGTAACGGTTATTTATTTTTACCGCAACTGCTTCTGTCTTATCCGTACCGTAAATCTCGTAAACATCTGCATAAAACCATTGTTCCCGTCCCTGTACAGAATTTTTTCCGCTCCAGTCAATCTTGTTCAGATCTTTTTTTGACAAAGGGCGTTTCGTTTCCGTATCGAATGTAACGCTTTTTGCAAGAATATCAATCCAGCTTCCCAATTCATCATTTGATATGGTATCAGACGTTACTTGATAAATAATCCCATCACAAAGAAGCTGTGTTGCATTTTTGGGATTGATTTCAAACCTGCCACTCATAGACTGCTCTGTGTCCTTGAAGTCAAAGACCGTATCTGTGTCTTTGATATTTTCTTTTCTAACAGCTTTGTGATACCCTCCGTTTACATCTACAATCAGATAATCGTCAGCGTTGGGGGCTGCGTACACATTCAGGAACGGGATGATATAAGCAGCCTCAGGGGCTTTATCTGCTAAATCTGCCAGCGTCCGAAAGGCAGCGGCTTCCATATTTTCTTGAAGCAATACTTTTCCTGTTTCGTCTACCGCTGCAAGCTGACGGATATATCCAATCCATTCCCCAAGGCCGCCATTAGAAACTGTGTCCTCTAAAAGCGTATAATCGTTCCCTTTATAAACAAATTGTGTTACATTTTCCGTATTCAGATAACATTGTTCTTTATTACTGGAATACTCCTTAATTTTATCCTGTACGGAACATCCCGCAAGAGAAGCGCACAAAGTAAAGGTAAACAGCAGCATCATAAATATTCTACATTTATTCATAATTTTTCCGTCCTTTCCAATAAGAATAAGAAAAGGATAACTGCTATTTTTGAAGATTTCATAAAGATTTTTCTTTATATAAAAAAAGATGCTATAAAAGTCGTAGTCACCGGTATTGACCGTGGATGGTAACAATATTTCACAGTATTATCACATATAAACCGGATTTTCTAAGTTTCAGTTAAGGTTCGTCTGGTATAGTGCTTTTATCAAAGAAAGAGGGTTTTTATGGATTTTCGTCATGAGTGGAAACATGAAATAAGCTATTCCGATTTGCTGGCGCTTCGGGCAAGGCTTTCGGCTGTTATGACAGAAGATTCCCATGCGGAGAATGGCAGGTATGAAGTCCGCAGCTTATATTTTGACAATCTGGAAGATAAGGCGCTGCGGGAAAAGACAGACGGCGTAAACTGCCGTGAAAAGTTCCGGCTCCGTTATTACAAAGGGGATGTTTCTTTTATTTTGCTGGAAAGGAAAAGCAAGGTGAACGGCCTTTGTAAAAAGGCGCAGGAACAGATTTCTCTTGAAGAAGCGCAGGCGGCGGCAGATGGGGATGCCTGCATCCTTGCAGGCAGTTCTGTGGCGCTTGTAAGGGAACTTTCCTGTAAAATGAACCTCCAGGGGCTGCGCCCCAGGACAATTGTAGATTATACAAGAGAGCCGTTTGTCTATGCGCCCGGGAATGTCAGGGTTACGCTGGATTATAATATCCACACGGGGATGGTTTGTACGGATTTTCTTGACCAGGGGTGTATTATGGTGCCGGCAGGCGGGGCTTCTATAATCCTGGAAGTAAAATGGGACAGTTTTTTGCCGTCTTTGATACGGGATATTGTCCAGGTTCCGAATACACATACTTCATCATTTTCCAAATATGCCGTTTGCCGCATATATGGATAAATTTATGCTGTTTTAGACTGTATGCAAAAGGGCTTTTCGCTTTTTGTAAGTGTTGTTTATAAGAATAAAGCATAGGTAACAACGTTTACCTTGCAGAAATGAGGGAAAAAATGAATTTTCAAGATATATTTAAGTCATCTTTTTTAGAAAATGTAACCAGTGTTTCTATTTTGGATATGGTGGTTGCGCTGGTTCTTGCGTTTGGGATTGGGATGTTTTTGTTTTTTATCTATAAGAAAACATTTGCCGGCGTTATGTATTCTTCCAGTTTTGGGGTAACGCTTGTGGCGCTTACAATGATTTCAACGCTCGTGATTTTAGCGGTAACGTCTAATATCGTGCTTTCGCTTGGTATGGTCGGCGCCCTTTCTATCGTACGTTTCCGTACTGCGATAAAAGAGCCGTTAGATATTGCGTTTTTGTTTTGGGCAATTGCCGTGGGGATTGTTTTAGCCGCAGGCATGATTCCGCTTGCAGTTTTTGGCAGCCTTGTGATTGGTATTATGCTGCTGGTATTTGCAAACAGGAAATCCCATATCAATCCTTATATTGTGGTAATCCGCTGTGAAAACCATGACAGTGAAGTAAAGGCGGCAGAATTTTTAAAAAAGCAGGTACAGCGCTATGTGGTAAAAAGCAAGACGGCGCAAAAAGGCGCAATTGAATTGAATGTGGAAGTGCGCATGAAAGACGGGGATACGGATTTTGTAAATATCCTTTCAGAAATGGAAGGGGTAAACAGCGCTGTGCTGGTCAGCTATAATGGAGACTATATGGGATAATGTTACCGTGAATAGTAAAGATAGGATGGTCAAAAGATAGCTCAGCCATGAAATGAGGTGAATGATGTCAACACATAAATATATTGATAAAATTTGTTGTATTATCCTTGCGCTTACCCTGGTTTTTACAGTTGCTTTTATGAATGCAAAGAGTTTTGGGGTGAAAGAGGCATCAAAGGCAAAGGGATATGAAAGCCGTCTGTTTGATACTTCCTTAGTTCATACAATAGATATTGTTATAGATGACTGGGAGGATTTTTTAGAAGGGTGTACAAGTGAAGAATATTCCCTTTGTTCTGTTGTGGTGGATAAAGAAGCATATAAAAATGTAGGAATCCGTGCAAAAGGCAATACTTCGCTGACACAGGTAGAAAGCTATGGCAATGACCGCTATAGTTTTAAGGTTGAGTTTGACCATTATGACAGCATGAAAAATTATTATGGGCTGGATAAATTATGCCTGAACAACATTATCCAGGACAATACTTATATGAAAGATTATCTTGCCTATCAGATGATGGGGGCTTTTGGTGTGGACGCCCCGCTTTGCAGTTACGCTTATATTACGGTAAATGGCGAAGACTGGGGGCTGTATCTGGCGGTGGAAGGGGTGGAAGAAGCTTTTCTGGAGCGGAATTATGGAAGTGATTATGGCGAACTTTATAAACCGGACAGTCAGACGATGGGCGGCGGCCGAGGCAATGGCGGCGGCTTTGATATGGAAAAATGGAAAGCCAAAGAAGAAGAAAACGGGCAGTCGTCAAAGGCGGAAAGTACAGAAAAACCTACAAGCACAGAAGAACCCCAAAATATAGAAGAATCAGGAAATAAAGAAGGGACGGAAAATACAGAAAAGCCACAAAATACAGGCAGTAAGGAAAACGGGGGTGGACAGCCGCCAGAAATGCCGGACGGGGAGATGCCAGGTGGACAGCCGCCGGAAATGCCGGATGGGGGAATGCCAGATGGCGATATGGGCGGCGGAAAAGGGCAGAAGGATGGACAAAAGGGCGGAAGGATGAAAGGCAGTGATGATGTAACTCTGGTGTATTCTGATGATGAAATTTCCAGCTACCAGAATATCTTTGACAATGCCAAAACAGATGTTACAGAGAAGGACAAAAAGCGTTTGATTGCCTCTCTGAAGCAGATGAACGAAAAGGAAAATATAGAAGAAGTTGTAAATATTGAGGAAGTTATCCGATATTTTGTTGTCCATAATTTTGTCTGTAATTTTGACAGCTATACGGGCTCAATGATTCATAATTATTATCTGTATGAGAAGGATGGGCAGCTTTCGATGGTTCCATGGGATTATAACCTGGCTTTTGGGGGCTTTATGGGACAGCAGGATGCCTCTGAGCTGGTGAATTATCCTATAGATACGCCGGTTTCGGGTGGTACAGTAGATTCCCGGCCGATGCTTGCATGGATTTTTTCGGATGAGGGATATCAGCAAAAGTACCATCAGTATTTTAAGGAATTTATAGCAGACTATTTTGACAGCGGCTATTTTACAGAGATGATTGATAAAGTACAGGCTATGATTTCCCCTTACGTAGAAAAAGACCCAACAAAATTCTGCAGTTTTGAGGAATTTGAAAAGGGCGCTGCCGCCCTTAAAAAATTCTGCCTGCTCCGTGCAGAAAGCGTAAAGGGGCAGCTTGATGGAACAATTTCTGCTACTTCTGACGGGCAGAAAGAGAATCAGGATTCACTCGTTGATGCTTCTGGCCTTACTATTTCCGATATGGGAAATATGCATAATTCATTTGCAGGCGCTCCGGGAAAAATGGGAAAAGGCAGCAGGCAGCCATCTTCTGATACCACAGAAGGTAATACAGAAGATGGATAAGCAATCAGTAAATATCACTTCCATGTACTCCAGAAGGAAGACAGACGTTCTGGAAGGGAAGAAAGGGTGACAATTTCATGGGGAAACCATTCCCGCGGGAAAAGCTTCTGGTAGCCGGCTTGTAAAAAGCGGTCATCCAGAAGCAGGATTGCCCCGGTATCTTCGGTTGTCCGGATTACCCTTCCGGCGGACTGCAGGACTTTATTCATGCCCGGGTATTGGTAGGCGTAGGAAAAGCCTGAGCCCTTTTCGGAATCAAAGTATTCTTTAAATAATTCATTTACAGTACATACCATTGGAAGCCCGGTTCCGACAATGACGGCTCCAATCAGCCGGCTGTTTGTTAAATCAATTCCCTCGCTGAAAATACCGCCCATAACACATAAACCAATTGTGGTGGAGGAGGGGGCAGCCTGAAAATGGGATAAAAATTCTTCACGTTCCTCTTCTGTCATGGAGGCGCTTTGGGCATAAATTGTATAATGCATTTTTTCTAAAAGATACCCTTGTATTTCAGCCATCATTTGGTATGAGGGGAAAAATACCAGATAATTTCCAGTTTTCCCTTGCGCAAATGAGATAATATATTGTGCGATTTTATTATACATTGCAGGACTTCTCATTGTATATTTAGTAGAAACGCCGCGCCCTACCATTAGAAGCCTTTTTGAAACAGAAAATGGGGAAGGGGCGTAGACGGCATAGTCATCTTCGCGACCGGCAAGTTGTTCCCTGTAATAATGGATCGGGAGCAGGGTGGCGGAAAAAAATACGCTGCAGCGTCCTTTTTTTAAGTAGGAATCCAGGTTAACAGAAGGATCCATGCATTGCAGGTGCAGACGGAAATTGCCATTGTCTGAATAATCCCCATAAATGGTATAATGTTTATCAAGCAGTTCATAAATATTCTGAAATTCCCGAAGTACAAAGTAAAAGTTTAAAAGCTGTTCCTTTTCGGCAGGGAGGAATGGGATAAATTGGCTGTTATGACCGGTATCTTCAAATGCCTGTTCCAATAGAGTGCAAAGCCGCATAACGCAAAGGAGGACATCTTCTATTTCCAATGCATTATACTTTTTAACAGTATCACATTCCCTCTTTTTTGCCAGGAGGGCTCGGTTGCATGCTTCTAAAGCATTTGCTATTTTTTTGTTTTTTTCTTTGGCCATTTTTTTCATTGCAAGAAAATCTTCCTTTGTTAATACAGCCGAATACATTTCGCGTGCACGGTCAACCAGGTTATGTGCTTCATCAACCAGGAAGATAAAGTTATTTTCCTTTTCAACGGCAAAAAATCGTTTCAGGCTGGCAGTTGGGTCAAAAGCATAATTATAGTCGCCTGTAATTACGTCACACCAGGTAGAGAGGTCAAGTGACATTTCAAAGGGACAGACCATATGTTTTTGGGCATATAAAAGGATGGTGTCCCGCGTGATAATGGTTTCCTGGTTCAGCAGTTCAAAAACTGCATCGTTAATACGGTCATAGTGCCCCTTTGCCCGTTCGCATGTCCGGGGATCGCAGGCAGGTTTTTCTAATATACAGATTTTTTCTTTGGCAGTCAGCGTGATACATTTTAGTTTTGTATTATGCTGTTCCAGTAGTCGAAAGGTATTTTCGGCAACAGTGCGGGTAATTGTTTTGGCAGTCAGGTAAAAAATCTTTTCTGTCAGTCCTTCGCCAATAGATTTGACGGAAGGGAAGACGGTTGAAACGGTTTTTCCAACTCCGGTAGGAGCTTCAATATAGAGGCGTTTTTTCCTTAAAATGCTTTGGTATACGCCCTTTACAAGTTCTGCCTGCCCTTCACGGTATGCAAATGGAAACTCCAGCGCTTTGATAGAAGCGTTCCGGGTTTCCTGCCATTTAATCTGCCATGCTACCCATTTTGCGTATTCCTGCAAAATTTCATGGAATTGTTTGTCTAATTCTTCAAAGGTAAGCTGTTCCTTAAAATAACGGACTTTTTCTGTCGGGATATGACAGTATGTCATCCGAAGCCCCATGGCAGGAAGCTTGTTTTGCACCGAATAGATATAGGCATAGCAAAGAGCCTGGGCACGGTGGACGGGAACGGCTTTTTCCATTTTATGGATGTCATGGTAGACACCTTTGATCTCGTCAATGTTTTCGCCTGTTTCGTCTGTGAAAATACCATCTGCGCGCCCTTCCACAGTAATTGTAAAGTCAATTCCATTGCAGGTGGCAGGGACGGGCAGGGACAGGGATACTTCTGCGCGATAGCCGGATCCCATGCTTCTTTGTAGTTTTTTATGGATTCTTGTACCTTCCTGCATGGCATCCGGGTCTTTTAAGCCTGTAGATGAGATGGATAAATCACCAGAGCGCATAATAAATTCTACCAGATTGCGTACAGAGATTTTAATGGCGTTCATAGTATTCCTCATTTCTGCACACGTTCTTTGTGCATAACAAATTTGTGGCAAGTGTGCGCAGACACAAATTTGCGTGTGAAAAATGTATTTTTCACACTATCCTCCAGCGTTTATCTGCTGTTCCGTTTTGCCTTTTGCAGGCCGCCTGCCATATGGCCTGTTTCTGAGTTAATAAAGCAGGCGCGTTTGACAGAATCTTCACCGTACCGGCTGCGGATAGAGTCAATGGCGGTGTTAAGGTTAGAAAGCTTTTCGTATTTTTCCAGGTCAAATAAATTATATTGTTCATATTTATCAGGGCTTGCATGGCTTGTACTGACGCCAAGCAGGCGGAGCGGCATTTTGTGCCATGCTTCATCAAAAAGGGAAACGGCAGTTTCGTAAATCCGTTCTGTTACATTCGTTGTAGAAGAAAGGGTTGTCTGCCGTGAAATATGATGAAATTCACAATCTACAAGGGTAACAGACACAACACTGATATATACCCCGTCTGCGCGGAGACGCGCCCCGACTGTTTCGCAAAGTGACAGGATAATTTTTAATGCAGCGTCCCGTTCTGTAATGTCATAATGGGTGGTAATAGAGTTGCCATATCCTTTGTTGGGTTCGGCATGGTCTGTTAATACGCCATTGTCAATGCCGTTTGCATAGTTATAGATGACTTCGCCATGTTTTTTAAAATGTGATTTTAAGACAGCAGGGTCTGTATGGGCAAGTTCGCCAATGGTCTTAATCCCCAGAAGCCTCAGTTTTTTTGAGGTGGATTTTCCAACATAAAAGAGGTCTTCAATCGGGAGAGGCCAGAGCTTTTTTTCAATTTCTTCCGGAAAAAGGGTGTGCACTTTATCTGGTTTTGTAAAATCAGAGGCCATTTTTGCAAGAAGCTTGTTTGTGGAAACCCCAATGTTAACAGTGAAACCAAGGGTATCTCGGATTTCTTCCCGCAGTGTGTTAGCAAAATCAACCGGGCTGCCATGCAGGATTTCCATTCCGGTCATATCGCAGAAAGCCTCGTCAATGCTGTATTGCTCTACAACAGGGGAGTGTTTTTTCAGCAGTTCAATAAATGCTTTGGAGTATTCTACATAGATAGAAAAGTCTGGCGGTACTACGGTCAGACTCGGGCACTTTTTCCGTGCGCTTACAAGCGGCTCGCCAGTGTGGATTTGGTATGCCTTGGCAGGGATGGACTTGGCCAGTACAATTCCATGCCGTTCCTTTTGGCTTCCGCCAATTACCGCAGGGATGCTCCGTAAATCTGTGGCGTTTTCGTCAATGGAAAGGGTATGGCACGCCTGCCATGATAAAAAAGCAGAATTAACATCTATATGGTAGATAATAGTTTTTGGCATGGCGTTACCTCTCCTCTCATGAATAAAATTGTGTATCCACGCTTGTAGGATAATTGATTTTGATAGCAATAGATTACATCTTATCAGGGGATTTGTCAAAAAGTTTAAAATTTGTCTTGACGCTCTTCATGCGGTATGCTAAAATACAGCATAGTGTTTTAATAAATGTCGCTATAGCTCAGCAGGATAGAGCGACCGCCTCCTAAGCGGTAGGCCGGAGGTTCGAATCCTCTTAGCGACGCTGAAAACATCGCCGAAAACATTGATTTGTGTAAGGCACGAGCCAAGCGGAAATGCTTGCATTTCCATTTGGCGACGCCTGCGACAACGAGAAACTTTGTTTCTCGTATTCAAGGTTTTCGGCGTTTCTCATTTTCCGAATAAATTTGAAATCGGAGCAATGTCCGATTAGCAGGAGCGGTTTTTGCTAATCAAAATGCCTTTCCTGCTAACCGGAACAAAAATCGTGCTAAAAATCCTGCTAATTGAAAAGACAAAAGTTACTCGTTCAAAGAGCTTTTTTCTGGTGTTACATAGTCCCGTACATTTGATGATAGTGACGTCTGCTTATATAATGAAAACAAAAAAGGACGGTGACATTTATGAGAGAAAAGAAAAATCACTTGTATGTGGAC
>RAYE01000068.1 GCA_003612285.1 bacterium D16-51 | reverse complement strand
CCGTAAAACTCATATTTTTGACAAAAAGCATGTCAAAAATCCTCGCATTTTATGGAAGGCTGAACTGTTACAAAAGTTCGTCATTTTTCGACATGTGTATTGACCAGATTATAGCCATGCCATATAATATACATTTAATAAGAAATTGCGCTGATTTTTGAGCGGCAAACGGTGAAGTTTTGTTTTTATAGCCGGGGAGGCACGGAAAGAAAAGGGGGAGAATATATGAAGTACATGAAGAAGAAAATGATAGCGCTGATTATTAGTTTTGCTGTAGTTATTTCACCATTGCCAACTGTTTCGGATAGTTCTGTGGTAGAAGCGGCACAAAAAGTTTATTATGTCCCAGGCTCAAGCTATGCTTACCATAGAACAAAAAACTGTTGGTCATTGCGAAGGAGCAAAAACATAAAAGCTATTACTATAAAAAAAGCAAAGCAGCTTGGGCTGAAAAAGTGTAAAATACGGGGCTGCTGGTAAGGGTTTATAAAATAGGGAATGGTAAAAGGGTTTTTGTGTCACCTACAGGGGGGTGAACCTGAATCGTTACAGTTCACTCCCATATCAAAAGATAGGGAAATTTAAATGATTAAAATCTAGAAAATCATGCTTGACAGCAATCACCACATACTTTATACTGTAAAAAAAGAGATGGGTTTTTTGCCAAGTAAAATTTTATGATTCGAAAGGGTTGCTCGTTTCTTTTTTTATGTCCATAATGTCATAAAGATACATTTTTCCATCTGCATCGTGTCGTATCAACATGGAGGCATGGAACACATTATATCGTTCTGCTTCCCCGCTATCATTATAAACAGGCAGTGCAAATCGTGAATTATACCGATACCAGCCGTTCGCAGCATTTCTGTTATGCTTTTCGCCGGAATTTTTCCTGAAATGCTTTCCTGTCGCTATCTCCAACATCTCTGGTATTCCCTGTGCTGCATTTGCTTTTGCCTTCGCATTTGCCCCTTTCAGCGAGTAGGTATACTGCGAACCAGTGTATTCATCTGGTAATTCTTTTCCAATATATACGATATCTTTTGTATCGGTAATTTCATAAAATTCACCGACATAGGTTTCGAGGTAATTCTTTACATCATCCCAATTTATAGCCCTTTTTCCTTTAAATATAATATTGTTTATTAGTACAATTTTATTTCCCTTTAAATCTGTTATTATGTTTACATTCCTGTTCAAAACTGTTTTCTCCGTTGAATTGTCTATTCTTGTCGTATTTTGCCAGTCTTTACTGATTATAGTAGAAAAAAGCTGACATATGAATCATCAGAAAAGTTATTCTGTGCATAAGTTTACCATATTTTCTGATGGTTTACCATATGAATATGATGGATTTTTTAATAAATTCCTGTTCCAGAAATTGACTGTAAAGGCTGTTCTTTTTTCGTGTTTTTTCGTAAGGCATCTTCTTGGTTGCTGGAAAGCCTGCGTCTGCGCTGGTTTTCGGCAATGAAGAAATCGTTTTTCAGATTATTGCCAAAAACACACACTTTATGTCCAATATTGCCACAACAAATCAAAAGTACGCTATAATACATAAAAAATAAAGGAGGCAGAAGATGGAGAAAGAACTTTTACAAAGGCAATATAATAGTGACAAAAGGCTGGCAGAAAAAGGAATGGCTATAGCTGGTATTATTGTCGGGGGGGGGCACTAGCGTTTTGTTTGTTTGCGTATAATTGGTTTACATTTCTGTTTGGTAGTATAGGATTGCTAATATCTGTGTTATGCTGCTTTTCTAAAAAGACAAATAATAGTGTAACAATTACAAGTATTGTTTGTTCTTCAACAGGGCTTATGGTCGGAATTTTGGTTTCTCCAGAAGTTTTTACATCAAATCTTTTTTTCTATGTGGTCAGGGCGTTAATTCTCAAATCTAAGGAAATAGTTGAGATAATTAGGCAGGGATTGCAGCAGTGTTTAATGGTGTTTAGTTAGCAGAAAAGGATAAGAAGAAATCAAAGGAGAAATTGAAATGAAATGTTTAAAATGTGGTTTTGAAAATCAGCCAGATTCCAGGTTTTGTTTAAAGTGTGGGGAATTGCTTGCTTTGGATGAATCAAATTCATCTTTGGGAAATGTTAGTAGTGGGAATAATGGATCAGGTTTAGCAATTGCTTCCATGGTTTGCGGTATCATAGGGCTGGTTGTTTGCATTGTTCCAATAGTTCAGGCAATATCTTTTATTTTAGATGTTCTTAGTATTATATTTGGATTGATTAGTTTAGTGAAAAAACGTGAAGGAAAGGGGATGGCAATAGCAGGTGTAGTATGTGGTGGAATTGCTCTTGTGCTATATTTATTGGTGATTGGGGCTGCATATTCAGGAGCTTCAAAATTTATTTAGAAAGTATTATAGTAGAATAATATTTATGATGATATTTAGTTATACTTTTTGCTGTAAACTAATACAACATATTAAATGAATATTAGAATAGTTTGATACTTCGAACAGGCAGTTTAATGCTTTTTGACAGAGCCATTAGACTGCCATTTTTAAACTTCGTAGATTTTAAATAAAATAGATGGACAAAAAGAAAGAAATATATAATAATATAACTAACACATCAGAAGGTAAATTTTACAAAATTATCTTCTGTCTAATATATAAAATTATACAGGAGGAATGGGTTATGGGACAGTCAAAGGTTTATTTTACTTCTTTTAAAGCGACGGGGCAGGAAAATCTTTTACAGAAACTGCATCGTTTGATGAAGACTGCAGGGTTTGAGGATATTGATTTTTCAGAGAAATACGCTGCGATTAAAATTCATTTTGGGGAATATGGGAATCTGGCTTTTCTACGCCCGAATTATGCCCGTGTGGTGGCTGATTATGTGAAAGAACTGGGTGGGAAGCCATTTTTGACGGACTGTAATACCCTGTATGTGGGCAGCAGGAAAAATGCGCTGGATCATTTGGAAACTGCTTATGTAAATGGATTTTCACCTTATCAGACGGGATGCCATGTAATTATTGGTGATGGGCTGAAAGGGACAGATGAGGCGCTTGTCCCTATAGATGGAGAGTATGTGAAGGAAGCGAAGATTGGGCAGGCGATAATGGATGCGGATGTGTTTATTTCCCTGACACATTTTAAAGGGCACGAAATGGCTGGTTTTGGCGGGACGTTGAAAAACATTGGCATGGGCTGTGGTTCCCGTGCGGGGAAAATGGAACAGCATTGTGACGGCAAGCCAAGTGTAGGGGATGCATGCATTGGCTGTGGCGCCTGCAGCCGTATTTGTGCACACGGCGCTCCAGTGATTAAGGAGGGAAAAGCTGCTATTGACCATGATAAATGCGTGGGTTGTGGGCGCTGTCTGGCGGTTTGCCCTAAAGATACGATTCAGGCAGATTTCAGTGATTCGATTGCGATGTTAAATTATAAGATGGCGGAATACAGCCTGGCTGTATGTAAAGGCCGTCAATGTTTCCACATATCCCTGATTTGTGATGTGTCTCCAAATTGTGATTGCCATGCAGAAAATGATATCCCGATTATTCCAGATGTAGGGATGCTGGCTTCTTTTGATCCGGTGGCTTTGGACAGGGCATGCGTGGATTTGTGCAACAAAATGGCGCCGGTGCAGGATAGCGTTCTGGAGGAAAATCTGGAGAAGCATGGTAACCATGAGGGACATGATCATTTCCATATGACCCATCCGGACACGGAGTGGAAGTCCTGCCTGGCTCATGCGAAGAAGATTGGGCTTGGCACAGATGAGTATGAACTGGTACAGATATAATAGCTGAGAATTTGTTTTGTGGAGTTCCTAGTACAGACGAGGAGAACAGATATGTTACGGATCGCGATATGTGACAGGGATAAAAATCAGCAGTCGCAGCTTTTGGGATATATTGCGAATAATACAGAAATTAGTGATGACTATGTTACGGAATGTTTTTCTGATGCGCACGCTGTACAAAAAAGGCTGAAGGAACGTGATTTTAACTTTGATTTGCTGTTCCTGGGGTTGGAGGCGGACGGAAAGGAAGGTTTATTTCTGGCGTCTTATATGCGGGAACAGAAGGTAGATATTGATATTATTTTTCTCGCGTTGAACCATGAGTTTATTGAGGAGGGATTTCGGTTTAAGGCATTTAATTTTCTTATAAAGCCGCTTACATATGAACGGTTTCATTATGAGATGGAGCAGTATTTAAGGGAACGTGAGGAGTATCAAAGTGAATATCTGTCGGTTCTTGTCCAGGGGAAAGAGCAGATGGTTTCTTTAAATATGGTGGAGTATTTTGTAAGTGATGCAAGAAAAATTGGTGTTGTTACAGCTAATAAGAAAGAGCCTTTATGGTTTTATGGGAAAATGAATGAGCTGGAAAAACGGATAGCAAAATTTGGTTTTTTGCGATGCCATCAGAGCTATTTGGTAAATATCCATAGGATAATTAGTGTTTCCAGCGAGCAGATTCAGACAAAAAATGACGTATTCCCAGTTAGTCGGAAATATAGTGTAAGTATCAGGGAAGAATGGGAGAAATATAAGAAAAACTGTAAGATGCTAAAAATAGGTAAGGATTCTGGAAAAGATGGTGACAGCCGAAATTCAGAGATTGTTGTGGCAGACGAGAGTTCGACAGTGATTATAACAAAGAATTTTGCGATGGGAGCTGCAAAGTATGGGATTGTGGTTGGCATTAGGGGAGCAAGGCAGAATGATATATTTCGCCTGTATCAGGATGAAGAGATGGTACTTGGCAGGGATGGGAAACAGAGCCAGATTGTATTAAGTGACAGTACAGTGAGCAGGAAGCATTGCGGCATACGTTTTGATGGGGAAAGGCAATGCTATTATGTGTGCGATTTTTCATCAAATGGTACGTTTGCAGGGGGACGGCAGAAACTGGAAAAAAACAAATGGGTTAGGATTGAGAGGGATACACTGATTCAGCTTGCTAATGATAAATGCTCTTTTATGTTGTTATAAGGGCATGTACTATTACGGAGGATATATGATGTGATGGGAAAAATAATTTGATGTATTGTTTTGGGGAATTATATTGATTTTATTGCAAAGCTGGCATCGCTGTCGGGATATATTGTTTCTGAAAAGAAATATAACACATGGGAAAGAAAAGCTGTTTGGGTTCATTTTGGAGGACTTGTGCTGTATGCTGTAGAGCAGGGGCTCTTAACGCTTTCAGAGGAAAGTTTTCTATTTACTGTATTAATGTTAATGAAGTTAGAAGAAAAAGCAGGGTATACTAATAAATATCTGGAAACCATACTACAGTCAAGTAAGTATAATGCAGAAAATTATTATTTTGTCTGGAACTAGAGCGTGTCTTAAAATTAAATATTGCACAAATTTACTGTCCCCAGCAATTCTAAAATTTTACCAATGGCACCCCGCTTGCGCTTGGATGGGAAACGCAGCGGTACATAAAGCCTTAAAAGACAAGACTCAAGCACCGGCGTCCCCATACAGTTGCCATATGGTAAAATTTTTGGAATTGCCGGGATAATATAACTTATCAGAACTGATTTTCGTTCTGATAAAAGGCACATGTTTTTGTGCCGCAAATCTGATTATGAAAAGCCGTTTTTGCTTTTCATAATATAATTTTTGTGCAATTTGACGGTTTAAAGGTAATTTTCAAACACGCTCTAGGTCATGCCCCATTGCTCTGCAGTGGGGAATTTGACTCTGGTGTGGTTACAATATGGGATAGACAAAAAAATTAAGATATGATACAATATATTCCTAAATAAATCAAAATGTGAGGGTGTAGAGAGATTCGGAATGGATTTCGGTTATACTCTGGGAGAGCGCATGGGAAAGGGGTGTCATAAGATGTTAACGAAAGAAGATTTACAGGCACTGTCTGCAATGATGGATCAGAAGCTGGAACCTGTTCATACAGAGATAAAAGAGGTTAGGACAGAAATCAAAGGCATAAAGGCAGAGATTAAAGACATGCAGGCAGAGATTAAAGGCATGCATATAGAAATTAAAGATATGCAGACAGAGATTAAAGGCATGCAGACAGAGATTAAAGGTATGCATATAGAAATTAAAGATATGCAGGCAGAGATTAAAGGCATGCATATAGAAATTAAAGATATGCAGGCAGAGATTAAAGACATGCAGGCAGAGATTAAAGACATGCAGGCAGAGATTAAAGACATGCAGACAGAGATTAAAGATATACAGACAGAAATGAAAGGTATGCAGCGAAGAATAACATTAATTGAATTGAACATAGAAAATGAATTGGGCAGGAATATAAATCTGTTGGTTGAAACGTTTATTCCTGTTGCAAAGAAGTATGAAATGGAAGCTGTAAAGATAGAAGTGATGCAGGCAGAAATTGATGTTGTAAAAGGAGTGGTTAAAGAACATAGTAAGATGTTACAGAATATATCATAAGTGGATTAAGATATTATATTTAAAGAGAGATTCGTAGGAAAAACAGCCTGGAGCGTGTATGGGATTGATTCCCTGGCACGCTCTAGTTTATTGTTTAATCGCTTGCAGCATTCGCTGCAGCTCAATTTTCTATTTTGCAGATTCTGCACAGAACCCATAGATTCTCACATACGAAGAGTCAAACGCAATGCCTGCAATGAACTGAAAATTCCTTTGCATTTGGCAGATGTATGCGGATTACATGCACCGCTGCCTGCAAAGGGTACTGCTTTTAACTGCTTTAGTAATAATCACAGCAGATTGGTTCTATTTATGCCTGTCCAGACATATATTTATGAAAGTGGGAGGTGAGGCAGTGAAACAGACAGTAAAGGAGAAAAAAGCAGAAGAGATATATCGGATTTTGGCGCTTCCTTTAAGAAAGCTGTTGAAAGCTTGTCAGTTAGATTTTTCAAGGCTGCAGGAAATCCGCCTGCGGATTGGCGCGCCGCTTTTGGTTGTTTATGATGGCAAGGAACATTTTATTGACAGCCGGGGGATGTTAAGCAGGGATGGAAGCCGTTCTGTAACAGTCAGCCGGGAACAGCTCCGGGAAACAATGGAATATATAAGCAACTATTCTATGTATGCATTTGAAGAGGAGTTAAAGCAGGGTTATATTACAGTACAGGGCGGCCACCGTGTTGGAGTGGCGGGGAAGATGATTTGGGAAAAGCAGGGAGCAAAGAATATGAAGCATATTTCTTTCTTGAATATCCGGCTGGCGCATGAAGTGATTGGCTGTTCCGACAGGGTACTTCCTTATGTTATGCAGGCTGGAAGGCTTTGCCATACATTGATTATTTCACCGCCCCGCTGCGGTAAGACTACGCTTCTGCGTGATTTAATCCGGCAATTGTCAAATGGGGGGAAGGGTTTTGCAGGGATGACAGTAGGGGTGGTTGATGAACGTTCTGAACTGGGGGCATGTTATCTGGGGATTCCGCAAAATGACCTCGGATGCCGGACAGACATTTTGGATGGCTGCCCTAAAGTACAGGGGATGATGATGTTAGTGCGTTCAATGGCGCCGCAGGTGATTGCTGTAGATGAGGTTGGTTCACGGGAAGATGTTGAGGCGATGGAATATGTAATGAATTGTGGAATTTTCCTGTTGGCGACAGTACATGGCAATTCTATTGATGACATAAAAAATAAGCCTGTGCTGGGAAGACTTGTCAGGGAAAGGGTGTTTGAGCGGTATATCCTTATGGCGCCAGGGCTGGTAGGGAAAATTGGATCTGTTTTTGATGAGCGGGGAAGTATCTTGCTGTCCTGCCAGGAGGGCAGGGAAATACGGGATGTGGAAGCATGTTAAAATTGTTTGGTGCCTGCCTGGTTGTGTGCGGCTGCAGCGGGCTTGGGTGGTATGCTGTAATGGGGTATGCCACCAGGATACATATGCTGGGGGAAGTAGAACAGGCATTATATTTTTTATATGGGGAAATTGAGTATTCAGGCAGCGATATGATTGAACTTTTGGACAAACTGTCATTGCGGGGCGGTTATTTTGGAAGCTTCTGGTCTGGAATGGCAGAATGCCTCCAGAAATGTGATGGACAACGTTTTTCAGAGCACTGGCAGCAGGAAATTAAAAAGATTCCGGAAATAAGGAATTTAAAAGAGGAAGATTTGGGACTTTTTCTGGAGGTTGGGGAAAATCTTGGCAATATGGACCGCTATACGCAGCTCCATACACTGGAGATTTTTCAGGAGCGGCTGCATTCTATTACTGGACAGGCCAGGGCAGAGTATAGGGAAAAGGCTAAGGTGAGTATGGTAGTTAGCGTTACGGCAGGCTGTTTATTGGCCTTATTGCTCATATAAGAAAGGCGACATATGTTATGACGATTAATTTGATATTCAGGATAGCAGCAGTTGGGATTCTGGTGTCGGTTTTGGGACAGGTATTGAAACATTCCGGCAGGGATGAGCAGGCATTTCTAGTAAGCCTTGCAGGGCTGATTCTTGTGCTCTTGTGGGTAGTCCCTTATATATTAGAACTGTTTGAGACGATTCAGACGTTGTTTTCCTTATAATGGAGAGGGGGATTTCCATGTTAAAGGTTGCAGTAATCGGCGTAATGGCAGTTTTTCTGGCAATACCGCTTAAAAAAGATAAAGCAGAGTTTGGGATGCTTATAATTATGTCGGCCTGCCTGCTGCTGCTGTCATTGTCGCTTGGGAAAATACAGGAGATTGTAGAAATGGTTCACAAGGTGGAGGATTATCTTGGAAATGGCGCCATGTATCTTGGGATTTTATTAAAAATGATAGGGATTACTTATGTTGCAGAGTTTGGTGCAAATCTTTGCAGCGATGCCGGATACAAGGCTGTAGCTGAACAGATTGAGTTTTATGGGAAATTAATGGTTCTGGCAGTCAGTATTCCTATATTGATGACTCTAATAGAAACGATTGCCAGTATATAAAGGGATTCTAACATTTCTGGGGAGGTGGCAGAGTGGATGAGACAGGAGGTATATTGGATGAAATATCCTGTGACCAGATACAGGAGATGATGGACCGGATGCTTGGCGGGAGTACATTTTCTTTTTCTGATTATATTTCTCAAATTGTGCAGGGGCAGCTCCCGTTTTCCCTGGAATCTTTTGTGGAAACGATATTTCAGGGGTTTGCCTCGAATCTGGTGCAGGAAAGAAAGATGTATGTCTATCTTATATTGATTGCAGTAGTGGGGGCGGTATTAAGCAATTTTTCGAGCCTTTTACAAGGGAAACAGGTGGCAGAAACGGCATTTTATGCTGTTTATATTCTGTTTTTTTCTGTGCTTTTGAGCGCGTTTATTCAGGTGGCTTCAATTGCAGAAACAACGCTTACGCAGCTTTTGGATTTTATAAAAGTTTTAGCTCCATCTTATTTTATGACAATGGCTTTCTCACAGGGTGCTGTAACATCAGGAGTATATTATCAGTTTACATTATCTATGGTAGCTTTAGTAGATTATGTCCTGGTTAAGTTTGCGCTTCCTGCAATCCATATTTATTTTTTGTTAAAGATTGCAAACCAGCTTTCTAAGCAGGACATGTTTACGAAAATGGCGGAGCTGGTTCATGATGTGGTGAAATTTGTGATGAAAACAATGTTTGGGGTTATGATGGGGATTAATGTAATTCAGGGGATGGTGCTGCCGCTTACTTCGCAGATTGAAAATTCTGCCATTATTAAGATGGCGGGCGCTATTCCTGGGTTTGGAAGTACGATTAGCAGTGTGGCAAGCACAGTTTTAAGTGCAGGAACGCTGGTGAAAAATTCGGTGGGTGTGGCAGGGGTGATTGTCGTGGTTCTCTATTGTGGGGTGCCGCTTTTGCGGCTTGTTGTCAATCGTTTTTTGTTCCAGGCTGCAAATGCTTTCATCCAGCCGGTTTCTGATAAAAGAATTACTTCCTGTATTGGGGCTGTCGTGGAATCTTTGCAGCTGTTGACTTATGCAGTTTTTGTCGGATGTATGATGTTTGTAATCTCTATTGCCATTATGAGTGTAATGACAGGGAATTTAATGTAAGGAATTATAAAGATGAAGGGGATTGTGTGGGATTGGGGACGCAAAAGGCGCAGCATGGGAGGATGATATGAAGGAGCTTATCCAAGGGATTCTTGTTTATATAGTGATTGTTTCTGCCCTGCGGGGGCTGATTACAAATCCAAAATACAGCCAGTATTTTCAGTTTTTCAGTGGAATTGTTATGATTCTTCTTTTGCTGTCTCCTGTTCTTTCTGTTTTTGATTTTGAGTCAAAGTGGTATGAGGTTTTAGAAGAAAAGATTTTACAGATGGATTTGTCAGAAATTGAAGAGGAAATGAAGATTGCAGATGACAGGTTTGCGGAAATGCTGGAAAAAAAATATCAGGAAACAGCGGCGGGGCAGATTAAAGCAATGGCAGAACAAAATGGGATTTCAGTTGAGGAAGCAGGGGTGGAATTAAAAAAAGGAAAGGATGGGTGGGAGATAGAAGAGATTTCGATTACAAGGAAACCAGATCAGGATGACAGGCAGGAACTTTCGGTGGAGGCGGTACAGATAGATACAAAGAGGCAGACAGTAGAGGAGGACAAATCAAAGAGAGCAAAATCCCTGCAAAAGCAGATATGCAGTTATTTTGTCATAGGGGAGGACAGGGTGCATATATGGAAATAAAAGGAAAACAGGCAATCAGGGAATTCATACAGAAAATTGGTGCAGTACGCCTTATTATCATTGTGCTGGCCGGCATTATGCTTCTGGTATTTTCTATGCCTTCTGAAAAGGCTTCCTTTGAAGAAGGCGATACAGCTGCAGAAACTGGAGCCGGGCAGGAGAGCAGCGCAGCTCTTTCAGCAATGTATCAGTATGCAAAAAAGCAGGAAGAGGCTACAGAAAAGATTTTATCAAGCGTGGAGGGGATTGGAAAAGTAGAAGTGATGCTTACCCTTTCGTCTTCAGAGCAAAAAATTACTTTGCAGGATGGCAGCAGTACCAGTGAAGAAACAACGCAGTCTGACCAGTCAGGGGGAAGCCGTATGGATGCAAAGAGCCAATCGGGAGAAGAGAGCGTCCTGGTAAAGAAAAATGGAGAAGAAATACCATATGTCGTGCAGGTTCAGGCGCCTGTTGTGGAGGGGGTTGTCGTTGTGGCACAGGGAATTGACTCCGGAAAAAAGAAGACAGAAATTATTGAGGCAATTCAGGCATTATTTCCTGTAGAGACACATAAAATTAAAGTAATGAAAATGGAATAAAAAGTTACTATTTACAGTAAAATACAGTGGGATGTAGAGACTGTCAATAGCAACAATAGCAGCTGTTAACGGCAGACAGTTAACAGGGATTGGAGGGCTAGATGAAAAAGGTAGTAAGGAAGAATCAAATTATTGTCACAGCATTGGCGATTATGATTGTGGTGGCAGGGTATTTAAACTTTACCGGCCAGGAGATTAGCACAAGCGGCTTGGTATCTTCCCAAAATAAAGAGCAGGCGGCGAAAAAAACATCAGATGGAAAAAAGGACTCTGTTGAGACGTCCGCCGACAGTAAGGAAAAGGAAGATAAGAAAGATACAAAGACAGATATTTCAGCAGAAGATGAAGGAAGTGATGATTATACAGTAAATGAGGATGGAGAAGTGGTTGCTTCAAAAGAAAACCCAGGGGAAGCAGTGATGGTATCAAATAGTTTAAGCGGCGACTATTTTTCTTCCGCAAAATTATCCAGAGAACAGAACCGGGCAAAAAATAAATCCACTTTAATGGAAATTATCAATAATAAATCTGTAGCGTCCGCCGACAAAAAGGCGGCAGTAAAAGAAGTTGCAGCAATTACGGCAGCAGCAGAAAAAGAAAATGCCGCCGAACTGATGCTGGAAGCAAAAGGCTTTTCAGACGCCATGGTCAGCATCAGCGAAGGCAATGCCGATGTTGTAGTCAGTGCGAAAGAATTGTCAAACCAGCAGATTGCACAGATTGAAGATATTGTAAAGCGAAAAACCGGGATTGCCGCACAGAAAATTGTCATTACCCCTGTCGCAGTAGAGGAATAAATGTATTGCCCTGCGAACTTCCTAAAAAGAATTGCAAATACGAAGGAATTTGGTATAATGTAACTTATCGGAAGGAAAACAAGCGGCTGCGAAGCAGACATTTGTTTTCCACCGATAAGCTAGTGTTCCATCCGGCTAGTTTTTTAAGTTTGGGACTACCCATTTCGCCCCATTGCTTCGTTAAAATTTCTAGACGATGCCACCGCATCGCCGTCGAAATTTTGCCTTGCACTGGAACGAAATTTTGCAGCCCCAAATTTTAAAAACTAACTGGATGGAGCACTGGTGAAAAAATCGGAGAGTACGAAGCACGGCTGACGCGAAGCGGCAGGATTTTTAGATTAATGTCCGAAGGAGGTAGCATGGTGAATAACGAGCAGGAGACGAGGGAAGATTCTGAAGATAAAAAGGGGATTGGGGAGGTTAAGATTGCTTCTGATGTTGTAGCCGTCATTGCAGGATTAGCTGCAAATGAGGTTGAGGGAGTGTATTCGATGGCCGGAAATATTACAAACGAGTTAATTGGAAGGCTTGGGATGAAGAATATGTCCAAGGGTGTAAAGGTAATGATGGAAGAAGGGACAGTCCGTGTTGACATGGCGTTAAATATGAAATATGGCTACAGCATCCCAAAAGTTACAAAGCAGGTACAGGAAAAGGTCAGCCAGCAGATTGAGAATATGACTGGTTTAATTGTACCAGAAGTAAATATCCGTGTTGCAGGGGTTAATTTAGGCGAATAGATTGGAACAGGTACAATGTAATGACGAAAAAGAGAACGAGAGAAAATTTATATATTATGCTTTTCCAGATGAATTTTTATCAGGAAGAGGACAGGTTTGAGCAGGCAGAACTTTATCTGGAAGGGCTTGAGGATTCTGATGCGACAGGAAAAGCAAAATCAGTACTTCGGGAAAGATATCAGGCAGTTTTAGGGCATATCAGTGAGATTGACCAGAAAATAGAAGAAAAAGCGGAAGGCTGGGCGCTTGGCCGTCTTCCAAAGTCGGATCTTACGATTCTGCGCCTTGCAGTTTTTGAGATACTCTTTGATGAAGATGTGCCAAATGGTGTGGCGATAAATGAGGCGGTTGAGTTGGCAAAACTCTATGGAGGGGACAAGTCTTACCGTTTTATCAACGGGGTGCTTGCATCTATCGTAAAGGAACTGGAATTATGATTTTAGCGAATCAGGCAGAAGGCAATGAGGGACAAGCCTGCACTGTGTCACAGATAAATTTATATATTAAAAATATGTTTTTACGTGATTATGCCTTGCAGCGCCTTTTTGTAAAGGGAGAGGTATCGAACTGCAAATACCATTCGTCAGGGCATATTTATTTTACAATTAAGGACAAGACGTCACAGCTATCCTGCGTTATGTTTGCATCTTACAGAAAGAATCTGGATTTCCGCCTGCAGGAAGGGCAGAGCGTCATTGTACAGGGAAATATCAGCGTTTATGAGCGGGATGGAAAATACCAGATGTATGCGGTGGGAATTACGCAGGAAGGGGCGGGGAAGCTCTATGAAGAATATGAAAAGTTAAAAAAGCGCCTCTTAGCAGAGGGGCTTTTTGATGACAGCCGGAAAAAGCAGATCCCGAAATATGCGAAAAAAATAGGCGTGGTAACAGCACAGACGGGGGCGGTAATCCAGGATATCTGCAACGTTTCACACAGAAGAAACCCCTATGTGCAGATTTTGTTATATCCGGCGAGGGTACAGGGGGAAGGGGCGCACCAGACAATTATCCGTGGGCTTCAGTATTTTGATACGACAGATGTAGATACTGTTATTATAGGGCGGGGCGGGGGTTCCATTGAAGATTTGTGGGAATTTAACCAGGAATCGTTGGCATATGCGATTGCAGAAACCCGTAAACCTGTGATTTCGGCAGTCGGCCATGAGACAGATACGACAATCGCAGATTTTGCTGCAGATTTGCGTGCGCCGACGCCGTCTGCAGCGGCAGAGCTGGCAGTATTTTCCTGGCGGGAATTTGAAATGGGGTTAAAAGAGTTCCGGTATTCATTAAACTGGCAGATGGAAAATATTCTGCAGTTAAAGAAGATGGAGTTAAAACAGTATGAAACAATCCTTGGACATGCCAGCCCAAAGGATATGCTGGCACAGAAACGGATGGAGCTGGGGGAGTTTGCCGACCAGCTTCAATATATAATGGAACAGAAGGTTCTGTCAGCAAAACATCAGATGGAACTTTATATAGAAGAATTGAAAGGGCTGTCCCCATTGCATAAGCTGCAGGGGGGATACTCTTATATATCGGATTTGGAAGGAAACAATATCCGTTCTGTACAGAAATTAAAAAAGGGGCAGCATGTCAGGCTGGCGATGGCAGACGGGAAGGCAGTCGCAGAGGTGAAAGAGATTTTGAAGGAATGAGGTAAAGTATGGCAAAAAAGATGACATTGGAGGAATCCTTTGATGCCTTGGATGGGATTATTGATGAATTGCAGGGGGGAGAACTGACGTTAGAGGAATCTTTTAAAAAGTATGAAGAGGGGATGAAGCTGATTAAAAACTGCAATGATTCGATTGATAAGGTGGAGAAAAAACTGCTTGTGATAAATGGAGGAGAAGATGAAGCTGTTAGAGGATGACCTGTTCCAGGAAAGGATGCAGGAAAAAGTGGTAGAAATTGAGGAAATGATAAAGGGGTTCCTGCCAATAGAGATGACGGAACAAAAAACAATTTTTGCGGCGATGGAATACAGTCTGATGGCTGGCGGAAAGCGTCTGCGTCCGATGCTTTTACAGGAAAGCTATGGGCTGTTTGGCGGGAAGGAAAAAGAAGCGGTACAGGCTTTTATGGCAGCAATTGAAATGATCCACACGTATTCCCTGGTCCATGACGACCTTCCGGCAATGGATAATGATGATTACCGGCGTGGAAAAGAAACAACACACAGGGTATTTGGCGAGGATATGGGGATTCTGGCAGGGGATGCCCTGTTAAATTTTGCATATGAAACAGCAATCGGGGGCATAGGAAAGTCAGAAAAGAAGGAAGCCGCCGTGCAGGCCCTGGCGATTCTTGCAAAAAAGGCAGGCATCTTTGGGATGGTCGGCGGGCAGGCTGTAGATGTAGAACAGACAGGAAAGACACTGACAAAGGGGCAGCTGGATTTTATCTACAGGTTAAAAACAGGTGCACTTTTGGAAGCGTCGCTAATGGCTGGCGCAGCGCTTGCAGGAGCGGGGCAGGAAGTGATTCAGGAATTAGAAGAGATTGGAAAGAATGTCGGGATGGCATTTCAGATACAGGATGATATTTTGGATTTAACCAGCACAACAGAGGAACTTGGGAAACCTGTTTTGAGCGATGAGAAAAATGAAAAGACAACATATGTATCGCTATATGGAATGGAGAAGGCAAAACATGCGGTGGAGGAATATTCAAATAAAGCGTTGGAGCTGCTTGCAGGCCTTCCGGCGGAAAGCGCTTATTTAAATACACTGATATTGAAACTGATTCACCGAACAAAATAAGGAGATATTGCCGTGAGTGAATTACTAGAGCAGATAAATGGGCCGAATGACATTAAGGGGATTGCCCCGGGGGAATACAGGCGGTTAGCGCAGGAAATACGCCGTTTCCTGGTACAGAAAATCAGCCGTACGGGCGGGCATCTGGCCTCCAACCTGGGGGTTGTGGAGCTGACGATGGCGCTCCACCTTTGCTGCAGCCTGCCAGAGGACAAGATTGTCTGGGATGTTGGGCATCAATGCTATATCCATAAGCTTTTGACAGGGCGCAGGGAGGGGTTTGACACACTGCGGCAGTATCAGGGGATGAGCGGTTTCCCAAAACGCGCAGAAAGCGACTGCGATATTATGGATACGGGGCATAGTTCCACTTCTGTCAGCGCTGCTCTGGGGCTGGCAAAGGCAAGGGATATCTGTGGGGAGAACTATAAAGTTTTTGCAGTAATTGGGGATGGGGCTTTATCTGGGGGGATGGCATATGAGGCATTAAATAACGCTGCCCGTTTAAAATCTAACCTGATTATTGTACTGAATGATAACGAGATGTCCATCTCAAAAAATGTGGGCGGGATGTCAAGTTATCTTGGGAAAATCCGTACTAATACAAATTATACCGGGTTAAAGGAGGATGTGGAAAAGGTATTGCAGAAAATGCCGTATCTTGGAAGTGTCCTGACAGCGAAAATCCGCGGGCTAAAGGATTTGATTAAGCGGATATTGATTCCGGGGATGCTTTTTGAGGATATGGGGCTGACCTATATTGGGCCGATTGACGGTCATGACATTAAGCAGATGGTAATGGCATTCCAGAGCGCTGCAAAGCTAAATAAAGCGGTAATGGTACATGTGATTACGCAAAAAGGCAGAGGGTATCTCCCAGCGCAGAAGGATCCGTCTGCATTTCATGGTGTTGCCCCATTTTATGTAAAGGATGGGAAGGAACGGCAGAAGGGGGAACAGCCCATTACTTATACAGATGTTTTCAGCCGGAAAATTGTAGAAGAAGCAAAGGCAAACCCGGCCATTACAGCAGTTTCGGCAGCGATGCCGCTTGGGACGGGTCTGGTTCCTTTTGCGGAGAAATTCCCAAAACGTTTTTTTGATGTAGGGATTGCAGAGGAGCATGCTGTAACATTTGCTGCCGGGATGGCTGCAGGAGGGCTTCATCCGGTAGTGGCGGTATATTCTACCTTTTTGCAGAGGGCTTACGACCAGATGATACATGATGTCTGCTTAAACCGCCTTCCGGTTACTTTTGCAATTGACAGGGCGGGTCTGGTTGGCAGTGATGGGGAGACACACCAGGGGATTTTTGACTTGGCATACTTAATGCAGATGCCAGGATTAATGGTAATGGCGCCAAAGAATGTGTGGGAAATGGGGGAGATGCTTCATTTTGCAGTACAGCAAAGTATCCCTGTGGCAATCCGTTACCCGAGGGGGAAGGCATACGAAGGGCTGGAACGGAATAAAGAGCCAATTTCTGCCGGTAAGGGAGAATGGATTGTAAAAGGGAAAGAGATTGCCCTTTTGGCAATCGGAAGTATGGTAGAGACAGCAATGGAAGCAAGGGAACTTTTAAAGAGGGAAGGGTTTACGGTTTCTGTGGTAAATGCCCGGTTTGCAAAGCCTCTGGATGAGGAAATGCTTTTTGAGGCTTTTAAAATGCATTCTGTTATTGTCACATTGGAAGAAGGAATTCAAAGCGGAGGGTTTGGAGAGGCGGTTGCCGCATGGTATCAGGACAGAAGGTCTATCCGGGGGCAGTTTTTGGAAAAAGAGGCCAAAGTCTGTATTGTTGCGCTTCCCGACCGGTTTATTGAACATGGGTCAGTAAAAGAATTAAAGAAAAAATATCATCTGGATGCAGAAAGTATTGCAAAAAAGGCAAACAAAGCTTATAGCGGAGGACAGTACTGATAAATGAGGAAATAGAATGGGCGAGCATAAGAAAAAAGAACGGCTGGATGTTCTTTTAGTAAAAAGAGTGATGGCAGAATCCCGGGAAAAAGCAAAAGCGGTCATTATGACAGGTAACGTTTTTGTAAACGGGCAGAGGGAGGATAAGGCAGGCAGTACCTTTCCGGAAGATGTACAAATTGAAATCAAGGGGACTCCGATGAAATATGTCAGCCGGGGCGGTTATAAGCTGGAGAAAGCGGTAGAACAGTGGGAGATTTCACTTGCAGGCAGGATTTGTATGGATGTGGGCTCGTCAACAGGCGGGTTTACAGACTGCATGCTGCAAAACGGGGCAAGTAAGGTTTACGCAGTTGATGTGGGGACAAATCAGCTTGCGTGGAAGCTCCGTCAGGATGAACGTGTTATTTCTATGGAAAAAACAAATATACGTTATGTGACGCAGGAACAGATAGAAGATGTTATTTCGTTTTCTTCTATAGACGTTGCCTTTATTTCGCTTACAAAGGTGTTAAACCCCGTTTGGGAACTTTTGGAAGAAAAGGGGCGTGTTGTCTGCCTTGTAAAGCCGCAGTTTGAGGCTGGAAGGGAAAAAGTCGGGAAAAAAGGCGTGGTACGTGATAAAAAGGTGCATTTGGAAGTTGTCTGCAATATAATGGAGTTTGCGAAAAATGCGGGTTTTCAAATACTTGAGCTTAGTTTTTCGCCGATAAAAGGGCCGGAGGGCAATATTGAATATCTTCTGTATCTGGAGAAGGATATGGAAAGGGAAGAAACAGAAAGTGCGCCTTTAGAAGAATGCTATAAAGAGCTTGCAAAAGAGGTAGTGGAGGAAGCGCACAGCACCCTGGAGGGAGGCGGACAATGAAGCGTTTTTGTATTATTACAAACAGTGACAAGGATGCCAATGTGAAGATGGCAAGCCATATTGTGTCCTGCCTGGAAAAAAAGGGATGCAAGTGTATTGTGCTGGAAAACAGACAGTGGCAGGTCAGGGGAATCCGCCATTTTACAGATGTGGGACAGATTCCGGAAAATGTAGAATGCGCTATTGTATTAGGCGGCGACGGTACAATGATACAGGCGGCGATTGACCTCGTACACCGTGATATCCCGATTCTGGGCGTAAATACTGGGACACTTGGTTTCCTGACAGAGGTAGAACAAAATTGTATTGATTCTGCATTAGAGCGTCTTTTAAATGGGGAATATGTGATAGAAAGCCGTATTATGCTAAAAGAGAGCCGTATGTTCCTAGGGCCAGACAGCCGTTCTTCCTGCTATGCATTAAATGACATGGTAATCAGTAAGCGGGGAGACTGCAGGCTGATAACGGTAAAGGTATTTGTAAACGATGAACTGGCAGATATTTACAGGGCGGATGGACTGATTATTGCGACGCCGACCGGCTCGACAGGATACAACCTTTCGGCAGGCGGCCCTGTAATGGCGCCTAATATCCATGCTATGGCAGTAACGCCGATTTGTGCCCATTCCCTGAACAAAAGAAGCCTTGTGCTGGATGGGAAAGATAAGATAACATTGGAAATCGGGCAGACAAAGGAATTTTGCGAGGATTTGGCTGTATTTACAGCAGACGGGCGCAATGTAGGGGAACTGCATTCAGGAGACCGGCTCAAAGTACAGGTGCCAAATGCAGATACAAAGATTGTTAAGCTGTCAGGCATAGAGTTTTATGAACGTATGCGGGAGAAACTAAATGGCGATTAAGTTGGCTGAGGAACTGTAATATTTACAGTTTTTTAGATACCGGGAGGAGACGGATGAAGGCAGAACGCCGTTCTAAAATAATTGAATTAATTGGGAAATATCCAATAGAGACGCAGGAAGAGCTTGCAGAACGCTTAGAGCAGGCAGGTTTTCCGGTGACGCAGGCAACGATTTCACGTGATATCAGGGAATTGAAGCTGACAAAGGCCTCTGTGGATGGTGTCCATCAAAAATATATTTTGCTTCAGGAGAAAGAAAAAAATCTTGCCCACAAATATATCCGGGTGCTCCAGGATGGGCTTTTATCTATGGATCAGGCGGAAAACCTGCTGGTGGTTAAGACAATCTCAGGTATGGCAATGGCAGTGGCTGCAGCGATTGATAACCTTGAGGTGCCAGGAGTAGTAGGGAGTATCGCAGGGGATGACACAGTCATGTGTGCAATCCATTCTGTTGGGGAAGTCCCTGATGTTATGGCAAAAATACAGAAATTACTTGGTGAATAGAAGCAGCCTGTTTTGCAGGCAGAGGGGCTGCTGCAAGAAAAAGGAATGGCTGTGAATAATAATAAATTTCTTTATGTTGCGGTTTTGTTACAGGTGTTAATTTAATATTAAGAGGCAATTAAGTTTTTCGGTTTGGTATTGATTTTATTGAAATGGGTATTATAATGGGGTTTGCCAAGACATATTTGGCTGATTAGACAGCATGGGCGGATGCCAATAGGCTGTTGGAACGGGATTCAAATACGTTCTTGGCAAATAATTATATTGAGGGGGATATCTTTATGTTTCAAAAGAAAGTAACTGGAAAAGGCCTGGCAGCTCTTTTATTGTTTTCTGTTATGGTTTCGGTGATTGGAGGCAGTTCCATTGCAGATGCGGCAGGGAAGGAAAAGTATAAATCATCATACCTGCAGTTTGTGAAACAGCAGCAGAAAAAATCGCAGAAAAAGCTATGCTATGCAATTATCAATGCTTCAGACGGGAAAATGCCTGTTTTATTGGTGGCAAGGGCTGATTTCTGCATGAAAGGCGGCAAAGAAGGGGCAGGCCAGGCGAGCGTGTACAGCTACAGCGATGGCAAAGTAGTACATATCACAGAGATGCAGTCAACCGGTTCAGGTTATCCGCTGTTACAAAAGGACAAGTACATTATCAGCGGCTGGCATCACTCTTCACAGCGTCTTATGGTATCCGGAGCGAAGGGTTATATGGATACGGTAGACGGGTTTGGTATATATGGAGGAAAATGCCATAAAAAGTCCTGGGTTATCGTTGATGGGAAGAAACAGGATGTTACTTCTAAAGTTATCAGTGAGAAAAAGGCGGCCGCATTGGACTACTATTTAAACGCGTCTGAACATGGAGGGAAGACGATCGTATTCAAAAAGGTAAAATAAGGGAGTTATCAATGTTACTATTCACAGTTTCACAGTTAATGGTATCAGGATAGAAACAAATAAAAAATGATTTTCTCAGGTATTTTCCAAATTATGCAGTATGAGAAAATGATATTGTTTGATATTTTCTGCAAAATAACTAAAGTTTTAT
>RAYE01000067.1 GCA_003612285.1 bacterium D16-51 | reverse complement strand
CAGCAAACTTTAGTTATTTTGCAGAAAATCAGGACGGCTTCTGCTTTCTCATACTGCATAATATGGAAAATATATCCAAAGGAAAAATCATTTTCTATTTGTTTCTACAATTTATGATACCATTGACTGTGAATAGTAACCAATGTCTTTAGGCTGTTAGGATATTATGCTGACAGGGTTTACACCTTTTGCGCATTCTGTTATAATCACATTGTAATAATTGACAAGTAGGTGAAAAAGCGGCGGAAGGATGGTGTAGGAAATGACGGAAAAGGAATTAATTGCGGTAACGATTGACAGATATACAGATTTGCAGCAGATTAAAAGAGCAAATGGTGGACACGAGAATGAAATGCTTGATTATTTGATAAAAGTAACGATTGCTAAATTATCATCTTTAGGGGTAAATGTGGAAGATATAACTTTAAATTAAACTTAGGAATTGTGAGTCAAGTGCAAAGGGGCTTTTGGCTTCTTGCAGCATTGCGTTTGATCCATTGTGTATGCGAGAATGAATAGAAAAAATAAGGGTGCAGGGTCTTTCAAATAAGCACCCTTTTATGTTATAGTGGGTACTGTTGTATAAAAGTGAACCTATTGTTACTAATTAAGCCGCAAAAAGCGTGGCATGGAGGATTCATATGGATGCATTGGGAACAGAAGACATTTATACGATAGAAGATATTTATGCAGGAGGAAAAGTAAATGAAATTATTAATGGTCCGGCATGCAGACCCGGATTATTCTATTGATTCCCTGACTAAAAAAGGCTGGAGGGAAGCAGAACTTTTATCTGGAAGGCTGTCAGAGCTTACGGTAAAGGAATTTTATGTTTCACCGCTTGGCAGGGCAAAAGATACAGCTTCTTTTACTTTAGATAGGACAGGGCGTACAGCTGTAGAATGTGAATGGCTGCGGGAATTTGCCGCGCAAATTATCCGCCCGGATACAGGAACAAAAAAAATTCCTTGGGATTGGCTCCCGGCTGACTGGACAGCACAGGAAGAATACTACCAGCGAAAACTTTGGCATCAGACAGATGTAATGAAGGCAGGGCAGATTCAAAAAGAATATGACTGGGTGATAAAAGGATTTGACGGATTGCTGGAAAAGCATGGTTATAAAAGAGAAAACAATTATTACCGTGTGCTGCAGGCAAATACTGGTACGGTCGTATTATTCTGCCATTTTGGCGTGCAGTGCGTGATGCTGTCCCATTTGCTTGGTATTTCTCCTATGGTATTATGGCATGGCTTTTGTGCAGCGCCATCTTCTGTTACAACAGTAAATACAGAGGAACGCAGGGAAGGGATTGCTTCCTTCCGTATTAGTTCTTTTGGGGATATTTCCCATCTGTATGCAGCAGGGGAAGAACCAGCGTTTGCAGCAAGATTTTGTGAATGTTATAGAAACCAGGAAGAAAGACACGATTAGATTGGAAGTAATGCGAACTTGTTCGCTATACTATTTGAGCCGCTAAAGGCGGCATAGGGGGATTATTATGAAGTATAAAGAACTGGAACGGGATGCGAAACTTGGGAACCAGCGGGCAAAAAGGATGCTGGAAGAACGCAGGGCCTGTCTTGAAACACTTCCAATCCGGGATGCGATGGGCTGCTCTTTGACATGGTGTCCCAATGCCATCCCACAGCAGCTTTTGGATGATATTGACCGGATGTATGACAATATATCTATTACTAATATAGATACAGACATTTCCATTGAAGAGGAGTCTTTCCATAGCTGCAGGATTGAAGGAGCTAATACGACATTAGAGGAATTGTTCGATATATTCAGGGCAAAGCGGACAGAGAAAAAAGGCGATAAGATGATCCTAAATACATACCGTGCAGTAAAATACCTTAATATCAGCAATAAACGTAATGTTGACACACTTGTCGATTTGTGGAAGATTGTGACGGACGGTGTCTGCGACAACCCGGGGCTTTCTGGGGAAAAGTTCCGAAAAGGGGTCGTTGTGGTGGGGACACACCAGGCGCCGGAGGTGGAGCTTTTAGATTATTGCATGAAGCAGTTTTTTAGCTTTTATCATGGGAAAAATATAGAATCCCCTTATATTAAAGTGGGGATTATCCACTTTTATTTCGTCTATATGCACCCTTTTTGCGATGGGAACGGACGCATATCACGCCTTTTAACTTCAGATTTTCTGATTCATTCCGGCCTGGATAATTTTAGCGCGATTACTTTAAGCAAAACGATTAATGAAACGGCGCCTGCGTATTACCAGGCTTTAGAAGACAGTGAAAATGGATTCCATGATATTACTCCGTTTATCCAGTATATGTTAAAAACGGTTTATGATAACCTGTATGAAGTGCTGGAAGAGCAGGAGAAATATGTTGTAAGGCATAAGGACTGGGAAGAGGTGCTGATGTGAAACAGAAAGGGAAAATTTTTAAGGAGGCAGATGGGAAATATAACGAACTTTTAGAAAAAGGAGAAGGATTTATACAAAAAAAAGTGGAAAAATACCGCAAAAAACGCTGGCAGCGCCTGGTCAGCGCCCGTTCCATGTATATTGGCGCGCTCCTTTTTGCCTTACTTGCAGCAGGGATTACCTACAGCGGCGTTTTAGAAGAAACAGATTTACGGATAAGTGATGCGATCCATCAGCGTATCAACAGAAAACGCAGCATTTCCACAATCAAAATTATAGCAATAGATGATAAGACAGTTGATTATTTTGGGGAGTATGAGGACTGGTCAGGAAGCTGGATGGCAGCCTTTTTAGAAAAGCTGAACCACTCCGCAGAAAAAGCTCCACAGGTAATCGGAATTGATTTGGACTGCAGCAAAGAAAGAGACAGCGTAGGAGCGGAACGTCTTGTAAAAACATGCAGTAAATATGATAATATCTGTATTGGCGCGCCTGTAGCCCCTGAAAGGAAAAGATCTGTAAAAGAAGAAGCAGCTTCTTTGCATGAAATGCAGGAAATAGATGTAAAAATGCCTTTTGATGCATTAAAGGATGAAGTTGTAACAGGAATCAGCAATAATACAATTGTTTCAAAAGATGGATATGTACGGAGCGCAGTGGCCGGCACTACTTTGGACGGTGTAAAAATGGACAGTTTTGCCGTGGCGATTTATAAAATGTACCGGAGCAGCAAGGGGTTAGAGTATACTCTGCCTAAAGTAGATTCCGAACAGACGTTTTCTTTTACATATACAAAGCAGAGTGAAGATTACAGCATATATTCCTTTTATGATGTAATCAGCGGGAAGGTTAGTACAGATGTTTTTACAGATGGGATTGTGCTATTAGGAGATTATACAGATGCAGGTATAAAGCTGAAAGTGCCAAACCAGCGTAATGTGCAGATGCAGGAAGTTGAAGTGCAGGCAAATATTTTAGAAGCGCTTATGCAGCAAAGGACGGGGCAGCCAGCTCCAAAAGCTTTTATGGCAGTTTTTTATGCCATATTTATCAGCCTCTTTTTTATTGCAACTTCTTACAGTTCCGGTCCGTTGACTGTTATTATTGCCTTATTGATAAATGCCGTCCAGCTTGCAATCTGTGTATATATTAACAGGTTTGGCTATTATGTTACGGTATTGATTCCAATGATTTTAATTGTTGCCGTAGTGCTTTGCAATCTTTTCCTGCGTTATATAATCGTCCTGCAAAATAAATGGGCGGTGGAACGCGTATTTACAAAATATGTGGATAAAAGCGTGGTAGAAGAGCTTTCCAGGGGCGGCATGATAGAAGCGCGCATTGGGGTGGAACGGAAGGATATTGCAGTAATGTTTGTGGATATCCGGGGATATACTTCTCTGTCAGAAAGCCTTCTTCCAGAACAGATTGTCGAAATATTAAATTATTACCTGGACCTGGCTGCAAAAGCCGTCCTGAAATATCAGGGGACTTTGGATAAATTTATTGGCGACGCTGCAATGGCAGTTTTTAATTCCCCGCGTGACCTAAAAGATTATGAACTGCGCGCGGTCTGTGCCGCATGGGAACTTTTGTCAAGTGCAGAAGAGTTAAACCATATATGCCGGGAACGATGTGGGAAAGAGGTAGCGTTTGGGATTGGAATCCATTGCGGCGAGGCAGTAATTGGCAATATCGGTTCTGAAATGCGGATGGATTATACGGCGATTGGGGATACCGTAAATACAGCCTCCCGTTTGGAAGGAGTTGCGCCGCCAGGACAGATTTTAATCAGTAAGGAAATGAAAGACAGGCTTGGCGATAAAATAACGTCTTTATTTGCCGGGGAATTTGAATTAAAAGGAAAGCAAAATAAGGTGTTAGCATATACCGTATTGGGCATACAGGAAGAAGCTATGGAACAGTTCCGTGGATAAGAATATATACAGGGAAGGAGAAGGTGTTATGAGTAAATTATATTGTATTCCGTCGTTAAAACGGCTGGATGATTTTGTTGCATTTTCTAAAGAATATCAGGCAGGATTTGAATATAATGACTTTTTTGTCCCTGCCCTTTTGGATGATGAAACCGCCAAGGAACGTGCAATACAAACATATCTTGGGACTGGAAGGGACTGTTCGCAGGATACAATGCATGGGGTTTTTCTGGATGTCTGTGTAAACAGCACCGACCCTAAAATATTCGAGGTAAGCGACTACCGTATCCGCCAGTGCATGGATATTGCAAAAAGAATGGGGCTAAAGGCAGTAATATTCCATACTAATTACATTGTTAACTTTCTGCTGCAGTCGTATATTGATACCTGGCTGCAAAGAAATGAAGAATACTGGAGAAAGATACTGGAGGAGTATCCGGACCAGATGATTTATATTGAGAATATGTTTGATGAAGCGCCAATCCTTCTTAGGCAGCTTGCCCGTAATATGAAAGACCAGAAGCGTTTCGGAGTGTGTCTAGATGTGGCGCATGCATTTATTTCAGGAAGCCCGCTTGAGCCGTGGTTCACGGCGTTGAAACCATATATCAGGCATGTGCACCTGAATGATAACGATGGAAGGGAGGATTTACACCTTCCAGTAGGAAGCGGCTCTTTTGATTGGGAGGAATTTAATCAGTGGGGCCGTTCTATTGAGGAAAAACCGTCTATTTTAATAGAAGTCAGGACGTTTGAAGATTTACAGCGTTCTGTACAATATATGAAAGAACATAGGATTTTTCCATTTATATAGGCTGGGAAAAGGGAAGGAAGCCGGCTGCCGTCCCGATGCTGCATGTGGTTGCAGCAAAGGGGAGGCTTTGCGGCAGGCATATTTTAGGGCGCTTCTTTTGTAGCTGCCGGGCTTTCCGGGCTTGCAATCAGGTGCTGCCGCCCCTCTGTATCCATTTCATAATTGTCTTTATAAATTAAATCAGACATCTTGACCAGGGTAAACCCTTTTTCCTGTAATCCATCTATCAGGCTTTCTAACGCTTCTGCCGTGTGCTTTGCCCCATTGTGGCAGAGGATGATGGAACCATTTCCTAGATGTTTGTGGTTTAAGACATTGGAAAGGATTGTTTCAACGCCATAGTCTTTCCAGTCCAGGGAATCCACATCCCATTGGATCGGATAATAGCCGCAGGAATTTGCACTTTCTATCAGGGTATCATTATAATCGCCATATGGTGGACTGTATACGAAAAGACTATAACATCAAATAGCCGTATTTTAGAGATATTCAAAGATTATCGGAAGGTGATTAATAGAGATGGAAAGTCATATGGTCTTTTTCTTTATCATAGACTATCTGTGAAATATGTTCGCGCAGTGCATTGCCAATTTCAACATATCCGTCTGGATTGGTTTCAATCATTTGTACAATCGACTTGAGCGAGTGGCGGATTTCTTTTTCGTATTGCTTTTCATTCGATAAAGTTTTTTCAGCGGTGACAGTTTCCAGTTGTTTTAAGAGGTTTTCACGCTGCAAGTTGATAGCGGCTTTGTTATCACGGTATTCTTCCAAGGTGTCTATTTCATTGATATAAGCGTCTTTAACCCGTTTTTCTTTTTGATCCAGCCTTGCAAGTTCTAATTTAATCAAAGATTCTGTTTCGCTTGAATCATCAGAAGGAGAGCGTCTTTCATAGTCAATGGTATCGGAGGATAATAAGTTATTTAACGCCGTTACTACGGATTGTTCTGCTTTTTTTACATTAATGTAAGAACTGGTGCTGCAGCTTCCTTTTGAACGGCGTGAGCACTGGAAAAAATATATGCTGTTAATCCGGGAGGTATTCTTGCCATAAGTCATGGGACCGCCACATTCATTGCATCGGAGCGTGCCAGACAGCCAATGTTTCATTCCTGCTGTTCCACGCCGGTTGCCCCTTGCCTTGAATTTTTCTTTATTTGCATGATATAGCGCCTGCACCTTTTCCCACATGGCATTATCAATAATTGGTTCGTGTATTCCGTCTGCAATGATAACATCATTTGGCTGGTTGAAACGTTTGGTGTCACTGTTATAGTAGTTCCAACGGACTTTGCCAATGTAGAAAGGATTTGTTATGATATAGTTAATCTTTTTTGCATCAAACCGGTTTCCCTGTTTGTTGCGGATGCCTTCTTTGTTTAGTGTAATGGCAATATCGGATGGGTTGCCGTTGTTATCTAAATACATTTGGAAAATTTTTTTAACCAGGAGGGATTCTTCATAAACGATAGTAGGTGTATTGTTCTTTTCTTTCTGGTAGCCAAGGGGCATTCTTCCCTGATATCCGCCATGCAGGGCTTTTTGTGTCATTCCACGCTTTACTTCTCCAGAAAGTCGTATGGAGTAATATTCATCCATCCATTCAAAGATTCTTTCAACAAGGGAGCCGATGAAACCATCCGGAAGAGGTTCTGAAACGCTGATTACATCAACATTTTCTTTCTTCAGGAGTGATTTGTAGACAATGCTTTCTTCCTGGTTTCGTGCAAATCTGCTGAATTTCCATACAAGGATTGCGTCAAATGGATGTTCCTTTGATTTGCAGTCGGAAATCATCTGTTGGAAACCAGGGCGTTTGAGGGCTTTTGTGCCTGATATCCCCAGGTCGTTATAAACTTTTGTAATAATCATGCCGTTGGTGCTGGCATAATCTTTGAGCAGGCGAATCTGGGCATCTGGAGATAATTCTTCCTGCATATGTGTGCTGACGCGGATATATGCACAGACTTCTTTAATTTTGGAAGTTACTGTAAGAGGTTCTTTTGACATAACATCACATCCTTTCCGTAGAGAAGCTTCTTTATCCAAGATGAAGCTGTGATTTTAGGGCATCCTGCAAAACTTTTGATAAGCTGATGTTTTTGGCTTCAGCTTCCTTTGCCAGCCATGCAGGTATAGATAACATTTTTTTCACGGCTCTTGTATCACGGCGGTATTTATCTATATCTGTAGTGATGTAGGTTGTTGGGCATCCATCGGCTTTGATGTTTTTTATGTCGGATGGTGCAGGGATTTTCAGATTCTTTTCCACAAGGTTAACCAGATACAGGCCTAACGCTTCTTGCGCCATTGTCATTACCTCTTCTATTGTATCGCCTTGTGTCCGGCATCCTTCAAGGTCTGGAAATTCTATCCAATAGCCGCTGTCCTTTACATGGAGAATTGAAGGATATACTTTTACCATAATGGGGTTCTCCTTTCTGTGTAGATTACATTGTATCTTTGGGCAGCAGTTCATCTATTAACTGCGCCTGGAATGTTTTATCTGTTGCGGCGCGTTTCAAATCATCAATACGGTTAGAGTTAATAAGAATGGCGTTAAGGGTGTTTATGCGTTCTTCCCCGCGCTTTTCCCCACGCTTTTCCCCACGTTTTTCCCCACGTTTTTCCCCGATTTGAATGCCTTCGTTTATGCCTTTTTGTGTAGCTTCAAAAAGAAACTGGTTATGGTCCCGGATGGCTTTTTCACGTGCTTCATATTCTAAACGTTTTTCCTTATCCTGACTGATAACCTGTAATGTCTGATAGGCGCTTTCGATATAAGGGTTTTTATCTGCAATCATGTCAAATTCCTCCTTTCGTTCGGCGTTGATAAACTTTGCCCACAATAAGATATTATCGCTGTCATCCTTTAGTTCTTTAGGAAGTTTTGGCAGCTCCAGGACATGAAATTCCATTTTGTCCGTATACAATGTATGGCGGTTATCCTCTGCAATGTGGAAGCAGGAGTAGAAATCTCCCGTATCGTCAAAAAGTTCAAAGTCAAGGATGCTGATGCTTACGCACTTTTTAAATTTGTTATAGCTGTCCCCGGGGTTAATCTGCCCTGTATACATTTTTGCGAGATAGAACAGGGAACGTTCTGCCCATACGGATAATTCGGCAAGCTGGACTTCGATATCTATCTCGGTGTCGTCGTTCATAAGTACCCTGACGTCAAGGATTCCCAGTTTGTCATCTTCGTATGTTTTACGGAGGCTTGTATTAAGGAGTGTCGTTTCCTTGATATCCTCTGGGTTTAATTTAAGTATGGCGGACAGGAAGCCAACCCGGGCTTTCTCGTCTGCCATGATTTCCTTAAAAGCGAAATCAATTTTAGGTTTCATTAAAAAGTTTGTCATGTCATATCTCCTCGTACAATAAGTCTGTAAGCAGGAATACCGCTTATGAACTTATTTTTATTATGTGTATAGTGGCAGGGGCATTTGAGAAAAATACCTTCATCCTGCTATTGATTCGGCTTTTGGAATTTAACTAGTACAACAGGTTAATTTAATACAGTTTATCAATCTGATTTTTGGGGAGGTTAGTAATCAGCATAATTTCATTAGTGGAATATCCTTGTTCAATAAGTCTCTTGGCAATTTCGATAGCAGCGAGTGTTTTTCCGTGTGCTTCTCCAATTTTAATGCCTTCTGCCCTGCCTTTTTGCCTGGCTTCATACATAAACTGGTTATGGTCTCGGATGGCCTTTTCACGTGCTTCATATTCCAAACGTTTTTCTTCATCCTGGCTGATAACCTGCAGTGTCTGATAGGCGCTTTCGATATAAGGGTTTTTATCTGCAATCATGTCAAATTCCTCCTTTCGCTCGGCGTTGATAAACTTCGCCCATAATAAGATATTATCGCTGTCATCCTTTAGTTCTTCAGGAAGTTTTGTCAGTTCCAGGACATGAAATTCCATTTTGTCCGTATACAATGTATGGCGGTTATCCTCTGCAATGTGAAAGCAGGAGTAGAAATCTCCCGTATCGTCAAAAAGCTCAAAGTCAAGGATGCTGATGCTTACGCACTTTTTAAATTTGTTATAGCTGTCCCCGGGGTTAATCTGCCCTGTATACATTTTTGCGAGATAGAACAGGGAACGTTCTGCCCATACGGATAATTCGGCAAGCTGGACTTCGATATCTATCTCGGTGTCGTCGTTCATAAGTACCCTGACGTCAAGGATTCCCAGTTTGTCATCTTCGTATGTTTTACGGAGGCTTGTATTAAGGAGTGTCGTTTCCTTGATATCCTCGGGGTTTAATTTAAGCATGGCGGACAGGAAGCCTATCCGGGCTTTCTCGTCTGCCATAATTTCCTTAAAAGCGAAATCAATTTTAGGCTTCATTAAAAAATTTGTCATATAATATCTCCTCGTACAATAAGTCTGTAAGCAGGAATACCGCTTATGAACTTATTTATATTATGTGTATAGCGGCAGGGGCATTTGAGAAAAAATCCCTTCATCCTGCTTCCTTTCTGTACCTCAATAGTTCCGAATTATTATATATTTTATTATATATATAAATTATATAATGTCAAGAGTGATTATTTTAAGCAATAAACGCCACCTGTTTAACGGCAGGTGGCGTTTGTTTTGGTATAACATATTAGGAAATAGATTAAGCAGGTTCGCTATCTACTACAAAATCTTCTGTATAAGAATTATCAGTTTCAAGAGAGGCTCTATGTTCGTTTGCCAGCATTGTGCGGTTAAATTCAGCAGTTGGCTCTATTTCTTCTACGAGTTTTTCCAGTTCATCCAGCGATACTTTGAAAAACTCTTTTCGGAGGTTTACTTTGTTTAAACGTTTTTCGTTTAACATTTCATGCATTTTTTTCTCCAAAGATACAGCATCCTCGGAGAATATAAAACTGTGAACGTCAAATTTGAAAGGGACACTTGCACTACCCAGTTCATTTATTCGGTCTTGTGGCTCTAGCCTCCTGGTCATCCCGATTTTGAATACATTATCGCCAAATGAACCTAAATTGCTGATAATATATACTGTACCAGCCTTTCCGTTCTGTAGGTTTATGATATCTTCCTTCTTTAATATTACGTCAGAGAGCTGGCTTTGTAATTCAAGTATTCTTTTGTTGAGGGCGTCCATTTCATCTTGGGCGGCGCTTTTTAATTGTTCTTTAATTTTATCTATTTCTGCGTTGAATTTGGATTCTTCCTGTTCTATTTTTTTCTTTTCATTTTCTAATGCTTTGCGTTCCGCTGCTTCCTCCCGCATTTTTCTTTTAAGGCAAGCTGTTCCTGTCTTTCCTTTTCCTTTTTTATGTAATAGTTATATTCTATTTTTGCAGCATTTGTAAAAAGGTATTCCAATTGGCTGATAAACTTGGTGAGGGTTCCAGCAATATTTTGGTTTCCATCCCCAGCAATTTTTAAGTATTTCATTGTAAGTTCTTTTATTTTCCCGATTGCGGTATCTATTTTTTCATATTTGAGTTCCGATAATATATTTTGCAACTCTGCCCTTAGAGCAATTGTCATTAAAGAATATATTGCCTGGTTTGCTTTAGTAGTATATCTAGAGGAATATTCCTGCATCACTTTTTCAATCTGTTTATCGTTATCTTTATAGGCTTTCCGCAATTCCTTAGAATTCATATATTGCAGATGAAGGGTAACGGCGGGAACTAATTCATCAATTTCCTCCATATCTTCAGGGGTGAATTTTAATAATTCTTTTGATGGGTTATATAAAAAGAAATTATCTATTGAGTATTTTATACTTTTATACATCTCCCTGAATCTTGATATTTTTTGTGCTTCTTTCTTTAACTGTTCTTGCTTTTTCGTTCTTTCTAATTCCATCTTCTGCATCTATAGCAGCTTTTCTTATATTAATTTCCTGTAGAAGCTTATTATTTTCATTCTGGGTGTCTGCTAAATCTATTCGGGCTTGCTTTATGGAATCAAATACCCGTTCTTTTTCTTCATTTAGTGATTTGATTTCTGCTCTGCGCTTGTCTGTGTCAAGCTCTTCTATTTTTATTTCCAATAGACGAGATTTTTCTTTTTCTTCAGTAAGACGCAATTTAAAGTATGTATTATTTAAACCTGAATCCGTGAACATCGCCTCAAATATACGAGGCACGTTGTTTTGTCTCCGTTGATAGTTACGTTTAGCGTTGCACCTTGAAAATCATATACATTAGAGGTCAGCAAACAGACCACAGTGCATATGCCTGCGGTGTATCAGCTTATTCAGTTATTGCTCATCACGTCACGGAAGCGAAACTGTCGTAAATCCGCTTGAATGTGAACCGCCAGCGGTTGCTTTTGCCTATGGACAGTACAAGGCGTCCTGCATGCTCAGTTAAATGACCTGCAAACTGCATCAGGTTACTGATGACTGTGCGTATCCTGCGTCGACGGACTTTCTTCTGTTCCGGGTCATCACGCTTTTTCAGCGATTCCTGACCTACAATTCTCAGGATATTATAAGCAATGATTGTGAGTTCAAGCACAAGCTTGTTGCTGTCAAACTTTCCCGATGGAAGCCTTTCCACATCCATATCTGTCTTGATCTCGCTGTGGTACTGCTCACTTTCGCCGTGTGCGTGGTAAAGATCTATAATGTTCTGGTCTGACAAAGGCAGATTCGTCCAATATGTGCCAAGCTCAATATCCGGAACAATGAAATACTGTCCATGCTTATCAATGGTACGTTCGGTGATTTCATAGATGGTGCGTATGCCTGCCGTCTTCTCTGTTTTATCCGAAAGTGTGTAGGTTACTTCGCGGAATGTCTGCCCGATGTAAACGGTCTTTCCGTCCCCCGGTTTTTGGATATTCGTACAGCAGTCTTTCACAGATGCAGGCCATTCCTCTTTGCTTTCCTGCCGTGGATTACGCTTGATGATGAAAGACACATTGTTGTACCTGTAACTCTCTTTCATAAAGATGCCTGTGTTTTCAGATGCATCATTGCCGGAATCAAGCCGGATGAGCAATGGTTTATCGGTCAGCTGGCGGCACAGCTCAATCGTCTCGCGCAGGGAATCCGGTGTTTCTTTCTGGCAGTGCTGCTTCCCGATGCGCAGCTGTGTGTTGACAAAATAACCTTCTGTCCCTATATAAGCCATGATTGGTGCATAACCATCAAATCCTTTATAGGTACGGGAAACGCCCTCCTTTTTGGTCTTTGAATTATCAAACGGAGTGACATCAATGTCCACCGGCACATAGCCATTTTCAAGTGCGGCAGGCTCGATCTTCATCTCACGCAACATGTCGATATCTCCACGCAGGGAATCACCAATCATATCGAAACGCTGGCGGAGAGTTTCTGGGGATGGAATCGCATATGCGATTCCAAGGGCATATTTGTAACAGCCGGGATCATCCATCATTTCGCGGACGGCTTCATACTGCGGTTTGCCCTGGCAGAGCATACCAATGTAAGTCAGAAGAATGTCACCATTTTTTATCTGCTTTTGCAGATACTCATTCGATATCGGTGCCCGATTGATCTTTTTGACAAAGTTGCTTTTGCCAAGAATCTGTCCCACAAAGACAAGTCCGCTGGGTGTAATTAATCGTTCATTGCTGAACTCTATGTGTATGGTTTTCATTGCGGTACCTCCGTATGGATTGATATCTTTATTATACAGGACATGTTACGACAATGCATTAAAAAATGTAATATTGGGCATAACCCATTGGGTTAAATACTTGAAATACGCAAATGCTCAACAAAGCAGTATAAGTACTGGCTTTGAAATTGGAAATGCGAGGCTGGGTTCACGGATTCAGGTGCTTATTTGATTTATTATGCCATCTAATTTTAAAGCAGCTGCTACTTTTGTGACACTTTGTAAGTTTGCATATAGTTTGAAGATTTTTGTAGGGACAGAATCCGATTGGGAATAAGTATACTTTTCCAACGCTAAAAGAGCTTGTTCCCAATATTGTATTCTTTCCTTAGCATAATCAATGGTGATTTTTTTATGTTTATATACCGACATGAAATTTCTCCTTTCCTTAATACTCGGCTTTGGCAGAAGCCTGTATGGAAAGTATAGCAAAGAGAAAGGAGAAAAGTCAAACCAGCAGACAACTTAAATTATTAGATAAAAGAAAGGAAATATTGATTATGAAAGAAGGGGAAGAAAGGGAAATTGAAAGATTAAAACAGCATAACAGGATGTTAGAGTATCAATTAGAGATGAAGAGGCAGGAAAATGAAAGGCTTTGTGAAAAAAGGAAGTTAGTAGCACATATTTGTTTATGCATTTCTATTTCTGCTGTATGTGTATTGATTTTTAAGTTACTTTATAAGTGATGGACAGAGGTAAAAATGTTAAAAGTAATTTTTATTGTTATAGCCTGTATTCTATCAATGATTTCTATGCTGATTGTGGCAGTGTCCAATTGGAGATAAATCACATCCCTTTTATAGAAAGCCAAGGGATGTGAAGATTTTAGAATTTTAGACAAAGCGATATCATACTTACTATTACGGAAATAAAAGAGAGAGCAATAGGAATATAAGCAAGCAGATACTTATGGTACCGGTATTGGAGATACATTATGCCTATATCAGTTATTATAAAAGATGCCATTATTTTAGAATTGTTTTTTCTAAGATAATCAAGATTGTCATTTGTACAATCTAAAAGTCCATAATGCGCCAGTATACGAATGTTATTATTGACAGGTGGATCGTATTCCAGTAATTGTTTTCCTGCTTTATTAAGAAGCTTAATTTGCGTATGAGTTAAATCTATTTGTTGGTAATTGTTAACGGTAACTGGTTCGTTGTTCATTGCTTAGTCCTTTCTTATGTACTCGGCTTTGGCAGAAGCCTGTATAAGAATTATAACAAAAGGGAAGGGGAAAGGTCAAACAAGTAGAAGACATAGAGGAAAGAATCACAAAAGGTATAAAGGAGAGGTTAAATGAATCAGGAAGAGGCACGGTAATGCCATATAAGCAGGGCAATGGTCAGATTGGAGCAGGATAAGCCGTAATAGGACAAGGTATTGCGATCATAAATATTACAGAAAGATTATTGGAGGTGGAAACCATGAAACTTGCTACATTTTCATTTGTGCTACATAAGGATGATAAAGCAATACCATTTGAAGAATTGTCAGAAGAAGAACAGGAGGAATATAAGAAAAAGTTTACCTTGGATTTCACTGACAGCATAATGTGGGCACGGGGTTATCAAAGGGTAAGGAAAGATATTCATAATAGCAAAAGCCGATCAGCAGAAACATAATGCCAAGCCAAATGAGTAAGTGTTTCCTTGAACGGTGTAATTCATTTTTAATTAAAGCTCTCATAATATGCATCTCCTTAAGAACGGAATTGAACGTCTTTTCTCAAAAAGACATTGTAAGCAATCAACAAAAACATAATCAGCAGTATAAGATAACATACCAGATAATCCCATTCATAGAAACCAGTATGTGAAATATCCGCTGCACTAAAATAGGAATAAAGGGATAAAAAACTAATGCCTTTATTACCTATAATGCGTGAAAAGCTGCTAATGCAATATTCGGAAAACACCACTAACCCGGCTGTCAAAAGCGGACTGCGATTATTTGAAAATATAACGCCTATCAGTACGCCCAAAGCAAACTTACCAAAAGCAGCGAATTGGAAATAAGGATAAATTCGCCTAAGTCAAAACCGGGGTGAACAGTGTAAGCGATAAAAAGGAAGTAAGCATAAAGGTAAACCCTACGATTACCGAACCACATAATACCGCTATTGCTTTTGCATGAAATATCTCTTTTCGGGTGTGTGGCTTTGTAAACAGGTATTCCGAAGTCTTACCCGAAAATTCTTTGATATGTATAGAAATTCCAAAGTTCATTCCAAAAATCCCGGCTGCTAACATAAAGAAACTTGCAAGGAATGAATAAATTCCAAGTGGTGCTGTAAGATATTCCATAGAAACCCCTATACTCTGGAAAAAATCTGTTTCCCCAAGCATATCATAAAGAGGGTTTGCAGTGGATTCTGCTCCACCAAGCAAGCTGTAATAATCAGGTATCATCAAAAAGATACATACCGCCAGTGAAACAGCCCCCCTAAAATATACTTTCTATGATTTCGCATTTCATACTTAAAAATAACCATATGTTCCACCTCCTGTTACTCATAATAGTGCAGAAATATTTCTTCTAATGACGGTTCTTCTAAAAATACATCTGTAAGCGGCAAAGCGTGTAGCTTATCCATAATAGTGGTAATATCGCCGTTATACATAAAATCAGCGGAAGTCTTATCTTTGCTTTCGTTATAATTTGCAATACCGTCAAGATTAAAAAATCCATTTGGTATTTCAGCTTTTGAAGAAACGGAAATCTTTTTATACCCACTTTCGCGCAGCTCCTTGATTGATTGAATACCAATAAGTTTTCCGCTTTTCAAAATAGCCACTCTGTCACAAAGTTTTTGAACCTCACTTAAAACATGGGAAGAAAGAAAAATAGTTGTTCCATGCCTGTTTTCTTCTTTCAAAATCTCATAAAATGCCTGTTGAATTAAAGGGTCAAGACCGCTTGTCGGCTCGTCCATAATGACCAGCTTCGGAGAAACCATGAGAGCAGACACAATACCTACTTTCTTCCTGTTTCCATGCGACAAATCGGAAATCCTGCGGGATAAGTCCAAATTTAATCGCTCTGCAAGTTCGTGTAATTTTGTTTGGCAATTCATGCGTATAAATCAGCGGTGTACTGTAAAAGCTCGCATACTTTCATGTTTTCATAGTAACTGTCCTCGCTGGGCAGATAGCCTACGTCTTTTGCAATGACACTTGCCTGTGTTTGGCAATCATGCCCCAAAATAGTTGCATTTCCGCTTGTGGGGCGAATAAGTCCCATTAAAGTACGTATTGTTGTTGATTTGCCTGCACCATTCGGGCCGATAAATCCAAAGATTTCTCCCGCATTTACGGAAAAACTTAAATCGTTGATACCCCTATGCTTTCCATAGTTTTTTGTAAGTCCATTCAAAACAATCGCCTGTTTGCTCATAAAAGATATTCCTCCTTATAAAAATTGCGGCGCATTGCTGCAATCATTTTTTGAAAATCGTCCGTCAAAGAGCTATACATTGTCTTTTCATCATTCCGGCAATGTGCAGCGTACCCCTCTGCCATGAGCATTAGGATTTGTAGAACAGTTTCAGCGTCATTCGGATTTTTGAATTTTGAAACATCATCTTTTCGTAAAATCAAGTGGTTTCTGAATTTTCCTGTTTCGTTCTTAAATTCAGTAAGAATGTCCCTCACTTCATCTGATGTTTCCGTCCATGCGCTTAAAATGAATTGAGAAATATAAGGGTTCTTTTCCAATGTTTTGGCTTCTGTAAGACTTGAAAGCAGTATTCTATCGAATAAGTCCGTTTTTTCATCAAAGTCAGCCTGTCGAAAAGAACTCATAATAATATCACCCGCATAAGTGAGCAGATACGCATACAGTTGTTTTTTGCTTCCAAAATACTGAAACACCGACGCTTTTGATATTCCCGCCAATACAGCAATGTCATTTACAGAAGCCTTTGCATACCCATATTTCCCAAAACAGCCAAGAGCAGCATTGATAATCGTTACTTGCTTTTCCTCCTTAAGAGATAAAAATTTATTCAATAATAACCCTCCTTTCTCAATAACCGATTCGGTTATTTTAAAACAGTATAGCACAAATAACCGATTCGGTCAAGAGACTTCTTTGTTAATAAAATATGCTCTATTTTGGCTAACTGATAGAACAGTGTAAACATATCCAAGAAGAAAGGTGAACAGTAATAGGGTGAATAATTATGGCAAAAAGACTAATACCAAAATACGACTTCAAGGCTTTTGGGGCAGCGATAAAAGCGGCGCGGACAGGGCGCAAGGAGAGCCGCAAGAAAGTAAGCGACGAAATGTTTATCTCGCTGCGCTACCTTGCGAACATTGAGAACAAGGGGCAGCACCCAAGTTTACAGATTTTCTTTGAGCTTATGCTCCGCTACAATATATCCGTAGACCAGTTCCTTTTGGAAACGCCGCCGGAGAAGAACACGCAGCGGCGGCAGCTTGACGCACTCCTTGACGGTATGAGCGATACGGGCATACGGATTGTGAGCGCAACGGCAAAGGAAATAGCGGAAGTCGAAAAAGAGGGCAAATAAGATTGTCCGTCAGAATTGAATAAGGTTTAGAGAGCGTTGTAATCTTTTTGGAGATTGCAGCGTTTTTCTTTTGCGTGAGTTTGGCAAAACCGGGCATAGCTCCGTAGTAAGGGATAAGGGCATAAGAGATAAAAACATTCGTAGCAAGCATAGGAAAAGAGTACCCTTTTCCGTATTTCTGCCCGCCCGGTCGGTCAGAAATTGCTTGTTGGGAAGTGTCCCAAACCCTCTATGAGAACGGAAAGGAGCGAAAAACCATGAACGGACGCAAAAGAACAATACAGGTCAAATTCTATGTGACAGAGGAAGAAAGGAAACTGATTGAGGAAAAAATGAAGCTCGTCCTCACAAGCAACATGGCGGCGTATCTGCGCAAGATCGCCATTGACGGGTACATTATCCAAGTAGACCACACGGACATAAAGGCAATGACAGCGGAGATACAGAAAATTGGGGTCAATGTCAATCAGATCGCACGTCGCGTAAACGCGACGGGGAACGCATATAAAGAGGACATAGACGAAATCAAGGGGGTGCTTGCGGAAATATGGCGGTTACAAAGATTAAGCCTGTTAAAAGCACTCTAAGCAAAGCCCTTGACTATATCGAAAACCCGGACAAGACGGACGGGAAAATGCTCATATCCTCTTTCGGCTGCTCCTATGAAACGGCAGATATTGAGTTTGGCTATACCCTCCCGCAAGCGCAGGAAAAGGGCAACAACTTAGCTTTTCATTTGATACAGTCCTTTGCGCCGGGGGAAGTGGACTATGAGAAAGCCCATGAGATCGGGCGGCAGCTTGCCGACGCGGTGACAAAGGGGCAGCATGAATATGTACTCACGACGCACATTGACAAGGGGCATATCCACAATCACATTATTTTCTGCGCGGTCAACTTCGTAGATCATCACAAGTATGTTTCCAACAAGCGGACGTATTACGGCATACGGAACATGAGCGACAAGCTGTGCCGGGACAACGGGCTTTCCGTGGTCGTCCCCGGCAAGGGCAGCAAGGGAAAGAGCTATGCGGAATGAAAAGCTGCAAGCGCAGAAAGAAAGCCTTTATGCCGACTATGGCAAGCTGAAAAAACAGGTACAGGAATATGACGTTATCAAGCGGAACATAGACAGCATTTTACAGACAGAGAAGCAGCCGGAACGGGAAAGGGAAACAGAGCGCGGATAATGCAGTAGAAAAAGTGGTTGAATTATGCTACAATATAAAAAATTTAAGGGGGAATTGGTATGTCAAAAAAGAAAATTGCAGTAATAGTTTTCATATCCGCATTTGTAATTATTGTATTACCCTTTGTGCTTGAAATCGCTATTTTTCGTAATGATGTTTATTCAGTTTTAAGTAATGGCGAATGGGGCGGCTTTTTAGGAAGTTATATAGGTGGGGCGTTAGGTGGCATAGGTACATTATTGGCTGTATATATAACTACCAAAGAAACCCGAAAAATTCAGCAGGAAAATTCAACACAAATTGAAGATGAAAAAAGACGTAATGAAAGAAAAGAAAGAAAACAATTTGCTGATGAAATAGCAAAGGATATTGCAACGTATATTACAGATATTAGTAACTATTTTTATGCGTGTCGTGCTTTGGAACAATTATACAGTAAAGAAAAAAATATGAATGATGAATTGTATCGTATTGATTGCCAAATAGGTGAAAAGCATAATGCCTTAAAAAAAATTAAATTTAGATGAAAATACAGATGAATACATTTCTGTTCAAAATGAACTCGAAGAACTAAAGCAAAAAGAATCAGAACTAAAATATCGAATAGAGAAAAATGCAAGAGAGATTGAAAGGAATAAAGCAGACAGAACAGTTGCAAATGAACGCTATTTTTTATTGCAAATGAAATTGCAGAATATCGAAAAAGGAGAAGCTATTCTTAAACAATTAGAGTTTATCCATAGTAATTCTACTAATATAGGTGGAACCGATTATGACTTTATAAGTATCGAATCAGATAAATTGTTAAATATGACTGTTCGATTTGCGGATATATATATCAATCAAAAACTAATTTGAAACACAAAAAGAAAGCCGGGACGCGGCAGCTATCAGACAGCCACTGCGCCCCGGTTTTCTTATGGGTGCAGAGATTGGTTTGTGACGCAATAGAACGCCATTTTCGGGGGTAAAGGTATAAATCCCTTGCCGCCTTATTTTCCCGCCCGGAAAGCCACATAAATCAAGGCTTTTTTCACCCCTACCGCGTCACATTCGCCCGCAGTTTCCTCATGCGCTCGGCGGTCCGTCTGCGGGTGATACGCTTCCGGCAGTCCGGGCAGTAGATCGCCCGGTTGGAGCTGGAAGCAAAGGGCGCACCGCATACGCTACAACGGCGTATATCCCCCGTTTGGTAAATCTCGGCGTACAGCTCCTTATCTGCGGGCAGTACCGCAATGCGGAACCATTTACAGAGCAGGGAATAGGAAATGAGCTGCGGACATACGCACTCGTCCCCGTCGTCCAGCAAGATACAATTCCCATTGTCGCAGTTGCAGCACGTCCGGCGCACAAGGGTATTGACTTTCCGGCTCTGGGGCGGCGTTAGCCGCTTGATCTCGCTCATACCTCGTCGGCGGGGCAAAGGGCAAGCCCCGCAAACTCCGCTTCGGTCATGTGTACCACTTTAGCAAGGGTGCGGGCGGCAAAGTCCCGCATTTCCCCGTCCATAAAGGGCAGCGCGGCGTTCATAGCCACCACAAGCCCCTCCTTGCTGCCTGTCATATAGATACTCAAAAGGTTGGTTTCCTCCACCGTGAAATTATAATATGTGTTCATGCTCATACCTCCAAACTGTGATTTTTTGTTTTCGCCGCCGTTTGCTTCGGGGCGGTTTTCTTTGCGTCCTGCGCAAGCTGCGCCCGGATAGAGGGGCGGGGCTTCCTTACCTCCCTGTCCCGGTTCTCGTCCTTGCCGATCAGCGCGTATGTGCCGTAGCTGTTTTTAATCTGTGAAAAAGCAAGGGTCTTATAGGGCAGCATGGAGAAAAGCTGTTCCGTGTCCTTTGTAGACGCAAGCCGTTCAAAGGACGGGGACAGCTCCACCATGAAATGAGATTTGTCCGGGCTGTTGGGGGCAGACAGCTTTTTCATGTCTGTCACAATGTATATGAGCAGGACATCCCGTTAAAACAGGATGAAGATGATGAAATGCAGCGGAATTATATCGTTGTCATGATTGGGGAAGAGGAATCCGATGGCGATGAATGGGATGTAGAGGTGCATTTTTCCATTGGGGTTGAAGACAGGGACAAGGATTGTTCCGGGAATAAAAATATTTTATTCCTAATGAATGAAATATTTATGCATTTTATGAAATCGGGAATCATTGGCAGGCATTGCAGGATGGAAAAAAGGCATATAAAACATTAAATCTGGAAGCGCCTTTCCCGTATTATGAAGGCGATTTAATTACACATTGGAAGCTGCCGCTTCCAAAAGAGGAAGGATTGGAGGATTTGATATGAGCATGGAACAGGTGATGTACCTTGGCCCCGCGTTGCCAGGGGTGGTTCAGGAAAATGCAGTATTTAAGGATGGGCTGCCAAAGGCTGTCAGCGAGATGGCAGATGGGGATAAAAATTTTGCACGTCTCCTAGTACATTGATTTTTTAATAACTGGCTAAATCTAAGCATGAAAATCATACCGTTATTTCATCCATTTTGTATTTCCAATGATATATGACAGGATCAGCATTTATTTCCTTGAAATAAAGATAAATCCGGCCGATCAGCTCCTGTTTGCTTTTGACGCGGATTCCACGCAGCATCTGCTTCGTCATTTTTCCAAAAAAGCTTTCTATCATATTTAGCCATGAGCCATGTTTTGGGGTAAATACAAATTCAAAACGTCCTTC
>RAYE01000066.1 GCA_003612285.1 bacterium D16-51 | reverse complement strand
CGCGCGCATCTGCCGGAAGCTTAAAAAGCAAAGCAATTCTAAAAGAGCTAAATTGTCCTGCGGAAAGCAATATCTTTCTAAATTTTTGTCAGATTGTAATTTACAGAATCCTTTCGCTTTTTTGCAGAAAATATGAAGATATTTGTTTTCTCATACTGCATAATACTCAAAATATATACAAAGGAAAAATAATTTTTTATTTGTTTCTGCAATTTATGATACCATTGACCATGAATAGTATCAATTGTAGCATAGTTTAGGTAAATCAACAACCCTGCTGCATTGTCAGGACTAGGGATGTATGTTATCATACTGATGGGGCAGCCATGTTTAAGGTGTGGTTTGTTACTTGAGTGGTTAGCCAAAATCAGGAGGAATATTAATACACAATGAAAAAAGTCAAAATAGTTATTTCAATAATATGGTTTTTATTTGTAAGCCTTTCCTCACCGCTTTGGATTGGCTGCATCTATATGGACATCACCGGGCATGGCAAAGGATACGCATACGACATGGGTTCGGAAGCTGATATAGCGGTATTTTTTGGAGTTGTATCGCTTATGTTGTGGCTGCTTGCAATTCTGCCCGTGACAATCTCGCTTTGTAAAAAATGTTTCCGTAAAAATAAGTCCTTAGTATGGCTGCCGCTTTTGGTTTTTGCCGGGATGTTTGCGGTGGGAATCTGCATTTTGGGGTGGGATGGATTTATTCAATTGTTTGGGTATGGTTATTAGTTCCTTAGATACGTTGCAGCTCCAAACCACAGTAACCACGCCTTAGGATGCTTTCTGCAACGGACAGGTGGACAATGACAAAAGGGCTTCCTTTTGGATTTTTCAGGCAGAAGATGCCGGGTGATTTTTTGGCAAAGTCTTCTTCTTTGATAAATACAGCGCAGGGCAGGCCGCTGGAGGAGAAGGTAACCTGTTCCGGCTGATAGGAAAGGGGCGGCAGGAACCAGAAAGTTTTTTCCGTCTTTTTTTGCGGATCTACAAAGGCGCAGGGCTGCCAGTCCTGTTCCAGAAGGTATTGTTCTAAAAGAAGTTTCATTCTGTCGCTGACAAGGGCTTCTGCAGAAAGGTAGTCAAATTTATCCAAGGATGCGGTATTTTCCATAATGCGGACGGAGGGCTCTCCTGCCTGGTGGTTTTTCTCCCGTGGAATCTGAATGGTTCCAGACTGCCTAAGTAAAAAATAGTCCATGTTTTTATTCCTCATTTCTGTATGTTTTTTGGCCGGCAATCCGGATGGACTGCCGCTGTTTTTCTGAAAGCTTAAAATAGATTAATTGATGTTCTGAAAAAACTGCGCCATCCATTACTGCGCCAGTAAAATCTGCATCCCGGATTTGGGTTCTGCGGAAATCTGCGCCGGTAAGGTTGGCATTGCAAAACCTTACTGGCTGGTAGCCGGTTATTTTCCATTTTATATGGTCGGGCACCCCGGCAAAAGCTTCTGCAGCAGTAAATTTTGCGTTCGTAAGGTTTGCCCCAGTAAAATCTGCTTCATGTATCATGCAATAGCGCAGGTCAGCGTCTTTTAAGTTGGCATGGCAGAATCTTGTTCCGAATAGCATGGAATCCTGAAAATCGGTGCCAATTAGTTTCGCATAGCGTAAGTCGGAATATCTTAAATCAATTTCAGAAAGATCAGCTCCTGAAAAGTCAAGTTTTGTAAAATCTTCAAATGCATAATCATATTCCTGTCTCTGGGAAAACCAGAGAAGGGATTCTTCTGCATTTCGCTGTCTGTTTTCTTTATAGACTGCTTCGGTGAATGACATATATTCCCCTACATTTATTTCAAACCGTTTTGCCCTGCAGACAGCAAGGAACGGCTCTGTTTCAAGGCAGGGGAGGATGGAAAAACGGAAGGTGGAAATAATATAACTGTAAAAGGAGCCTGCACAGGAAAGCAGGAATGTTTTTACTTCCTGTGCGCTGACTTTGCCAGCAGACTGTTTCCTGTAAGCCATCAGTTCTTCGGAAAGTTCATGGTATTTTGTAAATAATGCAGAAAAATCAAAATGCCCAACGCTGCGCTGCCTGCTGTCAAAATACCATTTTTCATTATAAACGCGTACCTCAGCAGTTTCTTTCTTTATGAGCAGGTTACTGTAAAGAAGGGTATATTCCAGATAGGAGATTTCGTTCAATTCATTCGCCTGCTGTAGTTTTATAATATTTTCGCAGATTTCATTAAAATGTCTTTGGAAAAGAGGGATAAAATCTGGAAATTGTTCCTGATAAATTTTTTCCATTTCAAATAACTTTTGTTCTCTTAAACGGATGGCATATTTTTCAAACTGTTCTACCATTTTTCGATACCCCCTTGGTATTTTTTTACCGGTACTTGACAGGTCAAATGTTATTATCTTTCATAATACATTATAGTGCAAAATACAACAGGGAAAAAGCAGAAAATGTGTCGGACAGTGTCGTACAATGTCGAGTTTTGTCGATGGAAAGGCTGCATGGTTTCTTCAAAACAACTGCTGGAATTATTATAATGAATACAAAGAAAGCATAGTAATTTGCAGTTGTTAGGAACTTTGCAGTTCCTAAGTCGGAGGGAAGCATATGGGAATAATTGAGCAGACAAACCGGACAATATTGTTCGATGTCGTAAACCCGGAAGTCTTTAATATGTTTAATATTATGTCAGATGTGGATGAAAATTCCAGAAGCCTGACAGATGAAAAAGTGGCGGAAATCAATAATGCCCTTTTAGTGAATAATTTTGATGAATTTTTAAAGAAATTCCAGCCAACGATTTACAGTTATTTTGACCAGGAGAGGGGCATGGTCTATGAGCTGACAAAACCTGCCGGGATACCGGAGCCTCTGGTGAAAAAAATTGTAATTGACCGTAATAATACGTTTTTGAAGATGTTCATTTCGATTATGGACAATAAGAAAGCGTCAGGGGCAACAAATGCATCTTTTAATTATGAAAAGGTAACGGAAATGCTTGCCCCGCATAAGACGTTAAAAGAGATTAAGAAGCTGAAAAAGGATATTGCCTATCTGGAAAATAAAAATGCGGAGTTTGAAAGCGATTCTCCATCCAAACAGGATGCTGTCCTGAAATTGAAGTCCAAGTTAGATAAAACAAAGAAATACTATAATGAAACAGCTTCCCAGCTTACACTGATGCTGGGGATGATTAAAGATAATTTAGATACGGCTGTCAGGGCGTCTGAAAAGGGGATTACGGAATTTAACCCGGCTCTCCCGGTAATCGAAGATGCTGAGATTATTGCTCTTGAGGTATCGGACAAGCCGAAAGCCCTTTTGACGGATAAGGGAGGCGCGTCAAAAGAAGAAAGCACAGAACTTGCCAATACCGCAAAAGGGGAAGTGGCAGTAACGGCTGCCCCCAAAAAAGAAGTCATTAGTTATAAAGATTTGTCGATTTCTGTGATTGAAGAACAGTATAACGAAAGCATGCAGACCCTTTATGAATCTGTAGGGCAGGAATATGACCCGGAATCCTCTTCGGCTTCTCTTTCAAAAGAATTAATTGTCGCGGCATTTACGGATAAAATGCCGGATAAGCTGATGGCGATGGATATTAATGACAAAGTGGAGCTTTACAATAAATATTCTGCGATTAATACGCTTTGGCAGAAGTCTTTTATCAGGACAGCAAAGCTTTTGATTGAGAAAATTTTAAGTGTTAAGGCATTTTTTGACCAATACCAGCCAAAAAGCCCGATGATGCGTCCATCCCTTTTAATCGTGAATGCAGATATGTCAGAAATTTTAGAGGAAAAGAACTTAGAGAACCTGAAAAAATATCTGGAGACTGTCAATAACAAATCAGATTACAGCAATACAGTCTGGTTTGGGATTGTTCCGAATATTGAGTATTCCGATGACAGGGAAATGGATTTGGATGAAGATACGATGCGGCAGTTTGGCTATACCGGGGATATTTATACCGGAGTTTCGATTATGCCGACTCCAATGTCGGATTTGCAGTTTTTGCTGGATGAAATTAAGGATTACAGGATTCAGGTATTCTTTTCCTTTGAGGCAAGTGAAGACACGACATTTTTAAAACTTTCCACACATGGGATGGATCAGTATATGGAAAATACGCAGGAGCTGGAAAATTCAGATTACAGCCGTTATGCAATTCCGTGTCTGCCGAATTTTACAGTGATTCCAAGTGATAAATCCCGTGTGGTGCTTGGGTCTAAGGCGATCCGCACAGAAGATGGCAAACTGGAGTTTTCTGCGGACCGGGATGATTTTATGAAATTCTGGATTTATGGCGTATATATTGGGGCCGCTTATGTGGCGGCAGGAATTGTGGCGGCATACCAGTGTCCGAATTTTTTAACAGCAAGGTTTGGCGGGAAGATAAAAAAGGAATATCCCGGCGTGCGTTTTGATATTGAAGCAGGGGATAATGCACTTTATGTTACCACAACAATGCCAAAAGAGATTGCAGGTTATACAGCAGAAACAAAAAATATCATTAATGAACATAAATATGGTTTTGTTTTTTCTTCGGATAAAAACCAGTTAAATGGTAATTCCATTAACCTGATTACCGTATATAAATCCCGCTGCATGAATGAAAGTAAAAATGGCGGGTTTGAAAGTATTTTCCGGGAAACAACACGTACTTACCTTTACCGTATGATTGGGGCGTTAACAAGCGATTATAAAAAAGACAGAATAGACAGGATTTTTGAATCCGGCGGCAAGGTAAAGGAGTGGCAGCTTTCACCAAATTATGTAAATTCAATTCTCCGTGAAGGGGATGGGATTGAAAAGGGCGACTGTAATGATACTACATATAATATAGAGATTAATTTTGCGGGTGTTTCTGAAAACATGGAACTCCAGATTAATACAGATTAAAGGATAACGTTTGATGGGGGAAACCCTTATCTGTTATCTATATAGTAACTTGAGGCAGAGCAGTTTTTAAACTGCACCAGTAAAATGTTAGGAGGAATGTACATGGCATACAAAATCGTAATTGCCGACGTAACAGAACTGAGCGAAGAGATTATTGATGTTTCTTTCAGCTCAAAAATCCCAGAGGATTCTTTTGCAAGGTCTTCTGACATTGAAGCAGAGCTTGTCATCCGTGGAAAAGTTTCTTTCGATGCGGACAAACTGTTCATGCGTGACGCTGCAAAGAGTATGGCAGTATGGGCGCTGGTAAAACCAGAGAGCGCAGATGCATACAAAAAAGTGACAGTAGAGTATCAGCATGCAACGGCTCCAAGGAAATATGAATTTTCCCATGCTTTTGTAGTTTCCTATCAGGAACAGTTTACAAAAACAGACGGTGAGTTCGTCCTGGTGTTAAAGCAGAAGAAAGACAGGATTGACGGCGTAGTAATTGAGTAATCTGTAAATCAGAAACCTTGCTGCATGGAAAAAGGCGCAGAGAAGAAAATGGATTTGCAGAGGCAGTTAGGAGGGCGTGCAGTGATTGTACGCCTTTCTAAGGAGCTGCGAATAAATAGCAAAAACAGGTTTTTGTTACTTATCTGCAGTTCCTTGGAATCAGGAGTGGATATGAAAACGAACCGGATCGTCAGCAGATGTATTTTAGCAGGCATTTTTCTTTACCTGCTGTTTCAGATTTATTATTTATCCTGCAATCTGCTGCCATCTGTGGCAGGAGAAACATTAAAAAGCTTAATCTGCCTTTTCATTGCGCAGTCTGCACTATTTGCAGCGGCTGTATTTTCTGTTTTTATTGTTTCCATTTTTCAGTACTGGAAAAAGAAACGGTATTCTCCTTTTGAGGCAATGCTTCTTATTTCAGGGGAAGGGAAGGTAAAAAGTGAGATTTTACTACAGGGTAAATGTTCTTTTTTGGTGACAGGAAGGATGGATGGAAGGGAAGTTTTTATAGAAGAGGATGGGGAAGCAAAAGAAGGCAGATATCTTTACGGAACCTGTAATCTTGTCTGTGGGAACTGGTATTTTGAAGCTGCTCCTGGAAGCCGCCCGGTAGGGCTTAAAAGAGGGGCAGAAAACAGGATTTACCGGCTGAAAAAGGAAATCCCATACCGTCTTTCAGAGCAGGATGTCCTTTATGCAGATACCTGTAAAATCGTAATAAGGCAGTAAGGGGCTGTGAATGGAGGAATAAAATGGGTCTGATCCGTTGTAAAAATGGGCATTTATTTAGTGAGAAAAAGCATGGCAGCATATGCCCGTATTGTAATGTAGCTGTGAAGAAAAACAGTAATCCAGAGGAGGATCCACAGGGGAAGTACAGTGATTTAGTTTATCTGAACGATTTGGAAGTTTTAAAACCAGTGACAGGCTGGCTCGTCTGTCTGGAAGGGCCTTCCCATGGAAGGGATTACCGGATTATAGCAGAAAAGAATTTTGTAGGGCGTTCTGGCGATATGGAGATACGGATTATCGGAGACGATACTGTCTGCCTGAGAAACCACGCCATTATTGTCTATGACCCGGAAAAAAACAGGACAATGCTTCTGCCGGGGGATGCACAGGGGTTAGTTTATGTGATGGATGATGAAGGGGATAACTGGGACGCCGTTTTTGAGCCCCATTTGTTAGAGGCGGGAGACCGTATTAAAATCGGGCAGAGCATTTTTATTTTTGTCCCACTGTGTGGGGAAAATGATGGATTTGTATTTAATTGGAAAGAGAATGGTTAAGCGTGCAGAATACATATAGGATAGGGAATGCCCAGACGATTGGCAGCCGCCAGATCCAAAGCAATTATTTTTCGACAAGGGAGGATGGTTTTTTATTGGCTGTGCTGGCAGATGGGACAATTGACCATATAAATGGCAGGAGATGCGCGGTGCTTGCGGTAGAGGCATGCATGCAGGAATTTTTTGTTCAGAGGGAAAATACAGAGATTTTTTTAGGAAATGAAGTTTTTGTTACTTTTATTGACGCGCTTGCCGTAAAGATACAAAAAGATATCAGGGAATATATTTATACAGGGAAGACGCCGAATTTGTCGCTTAGTTTATTGGCGGTAAGGGACAGGAAGTTATTTTATTATACTGTTGGGAACAACCAGGCATTCCTCTATGATGGGAAAGATTACAGGCTTTTTAACGGGAGGAATGGGCAGGCGGATTTTGGCGAGGGGATGACTGCAGGTATCATTTCCGCAGGGGTCTGGGAAGCGCTGCAGGAAAAAGAGATGGTTTCCTGCCTGAAAAAAAAGGGGCATCCCTTTGACAAGGCACAGCAGATAATTCTTGGCGTCAGGAAAAAGAACAGAAAGAAGGCGGGGAATGCAACCGCCATATTGATTGAGGATGCTTTATGAGAAGGTTAAACAGTAAGCTGGTGGTGAATTTTATATCGGAGAAGGGGAATGACAGGATTGAAAAAACATATATTGCCTATACTCCGCTGGAAAATTATATGTGCATTGCCATCGCGGAAAGCTATGACAATGAAACAGCCGAAAACAGCGCTAAGCTTGCTGTAGAAGCCGCCCTGGCTGCATTTGAGCGGAAACCATCCCTGAAACGTGTTGCAGAATATATCCGTTATGCAAACCGGCAGCTTTGCCTTCACAGCACCCGTTATCCGTTAAAGGCAAGCATTACCCTGTTTGTAACAGATTATACAAGGATGCGGTATGGAATCTGCGGCAATACAAAATTATATGAGATATATGAAAATTTGTTTACTATGGTAAGCAAGACGCAGACAAAGTACCAGCAGCTTTTAGAAGAGGATGGGAGAGCCGTACCTGATTTATCGGAAATCCATAATTTAACGGAATATCTGGGGAAAGGAAAGCATGTAAGGCCATATATTTCCAGAAAAAGAAAGCTTGCAGAAGGCTCTGTCCTGCTTTTTGCGACAAGCAATCTTTGGGGGCGGCTTTCGGAAGTGGAAATCCTGGACGCCTGTGAAAACGCGAAGACAAATGAGGAATTTTTAGACAGTTTACAGGAGCTGCTTTTAAGCTTACAGGAGCAGGACCCGCAAAAAATAGGGAGTTATACGGCAGCGGTACTTTCTGTTGAAAAAGTGTTCCAGGAAGATGTACAGAAAGAAAAGAAAAAGAAGCGGCGGATTATCATTGCTTTTGTGGCATTTTTTGTGCTGCTGCTTATTTTATTAATAGCATTTTTTGTAATACGGGCAATGGACAGACGGAAACTAAAGGAAATTAAGGAGTATGACAAAAAGGGCGTTCAGTATACGGAATATGGGAATTATACAAAAGCATTAAAAGAATACGAACAGGCGTCAGAGCAGGCAGATGGGTTAAACCTCTATAATTTCCAATATATTGATGAGAAGAAAGAATGGAAAGAAGCTGTTACAGATAAAAAGGATCTTCTTACGATGCTGCAGGAAGCAGAAGCTGCCCTGGCAGGAAAAGAGTACGAACAGGCAAAGAAGCTTTATAACCAAATCCAAAAGGAAGCGTCTTCCCTTGGGCTTACTGTACTTGGGGAGGATGTTGCAGAAAAGCTTATAGAAATTGACTTTCATATGGAAATTGCCCAGTTAGTCCTTCTGGGGGATATGTATGCTTCCACAGAAGAGTATGGGGAGGCGTTAGCGAAATATGAAGAGGCGTTAAAGCTTTTAAACCAGGTCAGTGATTTGGAAACACAGGCAGAAGTCCAGGCGAAAGCGTTTGATTTGCGGCAGAAGCAAAAGGAAGCAGACCAGGCCGCACAGGCGGCAAAAAAGGAGAAAGAACAGAAAAAGAAGGAAAAAGAAGAAGAGAAAAAGCAAAAAGCAGCCAATAAAATAAAGATTCAGATTAATACGTTAATTGACAGTGCGAATAAGGCGCTGGAGGAAGGGCGCACAGACAGGGCGAAAAATCTGTATCAGCAGGCTCTTGCCAAATATAAAAAGTTTGATGGGACAGATGAGGATGCAGAAAAGATTTATACAGATATCGCTGCACTTGGGCAGGCAATTATTGAAGCAGAAGTAAAGGCAGAAGAAGAGGCTGAGCAGGAACAGCTTACGCAGGCAGCAAAATATATTCTCCAGGCAAAAGAGGCAGCAAAGGATAAGAAGACAAAAAAGGCCAAAAGCCTTTATGAACAGGCTTTAAGCATCTATCAAGAGCTGAATATCTGGGATGAAAGGGCAGAGGCAGTTTATGACGCCATTGCAGAACTGGAGGCTTAAGGAGGAATGGCATGGAGGATGAAAAAGAGCTTTTACGGTCCAGGATAGAAGGGATTTCCGACCCGGTGCAGAAGGTTCTTTTGCGGGACGTCCTGGCAGATGTGTTTGGGGAACTTCTCCGTTATAGCAATGAACAGTTTAGTCAGTTAGAAAAAAGGCTGGATGCAGAAATCAGCGACCCGTCCCGCCTGTATTATATAAACACAGGAGTCTGCAGAAAAGGCGGCCTGGATGATACCAGCCAGTGCCTGTTTGAGATAAAAGCAGGGAAGACAAGGGAAAAAGGGTATTTAGGGAAATTATTCCTTGCCTGTGATTACCCTTCTATCTGCCAGTGCCTGCATAAGACATTTCAGGCTTTGGTGGAGACAGACCAGGGGGAATTTAAGACAACCGTTTCCCTAAAGTATTGTAAAGATTATCTGGAGACATTTGGAAACTTATACAGGACATTCCTTGCAAACCAAAAGCAGTGGCATACTGTTAATTGCCCATTCCTATACAAATTTCTGGCAATTATAGACAGGGAGGGTGTTGTCCCGCAGGATGCTTTGGTTCAGAGGGTGGAGATAATGCTTGGGGAGTTTTCTCATTTTGTCATAAATGACGCTGTACTTGTATGGAATGTACAGGAGGAGTTTTGTAAGCCAGAGGTGGAAGTGGCAGCAGCAGGGCAGAAAGCGGTTTATGTGCATAGTATCCAGTTATCAGATGATAGGGCAGGGTACTTGGCGGCGCCAGAAGGAGAGGATTTTTTTCAGACGTTTTTTTCAGAGGAAAGCTTTTTGGTCCGGACAGAGAAAGAAGCGCACAAAAATATGAAGCTCTTTAAAATTGCCGGCATAGATTATAACAGAGATGGGACAAAATTATTGTATCCATTGCAGACAAACAGCAGGAGGATGCGTTTTGCTGACCGCCAGGCGCAGGTTTGCCCCCGTTATTTATGGACAAGAGGGGAGACAGAGCGCATTTTAAGTTCGTACGAAGTATTCCAGGATTTTGTGTTAGTAGATATTTGCACCGATTTGCCAGGGGAATTTGAAGGGCTTGACTTTAATCCATTTATAAAGGAAAACTCTTTGTTAAAAAAGAAAAGGAAGATAGCAGTCATTCTTCATCCAAAGGATGAAACAGATATTTTTCGGTATGAGAAAATGTTTTTCCTGCTTGCAGAACTGCAGTTATGTACAAAGGAATATCAATGGACAGGAATTTTACGCTGATTTTATAGGAGTTTATTTGGCTGGGGGAGCGCTATGGAAGACAGGAACCAAATCTGGGGGCCGTATCTTGCAATAAAGCAGCAGGAAAAGAGTACGGCGGGGCTTCATTATAAAGTAAAGGATAACAGGGTTTCTCCTTATCTGGAACTACAGGCAGATGATTTATACGGGAACAGGTATGATAAAGGTTATTCAAAATTGGATGTAAATCCATATATCCGTTTTTTTTCGGTTTTTGATTCGCTTTTGACCCCGGATGATTTGGGGTATGAGGAGTTTAACCAGGCGCTTTCGGATATTTTTCTCCACTATCTGGCAGATATGGATTTAAAACTTGGGATGTGTAAACAGGATTTTTATCTTGGTTTCCTTGTAAAAGATATAGAAGAAGGGGCTTTCGGAGGAATTGGATGGTTAGGTGAGTTTACATGGATGGAAAAATATGAGGTGGCAAAATGGCTGCTTTGCTTTTACCAGACAGGAGACAGTGCTTATTGTCTATCCGGGGCGGCAAAAAAATTATTGCCATCCTGCGAAATTGTTATCCGTGAGGGGGAGGAATTTGTCTTTTATATGAGGGAGCCACAGAATGTACATACAGAAAAAAGGCTTTTCTTTTTAATACAGATGTTTCTGCCGTTTTCTTTTGCATATGTTGTCCACTGGACAGAAACGTATGGGGTAATTGGCTATGAAGAGACAATGCAGCTTGGGAGTTTTGTTTTGGCGTAATGGCCTGTGCAGATAGAAATTTATCCTGTGTAAAGTCTAACTGCCTTAGCGATGAAAGAAGGGGTGTGATGCATGTTATATCAGACTTACAAATTAGGGAAAATGAAGAAATCCCCGGTCCGCCGGTTTTATACGCGGGAGGAGCTGGAGTCTTACGAACTTCCAAGGCTTCGGGAAATCTGCAGGGCAGAGCATATTAAGCCTTCTACCGTTGATACCTATAGTGATAAGAAAAAGTTGACAGAACTTCTTTACCGCTATCTTGGGATAGCAAAAAAAGACAGGATTTCTGCATGGTCAGAAGAGGGCGGCCGTCTGCTGGAGGAAGCGTTTCGGGAAAATGGGACGGAAAAAGAAGCAGAAATTGATTTGCCTGCGCGCATGGAGATTTATCAGGGGCAAAATTCCCTGGCAGATCCCCCATATTTTATTACAGGGAAGATGGAAGAGACTGGGCAGTATGTTTTTCTAGAGGACAGCAAAGGGAAGATACAGGCGGCTCTTACCGCAGAACCGGCCGGTTCTTGTAAATATAGACTTTTTCTTTCTGGAGAAAGAATGTCAGGTAAGATACCTTCCGGACGCTTTTATGGCTGGAATCTTCTTTTTACCGGGGCAGATTCATCAGAAGAAGCTGTCAGGAGATATCTTGGGAGGGGAAAGAAAAGAAAAAAGTTATCCTATGCCAGATGCCCTCTTCCAGAAGTTCTGGTAAAAGAGGCTTCGGTATCAGAAGAACCGTTAATAATAGATTTTGGGACATCTTTTACGGCGGCAGGCACATGTTCCGAGATTGACGGGCCGCAAAGGATTTCTTTCCTGGATGCGGCAGATTCTGGAAGACTTGAGGAAGAAGGCCGTCCATGCAGCCTTTGCCCAAGTGTTATTGCAGTGGCGGACTGCAGCGGGCAGTCAGAAGAGGACATATGCTTTTTATATGGCAATGAGGCTGTCCTTGCGTCAAAAAGGCAGGGGTTTCTTGCAGGGAACAGTATTTTTTATGATATGAAGCGCTGGGCCGGCCGTTACAGGGAGCATATTTTTGTAACAGATTTGGAAGGGAATGCCTGTGGGACAGAAAGGATATACTTGATTCGGAAATTTTTGTTATATGTAATACGGCAGGCGGAATGGAGGACAAGGAAACATTATACAAAGCTTTGTTTTATCTGCCCGGTAAAGCAAAAAGGCCTTTTTTTAAGGATGTATTGCGAGGCTCTTCCGGAATACCAGATTCTTTCAGAGGATGAAGCAGATGAGGCAGTTGCTGCAGTATATCATTTTCTAGAACGGAGTATACGGGAGGAAAGCTATGAAGAGGGCGTTTTAAAAAGGGCGTTAATTCTTGACTGCGGCGGAGGGACAAGTAACCTGGTAAGCTGTGATTACAAAATTACAGAGGAAGGGATTACAAAGCGTCTGGATTTGCATGTTGCTTTTGCACATGGCGATACAAATTTTGGTGGAAACCATTTGACCTGGAGGGTGCTGCAGTTTTTAAAAATCCGTCTGGCAGAGCAGATTGCGCAGACGCCGCCTGTTCCATTGGATAACCTGTTTCCGGGGATTCTTTCAGATGTTTATGGCAGGGTGGACGAGGAGGGGACAGAAAAGGCTTACCTTACATTTACAGAAGCATATCAGGAAGCAGAAGCAGTCATTCCAACCTGTTTTTCCCTATATAGGAACCAGGAGGAAACAAAATACTTAAAGGCAAGGTGCAACTACTATTTTTTGTGGAATCTGGCGGAGGCAGTCAAAGAGAAGCTTTTTTGTAAAACCGGAGTCTGCCGTCTGCCGCTCCGTTCTCTTTTTGCCGATTATAGTGAACGCCCTGTATTTGATGATTTCCATCTGTCTGTCCAGGCAAAAGGGGGAATCCTGGAAACAGATACCCTCTGCCCGGAACTTGTCATTGAAAAAGAAGAGGTTACGCTCCTTTGGAAGCCGGATATTTATGGATTCGTAAAGAATTTTATTGAGCCTTGGTATGAAAATGGCAGCCTGATGGAGGTTGAGAGAATCGTATTGTCGGGACAGAGCAGTAAAATTGAACTTTTCCGGGATGTTTTAAAGGAATACATAGCGGGCAGGAAGGCAAGGGGAGCAAAGGAGGATAGCAGTATCAGGAAGCTTATGTGCATTGATGGGGCGATGGCATACCGCCAGGATAAAAAGACAGGGAGAATCCGTTCCGTATTAAGTTATGAGCCTGCAAAAGTGCCGTATTCTCTGACAGCACAAGATTATGCGTCAGGGGGGCGGGAAAAAAGGCTTTTGGAGAAAGGAAGCCTGATGGGGCAGGTCTATGGGCGTATCTCCAGGCCGGTAGAGGCAGAAGAGGTTTTGTTCCGTCTGAAAGATGGGACTGGGAAAGAAGTCTGCCGTATTCCATTTTTCTTTCAAAAGGAGGATTACAGTGAAACGGGATATGATGAAATCTGCGCAGGCTACCCAATTCTTCGGCAGGAAGATTTAGACAGTATCGAAAATGGGGAATTGAGGATTTTTGTATTTGCGGATGATGAAAACTGGGGGGTTTCTATTTTAGAAATAGCCCGTAAAGATAATGTGCTGTATAGCTGTCCTCTGAGTTTTATTCCTTTTGAGGCAGGAGCCTGGGAAACTGATTTTTTTGATGGGAGGCATTAAATTGAGGCAGGAGTATAAAAAACCGTTATTCCAGAAAGGCAGGGTTTTGAAAAAAGAGGGGCTGGAAACCCTGCGTGATTTTCCATACCGTTTTGTAGAACTTGGTATGGATGGCTGGGCAGATGGAATCCTTTCTGGATTTGATATTAGTTATGGAAAGGGGAAGGATGGAAAAGGGCAGCTTTTTGTTTCTGCTGGCGCTGTCTGGCATCAGGGACAGGTTGTTTTGGCAGAAAAAGAAGTAATCCCGTTTGATTTATTTGATTGCCCGGTAAGGGTGAAACTTTGCTTCCGCCCTGGTTTTTCTACAGAAGATTTTTCTGTCCGCCCTATGGAAATGCATATAGAGGAAGGCAGTCAGGAAAATGGCGGGATGGAACTTGGGAGGTTCCGCCTGTCAAAGGGAGCGCGTTTAAGGAAGGATTACAGGGATTTGCAGGATTTTTGCACGTCTTATAATACGCTTGATATTACGCAGGTTCCTTATGCAGGGCCTGGCGGCACTACAATTGCCCCCATGCTTTTGCGGGTTTTTGCCCGGATGGTTCTGGAAAACCAGTCGGCAAAGGAAACGGATGTCAGTTTTGCTTTGCTTTGCCTGGATCATCCGCCTGTGCCAAGGGACTGCCTTCTTTGGTATATCAGCCGCAGGCTTGGCAGGCCATACCAGGAACTGAGCCATAGTGAAATCTATCAATGCCTGGTACAGGTTGCAGGCGCAGGGAACAGGGTGATGCGGCAGGGACAGAGGAAGGAAGGCCCTGCTGTATTTTAGGGTATGTTTACGATTAGAAATGAGGTGAGGTTATGGGTCAATCTTATGTAGTAAATGGGGCAAAAGTAAGCTGTACGATGGGGACGGTGGATGTGCCCCTTCGGACAACGCCGGGGCGGCGTGTGAAACTGAGAGGAAAAGACAGGGCAAATATTATGGATTGTATTCCATATGTCAATGTCGGGCCGTTTGGCGTATGTAAAACGACACATTTGCCATGTACGCCCGCCTGCGCGGTTTGGCTGAACGGTAAGAATAATGTATTGGTTGGAGGGATGCCGGCTCTTTTAAATAAATCTATGGCAGTCTGCCCGGTGGGAGCCGGAATGTTAAAAATAAAAGACGATGGGCAGTAAGGAACTATGCCCTGGGAAATGAGGTGGACTATGAAGGAATATGGGGATGAAGGATTTATTAACCTTTTGCGGGAAGAGCGTGAGGAAACGGTAAAGGATATTAAGGACGGAACTGTTTTAGTTGCGGGGAAAACAGTTGTCTTTAAGGAGCGGGAAGTGATTCAGGGAAAGATGTGGATGTGGATGCCGGATGAATTTGGGCCGCTTAGCAAGGAGCTTGCCAGATTAAAATATCCAAACGAGAACCGCCCGGATGTTATTTATACAAATGCAGAAACTACGGTAAACGTTACATTTTCTCATAAGAGAGAAACATTAAAGGAAGGGCAGGAAGAGGAAATCCGTGGTTATATGAAAGAGATTGTCGAAAGGGTACAGCCTGCTTCTGAAATGTTAGAAGTGGGGACGGCAGAGACAGAAAAAGGCCGTTTCGCCTGGTTTGATTTTGTGACGCCGGCGATTGACACAGATATTTATAACCTGATGTTTTTTTCAGCTTTAAAGGGGCGTCTGCTCATGGGTTCCTGCAATTGCCTGGAGGAAGACCGCGAAGATTGGAAGGGGCTTTTTTTGCAGATGCTTGGGACAGTACGCTATGCCTGAAACAGGCTGGCAGGAAGGGGTGAATGGATATGGAACTGCAGGAAGTTGGAAGATATGAGGTAGAGCCGTTTTCATTGGAACGGATTACTAAGCTTAGGCTGGTAAAAAAGATAAATGAACACGCAAGGCTGTATTTCCGGGGGGTTTTAAAAGAGGGAGAGGAAGAAAGCCTGATTGACGAGGATTGGGAAGAAAAGGCTGTTACGCTGAAAGAAGATGGAAATACTCTGTTTTGCGGCGTGGCAACTGATATTGGCATCGTCTGCGAGAGTGGCGTGTATTATCTAGAAGCAGAAGCTGTATCATGGACCATTAAGCTGGATAAGGAGGAGAAAAAGCGGTCTTTCCAGGAAAATGGCATGAGTTACTATACAATTGCGAAACAGCTTGCAGGGGAAGCCGGAGGGAGCGCAGAGTGCCATGCAAAAGAGAAGACGGTAAAGAACCTGCTTCTGGAATACAGGGAGACAGACTGGGAATTTTTAAAAAGGCTTGCGTCTCATAGCAATAGTGTCCTTGTGCCAAATCCAAAGGAAACAAAGCCCTCTTTTGCTTTTGGCATACCGGAGGGGGAGGAATATAAGGAGGAAGCAGGGGAAGATGTTGACTTTGCCGTAAGGAAAAAAGTGTCCCGTTACCGGAAGCTGTCCCAGTGCAGCGAGGTTTCTTATGAAGAAGGGGATGCGGTGGAATATACATTGCAGACAGACCACGCGGCGCTGGAAGTTGGCGATATGGTAAAAAGGAAAGGGAAAGCGCTGTATGTAAAAGAAGCTGATATTTCCCTGAAAGGCTCTGTCTTTACTTGCCGCTATGGCCTGACAACAAAGAACGGGCTGTCTGTAAAAGAGGCCGTCCATCCATATGCCAGCGGCCTTACGCTGAATGGGACAGTTTTAAAAGCAGAAGCAGATACGGTGATTGTGCATTTGGCGATTGATGGAAGCCAGGATGCAGGAAAAGCATATGCATTCCCTTATGCAACAGGGTATTCTACAGAAGGGCATACCGGGTGGTATGTGATGCCGGAAGAAGGGGATACGGTGCAGATTATCTTCCCGACAGAAGATGAAAATGACGCCTATGCAGTACAGTCTGTCCGGCAGGAAGACACGGAAAAGACGGCAGACCCGCAGGTGAAATACCTGCGTACGGCGCTTGGGAAGGAAGTTAAGTTTGATAAAGATGAAATACTGATTACGGCAAATGATGATGTTACTTTTATCAGGATAAACCAAAATGGGGGCGTGGATATTATTACGGATAAGGCTGTCAATGTTACGAGCGGCGGGAGCGTTACCGTTACAAGCGGCGACCAGATTTCTATGACTAGTACAAATGATTTTAGCATCCATTCTGGAAAGAATTTAATTGTTGATGCGGCAGACTCGATTACAATGACTTGCCGGGAAAATAATATGAAGTTTGAAACGCCTGCAACAGGGATTGAAATGTCTGCGGCAAAACCGATTAAAGTGATAGGCGGCGATACGCTGGATATTCAAAGCACAGGGAAATTTACTGCGAAATCAAGCAATGAAATGCAGATTGCTGCAGACCAGAAGCTGGAGACGGAGTCAAAGCAGACCCTGGAAATCAAATGTAAGGACAACGAAGTAAAGTTAGAAAGCGGCGGAAAGGGCATAATTGTGTCTTCTGGCAAGGCAGTTGCCATAGATGCGAAAAAGACAATGGATATTTCAAGCACAAAGGCGATGAATGTTTCATCTTCCCAGAACCTGGAAGTATCTTCCGGGAAAAAGCTGTCGCTGTCAGCATCTAATACATTGGAAGAATCCTGCAAGGGAAGTTCCATTAAAATGAATGGGAATATTGACATGAAGGCAACTCTGATTAAGGAAAATTAAAAGGGGGCGGTAGTATGGGCTTTCTTAGTGGGATTTCATCCTTTGTAAAAGAACATTCAGGTGCAATTCATGGGGTTCTTGATGTGGCAGGCTTTATCCCAGGCGTGGGGGCGGTGGCAGATATGGCAAATGCCGCGATTTACGCGGCAGAAGGCGATTGGATGAATGCAGCGTCCAGCGTGGTTTCTGCGATTCCTGGAGTCGGAGATACGATGGCATTGGCAAGTAAATCTGCAAAGGCCGCCAAAGCCGGGTTAAAAGGGATGAAGGAAATGAGCGCCTTGTCAAAAGCCAAGGGGATGAAAAAAATGCTTGGCGCATTGCGCGGAAAAGCAAAAACCGGGGCGAAAAAGGCAGGGCAGAAGTTAAAAGACCTATGGGGGAAATTTAAAAGTTTATTTAAGAAAAAGTGTACCGGCGATAAATGCTTTACAGGAGATACGCCTGTTTTTACCAGCCGTGGCTACCGCCCTATCAGGGAAATGCAAAAAGGTGACGATATTTATTCCAGGGATGAAAAAACCGGGGAGACTGGAATCCAGGAAGTGGAAGAGGTATTCTGCACCGGGACGCATACGGTTTACCATATCTGGCTGGATGGGGAAGAGGAAATTAAGACAACTGCATACCATCCGGTTTATGTAAAGGAACAGGGCTGGGTATCGGCAATTAACCTGCGGGAAGGCGATGTTGTAGAAACGATGGACGGCCCGGCACAGATAACGAAAATTGTAAAGGTAAGGCATGAAGAGAAAGTGCCGACTTATAACCTGCATGTGAAGGAATGGGCATCTTACTTTGTAGGGAAAGTGCGGGTTTATGTACATAATGGCAAGGATCATCCAGATGCTGCTACAGAAGTGATATGGCCGAGTAAGCCTCATAGAAATGGTACTGAAGGACATTGGGAAACTATTACCGATGAAGTAGGTACTATGAGGGATAGTGGACAATATAGTAAGATTTATGTTAATAAGGGGTTAAGTCATGAAGTTCCAGGAGCTAAACCGAATAGAAGACCTGATATTATGGCGGTGAGACGGGATAATGGATTGATTGATCAGGTAGAAGTTCCAAGTAGAACAGATTCAGCTAGAGCATTAACTGAAAGAATGAAAGATAATCAACGGATTATGGGAGATAAAGCGGGTTCTATTAAAATAAAAAAGATAGGAGGTGGTTGATTTGAAAGCGGATACAGTATCTATAACACTTTGGGGAAATGGACTTATGAAAGGAAAATGGCTTGAATGGTATTATGATATGGATACTATATTTCAAGAATTAGGGTACAAAAAAACTCATTTTGATATACAAAGTGAAGCTTATACAACTAATAAGATAGTTACAGTTAAGCGTAAGGAAAAACAAGTGTTGCCAATCCTGCAAAATGGAAAAGTAACAGGAGTATCATGTTATTCTTTACCAAAAGATTATAAATCGGCATCATTTGATTATAATGTTTTAGCTGTAAGGCAAAGTGATTATATTTCTCTTATTATGGATATTAAGGATTTTGAGAAGATAGATGCAAACTGTTATATTTCAAGCTTGCTGAAATATATTGATTTTGAATATGGGGAAATATACCAAATGAGCCGTGACGAAGTGCCATTAATTTATGCAGCAAAAGCAAATCCGATTGATGCATTTCAGTCATTAACAATACTTAAAACAATTAAAAAATAAGGAGAAAAAGGATGATATATGATGCTGATACGCTGGATATAATAGGGGAGCGGAAAGATGGAGGTCTGGAATTATATATTATTTCATCAGGTGAAATGGATGATAGCCTTGAAAGCCAGTCACTTTTGTTAGATAAAGTCCAAAATTATCTGGGCTATGTTAGTAATAGCCAATTTAAGGAGGATTTTCCAAATGTTGCAAAAGACAATATATGGATTATATTGAAATTTGAAGAAGAGCCGCCACAATTAATTTTGGAGTTATGTGATAAAATTGTGCCCTGGGCAGAAGATAATGGCGTAAAATTTGTTACGCGTGTTGGAAAGTAGATAGAGAAATTGGAAATTGGTTTGGGATTATAGCACGTTGAATTATCAAATGCATGGAGAGGAAACATGGAATTAGAGGACGAACTATACGATAAAATTGTTGAATGGAGTGAAGATGGCGATACGCTGCTTGAAGAAGAGGATTATGACGGCGCAATTAAAAAGTATCAGGCAGCGCTTGAGCTATTACCTGAACCAAAATATGACTGGGAGGCAGGTACATGGTTATATGCTGCTTTGGGTGATGCTTACTATTTAAGCGGCAGGTATAATGAAGCAGAACGATGCCTGCAGGAAGCATTAAAATGCCCTGACGGCATAGGGAATCCTTTTATTTTACTGCGTCTTGGGGAATGCCATTATGAACTTGGCAATATGAAAAAAGCAAAGGAAAATCTTTTACAGGCATATATTTGTGAAGGGGAAGATATTTTTGAAGAGGAAGAAGGAAAATATTTTGATATAATAAAAGATATCATTTAAAAATTGGAGGTTATTTATGGGATATGTCCAAGGGGAATTAGGAAAGAAAATTGAAGAATTAATGGATGAGAGCTTTAACCAATATAAGCAAGAAAAATATGATGAAGCCATCCAATTGTTGGCTGATGCATGGGAAGCCCTGCCTGATGGCAAAAATGAATATGACGAGAGTTATTTGATTGTTTGGAGAATATTAGATATTGCAGTCAAAACGCATAAGATTGATGTTATGAACCAGTGGGTAGATAAAATATTTTATGCAGATTTGGAACGGATGGATACGGGAGAACGTGAGATGTGGGCAGGGAAAGTCGCCTATGAGTCTGGCGATTTAAAGAAAGCAAAAGAATATATAAAAGTTGCAAATAAAAAATCACATGGCAGATGTTTTGATGAAGGGGAAGAAAAATACAGGGAGTTGTTGACGCAAGAATTATAGGGGGATTTGACGAAGGAACTGTAAAGTTATTTACGCGCAGTTCCTTTATCAAATTAGGCTTTTAACATGATAGGAAATTCTGTCGATTTTTTGTGTGAAGAACGCTGGTCTTGCGTTCTTCTTATTTTTGTAATGGAAGTAATAATTTATAGTGCTTAGGAGAAAAAGGATGATATATAATGTATAATATAGGGGAACGGATGAATATGGGAAAACGTGAGATGTGGGCAGGAAAAGCCTTTTTGTATTTGGCGGTTATTTGGAATTGAAAAGGGGAATTGGTATGTGGTATGATTGTTTGAGCGGAACGGATTTTTTAAAGCGGTTGTATAACAAAATTCCTGAGTTAAAAAGTGTTATCATTGAAAAATTTTTGGTTACATATTATGGATGGACGGTATTAATGGTGTTAGACATGCCAAGGTGGGTTGATGTGATTCCGAAAAAATGGAAATTGCAAGGATATAATTCTGTCCAGATAGCAATAGAATTTAGTGCTGTTACTAATTTAGCCTTTTCAGCAGGTAAGGGGAAAAGGAATGATATTGATATGGCTGCGATGGATGGCAATATGGTAAAAGTTGTTATGAATGGTGGCATGAATGGGGAATTTATTGCAGAAGCAGGTGTTATTCAAAAGATAACAGGATATATCAATGATTTGTCAGAGGAGTAATGCTTTTCTTTCCCTCTTTTTTGTATAGGAAGGATTAGATGATTTGAATTTTTGGAAGGGATTATTTATAGAGGAAATATGGATATTAAAACAGAAAAAAGAATGATAGCCAGGCATATAAACGATTTAGTTGGTGGAATACCAGAATTTAGCAGATATGATGATAGGAATAATATATCGGCTATCCATATTATGACAATTCAAGATGCATCGGATGATGGTGTTAACATATATTCAACAGTAGGTGTAAGCAGTTATTCTATAGGATTATCAGTAGATAAAGTCCCTTTGCGGGTAGAGTTAATGTTTGTTTGCGACAAGATGAAAAAAGAGATTCCTTGTATACTTTCGACTTGTGCATTTTGTATTATTAATTCACATTATGAGTGTTTTCCGGGAGTTATTTTTTATGATGTAATAGGTGCGTTTATTGATGATTCAGATATGAAACATGTAATGTTTGTAAAGCCATTTCTTTGGGAAGAGTACCAGGGGATGGTTTTAGAGGATAAAAGGGTAGAGTGGCTGTTAGCAGTTCCGGTTTCTGAAGCAGAGGCTAAATATGCTGAAGAATATGGCAGTGATGCTTTAGATGATTTATTTGAAAAAAGTGATATTGATATTTTTGATTTGTATCGGGAATCTTTAAAATGATTAAGGAACTGTTAAGAAATTAATTCTTAACAGTTCCTTAATTAACACCACTTTACAACATTTAGATTAACCCATTTGTTTTAAGCATAGCTGTTTCAAGGTTTTAATAATGAT
>RAYE01000065.1 GCA_003612285.1 bacterium D16-51 | reverse complement strand
TCCTTGCAAAATTGTGGGAGATATACCTGGAAAATGAATACCTGAAAGCAGACACATGGGATGAAATTGAATACATACTGAACGCCTATGTGAAGGATTTTATGGACAGGCAGAAACCGCAGGAAGAAGAAAGGTAAGGCAGGGGAAAGGAATTGTTTTAGGGGATTCTGGCAATGTGATTTAACAGATATATGCAGAATCCCCTATGCCTGTGCAGCGAAAATGTATAGTTGTAAAAAGGGGAAGATATGCTATAATTAGGGGACAAAGAAAGATAAGCCAATTTATTTTTAGCAGGGGGTGGTCATAAATGATGGAGAAGCCATCTGATGTCATAAATGAATTTATAGGGGAAGTGAAGAACCAGCATGGCCGCCATATACAGCAAATTGTCCTATTTGGTTCTTATGCACGGGATGAAGAAAGGGAAGGTTCTGATATTGATATTTTATTGTTGGTTGACTATTCAGATGCAGAGATAAAAAAGATTCAGAATAGTATCTATGATTTGGCATTTGAGTTGGAGCTGGCTACAGGCAAGGATATTTCTCCCATAATTATCAATGTTGAGCAATTCAGGTATTGGAAGGATACATTGCCATTTTACCGCAATATAAGACGGGAAGGGGTAGTGCTGCATGGCGCAGAAAGAATATGATTTAAGCAGGTACAGGCTGACGCAGGCAGAAGAGACCTTAAGGAGTGCGGTTATTTGTTTCGATAATGGATTATTTAAAGATTCAATTAACCGTTCTTACTATGTGGTCTTTTATGCAGTAAAAGCAGTGCTGGCTTTAGATTCAGTGGATTTCAAACGCCATAAGGATGCAGTTAATTATTTTAACCAATATTATATTGCAACAGAAGTTTTTCCGAAGGAACTGGGAAAAAGGTTAGGAAGGAGCAAGCGAATCCGTGAAGTAAGCGATTACAACGATTTCTATGTGGCATCCAGGGAAGAAGCTTTAGAACAGATAGGCACAGCAAAAATGACATTGGCACTAATATCTGAATATTTATCAAAAAGATATTATTAAAGGCTAGAAGAAGGGGAAGTTTAAATATCCCCCATGGGGCAGACTCGCCAAAGAGAGGCTAAGCCATGCCCCATTGTTCTGCCAGGGGTGTTTGGCTGTACAAGACGGAATGCATTTTTGTCTGTTCTTGCATTATGTTATGCGGAATTGTTAGAAGGACATTTAAAGGCACAACATATAGAACCAAAGTTCACAGAAATTTTGTAAGCCGAATAATAAATGTAATATGGAAAGCAAATTAATTGCTGCCTGAAAAACAGGCATTACAGCCTACCGTTTGAACATGGCAGATTCCAGTATATACAAGTCTTGAATTTGTTTATGGTGCTGTCCTGCAATTTTATCCAAGTAAGAAAGGCTGATAAAGTCAGGTATGGTGTGTTCATTGTAAATGCAATTGTGCGCAATAAGACATTTTTTATAAAGCCTTGTGTTGATTTTCACTTTTGGATTTTGCACAAATGAAGCACAGATGATATTTTCTGTATTATTCGCGTTTTTGCTGATTGAAGTTGTTCATGGAAACATAATCTATTTATCTAATTTATGCATATGCAGGAAATAGTAAAGTCCTTTTGTGTGATACCGGAATCAATTATGAGGAAGGTTTGGGATATTCTATACAATAGGCTGATACAGTTAAAATAATATATGGAAACATGGAAAAAATGGAATATTAGAATGGAGATGAAATGATTATGCAGCAATCATTACTTTATCATGGTGGTGGGGAAACTGTTATATTCCCAGAAATTCGTAAGACAAAGTATACGAAAGATTTTTCATGGGGATTTTATTGTACGAAAAGTTACGAACAGGCATACAGATGGGCAAAGCGTAAATATCAGGAAGGTATTGTAAATGTATATTCTTACACAGAAGATAATACATTAAAAATATTAAAATTTGAAAAAATGACAGAGGAATGGCTGGATTTTATAGGAAAATGCAGGGGAGGCTATATCCATGGTTATGATATTGTTGAAGGACCAATGGCTGATGATACAATCTGGAATTTTGTAACTGATTTTTTAGAGGGCAATATAAGCCGGAAAGTATTCTGGGATTATGCAGAATTTAAACGCCCTACACATCAAATCAGTTTCCATTCCATGCGGGCATTGGCATGTCTGGCATATGAAAGGAGTGAACAGGCTAATGGATGATAAAGCAAAAGACGATGTTTTTTATGTATGCAGTTTAATAGAATACATTGGCAGGGTGACAAAAAACCACCGCAGGGATGTGGTAAGCAAACTTACAGAGAATGCAATAGAACATCAGCTGGATGTGGCAGAATTAAACCACTGCCTTAGCTTTGAACAGGTATCGGATGAATTAATAGAACAGTATGGCATTTCGGATGGAGATTATGATACAGTGATCAATTGCAGATATGATGTGCCATCTGTTACGGCAATCGGAAGGGTATACCAGCGGCTTATTCTGTCAGTGTTTGGGCTGGAACATGCCGCACAGGGCATACGGGAAGTTTTTTCGTCATTTATCAGTGATGCAATATCGGATTTTGAAACAAGTGTATATTACAGCAGCCCGGATTATCTCCGTTGTTCCTATGAGGATGGATATTTGCTGGATTAATGAGGCAGGGAGAAGAACATTTACAATATAATGAAGAGCAGTTTAATTATTGGCTGGGGGCTTTGCCGTTCTACGATAATGTGAAGCACGAAGGGGTGGTAATTAATGGATAGTAGAAGAAGGGATTTATCATCCTGTCAAATGGGGCAAGCAGAAGATAGTTTGTACCCACTTTTTTTACTGTACCCACTTCCGGATTAAAGTGTACCCGCTTTTGTACCCACTTTACTTACCGAAACATGCCAAATGCGTTTATTTATTACCAAAAAGGAAAAATACGCAACACACAAAAAGACAACAAAAATCCCCCGGAACGCCCATTTTACAAGGCTCCCGGGGGATTCTTAATGAACAGGGGTGGAAGGAGTTGAACCCTCCTCTGGAGTTTTGGAGACTCTTATTCTACCGATGAACTACACCCCTATAACAGGATATCAGCCACTTCTATAATTCTACAAGCGACTTTAAGAGTATACAATATTTAAAAGAGGATGTCAAGGGTAAATTTATTGAATTTTTACTTGGCGTGTGTTAAAATGTTACTGGTCACGGAGTGAACAGTAACAGCAGCGTTTTCGACGCTGAATGCACACATTTTGCAAAAATCATGCAAAATGGCGCTGTTAAACTCGGATTTTTGACTAAAAACTTGACAAAAATTCTTGAATTTGACATAGGTATGAATAGAAATGAAACGTTAAAATGCTAGGTCATGTCCCATTGCTCTGCAACGGGGTATTTGACTTCTGAAAAAGGCTGAAATCGTTGTTTTGTACAATAAGGAACTGTAGGAAAAGAAGAAGGAAACGAATAGATGAATAGCAGGAAATCATTATATGATATCAAATCATTTTACAATAAAAAAGCAATATTGAAAGCAAGCTTTGGTGGAATGCGTTATCAGGTAGAGCAGTATTTGGAAGGGGAAGAGAAGGTTTTAAGAGTGACGGTTTGGCCAGAGCCATTTTGTTTTGAAAAGACGCCAGAGGAAAAAAAAGAAAGCGTGCAGTTTGACTATTCAGAGGAAGGGCTGGATGCTGCTTATGAATGGCTGTGCCAAAAATATAAAAAAGAGCAGCTACGGTTTGAACATGCCAGGGATTTTCCTATGGAAGGGCTGCTGTAGAAAGCAGGGACGTTATTTTGTGGCGATTCCTTGCTGTTTCACACAGGAAGAATGCAAAAGCAGCATTTTTCATCAATATTTGAGCCGCAAAAATGTGGCATGGAGGATTATTATGTCAAAGTTATGGCTGGTGGAGGGATATTGTCCAAAAGACCGCTATCAGTGTTTAATGCCTGTAGCCTATGAACCTGTTGGCCCGGGGGATGTGGTAAAAGAATACCGGAAAGTGAAGATGGCGTGCCGCCATGCATTGGAGCAGGAATGCGATTTAGCAGGGGATTGTGCTTTTTTTAAGGGAGCACCGGAAATACTGGAAAAGAATGCGCAGTGGTATGAGCCGTAATTTTTGTATTGGACAGGTTGATAAATTCTGGCGGTCTTGAGTATATTTGTAGTTCCTTAGGAAAGGCGGGGAAAAGTTATGAAGGCATTGCTGGCTGCGATAAATGCTAAATATATCCATTCAAATCTTGGGGTTTATAGTATCTATGCATATTGCAGGGAGAAGGAGATTTCTTCTGGGGAGTTAAGTATACGGGAATATACAATAAACCAGAGCCTGGACAGCATTATTGGGAATATATATGAGGAAAAGCCGGATTTGCTTGGCTTTTCCTGCTATATCTGGAATATAGGGATGATACGGAAGGCTGCATGTGAAATACATAAGATTTTGCCGGAGTGTATGATTTGGTATGGCGGGCCGGAGGTAAGTTATAATGGGGAGGATGTGCTGCGGGAAGATAGCTGGGCAGATGGAGTGATGGAAGGGGAGGGAGAACAGAGTTTTTATGAAATATTTTGCCGTTTCCAGAAAGAGGGCAGGGATGGGGATTATGGGCAGATTGCAGGGATTGTCTGGCGGAAAGGGGAACAGGTTTTAAAAACAGAGCCAAGAGCCAGAGGGAAGATGGATGAAATTGTTTTTCCATATCGATATATGAAAGGGGTGGAAAACCGTATTGTTTATTATGAAACAAGCCGGGGATGCCCATATGGATGCAGTTATTGTCTTTCTTCTGTAGAAAAGAAAGTGTATTTCAGGGATTTGGAACTTGTAAAGAAGGAATTGCAGTTTTTTCTGGATAATAGAGTGCCGCAGGTAAAGTTTGTGGACAGGACATTTAACTGCAACCCTGCGCATACTATGGGAATCTGGAAATATATACAGGAGCATGATAACCAGGTGACAAATTTCCATTTTGAGTTATCAGCAGATATCCTGACGGATGAAGAAATAAGTTATCTTAGGAAATTCCGGCCGGGTCTTGCCCAATTTGAGATTGGTGTGCAGACAACAAATCTCCGTACGCTGGAGGCAATTAACCGGAGGACAGATTTGCAGCGGCTTCAGAGAAATGTAGCCAGGATACGGGAAGGCAGGAATATCCATCAGCATTTGGATTTGATTGCAGGGCTGCCCTATGAAGATATGACGTCTTTCCAAAAATCATTTAACGACGTCCATGCAATGCAGCCAGACCAGCTTCAGCTTGGTTTTTTGAAAGTGCTAAAAGGCTCCCCGCTTTATGGAAAAGCAGCGGAGTTTGGGATTGTATATCAGTCAACAGCCCCATATGAAGTGCTGTACAACAAATGGATTTCTTATGGGGATCTCCTTAGATTAAAGCAGGTGGAAGAGATGGTGGAGCGTTATTACAACAGTATGCAGTTCCAAGCGGTAGTTCCTTATTTGGTCCGGCAGGCTGGGGATGCCTTTGCTTTTTATGATATGCTTGGGAAATATTTTAAGAAAAAAGGGTATTTGGGGCTGCAGCAGTCGCGTCTGCAAAATTATGAAATTCTTTATGAGTTTTGTGGGTGCGCAGGCAGCGGGCTTTTTGGAAGGACAGGGATTGATGGAAAGCTTTTGCGGGAACTTTTCATTTTTGACCTGTATGCAAGAGAGAACTTGAAAAAAGAACCAAAATTTTTAGGAAACCGTACCTGGCTGCCGGAGCAAAAAGAGTGGCTTAGGAAATTTTACCAGAACCAGGAGATGAATAGGGAATATCTTCCAAAATATCAGGAATATTCCTGGAAGCAGATGCTGCGTATGACACATGTAGAATGGTTTTCTTATGATATTCCCGCTTTTGTGGAAAGCGGGGTGTTGGAACAGAAAACTACGGTTGTCCTGTTTGACTATAAAAAACGTAATCCGCTGAATTACCAGGCGGAATATTGTACCATAAAACATACAGAGTGTCTTTCGGGACAGTTCCTTGATGAAACGGACAGGCTGATGAAATAAAAGCAGCTGGTTTTGTGATGGGATTGTTGACAGGCTGTGGACAGCAACGGATGGGAATTTAAAAAGAGAGGAAAGAGATATGGCGAAACGGATGACGGCAAAAGAGAAGGAACGGGTAGCGGAAATTTTAGCGCTTTTGGATAAAGAATATGGGACGGACTACAGATGTTATTTACATCATGAAACTCCGTGGCAGCTTTTAATTGCAACAATGCTGAGTGCGCAGTGTACAGATGCGCGGGTAAATATTGTGACAAAGGATCTGTTTGTGAAATATCCGACACTGGAGGCGTTTGCCGGGGCAGATTTGGAAGAACTGGAGCAGGATATTAAGTCTACCGGGTTTTACCACAATAAGGCAAAAAATATTATTGCCTGCTGCAGGAAGTTATTGGAGGAGTTTCATGGGGAGGTTCCGCGCGATATAGAATCGCTTACTTCCCTTGCCGGCGTGGGGAGAAAGACGGCGAATGTAATCCGCGGAAATGTTTTCCACGATGCAAGTATTGTAGTTGATACCCATGTAAAAAGGATATCTAAAAAACTTGGGTTTACAAAAGAGGAGGATCCGGAAAAAATTGAATTTGAGTTAATGAAGGTTTTACCAGAGGATCACTGGATTTTATATAATATTCATATTATTACCCTGGGGCGTTCTATTTGCACGGCAAGAAACCCGAAGTGCAGTGAATGCTTCCTGCAGGAAAAATGCCCATCAAGGATTTAGCCATGGCGTTTTTGGAACTTTCAAGCATTCACAAATGAATTATTCCAGTTTGCAAAGCTGGAGCTGCCGGACAATGGATTCTTTTAATGCGGCAGTTGAGTTCTCGGCATGCGATATCAGGTCATTTATTTTCTGGAGATTGCCTTCTGCAGCATAGATATGTCCCAGCGTAGTATAGACAGACGATATATCGCTTTCAATGGAAAGGGAATATTCCATAATCTGTTTGGAACGGGCAAAATCATTTTTTTCATACAGATATTTTCCCCATATACTGAGATTCCGTATAAACAGAAGGAAATTCTGGTCATAAGCAGAAAGCTCCTCCAGGTTGGCGACGCCATACTGTTCTTTTAAATCTGTATTTGTGTAGCCAGAGAGGTTTATCATTTTCTTTTCTAAACATTTTTTCACTTCATTTTCCAGATAGGCTTCCTGCTCATCTTCCAGGGATTCGGAAAATGGGAGGACGCCGTCTGGGACAGTAAGGTAGGAAAGCGTGCTTATGTCTTTGCTGCGTGCAAAGTTAGCCTGTGTTTCTCTTTCCCAAAAGGCGTCGTTTTCTGCCGTGCTGTCAGATTTGTTTCGATTCATCTTGACGCGAAACCATAATACGAATACAATAAAGCATATAAAAAAAAGGGGCATAGTAATTCATGGTCCTTTCTGTTGGTAATTTGGTAAAGCATTTGATTGGAGGTACAGTATGAACTTTTTTAACCGTAATACACAGAAAAAAATAGCAGCGGTTATCTGCATCCTGGTGGTGATTGCCATGGTAATACCTATGGTATTAGGAGCTTTATATTAAAATCAGCACGGATATAATGGCTGCCATAAAACTGCATTCCTTTTGTTACTATACAGAATATACGAAAAAATGTCAAATAAAGTGTTAATATTTGACTTGCGAACCTGGACGGGTGTGCTACAATAAAGAGTACGGGATTTTCAAACACGCCCTAGGGCAGTTGGAATATGCAGCGGGCAGGTGTGCCGTAAGTATGTGGGGTGTTGGCTTATTAATCAAAGAGTAGGAATGGTGTTAGTATGACAAGGAAAAATAAGAAACTGATGGTGTTGTTTGTTATTGGCTGTATTTGTATTATTGCAGTTGCAGGAGCCGTTACTTTTATTGCAAAAGGCGGGCTGAGTACAAACGATGGAATTATGGAAGGCGTAAAGATAGGGGAAGTGGAAGTTGGCGGGCTGTCAGAGGAAGAGGCAGAGCAAAAGGTGGAGGAATATATTTCCCGGCTGGAAAACCGTCAGGTAACGATTACAATTGAAGACCAGGAGGTTACGGCAAGCGCTTTGGAGCTTGGATTTTCCTGTGATGCGGAAGACAGTGTGCAAAAAGCTGCGGAACTTGGGAAATCGGGCAATTTTTTTTCCAGGTTTCAGCTTATGAGTGAAATTGATGCCGGGGAGAAAAATTTTGAAGTAAAGTACACGGTGGATGAGGTTGTATTAAATACATATATTGAAGAAAATTGCACGGGTTTTGATGTAAAAGTAAAAAATTCAAAGCTGAAACTGGCACAGGGGAAGTTTAAGGCGACCAAATCACGTGATGGGCGCGAACTCCAGGTGGAAGAAACAGCAGATGCGATTAGCAGCGCGATGTTAAAAGATATCAGCGGCGAGCCTTTGGAAGTAGCGGCAGTTGTTAAGGTGAAAAAGCCAAAATATACAAAGGAACAGGTAGAGAAATGTAAAGATTTACTGGGAAGCTATTCTACTTCTTTTGCATCTTCTACTGCAGCACGCGCTACAAATGTCAGGACAGCAGCAAATTATATTAATGGTACGATTATTTATCCTGGAAAGACATTTTCAACGGTTAAAGTAATTAAAGACCGTACGGTAGAAAATGGATACCAGATGGCGCCGGAATATTCCAGTGGAAAGGTAGTGGATGGCGTTGGCGGCGGCGTCTGCCAGGTTTCGACAACTTTATATAATGCTGTAATTAATGCAGAACTTGAAGTTGTGGAGCGTTCCCCGCATTCGATGGTAGTAGCTTATGTGGATGTTTCAAGGGATGCTGCGATTTCCGGGGATTATAAAGATTTAAAGTTTAAGAATAATACAGATGTGCCAATTTATATTGCTGCTTCTGCAGAAGGCGGCACATTGTCCTTTAAGATTTATGGGGAAGAGACAAGACCGGCAAACCGTAAAATCTCTTTTGAGTCAGAGACGCTTGAAACAATTCAGCCAGGGGAGCCAAAGATTACAGAAGACCCTACGAAACCGGCTTCTTACCGTGCAGTGACACAGTCAGCCCATGTTGGGTATAAGGCGCGCCTTTGGAAAATTGTAACGGTTGATGGAAAAGAGACAGAACGTGTCCAGGTAAATTCCAGTGTATATAATGCAGAGCCGGAATATGTGACGGTAGGCAGACAGCAGACGACGCCATCTCCAAAACCATCTAAAGAGCCGGAAGAGTCTGATAAGCCAAAGGACTCTGCGAAACCAAAGGAGACGAAAAAGCCAAAGGCGACGAAGAAACCTCCGGTAAAAACGCCGAAGCCGACAGCAAAGCCAAAGCCAACGGAAGCGCCAGTTGTTACAGAGCCGCCGGAGGAAACGGAGTAAGATATTGGCTGTGTTGAAAGGGGCAGGAAATGGAGATTGGAAAAGTACCAGAAAATATTTTAAAGAGGGCAGTTTTTAAGCAGCTGCACCACCGCCGGGAGGAAGTGCTTGTCCGTCCTGGGGTGGGCGAGGACTGCAGCGTAGTAGGGGCAGCAGAAGATGAGGTATTTGTATTCTCAGTAGATCCCATTACTGCGGCTGGCAGGGGAGCCGGGACATTTGCTGTGCATGTTACGGCAAATGATTTGGCTTCTTCTGGTGCAGAGCCAATTGGTTTAATGAGCAGCATTCTTCTGCCGCCAAGGACACGGGAGAAAAAGCTCCGGGAATTGATGCAGGAAATGGAATTGGCATGCAAAGAACTAAATATTGAGATTTTAGGCGGGCATACAGAGGTTTCGGATGCCGTGAACCGCCCTGTCATCACCGTTACGGGCATTGGGAAGGCAAAGAAAGGCTCTTTTCTTTCTACCGCCGGGTTAAGGCCGGGAGATGAGCTTGTCATGACAAAATGGGCCGGACTGGAGGGGACGGCTATTATAGCGGCAGAAAGGAAGGAGAAGCTTTTAGAAACCCTGCCAGGGGAACTTGTAGATACAGCAGCTTCTTTTTTACAATATCTGTCAGTTGTGCCGGAAGCGTCCATAGCGGCGGCTTCTGGAGCGACTGCGATGCATGATGTGACAGAGGGAGGTATTTTTGGCGCCTTGTGGGAAATGGGGGCGGCGTCAGGCGTTGGCATTACTGCAGAGCTTATGAAAATACCGATCCGGCAGGAAACAATAGAAGTGTGTGAGGTCTTTGACATCAACCCATACCGGATGATGTCAAGCGGCTCCCTTTTAATTGGCTGCCCAAATGGAAACTTTATGGTAAGGGAACTGGAAAAAGAAGGGATTCCTGCGGCGGTAGTTGGCAGGGCAACAGAGACGAACGACAGGGTTGTTGAGAATGTAGATGAAACCCGTTTTTTGGAACCCGCAGGGAGTGATGAGCTCTATAAAATTTACCAATAATGCGGCATTAAGGCATATTTCAGAAAGGAAAGCGTATGAAAAAAAAGATTTTAGACGCGATAAGTAAAAACAGCCGTTTTTCTACAGAGGATTTGGCGGCAATGCTTGCGACAGATGCAGGGACTATAAAAAAGGAAATTCAGGAAATGGAAGAGGCCAATGTAATCTGTGGATATCCGACATTGATTAACTGGGACCAGACAGACTGCGAGAGGGTTACGGCCCTGATTGAAGTAAAAGTGACTCCGCAGCGCGATATGGGATTTAATAAGGTGGCAGAGCGTATCTACCGGTTTGAAGAAGTTGAAAGCGTATATTTAATGTCAGGCGGTTTTGACCTTACTGTAATCATAGAGGGAAAAAGTATGAAAGAGGTTTCCCGTTTTGTTTCAGAGAAGCTTTCCACATTAGAATATGTGAACAGTACGGCGACATATTTTGTGCTGAAAAAATACAAGGAACATGGGCTTATTATGTCAAAAGAAAAACGTGAGTCGGAAAGGATGCTGATTACGCCATGAGAGATCCCTTATCTGCTAAAATAAAAACAATTGAGCCTTCTGGTATACGGAAGTTCTTTGACATTGTCAGTGAGATGAAAGATGCGATTTCGCTGGGAGTTGGTGAACCCGATTTTGATACTCCGTGGAATATCCGTGAGGAGGGCATCTATTCCCTGGAACAGGGGCGGACATTTTATACTTCCAATGCAGGACTAATGAAGCTGAGGAAGGAAATTGCATTTTATCTGGAACGGCGTTTCCATTTGAAATATGACTATGAAAAAGAAATAATAATTACAGTGGGGGGCAGCGAGGGAATTGATGCTGCGTTCCGTGCGATGCTTGATCCCGGAGATGAGGTCTTGATTCCCCAGCCAAGTTTTGTATCCTATGAGCCATGTGTTGTGCTGGCCGATGGTGTGCCAGTCATTATTGAGCTAAAGGAAGAGGATGAATTTAAACTGAAAAAACAGCAGATTCTGGAGAAAATTACAGATAAGACAAAGATATTGGTTCTGCCATTTCCGAATAATCCGACCGGTGCGGTTATGACGCGTGAAGATTTACAGGATATTGTAGATGTAATTATTGAAAGGGACTTATATGTTTTATCAGATGAAATTTATTCAGAGCTTACATACGGAAGACAGCATGTATCAATTGCAGAATTTCCGGGAATGGCAGAGCGTACGATTTTAATCAATGGGTTTTCTAAATCTTATGCAATGACTGGATGGCGTCTTGGATATGCCTGTGGGCCAAAACGGATATTGGAACAGATGTTAAAAATCCATCAGTTTGCGATTATGTGCGCCCCGACTACCAGCCAGTATGCTGCGATTGAGGCGCTCCGCAGCGGGGATGATGATATTGAACGGATGCGGACGGCATATGACCAGCGGCGTAATTTTCTGATGAAGGCATTCCGTGACATGGGGCTGCAGTGTTTTGAGCCGTTTGGGGCGTTCTATGTCTTTCCGTGTATTAAGGAGTTTGGGATGGCTTCGGAAGAATTTGCCAACAGGCTTTTGCAGGAAGAAAAGGTGGCGGTAGTTCCCGGTACAGCTTTTGGCGCCTGCGGCGAAGGTTTTCTGCGTATTTCCTATGCATATTCGATTGAAGATTTAAAGGAAGCGCTTTCCCGGTTAGAGGCATTTATTAAAAGGCATCGGAAGAAGAGTGGCCGCTTATGTTAAATATTGTGTTACTGGAGCCGGAAATGCCGGCAAATACAGGGAATATAGGAAGGACATGCTGTGCTACGGGCACGAGGCTTCATTTGATTGAGCCAATGGGGTTTAAGGTTAATGATAAAACCTTAAAAAGGGCGGGGCTTGATTATTGGGATAAGCTGGATGTTATTATTTATGACTGCCTGGAGGATTTTTTGGAGAAAAACAAAGAGGCAGCTGGCAATATGTTTATGGCAACAACAAAGGCAAAAAAAGTATATTCAGAAGTATCCTATCCAGAAAATGCCTATATTATGTTTGGAAAGGAAAGTGCAGGGATTCCAGAGGAAATCCTGGTAGATTACCAGGAAACAGCCATCCGTATCCCAATGAATGAGGAAATTCGCTCGTTAAACCTTTCTAACTCTGTCGCAATTGTACTATATGAAGCGCTCCGGCAAAATGGATTTTTTTCCATGCAGCTTGGAGGCGAGCTGCACCGCCTGCATTGGAAAGAGAATTGAAGAAGGCTGCGCAGTAATAAAAAGGGGAATGCATTGGCATTCCCCTTTTTATCTAATATGTTAATTCTATTTTTACGACATTTTCCAGCAATTTTGCGGAATCAAAATTATCATTAGAAATTACAGTATATTCAATTGTGTCTGGCGCTGTAGCACGGTAGTAGATGCTGGCGTTTTCATACGCCTTATTCAGGCGGCAGTTTTTCTTATATACATCAAAGATACTAAGCGTCCCGCTTGCCGCTTCTGAGCGGGGGGTGTAGTAAATGGCAAAATCTTCCGTAGAGGCATCACAAAGGTAAGTCCATTTGTTGTATGCGAGGGAAGGGCCGGAAATCATCTGGAAGGTGTTTTTCTTTTTATAGCCGATATAAAAACGGAAACGGATATCCGAACTGTCCTTTGCCACATCCTGGCTGAGTGGGAGGATGATTTTAATCCGGCCGCCGGGGCGTCCTTCCAAAAGGCCAAAAGCAACGCCTGTTTTACCGTTTGGCTTTGTAATTGCGCTGATTTCTTCTTCTTCTGTATCTGCTGGCTGCGGTTTGTTCTGTGTCATTCCGGAAATGCCAGATACGCTTTGCGCCAAATCACCAATATCAGATACACTTTGTGCCAGTTTACTGATACTGCCTGCCTGCTGTGCTAAGCTGCTGATAGAAGCCGGCTGGCTTTTGGTTTCCTCTTTCTTCGCTTCCTGCATTCCAAGCGCTGGATGGAGGCGGAAAAAGTCATTGCTGATTCCATTGCTGATATGGTGCTGCAAATCAGCGGCATATGTTACCATATAGGTTTCAAAAAGGTCTGCCAGTATTTGGGAACGGCTTCCGTTACCAGCAAGGAAAATATGGACACATTTAATGTCGCTTCCAAGCTTATCTTTAAAAGTAGCTTTCAGGCATTCAAAGAAGTTGGCGATCCCAAGTTCAATTCTTTTGTGGAGCAGCTTATCTAAAACATTGACATTGATATCTAATTCATAGTTCAGTTTCTGCTCACCAGAACGTGTGACAAGCGCAAGCTTGATTTTGCCGCTTTGGTATAGGATTTGGTAGTTTTTGTCACGTTCCCAGAAAGGGCGCAGCTTTTCCATAAGCTGGCGTGTATTTAGCTTGGCTTCCTGTGAATTGGAAATCAGGGATTCACTGCCTGGGAATGGATGGCATTCGGGTGGAAGGGAAAAGGTAATGTTATCTTCCCGCAGCTTGTCCTGGTTGGAACGGAATACTTCGTAGGACATAAGCTGCAGCAGGTTTTCCCCGCCCAGGTACTGGTCGCCGCCGCTTCCATAGCATTCCAGCACATAGTCGTAACGCCGGCTGTCCGCTTCATTTGGGATATGCCAGTGGCCAAAATCAAAATCTGTTGTACCCCCGCCAAAATCAAAAATACCGTAATAAACTTCTTTTTCTTCTCCCTCTAAATCGAAACCATATTCTTCTAAAGCGCAGATTGCATAGGCTGCAGGTTCTGAAGTCCCTTTTAGTACACGGAAGTTTTTCATGATTTCTTCGTTATGCAGGATGCTTTCCGGCAGGGATTTCCGAATGCCGCGGTAAAAACTTTCTACAATTTTATTACAGGTTGCCTGTTCAAATGTGACGGGGAAGGAGAGCAGGTAGTTCAGGAAAATACCATTGTTCATATTATTGATTGCAAGCCCAATATAATAAGCATAAATTTCAATTGGGTTAAAATCCCCTTCTTTGATTTCTGAAAAAGGCGGCAGGGAAATATCATTGCCGGCTTTGTCTTTTAAACGGATCTGTTTTTTCTGGTTTCCAGCCCACTGTTTTAGCTCATTAAAAAAGGAGTAATAGTCGTTGCTGGTGCTGTTCATCATGCTGCTGACGGCACTGTGGGAGACAGTCAGATCCTCCCATAATGTATCAGGCCGGCCTTCTTTTTTATGGTAGCACTCCAGGAAGTGGTTTAAGTTAATCAGTTCCATAACAGTCGGGTTTTCGTACTGCATAATGTCTGCTTTTTTGGAGTAATGGCTGGTGCCAATCCTCATTGGGATAATATGTTCTGTATTATCCTGGTAAGCGACTACGGTGCTTTTTGTGCCAAAATCAATTCCGATAATGCCGTCGGTATTTACATCGGCAAGGGGATTCCTGGCAATCATTGGCTGCCCAATTTTTGCAGTATATTTGCAGGCAGCATTTTCATCCTGCCAAAGGCTCCAGTGGCCGCGGTTTGGGTCAATCAGTATATTTTCATCATACCGCTCAAAATCGGCGCGGCGCTGGTCGCAGGTGAGAAGATGTTCCTTGACAATTTGCAGCGTTGTCGGCGACAGGTTGTCAAGGGAAATTGTTTTTTCATCTGCATTATATAGGAAAGAGGAACGGTAAGAGTCCTCGGAAAAGAAGTTTACCTTTCCGTCCATAATTTTGTCTAATATAACATCCTCACGGATTTTAATGGTATCGTCAATCCATTCAAAGCAGTCTTTGCTTGCCTGATATAGGGTAAGGACATGTTCGTAAGTAGGGACCATGTCAGCAGGCAGGCTGCTCGGGAGAAGGTTATTGTCCAGCCAGAAAAAAAGAGTCTTTGCTGGGGAAATGGACTGGCTGTCCATTCCATTCAGCCGGTAAAGCGGGATATGATAAGATTCCACTTTAGAAAAACCGTTCCAGCGTTTGGAGCGGATGCCGTCTGCGTGGATTGCTTTGTGGAAATCCATTACAGTAAAATAACTGTCAAAGAGATATTCCGGGCAGAAATCATAAAGCTTGTCAAATTTTCCGGCAAAAGTACGCTTGAATTCATTTGGGGTCATTAAAGTACCAGTATAACCGGCAAATTCATTGTGGAATGTAACAGGGTCATAGGAACGGCTTACATTACAATGGCCTAAATCAAATGTATTTAGATTTGGGAACAATGCAGCAATCGCATTGTTGTACAGAAGGTTTTGGCGGCCCATATAGAACCAGTCGGAACTTTCTGTGTGTGTTAAGATATAATCGCGCATATTTTCAAAAAAAGATGCCAGGAGAGCAGACTGCTTTTTAATCAATGCAGGAATGTGCTCCTCCACAACCTCATGGAAAAGCTCCTCTCCAATTATAATCTTATCAACTTGTTTTGTTGCTATATTCATAGATTCCTCCTTCTAACGATAGGAAATTGTTAAAATTTAATAGATTGGATGATGTTTCGCCAAGCTTAGGAACTATAAAGTTCCTTAACCCCTGTTAAAGTATTTCTACGACAGCTTTTTTAATGATTTCTCCTGTATAGGCATTTGCAAGTCCGGATAATATGACATTGGATATTTTGCCGGACGCCCTGCTTTCCTGCGTGCGGATATGTAAATCCACATCAAAGGCGTCTCCAGGGGAGATTGCCTGAAATGCGAGGATAGGGGATTCGTTTGTCCCATTATACAGGCGGACAAAATATTCAATTATTTTGTTTAATATGGCAACATCCGCTATATTGCCGGCAAGCGCCTGCCCGCGTGAAAATTCCCAGAGCGCGTCAATATTTCCAGGCTGGACGCCGCATGCCAAAAACTCTTCAAAAGAAGTTCCCTTGAAGATGCCGCTTAAAGCGTCGAGGCTATATTCTGAAAGACCCTGGTAGAGGTAGAAGATATGGGTCTGTTTTTGGAAAATGCCTTTGAACTGGAAATATTTACTTTTATATTCATCACGGTTGCTTTCTGTCTTGTCTAATTGTTCCCTGACAGCCTGCAGTTCCCTTTGCAGTTTCTGAATCTGGCCGTTCATTTGCACGATTTGTCCTTCCAGGTTTTTCTCTGTCATAGTAAGACACCCCTCACATATGAATTTTTATATAAGGATCTGTAAAAAATAACTGACACATATTGACTTGTCTATTTCTCCGATTGTGCATATCAAAAAGCCTCGCCGTAGCCCGCTACGCCTATGTTTTTTGATATACACCCTCAAAGAAATATCCTGCGCAATTTGTATCACTTATTTTCCTACAGATCCTAATTGACTGTAAATAGAAATAGCCAATTACCGTAAGTATACCATATTTTCCAGGGCATTGGGAAGAAATTTCTTGCTTTTTTGTTAAGAGAATGTCTGGTTTTGCCGAAATATAATAATAAAATGGCAGGTGTTTGGCATCAGCAGGGAAGCAGGTATGGAGGAAATATATGAATATACAGGATATTTCAATATATGGCGGCACAGTGGGAAATACAGGGAATAAATGCCCAGGAGTGTCTTTTCTGGGGATTGGCAGTAAAGGGGATATTGTTCAGGGGAAGGTGACAAAGGTCGGAAATCATGTTTCCCTTAATTTTAATGGGATTGAGGTAACCGTTGCAAAAGGGGCCGTAAAGGGGGCAAGGGAAGGGGAAACCAGGAATTTCCAGATTACCGATATTTCTTCTGATAGCATTGTCTTAAAAGAAGTTGGGCAGAGCGAAGCAGCAGAAGCAGTCAGAAAGCTGTCTTCTACTAGTGTGGCGCCTTCTAATTATTCTTTTGCAGAATGCTTGGAAGCAAGCGCAGAGGTAGCGCAGGCAAAGGAAACAGCAAGTGAAAGCCTTTCGGTACTAAATGGGGAGGACTATGAGAAGATTGAACAGGAAGAAGGTTCCCTTGCAGAAAAGACAAAGGAATGTGTAGAACGTGCTGTAGAACGGAGAAAGGAAAAAAAGGAATGGTATGCCGAGCGGCAGCAGGAGGCTTTAGAGCTTCGGAAAGAGCAGAGGGAGGGGCTTGAAAAGCAGCAGGCAGCAGGCTTTCTGGCACAGAAGAGTGAAGCGCAAATCCGGGATATGCTGCAGGATGCAGGAATCCCGGTAACATCTGATAACTTTGAAAAAGTTATGGCTGCGCTTGGAATGAGCCAGGCTGCGCTTGACATTACAGACCAGGCAAAGGCCTATATTATAGGGCAGGATCTGGAGCCGACAATTGAAAATCTTTACCAGGGAAGGTATTCTGCTTTAAAGGCTGCAGGCGGTAATATGCAGGATTTTGAAAGCTATAGGCAGCAGATTGAAAAAATACTGGAAGAGTGCGGCAGGGCCGATGAAGCAGGCAGGCAAGATGCACGGTGGCTTTTTGCCAATGAGCTTCCAGTCAATGAAACGACTTTGGAAAAGCTGGATTTGTTAAATCAGGCTGCGGAAAAAATGACGCCGGATAAAGTGCTGGAGCAGATTGTTTTTGCTATGATGGCAGGAGCTTCCCCGAAGGATGCCGTATTAGACGACAGGGAATTTGTCATTGCGCGCGATGTTATCCAGGATTTCCAAAAGGTGGATGACAATACTATTTTCCGTGCGGTAGAACAGATGGCGGAAAAACAGGCAGAAAACCAGGAAGCAGGCAGCAATTCCCAGGAAGAATTTGTTATAAACCTTGCATTTCTGCGGAATTTACAGAACCAGCCTGATATGGGGGCACAGAAGGACATAGTAATTCCTGAGGTATATTCAAAGGGGATGGCTTTAGAAGAAATCCATCAGGTTACGTTGAAACGCCAGCTTGAAGAAATACGCCAGAAGATGACGCTGCAGTCAGCTGCAGCAATGGAAAAAAATGGCATTCATATAGAGACAGAGCCTTTGGAAAATATTATCCGTTCGCTGCGTGAATTGGAAAATGCATATTATAACAGCCAGGTTGGACAGAAAGATTCTGTGGCGGAACCAGGGCAGATGGATTTGCTGCAGGAAGCATTGGGAAAGACAGCAGATATTTCTAATTCCCATGCAGCACTTCTTGGGACTGGGGTAAGAAGGCAGGAGCTGCTTACTGTAAATGAACTGCATGCTGCAGCAAGGAGCCAGACGGCAAACCGAAATGACTGGAACGGCGTATTTGAGAAAGTCGGCACTCAGGCCAGGGCTGACTTAGGAGATTCGATTCAAAAAGCATTTGATGGGATTCCAGACCTCTTAGAGGAAATCGGATTAGAAGATACACAGGCAAATGAACGGGCTGTCCGTATCCTTGGTTATAACCAGACAGAGATTACAAAAGAAAATATTGAACAGGTAAAGATATTTGATGAAAAAGTTAACCGCGTGATTGATAATATGAAGCCTTCTGCTGTATTAGAACTTATCCGCAGAGGGGAGAATCCGCTTGATATGCCGTTGGATGAACTGAACCAGGAATTGGAACAAATCCGCAGGGAGAAAGATATATCTGATGAAGAACGGTACAGCCGTTTCTTATGGCAGATGGAAAAAAGCGGCAATATTGATGAAAATGAGCGGAAGGGTTATATAGGTGTTTACCGTTTATTGAACCAAATCCAGAAGACGGATGGGGCTGTGATTGGGGCTGTGATACAGACGGGGCAGGAAATGACGCTTGGAAACCTTTTGACACAGGCGCGTACCAGGAAAAAGGCGGGGATTAATTCTGTTGTAGATGATGCAAGGGGGATGAATGAGGGAGGCCAGTTTAAAAACTCTATTACTGACCAGATTCAGGAAGGTTTTTCAAAATATTACCAGCATATGGCGCAGGATGCATTATCTGAGGTTACGCCTTCTGCTATAAAGGAAATGACAGATGGAGATATGGAAAAGCTTTTATATACTTCATTGGAAAAATTCTGTGAAGATTTGAAGCAGGCGTCTGGAAGCCAGGAACTGAAAAAAGAATTTTTTGAGGAACAGGCGAAAGAACTCCGTGAAGTATTAGGAAATAGTGAGAAAGCACAGGAATACCTGGAAAATTTGCAGATACCGCAGACAGTAGAAAATTTGCTGGCGGCAACGGCAGCGCTACAGGAAAATTATACCCCATATAAAGAATGTTATGGGCGCAGGCATGTCCTGCCAAAGGAAAAACAGGAGAAATTTGAAGAGATTCTTGATTCTGTGGAAGAATCGGTTGGAATTTCGGAGGATTTAGCAGAAAAGTGTGAAGAAGCAGAAAAAATTATGGGTGAGATCCTTACGAAATCGTATGAACAAGCCGATATTACTTTAGAGGATTTAAGCAGTCTGCGGAAGCTGGGACGGGGAATCCATCTGCAGGGGATGCTTAGGCATTCCCAGAGCTATGATATCCCAATTCGTACCGGTGATACCGTGACGTCCTTAAATCTTACATTAATTCATGGTTCTGAGGAGTCAGGGAAGATTCAAATCAGCATGGAGGATGGAACATCCGGCAATATTTCGATGGATTTCAAGCTGGCAGGAGGCCAGGTAAAAGGCTTGATCCTTTGTGACCAGAGGCAGGGATTTGAAGCGCTGCAGGGGCAGAAAGAGGCTTTGGAGAATGCATTGGAAAGCGCTGGATATCAGATAAAAAATATTTCTTATGGAATGGATTTCAAAGAAAGGAATGAGCTGTTAAATGAGCAGGTGCCAGGCAGGGAGGCAGGTACGGCGCAGTTGTATCAGATTGCAAAAATTCTGGTACGTTCCGTGGCAGCAGTTGTAAGGAACTATTAAGATTTACTTCTTAACAGTTCCTAAGGACAGGAGAATCATATACACGGCAAATTTGCGTTTTGCCCAAATTTGCAGATTTTGGCATGAATGGAGGTTTTTTATGAGGATTAACCATAACGTAACAGCACAGCTGGCAAATATCAATTTAAAGAAAACAAACAAAAGGCTTACTTCTTCTTTGGAAAGTTTAAGTTCTGGATATAAAATCAACAGTGCGGCTGATGATTCGGCAGGGCTTGCGATTTCCAATAAGATGAGGACACAGATCCGTGCGCTTGACCAGGCGTCCCGTAATGCGGAGGATGGAAATTCCATTATCCAGACGGCAGAAGGCGCACTGTCTGAGTTGGAAGCGATTATCCAGCGTATGCGTGAGCTTAGTGTCCAGGCTGCAAATGATACAAATATCCTGGAAGACAGGGAATCCATCCAGGTGGAAATTGATAAAATGCTGGAGGAAATTGACCGCATTGGAAGTACTACAGAATATAATGGGAAAGGGCTTTTGGACGGCTCCTGTACCAGGGTGGTTACGTATAGCGAGAATGGTCTGAGTACACTTTCTATTTCCGAGGGGGTAAAGGCAGGGAAATATGAACTTGAGGTAACAAAATTGGCGACGCCGGCAAGGAACAGCCTTACTTATTCAATACCTTCCGAAGGTGTATCAATGTTATACATTAATGAAGCGGGCATTGAGATTGCTTCGACAGATACACAGGCTGATGTGGAAGCTAGGATTATGGATGTCTGTGATAAGCTGGATATTGAAATTACCAGTGGCAGTGGGTCATATACTTTAAACTTGGAAACGCGTGCAACTGGCACAAGCCAGTTTATTAAGCTGGATGGCGATGGAATCACAAAAAGTGCCACAAAAGGGGAAAATGCAGAATATAATGTGACGAAAGGCGGCGCTACAGGATTTTCTAATACGGTTGTATGTACGGCAGATGGCAACAATCTTTTGATAGAAGACAGTTCTGGTTTCAAAATGCAGATTGCAGTAGAGACATTATCCGTAGCCCATGGCACAGCAGGGGCAGGAACTAGTGCAGCATTGGGCAAGAAGGTAGAGATATCTGTTTATGATACAGGTTCTATGCTGCTTCAGATTGGTGCAAATGAGCATCAGACAATGGGCGTTGATTTTCCAGAGGTATCCTGTAGGACACTTAAATTTAAGGAAAGTGATGGTACCAGTTTGGTAAATGTCTGCTCACGGGAAGGCGCCAGCAAAGCGATTTCAACGTTTGATGATGCAATCCGTTCTGTTTCAGAAACGCGTGCGCAGCTTGGTGCATACCAGAACCGTTTGGACAGTACAGTGGCCAGCCTGGATATCAGTGAGGAGAATATTACAGAATCTATGTCCCGTATTATTGATACAGATATGGCGGCGGCCATGACAAATTATACGCAGGAGAGCGTGCTTGTGCAGGCGTCCACATCAATCCTTGCACAGGCAAATAACAGGCCGCAGCAGATTTTAAGTCTTCTGCAGAGCTAGTATTTTAATGGTTTTGTAAGGAACTGTAGGAAAATAACGGAGGCTGTATCACGTATTTTTCTATAGTTCCTAAATATAGAGGAACAAACCTGATGGCTTATCAGTACACCGTTTAACATTAAGCGTGTACCGGCATTATTAGCTGTCGGGTTTCTTTCGTATTTATAACAGATAAGGAACTATGAAGGATTATTCTGGAAACGCTGTACTGGTGGTAATAATTTTTCATAGTTCCTTATCAGAAATGGGGAAAGCTATGAATCAGGAGCAGAAAAGAGAATATACGGCGCGTGTTGCGCAGGCAAACCGAAGCGAGTTGGTTGTTATAATCTATGAACTTTTTTTATTGGCGCTGGATGAGGCAGATGCTGCTTTTGCCAAAGGGGAGTTATCAGAAGGCGTCCGCCACATTAAGCGTGCAGAAGGATTTTTACAGGAATTAATGGGAAGCTTAGATTACAGGTATGCAATTGCAGAGGAATTAATGCGGCTTTACCGATATGTGTATGAACAGTTGATTTTTTCAGCGCTCCGCCGGAAAATGGTAAATGGGGAGACGGTACGGGAGGTTATGGGAAAGCTAAAGGAAGCATTTATAAAAGTAGCAAAGCAGGATAGTTCGGCGCCGGTTATGAAAAATACGCAGCAGGTTTATGCCGGGCTTACCTATGGAAAAGGTTCGTTAAATGAGGTATTATTAACAGGGAATGATTCAAACAGGGGTTACAGGGCATAATAATTTAAAGAAATGAGGTGGCTTATGAGCAAAAGAGCAGCAGGCATTTTATTGCCAATCAGCAGTCTGCCGTCAAAGTACGGCATTGGGACATTGGGTAAGGAAGCGTTTCGGTTTGTTGACCAGTTGGTGAAGGCAGGGCAGAAGTACTGGCAGGTGCTTCCAGTAGGACCGACGAGTTTTGGCGACAGCCCATATCAGTCATTTTCTGCATTCGCAGGGAATCCATATTTTATTGATTTTGAGATTTTAATGGAAGAGGGCCTGATTACGGAAAAGGATGTAGAAGCATATGACTGGGGGGCAGACCCAGCAGATATTGATTATGAGAAGCTTTATAACAGCCGTTTTAAGGTTCTTCGTAAAGCGTACCACGCCAGCCATTTTAAAAAGGAAAAGGATTACCAAAGATTTGTAAAAAAGAACAAGTACTGGCTGGATGATTACAGCCTGTATATGGCATTGAAGTTTTACTTTGGCGGAAAAGAGTGGCTTGCATGGGAAAAGGATATCCGTATGCGGACCAAAGAGGCAGTGGAAAAGTATAAAAAAGCCCTTCAAAAAGAAATTGATTTCTGGCGTTTCTGTCAATATGAATTTTTTACACAGTGGAAGGCATTAAAAAAGTACGCTAATAAACATAATGTAAAAATTATTGGGGATATTCCACTATATGTGGCTTTAGACAGCGCAGATGTCTGGACACATGGAAGGCTGTTTGAGCTGGACGAAAGGAAGAATCCAATTAATGTGGCAGGGGTGCCGCCGGATTGTTTTAGCGCAGATGGCCAGCTTTGGGGAAACCCGCTATATAACTGGAAGAGGATGCAGAAAGACAATTTCAAGTGGTGGGAAATGCGTATGCGTTCCAATGCCGCTTTGTATGATGTAATCCGTATTGACCATTTTATTGGGATTGTAAATTTCTGGTCTGTTCCAGCGGGAAGTAAGACAGCAGTAAAAGGGAAATGGCGGAAAGGACCAGGGAAAAAACTGACAGATGTGATAAAAAAGGCAACGGAAGGTTCTGATATTATAGCAGAAGATTTAGGAATTGTTGGTGATAATGTACGTGCCCTGATTCAGAAGACAGGCTGGCCGGGAATGAAGATTTTGCAGTTTGCTTATGATGGGGATAGTAAAAATGAATATCTGCCTCATAATTTTAAATCTACAAATTGCATAGCTTATGGCGGGACGCATGATAATGAAACACTTGTGGGATACTATAAAAATAAAAAGGATAAAGAAATGGATTATGTTTATAAAGCATTAAACATAACTTCAAAAAAAGAACTCCCGCAGGCTGTCCTGCGTGCTGCTTACAGCAGTATTGCCGATACGGCGATATTCCAGATGCAGGATATCTTAGAATTGGACAATTCCGCGCGTATGAACCTTCCGGCTACTGTTGGGACAAACTGGAGATGGAGGATGCTGCCAAAGCAGTTTACAAAAGAGCATATTAAAATGCTACATGAACTTTGTAAAACATATAACCGGTAAAGGACAAACTGTGCTGTTGGCTGCATTTTGCATTGCGGTTATAATTATAGAGGTGAAAAAGACACCGCATATGCGGTGCCTTTTTCCATGTGATAGGAAATTGCTGTAATCGTAGTGGTACGCCGACAAAAAGCGAAGCTTTTTGCTAGGGCACCAG
>RAYE01000064.1 GCA_003612285.1 bacterium D16-51 | reverse complement strand
CGGTTCGAGAGAGGGGGCTGTGCAGACCTGCTTTAGAAATAAAGTAAGGCGGCACTTCACCTACTCTACAAGAAAGCCGTCCGCGCAGGGTACGACATGGATATAATCCCGTCCGACCTTGCCACGTTTGGCAGCGAAGCGAAAAATCTCTTGCAGGACTTACAGAGCCGCAATGAAAGAATGTTCCTCTTGACTTTCCTTGTGGTGAACATGGCGGACACAAAAAGAAAGCTGGAAAATGACATTTTCGCGGCGGCGGGGATTGCACAGAAATATAACTGCGCCCTCACCCGGCTTGACTACCAGCAGGAAGCGGGGCTGATGTCAAGCGTCCCTATCGGTGAGAACCTTATCCCCATACAGCGGGGCTTGACGACTTCCAGCACGGCAATCTTTATCCCCTTTATCACACAGGAGCTTTTTCAGAGGGGCGCAAGCCTTTACTATGGCTTAAATGCCCTTAGTAACAACATGATACTTTGCGACCGCAAGCAGCTTAAAAACCCCAACGGGCTTATCTTGGGAACGCCGGGAAGCGGGAAATCCTTTGCGGCAAAGCGGGAAATGACAAACGCTTTCCTCATTACGGACGACGACATTATTATCTGCGACCCGGAAGCAGAGTATTACCCCCTTGTGCAGCGGTTACAGGGACAGGTGATAAGACTTTCCCCCACCAGCCCGCACTATGTAAACCCTATGGATATAAACCTCAACTATTCCGAGGACGACAACCCGCTTGCGCTGAAAAGTGACTTTATCCTCTCCCTTTGTGAGCTGATCGTCGGCGGCAAGGAGGGCTTACAGCCCGTGGATAAGACGGTGATTGACCGCGCTGTTAGGAATGTGTACCGTCCTTTCCTTGCAGCCCCCGACCCGGCAAAAATGCCGATTTTGGGCGACCTTTACGACGAGCTTTTGAAGCAGCCGGAGCCGGAAGCGGCGCGTATCGCGGCGGCATTGGAGCTTTACGTTTCCGGGAGCCTTAACGTCTTTAACCACAGGACAAATGTAGAGCTTAACAACCGCCTTGTCTGCTTTGACATTAAGCAGCTTGGGAAGCAGCTCAAAAAGCTGGGTATGCTGATTGTTCAAGATCAAGTGTGGAACCGCGTCACCGTGAACCGGGCGGCGAAGAAGTCCACGCGGTATTTCATGGACGAATTTCACCTGTTACTGAAAGACGAGCAGACCGCCGCTTACAGCGTCGAAATCTGGAAGCGTTTCAGAAAATGGGGCGGCATACCCACCGCGATCACGCAGAACGTCAAAGACCTTTTGGCAAGCCGGGAAGTGGAAAATATCTTTGAGAACAGCGATTTTGTCCTCATGCTCAATCAAGCGGCGGGCGACCGGGCTATCCTTGCGAAGCAGCTCAACATCTCCCCGCAGCAAATGAGCTACGTCACCCACTCCGAAGCGGGCGAGGGGCTTTTATTTTATGGAAATGTCATTCTGCCCTTTGTAGACCGTTTCCCGAAAGATACCGAGCTGTACCGTGTTATGACGACAAAGCCGGAGGAAGTGGGCGGCGCGTAACCCGCAGATTATTTTATCAGCCTTGCGCCCTCTTGGGGCGCAGTTTGGAGGTGAACCACCATGAAGCAGTACAAAGCCCGCGACAAGATCACGCAGAAAATGACCCGTGACGGGGCTATCGAGGTAAACGCGGCGACCGGGAAACAAAAGCGTATTAGCAAACGGACGCGGGAAGCTGCCTTACTGAAAACGCCGGAGCAACAGGCGGCACAGGACGCACAGGCAGCGCAGCCCATACCGGGCAATCCCGCGCCGGACATATCCCCCAATGCGCCGCCCCTGCCCCATGCGCCGGGGACGGAAGTCGCACAGGACACGGGAACCGCCGAGCGCGTCTTAGAGCATATCGACGGGGCGCACACCCGCAGAGCCAGCAAAAAGGCAGCACGGAAAGCACAGGCAGAAGCCGAAAGCCGCGCCCGCACTTCCCGGCTGCAATTCACCGAGGAAGAACGGGCAACGCCGGAGCTTGAAAAGTATATCAAAAAATCCGACAAAGCCGCTGACAGGCTGGACGAAGCAAGGGCGAAAATCCCAAAGGAAAAGAAACTTGTAAGGGAACGCACCTTTGACGAAGCCACCGGGAAAGGCAAGACCCGCCTACGTTTCGAGGAACGGGAAAAGCCGCAGAACTACGGCAGCCCCCACAAGAACCCGCTTTCCCGCCCCGCGCAGGAAGCGGGTATTTTCGTCCATAACAAGGTACATTCCGTGGAAAAGGACAATTCCGGCGTGGAGGGTGCGCACAAATCCGAGGAAACCGCCGAAAAAGCCGCGAAGTACGGGGCGCGGAAAGTCAAGGAGGGCTACCGCAGCCATAAGCTCAAACCCTACCGGGCGGCGGCAAAGGCTGAAAAGGCGGCGCAGAAAGCAAACGCCAACTATCTCTACCAAAAGGCACTCCATGACAACCCGCAGATCGCCGCGTCAAATCCATTCTCCCGGTATATGCAGAAGCAGCGCATTAAAAAGCAGTATGCAAAGACCGTCAAGGCACAGGGCGCAAAGTCTGTCAAGAACGCAGCGGAGAACACAAAAAAAGCCGCAAAAAAGACCGCCGAGGGAACCAAAAAGGCAATCGCATTTGTCGGGCGACACCCGGCGGGCGTATGTATCGCCATAGGTGCGCTGCTGCTTTTCATTATGATTTCTTCCGCATTATCTTCTTGCGGGGCTATGTTTTCCGGCATGATTAACGGCATTGTCGGGACTTCCTACACGTCGGAGGACGCGGATTTAGTCGCCGTGGAAAACAACTATGCGGCACTGGAAACGGACTTGCAGCGCAGGATTGACAATATCGAGCGCGACAACCCCGGCTATGACGAGTACCGCTATGACCTTGACAGTATCGGGCATAACCCCCATGAATTAGCGTCTTATCTGACCGCGCTTTTACAGACCTACACCCCGGCGACCGCACAGGCAGAAATACAGCGTATCTTTGAACTTCAATATACCCTCACTCTGACGGAGGAAGTGGAAATACGTTACCGCACAGAAACAAGCACAGACCCGGACACCGGGGAAACCACCACCGAGGAAGTCCCCTATGAGTATTTTATCCTCAATATCAAGCTGGAGAACAAACCCATATCCGAGCTTGCGCCGGGACTGCTTACCCCGGAGCAGCTTGAAATGTTCCGTGTGTACTTGGAAACCAGCGGAAACAAGCCCCTTATTTTCGGCGGCGGTTCCCCGGACGGGAACCCGTCGGAGGATTTAAGCGGGGTGCAGCTTGTAAACGGCACACGCCCCGGAAATACCGCCGTGGTAGACCGGGCAAAGTCACAGGTAGGCAATGTAGGGGGACAGCCCTATTGGAGCTGGTACGGCTTCAACAGCCGCGTGGAATGGTGCGCCTGTTTCGTTTCATGGTGCTACAATCAAGCCGGGAAAAGCGAGCCGCGCTTTGCCGCGTGCCAGTCACAGGGCGTACCGTGGTTCCAGTCACGGGGGCAATGGGGCGCGAGGGGCTATGAGAATATCGCCCCCGGCGACGCGATCTTTTTTGACTGGGACGGGGACGGGAGCGCAGACCATGTAGGGCTTGTAATCGGCACGGACGGGCAGCGCGTTTACACCGTCGAGGGCAATTCCGGGGACGCTTGCAAGATAAAAAGCTACCCCCTTGACTATGGCTGTATCAAAGGGTACGGCTTGATGAATTGGAACTGAACACATTTTTGACTATGAAAGGAGTTTTACACTATGGCAGCAAACAAGATTGACCGTATCAACCGGGAGATTGAAAAGACCCGCGAGAAGATCACCGAGTATCAGAACAAGCTCAAAGGGCTGGAAGCGCAGAAAACCGAAGCGGAGAATTTGCAGATCGTCCAGCTTGTGCGCTCTATGCGGCTTTCCCCGCAGGAGCTTACCGCCATGCTGCAAAACGGGGCAATCCCCGGCATGACCCCCGCGCCCGTTTTAAGCGGCGCAGACAACGACGAACAGGAGGAAAACGAAGATGAAGAATAAGAAAACCCTTAAAATGCTTTTGACCCTTTGCGCCGCCCTTATCCTCATGGGCGGCTTTTCCGTCACCGCCTACGCGCAGACCCCGGAGGGGCAGGACGACGCGACCGACGACAGCGGCGTTGTCTACGAGGAACCCGAAAAGGAAGAACCCCTCACCCCGGACGGGAACGCGACGCTGGTTGACGATTTCGGCGGCAACAAACAGCTTATCACCGTGACGACCAAAAACGGCAATTACTTTTATATCCTCATTGACCGGGACGACGAGGGAGAAAACACCGTGCATTTCCTCAATCAAGTGGACGAAGCCGACCTTATGGCACTGATCGAGGACGGGAACACCACCACGGAGCCGCCCGCAGTCTGCAACTGTACGGAGAAATGCGAAGCCGGGAAAGTAAATGTAAGCTGCCCCGTCTGCAAGGACAACATGACCGCTTGCAGCGGCAAGGCAGCGGAGCCGGAACAAGGCGAGCCGGAGGAACCAAAGGAGAAGAAAACAGGCACGGGCGGGCTGCTGCTCTTTCTGATCGTCGCCATTGCCGGGGGCGGCGGTGCGTTCTATTACTTTAAGATTATGAAGCCCAAACAGGACGTAAAGGGCGGCACAGACCTTGACGATTTCGATTTTGACGATTACGACGAGGACGAGCCGGAACCCGACGACGAAGCCGGGGACGACGGGGGAACGGAGGACGAGGAAGCATGACCCTGTTCACCGACAACCCCTTAGAAAAAATGATGATACAGAAACCGGGCGACGGGCGGCGTGGAAAATCGCCGCCCGCTTCCATTCCCCCGCGCTGCAAGGGCTGTCCCTACAACCGGGAGCCGCCCTGCGTGGGGTACTGTATCAAGAAGCTGACAGAGAAGAAAACCACGGGAAAATGAAAGGAGGATTTTTAAGTGCAGTTAGTCATTGCAGAAAAGCCCAGCGTCGCGGCAAGTATCGCCGCCGCGCTTGGCGTTAAGGAAAAGAAAGACGGATATATTGAGGGCGGGGGCTACCTCATTTCTTGGTGCGTCGGTCATTTGGTGGAGCTTGCGGAAGCTGCCGCCTATGGGGAGCAGTATAAAAAGTGGAGCTATGAGAGCTTACCCATTCTGCCGGAGGAATGGCAGTACACCGTCGCCGCCGATAAGGGGAAACAGTTCAAAACCTTAAAGGAGCTTATGCACCGCGCCGACGTTTCCGAAGTGGTGAACGCCTGCGACGCTGGGCGCGAGGGGGAATTGATTTTCCGCTTTGTGTACGGCGTGGCAAAATGCAACAAGCCTATGCGCCGCTTGTGGATTTCCTCAATGGAGGACGCAGCGATCAAGGCGGGCTTTGCAGACTTAGGGGACGGGCGGGACTATGACGCGCTCTATGCTTCCGCATTGTGCAGGGCAAAGGCTGACTGGATAATCGGTATCAATGCGACGCGCCTTTTCTCCTGCCTGTATCACAAGACCTTGAACGTGGGGCGGGTACAGACCCCCACACTGAAAATGCTGGTTGAGAGGGGCGAAGCAATCTCCCATTTCAAGAAAGAAAAATATTACCATGTACGCCTTGACTTATCCGGCGCGGAAGCCGCCAGCGAAAGGATTTCGGATAAACCGGGAGCCGACACACTGAAAGCGGCTTGTGAAGCGGAAACGGCGGTTTGTGTTTCCCTCACCAAAGAGAAAAAGACAACCGCCCCGCCGAAGCTCTTTGACCTCACTTCTTTACAGAGGGAAGCCAATAAAATCTACGGCTACACGGCGAAGCAGACCCTTGACCTTGCACAGACCTTATATGAAAAACGGCTGCTTACCTACCCCCGGACAGACAGCGCATTTCTGACCGACGACATGGGGGACACGGCGGCAAAGACTGTTACCATGTTATCCGGGAAACTGCCCTTTATGGAGGGCGCGGAGTTTACCCCGGACGTTTCCCGGACGCTTGACAGCAGCAAAGTTTCAGACCACCACGCCATTATCCCCACTATGGAGCTTGCAAAGACCGACCCTGCCGCCCTGCCGGAAAGTGAAAGGAATATCCTCACCCTTGCCGGGGCGCGTCTTATTTTCGCTGCCGCCGAGCCGCATATCTTTGAAGCGGTCACGGCGGTTTTCTCATGCGCCGGTACGGAGTTTACGGCACGGGGAAAGACAGTGCTTGCGGGCGGCTGGAAAGACCTTGAACGCCGCTACCGGGCGACATTAAAGGGCAAGCCCGACCCGGAGGATATGGAGGAAGAAAACACCCTGCCGGAGCTTTCCGAGGGACAGACCTTTACAAGCCCTACGGCAAAGGTAACGGAGCATTTCACAACGCCGCCGAAGCCCCACAGCGAAGCAACTTTACTTTCGGCAATGGAACGCGCCGGGAACGGGGACACCGACCCGGACGCGGAACGCCGGGGGCTTGGCACACCCGCCACCCGCGCCGCTGTCATTGAAAAGCTGGTGAAGTCCGGCTTTGCAGAGCGCAAGGGAAAGCAGCTTATCCCCACGCAGAACGGAGCCGCCCTTGTGTCTGTCCTGCCGGATATGCTGACTTCCCCGCAGCTTACCGCCGAATGGGAAAACAATCTGACGCAGATCGCAAAGGGAGCTGCCGACGCTGGGGACTTCATGCAGCGCATTGAAGCTATGGCGCGGGAGCTGGTAAAGGAGAACACCGCCGCCGACAAAAGCAAGGCAGTTTTCACGGGCGGGGAGGAAAAGCCCTCTGTCGGGAAATGCCCCCGTTGTGGTAGCCCCGTCCATGAGGGAAAGAAAAATTTCTACTGTTCTAACCGGGATTGCGCCTTTACCATGTGGAAAAACGACCGTTTCTTTGAGGAAAGGAAAGTTGCCTTTACCCCGAAGATTGCCGCCGCCCTCTTAAAGTCCGGCAAGGCGAATGTCAAGGGCTTGTATTCCCCGAAAACAGGCAAAACATATGACGGAACCGTTGTTTTAGCTGATACGGGCGGGAAGTATGTCAACTACAAGATAGAGATACCGAAGAAAAAATAAGTTTCGTAGCAAGCATAGGAAAAGAGTACCCTTTTCCGTAAATCCCCTTTCGACGCTGACGCGCCGGACGGGGATTTTGCTTGTTGGGAAGTGTCCCAAACCCTCTTGAAAAAATAAAAATCTTGGCAGAAAGCGCGGGTGCAGCGCAGCATACCGGGAAACAATAAAAAGGGCAGCTTCCGTAACGCTGCCGTAAAAGAAAGGAGAAAACGAATGAGCGAAACATTTTCAGTTTTAATTGACAGCCGCAGCCGCTTTGAAACCGGGCAACCGGGCGGCGAATGGCTGTCTATGCCGACCACCACGGAGCAGCTTCACGCAGCTATGAAAAGCGTCGGCATTACAGCGGGGAACCCGCAGGACTTTTTTATCAATGGCTTTTCCAATACAGAAGCCTACCCCTTTGACGTGCCGCTTTCCGTGGTACAGGGCAGCACCATTGACGAGCTGAATTATCTTGGAAAGCTCTTGGAAATGCAGGGCGACGACGACCGGGATAAATTCACGGCGGCGGTAACGCTTAAGGAACACGCCGGGAGCGTGAAAGACCTTATCAACCTTGCGCAGAACCTTGACTGCTACTGGATATACCCCACTGTCCGAACCGAAGCCGACTACGGCTATTACCTCATTGACGAGCTGGACGAATTGGAGCTGCCCGAAGAAGCAAAGAAGTATTTCAAGTACGAGGAATACGGGCGGGACGCGGTTCAGAAAGACCGGGGACAGTTTACCGATCAAGGCTATATCTACAACAACGGCAACACCTTTTCACAGTGGTACAAAGGGCGGGACAATGACATACCGAAAGAATACAAGGTTATGAGCTTCCCGGAGCCGGAACGCCCTACCCCGGATAAACTGGAAAAGGACGAAGCCGCGCCGGAACAGGAAGCCGCCCCGCAGGAGCCGCAGCCGGAAGCCCAGCCGCGCCCGGTGAACCCGATTATTCTTACCGCCGACAAACCCGCTGAAAAGCTGAAAGAAATCACAGACCGCTTGGAGCAGGGAATTACAGAATTATTTGACAGTGAACGCTACAAGGAATATCTGCAAGTCATGTCAAAGTTCCACAATTACAGCTTCAACAATACGCTGCTGATCGCCATGCAGAAGCCCGACGCTTCCCTTATCGCCGGATTTAACGCATGGAAAAATAACTTTGGACGGAACGTAATGCGCGGGGAAAAGGGCATACGCATACTTGCCCCGTCGCCGTACAAAATCCGGCAGGAGGTAGAGAAAAAAGACCCGCAGACGGGAAAGACGGTGACAGACAGCAACGGGAAGCCCGTCACGGAAACAAAAGAAATCCAAATCCCCGCTTATAAAGTTGTCGCCGTTTTTGACGTATCGCAGACCGAGGGGCGGGAGCTTCCCAGCATTTCCGCAAACGAGCTGACCGGGGACGTGGAACAGTACGAGGATTTTTTCGCCGCGCTGGAAAAGACCTCTCCCGTGCCTATGGGCTTTGAAAAGATCGAGGGGACAGCCCACGGCTACTATCATTTAGAGGAAAAGCGTATTGCCATTGACGAGGGTATGAGCCAGCTTCAGAACCTAAAGACTGCTATCCATGAGATCGCCCACGCGAAGCTGCACGACATTGACCTTAACGCCCCGGAACAGCCGGACAGACCCGACCGCAGGACAAGGGAGGTACAGGCGGAAAGTATCGCCTATACCGTGTGCCAGCATTACGGGCTTGACACGTCCGACTATTCCTTTGGGTACGTCGCCGGGTGGAGCAGCGGGCGGGAGCTTGCGGAGCTGAAAATTTCCCTTGAAACAATCCGCGCCACCGCCGCCGAGATCATCAACACCATTGACGGGCATTTTGCGGAGCTGCAAAAGGAACGGGAAGCCGCAAAAGCACAGGAAGCAGAAAAAGAGCCGACACCCGACCTTGCCGCAGAGCCAACCGTCACAATCCTTTGGAGCGAAAGCCCCCAGCTACGGGAGGGCGACACATTCCCCCTGTCCCGTGCCAATGCCCTTATCGAAGCCATTGACGAAGCGAACCTTGCAAGCCCCGGATATGATAAAACGGAGTTCCGCATTGATTATGTGATGAACGGCACACCCGACCACTACGAGGGGCGGCAGGATTTAGGCGACGGGGAGGGCGCATTGATAGAACATATCGAAAAGTACCATACCTATTATGCCAATGATCCGAATTGGGAAAACTACCTTTTACAGCATGAGGGAAAGGAAGCACTGGAAGCCGACAAGGAACACCGGGCAATGCTGCTGAATGAGTTTATCCCATATCTGAAACTGCATTGTAACTTATCCGAAATGGAGCGTATCGCCGGGGAAGCCCTGCAATCCGGGGAGAGCCTTACCCCAACGGAAACCGCCTACCATACCGCCATGCAAGCCTATGTTGCCGAGTGCCGGGGGCTTATCAATCAAGGCGAATACCATTTGCCGCCCGTCCCACAGCTTAAAGATTTTGACGTGGAGCTTGCCGCCTACAAGGAACACGTCAAGGCAGAAATCGCACAGGAAGCGGCAGACGCGGGAATGACCGTGGAGGAATACGCCGCCAACGGGTATGAGCCTTACACCGCGCCGGAGCCGGAAGCAGCGCAGACCGCCGAACCGCAGGAGCCGGGAGAACCCGAAGCACAGGAAAAGCCGCAGAAGCCGGAAAGCCCCATTTCTGAAAAAGCAGATATGCCGGAACAGGCAGAGCCAACCACCAACGAAGCGGCGCAGACTTCCACCCCGGAGCCGACGGAAACAACGGTTACATACTACCCGATCAACGAGAACGCCGCCCGCCGCGCAAAGGAAGCAATCAGCTTTTCCGATTACAAGCCCGGAAGCGCAACGGCAGAATACCGCCACTATGTAGACGAAGCCGCCGAGATTGCCGCAAGGCAGAAAAAGCGCGTTGACCCCTCTTTCCATGAGAAGATCGACGGGCTGCTTGACGCTTACGCCCGGAAGCTGGCGGCGAACATGAATAAGGGCTACGAGATCACCGCCCGCGTCCCGTCCATTATGATTGCCGGGGGAAGCAATTTCCCTGTCCGTAAAAAGGAGAAGCAGAACGCCGCCGCAGATAAAAATATGCAGGAGTTTACGGAGATACAGGGCTTGCTTGACAAAATCCGCAGTACGGGCATGGGCGGTATCAGTGCCGACGACCCCAACGCCGTTTCTAAGCTGGAAAGCAAACTTGCAAAGCTGGAAGCCTTGCAGGAAACCATGAAAGCGGTCAACGCCTACTACCGCAAGCATAAGACCCTTGACGGCTGCCCCCATTTATCCCCGGAGCAGATCGAAAAGCTGAAAGCGTCCATGTCCGGGAGCTGGCGGGGGAACCCGAAACCCTTTGAGAGCTACGAACTATCCAACAACAACGCGGAAATCCACAGGCTGAAAGACCGCATTACCGCCCTCACCCGCAGGAAAGAGCTTGGATATGTGGGCTGGGAATTTGACGGGGGACGTGTGGAAGCCAATACAGCGGATAACCGCTTGCAGATTTTCTTTGATGAAAAGCCGGACAAGGAAATCCGGGAGGAATTAAAAGGGAACGGCTTCCGCTATGCGCCCAGCGCGGAAGCATGGCAGCGGCAGCTAAACGACAATGCGATCTACGCCGCCGACCGTATAGGGTGCATACAGCCCCTTACCGGGGAAAGCCCTACCGAGTTACAGAAACGGGCAAGGCAGGAAGCCGCCGCACAGAAAGAAGCCGCCCCGGAACAGCCGCAGGAAGAAATACAGGGCGCGGAACCGGGAACGCCGGAAACCTTTTACAAGGTGCGGCAGAACCCGTACAGCGACAGCCCGGAAAACAGCTACATTTTGCAGGAGTATGTGGCGCAGGATAACGGCATGGCGAAGCTGGGGGATATTCTCTACACGGGAACCCCGGAGAAGTGCCGGGAGCTTTTGGGGAAGCTGGAAACCGGGGAGCTGACACAGGGCGACGTAAAAGAGCTTTATGCAAAGGCGCAGGAAGCACAGACCGCCGCCGAACCGGGACAGGGAACGCCGGAGCCGACCGCCACCGGGAAAGAGCCGGACAAAGATACCTTTACCATTTACCAGCTAAAGGACGGGGACGGTATGCGGGACTATCATTTTGAGCCTTACGACCGCCTGCAGGCGGCTGGGCTTTCCGTGGAAGCGGTGAATTATGATCTGATCTACACCGCCGAGCTTACGCCGGGGACTTCCCTTGAAGATATTTATACCCGCTTCAATATCGACCACCCGAAAGATTTTAAGGGACACAGCCTTTCCGTATCGGATATAGTGGTGCTTCATCAGAACGGGGAGGACACCGCGCACTACGTTGACAGTTTCGGCTATAAAGAAGTGCCGGAGTTTTTACAGGAGCAGACACCGCAGCTTACCCCCGACACCCGCATGACCGGGGAGCAGATCAGAACGCCACGGGGGAGCTTTTCTGTAACCGATATGACCGCCGAACAAATGCGGGAAGCCGGGTATGGACTTCACCACACGTCGGAGGACGGGAAATATCTCATTATGGGGAACGGGACACAGGCGTTTGCGGTTGCCGCTGAACAGCCGGAAAAGGTAAATCCCTTAAAGCACGTTGAGGACACTATCGAGCAGAACGACAATAACTTTGACGGTATCATCAACAACACGCCTACCCCTACCGCCGACGAGCTGGAAGCAAAAGCGAAAAGCGGCGAACAGATCTCCCTTGCCGAGTATGCCGCCGCGCTGAAAGCAGAAAAGGAACAGGGCAAGAAAGCAGAGCCGGGGAAAAAGCCGGAAAAGAAGCCCTCTATCCGGGCGCAGCTTAGAGCCGACAAGGAACGGGCGGCGCAGAAAAAACAGGCAAGAAGCAAGTCGCAGGACTTGGAAAGGAGCTGATTATGGGGAAACTGAATAAATTTGAAAACGTGGACGTGACCGCTTCCCTTGAAGCGATTATGAAGCAGAACACCGCTTTTTATCAGAGCGATTTTGACATTGACAAAGAGATTATAAAACGGGCGGCAGAAAGCCCCAATGCCGGGGATAAAATGCTTTTGTGGTTTTCCCGCCCGTCCGGGACGTGCTGCATTAAGGAGCGCGACGCTTTTCTGAAAGACACGCGGGAACACAACACATGGAAGTTTTACGGGGAACAGACCCGCGACAGGGTACTTGCCTATGCCGTGGAGCTTACAGGCATACAGGACGGGAAGATCACGGGCAATCTCTATGAGCTGGACTACCAGCAGCATTATAAGCACGTCACCGAACAGGCATTACCCGCTGATAACTATATGCTTATCTATGAACATGGGGAACGGGAGCAGCCAGCGGCGCGACCCTTTGACGCTTCCCCCGACCCGCAGCTTGGGAAGTTTGAACGCTTTGAAGCAATCCCCAATGACCCGGAAGCCCTGCAATCCCTGTTACGGGAGGAAAGGCACAGCCGGGAACAGTCGGCGGTTCCGGGGGACTTGGAAACGCATACCGCAGCACTACGCGACGGGCTGATCGAAACGGAAGCACGGCGCATTGCAGGGAAAATGAAAGAATTAAGCAGCCCGAACAGCCCGGATAAATCTCATTTCATGGTGGAGCTGTCCCCCTACTTTACACAGATCGCTACCACAAAGGACACCGACCGTCTTTTTTCCATGCTGCCCTATAAGACCCTTTCCTCTTCGCAGATCAAGGACAGGCACGGCACATACGCGCTGATCGGCAAGGACGAGAACCGGGACAGGCAGATAAGGAAGCCCCGACCCTCTGTCCGGGCGCAGCTTGCACAGGAGAAAAAGAGAACCGCCCCGAAGAAAGCGGCGGCGAAAGCAAAAGATCACGGATTGGAGGTATGAGCATGAACAAATATAACAATTTCACGGTGGAGGAAACCAACCTTTTGAGTATCTACATGACAGGCAGCAAGGAGGGGCTTGTTGTGGCTATGAACGCCGCGCTGCCCTTTATGGAGGGGGAAATGCGGGACTTTGCCGCCCGTACCCTTGCCAAAGTGGGGCGCATGACCGAAGCGGAGTTTGCGGGACTTGCCGTTTACCCCGCCGACGAGGTATGAGTGAGATCAAGCGGCTCACGCCGCCCCAAAGCCGAAAAGTGAGTGCGCTTGTACGCCGGACATGCTGTAACTGCGATAATGGGAACTGTATCTTGCTGGACGACGGGGACGAGTGCGTATGTCCGCAGCTCATTTCCTATTCCCTGCTCTGTAAATGGTTCCGCATTGCGGTACTGCCCGCAGATAAGGAGCTGTACGCCGAGCTTTACCATACGGAGGATATGCGCCGTTGTAGCGTGTGCGGTGCGCCCTTTGCTTCCAGCTCCAACCGGGCTGTCTACTGCCCGGACTGCCGGAAGCGTATCACCCGCCGACAGACCGCCGAGCGCATGAGGAAAATGCGGGCGAATGTGACGCGATAGGGGCAAAATAAGCCTTGATTTATGCGGCTTTTCGGGCGGGAAAATAAGGCGGCAAGGGATTTATACCTTTACCCCTTAAAATGTCTTTCTATTGCGTAACAAACCAATCTCTGTACCCATGAGAAAACCGGGGCGCGGTGGCTACTGAAAAGCTGCCGCGTCCCGGCTCTTTTTGTTATAGTAAATTCAGTTGTTCTATTCATTAGAGGAATAGACTACTTTTCTTTTTCAAATACTCCCCATATTGCAACACTAATACCCAAAATAGCAATGCCAACAAAAATATAAAATGCTGGCGCAAGTCCATATTGTGATATATTCCAAAATGAAGATAGCTGTCCGTTTACATTCCACTCATTTGCCATTGTTCCCGCTAAAAGCACTGCCACAGAAAGCAATCCGGCAAGAAACATTATAGAACCTAAAATTACCTTTTTCATACGAAAGGCTCCTTTCAGAATTTCAATTTGGCTATCTATGTATTGCCAGCTCCTATTATATGATACCATAATTCAAAAATCAATAGCGTATATAATATTATACCGCAGACAGACCGCCGAGCGCATGAGGAAAATGCGGGCGAATGTGACGCGGTAAGGGCGAAAAAAGCCTTGCTGTATGCGGCTTTCCGGGCGGGAAAATAAGGCGGTAAGGGATTTATACCTTTAGCCCTCAAAATGCCGTTCTATTGCGTAACAAACCAATCTCTGCACCCATGAGAAAACCGGGGCGCGGTGGCTATGTGATAGCTGCCGCGTCCCGGCTCTTTTTATTTCATATCGCTAAATGTATCTGCTATCCCAGCAACGAAGCTCCATTGCCTTTTCATGTAGCTATGCAATGGCTCCACCCTTTCTTTATAGTCTGAATATATCATTTCCAAATTGTCAAAATGGTGCATGACCGCTTGTGCTGCACAATAACCGCTTTCCATTCCGGCAGAAATCCCCTCACCCATAGGGTTAAGAAATCCTGCGATCTCACCCGCAAACAACACCCGTCCAACACCATAGTCAATATTGCAGCCGGGGAGAATATGCGGCATAAGCCATTTATCCGCTTTCGTCTGTTTATCAATGTGCAAATTATGATGTTCTTTCATGTAGTCAAGAAAACGCTGGTGATAAACACCTATCTTTTCATTATCCTTTACCGATACCCCCAGCACAAGAAGATTGTCCTTTACATTAAACCATGCGTCATATTCCGATAGCTCCGGCTGCAAATAGGCATAAAAGTAATGATAATCTAAATCTATGCTGCCTTGATTGTATGTCTGAAAAGTCGTTATGTATTGCGGCGTATTATCAAGAAGTTTTCGCTTCAATGTCCCGACAACACCCTCACAGTCAATAACAAATTTTGCTGTTTCAGTATAGGTTTTCTCCCCGCGAAGCGTCACGTTTACTTTTCCGTCGTTTTCCTCACACGAAAGTACGGGTGTGCAATCCCGAACTTCAACGCCACATTCTGCCGCTTTCATAGCAAGCCAATTATCAAAAGAACTGCGCCATACGTTCAATCCCGGCTGTTCAAATCTGAACTCTTTCCCTTTGTCGTTTGTAAAGATCATTCCCCTGTTTTCAGCGGGGGTACACATGACCGAAGCTGGAACCGCCGCGCCGAAATACTCTTGCACCAAATCGACAGTCTTTTTTATCAGTTGCCCCGAACAGGATTTATACCGGGGCATTTTGAATTTCTCTACCAGCAAAACCTTATATCCATTTTCTGACAGCGTTTTTGCCGCAGTACACCCGGTAGCTCCTGCGCCTACAACGATAACGTCATACATTGCTACACCTCATTTCGTTTTTTTAGACAGTTGGAATGACACACCTATTGTACCATGACTTTTTGAAATTTTCCACCACAAGCTCTATTATCCACGCTCTGTCTGTCTTTCCCGTTCTGTCTGTTTCTCTGTCTGTAAAATGCTGTCTATGTTCCGCTTGATAACGTCATACTCCTGTACCTGTTTTTTCAACTTGCCATAGTCGGCGTAAAGGCTTTCTTTCTGCCCTTGCAGCTTTTCATACTCTGCTTGGAGGGCGGGGACGCTGGGGAGCCTGACGCCAATCTGCGCCGCCTTTAATGCCTTTACCGCCGCTTCATGGAGGATAATCCCCCGTTCATGCTCTGCCCGGTACTTCTCCTTGTTCCGGGCTTTACGATAGGCTTCATAGAGGGGCTTTGTCTTTTGGTAGGTAGTGACATTCTTGATAAGCACCGCCATATCGGAAAGCCGCTTTTCCACTTCCTTTAGGCTGTTCCCTGCCTGTTCGCTTGCCGTGGTGATTTCCTCTATCCGAGATAGTAGATCGGCGTACTGTTCAATCTTATTTTCGGTGAGGAAGTTCATAGTCTTTGCTGCCTGTTTCAGATTGTGGATTTTCGCCCATTGTTCATAGCCCCGGCTCTGTTGTGCCTTGATACTGTTCTCAATGTCAATGAGAAGATTAACGCCCCTGCGCTCTGTCTTTGGAGCTTTGGCGGCGCGGGTGCGCTTGCCCGCTATCCGTTCCCTTATGGCTTCCTCTGTATAGTCCGCGCCGAGGGTTTTCAGACGGGTAAAGCGTTCCTGTCCCGGTGCGCGGCATGAGATATATTTTCCGGGCTTGATCTCATAGCCAGCCGCCTGTAACCGCTGCAATAGTTCTTCAAAGCTGGACACTTGGGGAATGAGAGCGTCCACGGCGATTTTTAGCTTGCCTTTCCAGCTTGTCCCCGTTTTCTCCGCTTGGTACTCCGCATAGCTCTTTCCCTTGCTGCCCTTGCTGGGGACGACGACGGAAAGCCCGTTATCCCGGCACAGCTTGTCGCTCATGTTGCGTATGCCGTAATACGTCCGTTTGTTGGAAACGTACTTGTGATGATCTACGAAGTTGACCGCGCAGAAAATAATATGATTATGAATATGCCCCTTGTCAATGTGTGTCGTGAGTACATATTCATGCTGTCCCTTTGTTACCGCGTCGGCAAGCTGCCGCCCGATCTCATGGGCTTTCTGATAGTCCACTTCCCCCGGCGCAAAGGACTGTATCAAGTGAAAGGCTAAATTGTTGCCCTTATCCTGCGCTTGTGAGAGGGTATAGCCAAACTCAATATCTGCCGTTTCATAGCTGCACCCGAAAGAGGACACCAGCATTTTTCCGTCCGTCTTGTCCGGGTTTTCGATATAGTCAAGGGCTTTGCTTAAAGTGCTTTTAATAGGCTTAATCTTTGTAACCGCCATATTTCCGCAAGCACCCCCTTGATTTCCTCTATATCCTCTTTGTAGGCGTTCCCCGTCGCGTTTACGCGGCGTGCGATCTGATTGACATTCACCCCGATTTTCTGTATCTCCGCTGTCATTGCTTTTATGTCCGTGTGGTCTACTTGGATAATGTACCCGTCAATGGCAATCTTGCGCAGATACGCCGCCATGTTGCTTGTGGGGACGAGCTTCATTTTTTCCTCAATCAGTTTCCTTTCTTCCTCTGTCACATAGAATTTGACCTGTATTGTCCTTTTGCGTCCGTTCATGGTTTTTCGCTCCTTTCCGTTCTCTTAGAGGGTTTGGGACACTTCCCAACAAGCAATTTCTGACCGACCGGGCGGGCAGAAATACGGAAAAGGGTACTCTTTTCCTATGCTTGCTACGAAAGTTCTTCCTACTACCTACAACACCGGGAATATCCGATTTGGCGGATTTCCGCAAAAGAAAAACGCTGCAACTGAACAAAATTGCAACGCTTCTTAGTCCCTATTCAATTTTAGCCGGACAGCGGTTATTCTCTCTCACCCTCAATCTCTGCGATCTCCCGCGCCGTGGCGGTGACTATCCGTATTCCTTTATCGCTCATATCGTCCAGCAGCGCGTCAAGCTGCCGCCGCTGGGTATTTTTCCCGGCGGGCTGCTCCATAAGGAATTGATCTACGGATATGTTATAGCGCAGCATAAGCTCAAAGAATATCTGTAAGCTGGGGTGCTGCCCCTTATTTTCTATATTCGCAAGGTAGCGCGGGGATATATACATTTCGTCGCATACCTTTTTCCGGCTCTCCTTGCGCCCTTTCCGGGCTGTCTTGATTGCTTCCCCAAAAGCCTTAAAGTCGTATCGTGGTACTGGTCTTTTTGCCATATTCATTCACCCTATTACATTTTACTGTTCACCTTTCTTTTTGGATATGTCTACACTGTTCTATCAGTTAGCCAAAATAATTCCCAAACTTATCAAAAAGTATCTTGAAGTTATTCGGCTGGACGCATATAATTATACTGATAGAGATTAGAGAAAGGGTGAATGAAGATGTTAGAGTATATTTCTGCCCCGGAAGCGGCGAAAAAATGGGGCATTTCAGAAAGACGGGTGCAAAAGCTATGTGAGGAAAACCGCATACCGGGCGTGGCAAAATTCAGCCGCTTGTGGCTGATACCAAAGGACGCTGAAAAGCCAGTAGATAAAAGGAAACGGGAGGAAAACAGAAAGTGAAAATATTTGTTGTTGAAGATGAAACAGAGATTTGTAAAGAGTTGTCCGTTCTGTTACAGAAATATGGGTATGCTTATGAAAGCAGCACTGATTTCGCACATATCACAGACCATATTTTGAAAGCGGAAGCAGACCTTGTACTGCTGGATATAAACTTGCCATATCAAGACGGTTATACGATATGCCGCGAGATTCGGAAACAGTCGGATATTCCGATTATCGTTCTGACAAGCAGAAATACAGACTTTGATGAATTGATGAGCTTAAATATCGGTGCAGACGATTTTATATCAAAGCCTTATAACGCACAGGTATTGATAGCGCGTATTCAAAAAATATTAAAAAGGACTTATGAAGCACAGGTTAATTCTGTCCTTATCCATAAAGGGCTGACAATCAATCTGCTAAAGGCTACTGCTTCTTATGGGGATAAAGAGGTAGATTTAACAAAAAATGAACTTGGCATACTGCGTTTGCTGGTTGTGAACAAAGGCAATGTGATACCGCGTGACGCGATCATAGATGAATTATGGCAGAGCGACGAATTTATAGACGAAAACACACTCAATGTTAATATTGTGCGATTGCGTAAGAAGTTATCGGAGATTGGTGCGCCCGATTATCTGGAAACAAAACGTGGATTGGGGTACAAAGTATGAAACTGACCGATTATATAATTGACCGCCTTTTTTCTGTTGTAATGTTTTTGGTAGCTGTTATTTTTTCTATGGGGCTTCTTTGGTTAATGGGATTGCGTTATGAATTTATTATTTATATCGAAATAATATTCGGGTTTTCCTTTTTTGCAGCGTTTGCTTGGGACTACACAAGAAAAAAGAAATATTACTGCGGATTTATGGCTTTATTTGACGGACTTGACGACAAGACTTTATTAGCAGAGCTTGCAGAAAAGCCGGGATTTCTTGACGGGAAACTGTTATATCAAATTCTACGCCTGTCTAATAAGTACATGAATGATAAGTTAGCGGAAGCGGGGGCTACTAATCAAGAATACCGGGAATATATCGAAATGTGGGTACATGAAATAAAAACGCCGATAACCTCTGCCCATTTAATCATTGAGAATGACAAAAATATTTCTACAATCCGCATAGATGATGAATTGAATAAAATAGACCATTTTGTAGAACAAGCCCTTTTCTATGCAAGAAGCACAACATTGGAAAAAGATTTTAAGATAGAAAAGACAACCTTGAAAACATTGGTACAGGAAGCGTTGAAAAGCTATTCCAAACAGATCATTGAAGCCCACGGCAGACCTGTATTTGAGAATTTGGACATTCCAGTATTTGCCGATCGGAAATGGTGTGTATTTATTATAGGGCAGATCATAGCTAATTCTGTTAAATATGCAAAAGAAAATCTGATTCTTACTTTTGAGGGGAGTTCTTTTGATAACGGGTGCAGCCTTTCTATCTCTGATAATGGAATTGGTATAACCGAAGCAGATATTCCGAGGATTTTTGATAAAGGGTTTACCGGGGAAAATGGGCGTAAATTTGGAAAATCAACAGGTATTGGATTATACTTATGCTGGAAATTATGCCGTAAAATGAATATGGAAATATCGGTGGCAAGCAGCCTTGAAAATGGTACAACCGTAAAGATCATGTTCCCCAAAGAAAATCTTTATTTGACATAGGAATATCCCACAAAGCAGGATTGTACGAGCAGGCATGAAAAATGTCTGCTTCTTTTCTCCCCGAAACCTTACATTTCGGTAATGTAAATGTAATCTTATTTAATGGCGCATTTTAATTTCTGAATGTACAATATCAAAAAAGGAAAGCGAAAGGAGCAAAATTATGAATACCCCGATTTTAGAGGTTTCTGACATTCAAAAATATTATGGAAACAAAGGAAACATTACCAAAGCTGTTAATCGTATTTCCCTGTCTGTTGGAAAAGGGGAATTTGTCGGTATCATGGGCGCGTCCGGCTCTGGTAAGACAACATTGCTTAACTGCATTTCCACAATCGACACAGTAACCAGCGGGAAAATTTTAGTCGAGGGGAAAGACATTACTACTTTACGCGGAAAACAGTTGTCGGCTTTTCGGCGCGAAAAGTTGGGCTTTATCTTTCAAGACTTTAATCTGCTTGATACATTGACTGCGTATGAGAATATCTCCCTTGCCCTGTCCATTTCCGGCATAAAGGCAAAAGAGATTGATAAAAGGGTACAGGAAATTGCAAGGGCATTGAATATCACGGAAGTCTTAGAAAAATACCCCTATCAAATGTCCGGCGGACAGCAGCAGCGTGTAGCCGCCGCCCGTGCAATGGTAACAAATCCGGCTCTTGTTTTGGCTGATGAACCTACGGGCGCGTTGGATTCCCGTTCTTCCCATATGCTTTTGGATATGCTGGAAGAATTGAACCAAAACCTTTCTGCAACAATCCTCATGGTAACGCACGATTCTTTCACAGCCAGTTATTGCCGCCGTATTCTTTTTATTAAGGACGGGAAAATTTTCAACGAAATTCACCGTGGGGCAAAATCACGGAAAGAGTTTTTTGAGGAAATCATGGAGGTAGTTTCTGTATTGGGAGGTGAAACCAATGACAGAGGGTAAATTGATTATTCGCAATGTGCGTAAAAACATACAAGACTATATGATTTATTTCTTGACGCTTACGGTTTCGGTAAGTATGTTTTACGCTTTCAATTCCATTCAGACCCAGCCAGCATTAAATGATCTTGACGCAACAAAGCAATTACTTTCTGACCAATTAGGGATATTGCTTTCTGCATTATCTGTTGTAGTGGCTGTTGTGCTTGCATTTCTTATCCTGTATGCAAATCAGTTCCTCTTAAAACGCAGGAAAAAGGAATTGGGGATTTATACATTGTTAGGAATGGAAAAAGGGAAAATATCAAGGATTTTTGCCGGGGAAACCTTATGCGTGGGTATTCTGTCACTTGTGTTTGGGCTTATATTAGGGCTGCTTTTGTCACAGGGACTTTCCATATTTTCTTTACGCCTGTTTGCAATAGATATGAGTAAGTTTCAGATTGTTTTTTCCATGAGTGCGCTGAAAAAGACAATCGGCTGTTTTGTATTGATTTTTCTGATTGTCATGATTTTTAATGTGCGCACGGTTTCTTCGGTCAAGTTGATCGACCTGTTGACCGCCAGCAGGAAGAATGAAGTCATGGCACTAAGGAACAAAGCCGCGCAAATTTCTTTAGCTGCGCTTTCTATCCTTTGTATTGTTTCTTCCGGCGTGATTATTCAGCACTATGGTATACTTCCCAGCCGCGAAAATTCATGGTTTCAGATTGCAGTAGTTTTATTAGCAGCAGGGACAGCACTTTTCTTCTTTTCTGTATCGGCAGTATTGCTTACAGCGATACAGGCAAACAGGAAAATTTATCTGAAAGGGCTGAATACCTTTTTAAGCCGACAGATCGGAAGTAAAGTGCAGACGGATTTTATGACTATGAGCGTAGTATGCGCTTTGCTCACCATATCTATTTGTGGTATATCCGTGGGGATAAGTTCTGCTTTAACCATGAATGAAACGTCTAAGGCTTCGCTTCCTTATGATTTGAATGTTGTTGCGGATATTGATGTGGCGGGAGAAACGGACATTGCGGCATATCTGAAATCAAGGGACGTGGATATGGGTATCTATGCAGACAGCATAGCGCAGATCAGCCTTTATGAAGCAGAAATAACCTATGGGGATTTGTTTGAGGGACAGGACTTAAACTTATGGCACATTGACAGTGACATTCCCGAAGTGGGTGTTTCGGTAGTTTCCATTTCAGATTTTAACCGTGCATTAGCGGCACAAGGTAAAGCCCCCATAAGTCTTGCTGATAATGAATTTCTCTTGAACTGTAATTACAAAGGCACTTTGCAATATATTGATTCATTTTTGCAGTCCTGTACGGAAATTGACTTGAATGGGACGATTTTACAGCCGGGTGGGAAAAAGCCGCTGGGTGAAACTGTTTTGATGACTTCGGTAGGTAATAACGACAGGGGAACCTTTATTGTTCCCGATCATGTCGCTGCGTCTTTAGCAAAAGACATAAATATTTTGTTAGTACAGTATAAACCCAGTATAAATACAGATGAAATATTGCAGAAAATGATACCGATTGGTCTGGAATGGGAAACAGAGGGGTATCGGTATACTGAAAAAATCATGTTGAGCAGTATGTATTACGGCTCCTGCGCGTTGCTGGTATTCTTATGCTGCTATATTGGACTGGTGTTTCTGCTGATATGCGCCGCGCTGCTGTCCCTAAAACAGTTGACAGAAACCGCAGATAATGTTTACCGATACGGGTTATTACAAAAGCTGGGGACGGATAGCCGGTTACTTTTCGGAGCTTTATTCAGGCAGATAGCGATATTCTTTGTTGTGCCGCTTTTGCTTGCAGGAATGTTTTCAGCCTTTGGAATTGGAAAAATCACAGCGATTGTAGAAGAATTTCTAAATATGCACATATCTACAAATATTGGTGTTACTGTTTTGATGTTCTTGATTGTGTATGGTGGATATTTCATTGCCACTTACCTGTCATGTAAACATATGGTTATGGAAAAACAAATTGAAGAATTGGAGGTTTAGGTTATGCCGGAAAATGTAAATTGGAGTGCTGTTTGGCAAAGTGTTACTGACACATGGCTTCCCTTATTTGGAGGGATTGCGTTAATTGTAGTTGCGGTCATTGTCATTCACATTTTCAGAAAACGAAAAAAATAATGAAATTTGACAAGGCAATCCCTCAACGAATAAATGGAGCGGGAAAATGAAAAAATGGCTCACTAAAAAAACAAAGATAATACTCTGTATGCTAAGTGCTATAATTTTCGCCCTGCTCATTTGGACGATATGGGGAAATACGGCGTTGACAGTGAGTAACATAAAAATTTCAAGCAGCCGTATTCCCCCTGCATTTTCCGGGTTTCGGATAGTGCAGGTATCAGATTTGCACAACGCAGAATTTGGGAATGGCAATAAAAAGCTGCTGGAATTGCTATCAGAAAGCAAGCCGGACATTATTGTAATAACCGGGGATTTCGTGGACGCAGGACATACAGATATTGACGTGGCTCTTGATTTCACAAAAGTGGCGGTTAATATTGCGCCTGTCTACTATGTGACAGGGAACCACGAAGCAAGCCTGTCACAGTATGACGAACTCAAAACGGGGCTTGAAGCGATTGGCGTAATTGTTCTTGAAGATGAAGCGATACAATTAAACCACGAAAAAGGAATGATAACGCTTATCGGGCTTTCTGACCCTAATTTCACGTTGAAAGGTGATATGTTCGGGGAAGCCCCGGCTATGGTTAGCGCAAAGCTGAATAGCCTTGTTGATGATGAAAGCAGCTACACTATTCTACTTTCACACCGACCAGAACTATTTGAGAGCTATGCACATTGCAATATTGATTTGGTTCTAAGCGGACACGCACACGGCGGTCAATTCCGTCTGCCATTTATCGGCGGGCTGATTGCCCCCGATCAAGGGATATTTCCAAAGTATGACGCAGGGCTGTTTACAAACGGCAGTACAAATATGATTGTTAGCCGGGGATTGGGTAACAGCATTATTCCTATCCGCTTTAACAACCGCCCGGAAGTCATTGTAATTGAACTTCTTAACATGGACTTGTAAGAACAGGTTATAGAAAACTGAATTATAAAGTAATCTGCCGCACGACGGCAAAAGAAAAAAAGCCGTCGTACAGCAGAGGTATTTTCACACGCCTATTCATACACGGCGGCTTTTGAGAGATCAAAGCCGCCGTTTCTTTTTTATCTTCTCAAGGAATGACGCGGTTTCACTGTTAAATGCGGCGGCTAAAGGAGGTAGCCGCCATGAAGCACATACCGTATCGACAAAATCCGACGGTCATTGACATATCAAAAAAAGCCCGTCCACCGCCGGGGGAAATTCTACCCATGAATATGAACTGTCTAATCAACTGAATACTGCTTACAATTCCTCTGCGCCCGTCTGCAATTTTGTAGACGGGCGTTTTGTGTTCCCCCGGCAAAATTTTTTCAAAAAGTTTGCAAAATCACCGCCTATTCGGGGGTGCGCGGTTTTGAGGGTTTATGAAAGGGGACATCAGAAAAAATCACCCGCTTTCGCGGCTGCGAAAGGAGGTGAGAACATGAATGAACCAAACCGTACCCAATGGCAAATCCGTTGTGCTTTTAATGGCTTTTGTAAACAGGCATTGAAGCGCGAAGCAATGAACGCCCACAGGGACACAAAGCGGCAGCAGTCAAGGGAAGTAACATTCTCCGACCTGTCACCACTGGAAGAAAGCCAGCTTGTTACCTACGACAAATATTTTGCAGATGATGAAGCTGAACAGTCTTTCATTATTGCGGGAAAAGAGATAACCGCAAAGCTGCTTGCCGAAGCCCTGCGGAGCTTGCCGGAAGAAAAGCGCGAAACTATCCTGCTGTATTATTTCTTCGATATGAGCGAAACCGAGATTTCAAGGCTCTGCAACATTCCGAGGACAACAGTGAAGTATCGCCGCAACAGCTCTTTTGAGCTACTAAAACGCTATTTGGAGGAACGCGCCTATGACTGCACAGACTGGTAACAATGAAAATGCCGAACGCGGCTTGTTACCCTACCCGGTAATCATAGCCGCAACAAAGGGCGACCCGGAAGCTATGGCGATTGTCGTCAAGCACTACGAAAGCTACATAGCGTCCCTGTCTATGCGTAAGCTCTACGACGAGCGGGGAAATGTATATTGGGGCATAGACGAGGACATACGCGACCGTTTACGGTCACGGCTTATGCGGGCTGTCCTTTCATTTGAGGTTTAAGCTGATTTAGGACAGGCAGCGTCCCCCTTTCCGCTGTTCTGTCCCCGGCAGAACCTTTCCAGCACCTTGACAAAGAAAGCGGCGCAAGATAACGGCGGCGCAGCATAGGGCAGATCGGATACGTCCCTTTTGCGCCGAGCCATACGGCGGGTGCGCCATGATACTATCCCGGCGGGGTTTTCTTTTCCTTGCCGGGACAGCCGAGCGACCAGCACCGCGCCGGGGAGCAAGTTTAGCAGCTTGCGGGCGACGACAGCGCAGGATATATAATGATACTCCCTTACCGCCACAGTCCGAGCGTTCAAAGCGTCGCAGGCAATGGGTAGGGCTGCA
>RAYE01000063.1 GCA_003612285.1 bacterium D16-51 | reverse complement strand
ACATCTGGCATTTGTCAGAGTAAATTCCATATTCAGAGGGGAAGGGGTGGAATTTAGTTTGGAAATTGAGTATAGTAACAAAAACAGTAAAAATTATCAATTTACTATTTACAATGTGGTGATTTTGTGTTAAGATTATGTCAAATGTAAGATATGCTATTTATAGCAGATGCATTTTTCCCCTTTTGTTACGAAATAAAAATCAGAAAAAAACCGTTCCTGATTGTGGGAGCGGTTCTTTTTTGTGCAACAGGAAATTGTGCTGTTACATAGTGGCTGCTGGCAGGAATTGCCGTTACCGTGACAGCATGTCAATGAAAACTATCATATTTAAGAAAAAGAATGGAGATATAGAATGACTTTTGAAGAATTAAGTTTAGACCCGCGGATTTTGCGGGCAGTTACAGAGATGGGATTTGAACAGGCAAGCCCGATTCAGGCAAAATCAATTCCGATTGCAGTGGAAGGCCGTGATATGATTGGGCAGGCGCAGACAGGAACAGGAAAGACGGCAGCTTTTGGGATTCCGCTTTTACAGAGGGTAGACCCGCATAATAAGAAGCTGCAGGCAATCGTTTTATGCCCGACCAGGGAGCTGGCAATCCAGTCGGCAGATGAAGTCCGCAGGCTGGCAAAGTTTATGCATGGGATTAAAGTGCTTCCGGTATATGGAGGGCAGGAGATTTCAAAACAGATCCGTTCATTAAAGGGCGGAGTACAGGTAATTATTGGAACGCCGGGAAGGGTAATTGACCATATTAACCGCAGGACGCTGAAACTGGAGCAGGTTGGGGCAATTGTTTTGGATGAAGCGGATGAAATGCTGAATATGGGATTCCGGGAGGATATTGAAACAATTTTGGAGAAGCTTCCTAAGGAGCACCAGACGCTTTTGTTCTCGGCAACAATGCCAAAGCCAATCCTGGAAATTGCCAGAAATTATTTAACAAATCCGGAAACGGTAAAGGTAATAAAGAAGGAACTGACGGTACCAAAGATTGACCAGTTTTATTATGAGGTAAATCCGCGTAAGAAAAGCGAGGTGCTGTCCAGGCTGTTAGACATGTATGATCCTGAGCTTTCTCTTGTATTTTGCAATACAAAGCGTAAAGTAGATGAATTAGTCGAAGATTTAAAGGGAAGAGGATATTTTGCCGAAGGGCTGCACGGTGATATGAAACAGTCGCAGCGTGACAGGGTAATGAATGGGTTCCGCAATGGAAGGACGGATATCCTGGTTGCGACAGATGTTGCTGCACGGGGGATTGATGTGGATGATGTGGAAGCTGTCTTTAATTATGACGTCCCGCAGGATGATGAATATTATGTCCACAGAATAGGGAGGACAGGCCGTGCCGGAAGGAGCGGGCGTGCATTTACACTGGTAGTTGGAAGGGAAATATACAAGTTAAAAGACATCCAGCGTTATTGCAAGACGAAAATTAAGCGCCAGCCAATTCCGTCCATGGATGACATTACGGACATTAAGGCGGAAAAAGTATTGGAGAAGGCAGGCGGGCTGATTGAAAGTGAGAACCTTGGCAAGCTGATTGATATTTTAGAAGAGCATTTGGATGATAAAGAATATTCTTCCCTGGAGATGGCGGCAGCGTTATTGATGATACAGATGGGAGATAATGGCGTACCAGAATTAGAGAAAGAGGACTTTGGGGACACTGGGGCAGAGCCTGGCATGGTAAGGCTGTTCATTAATATTGGGAAAAAGCACAGGGTCCGGATTGGTGATATTCTTGGTGCGGTTGCAGGAGAATCTGGTATGGAAGGGGAGCTTGTCGGTGCAATTGATATGTACGACAGCTATACCTTTGTAGAAGTGCCGCGTGAGTATGCTTCTGAGGTGATTGATGCAATGAAGCATGCTAAAATTAAGGGCAAGCAGGTAAATGTAGAACCGGCAAACCATAAATGATGTTTAGAATGGCCGTGAATAGTAACATGTTTTATGCTAGATATAAAAATTTGGGCTTGACGGATGCATTGTTATGCGTTATAGTATTAAAGTGAATCAGGCATATAAAATATGTCATTAAATAATATTAGGGACTCTTATTCAGAGTGGTGGAGAGTGAAGGCTCTATGAAACCACGGCAACCCCTGTCTTATCAGGAAGGTGCCAATCTCAGCGAGAAATCGATCAATAAGAGGAGTTGAAGTGGTAGTTCAATCCGTTTTATTGATGCATTTCGATAAAACGGATTTTTTTCTTGCCTGCAGGAAGGAAGCCTTTATGTTTAATCAGGTAGTTCTGCCCTGCTTAAAAGCACTCCTTAGATGAATGAGAACCCGGTATACAGGCTGCAAAGGCAGCAGAAAGAGGAGGTTAATCATGGAGAAACATTTATTTACGTCAGAATCAGTAACAGAGGGGCATCCAGATAAAATCTGCGATAATATATCAGATGCTATCTTAGATGCATTGATGGCCCAGGATCCGATGAGCCGTGTTGCGTGTGAAACGACGATTACCACTAATTTTGTTATGGTAATGGGAGAGATTACAACGAAGGCAAGCGTTGATTATGAGAAGATTGTCCGTGAGACAATCCGTGAAATTGGCTATGACGATGATGTGAAAGGTTTTAACTGCGATACCTGCGAGGTTAAAATCCTGCTGGACAACCAGTCAGTGGATATTGCAAGAGGTGTGGACAGAGCGCTCGAAGCAAGGGAAAATACAATGTCAGATGCAGAGATTGAGGCGATTGGCGCTGGCGACCAGGGAATGATGTTTGGTTATGCTACAGATGAAACAGAAGAGTATATGCCATATCCGATTGCGCTGGCACATAAGCTTACAAAGAAGCTGACGGAAGTACGTAAAAATGGGATGCTGCCATATTTGCGTGCTGATGGGAAGAGCCAGGTGACTGTAGAGTATGATGAGGAAGATAAGCCGGTACATATCAATGCCGTAGTTATTTCTTCCCAGCATGCAGCAGAGGTAACACAGGAACAGATTCACGCAGATGTCCGCAAGTATGTTATTGACGCAGTTTTGCCACAGGAGCTGGTTGATGAGAATACAAAAGTATTTATCAACCCGACAGGACGTTTTGTTATTGGGGGGCCAAATGGGGACAGCGGCCTGACAGGGCGTAAGATTATTGTAGACACATACGGCGGGTATGCGCGTCATGGCGGCGGGGCATTTTCTGGAAAAGATTGTACGAAGGTGGACAGGAGCGCCGCATATGCAGCACGTTATGTCGCAAAGAATATTGTGGCAGCAGGGCTTGCAAAGAGATGTGAGATCCAGCTTTCTTATGCAATTGGAGTTGCGCAGCCTACTTCTGTAATGGTAGACACTTTTGGGACAGGGAAGGTTTCGGAGAGCAAGTTAGAAGAGATTATCCGTGAAAACTTTGATTTGCGCCCGGCGGGGATTATTAAGATGTTAGACCTGCGCCGTCCAATTTATAAGCAGACGGCCGCTTATGGGCATCTTGGAAGAAATGATTTGGATTTGCCGTGGGAAAAGACGGATAAAACAGAGCTGTTGAAAAAGTATTTGTAATTTTGTAAAAAGAAATAAAATATGAGGCCTTGCTGATTTCCAAAAGAAGGAAATCAGTAAGGTCTTTTGGGCTTAAAAGGAAGAAAAAAGATGATGGAACTGCCAAGGGATGTAAGACAGATAATAGAAACGCTGGAAAATGCAGGATATGAAGCATATGCAGTTGGAGGCTGTGTACGGGATATGGTGTTAAAAAGGGTTCCGCAGGACTGGGATATTACGACATCGGCCAGGCCGGAGCAGGTGAAGGCGCTGTTTCGCAGGACAATAGATACAGGGATTGAGCATGGGACAGTAACTGTTATGAAAAACCATGTTGGTTATGAAGTGACGACTTACCGGATTGATGGGGAATATGAGGACAGCCGCCATCCGAAAAATGTGGAATTTACCGATAACCTGGTACTGGATTTGGAGAGGCGGGATTTTACAATTAATGCAATGGCCTTCCATCCTGTCAGGGGAGTAGTAGATGCTTTTTCAGGGATGCAGGATATTGAAGGCCGGATAATACGCTGCGTGGGGGATGCAGGGGCACGGTTTGATGAAGACGCGCTCAGGATGCTCCGTGCCGTTCGGTTTTCAGGGCAGCTGGGTTTTGCAATTGAAGATAAGACACTGCAGGCAATGAAAGAACGGGCAAAAGACCTGCAGAAAATCAGTGCAGAACGTATTAGGACAGAACTGGTAAAGCTTTTGGTGTCAAAAGATGCCGCGCAGATTAGGGTAGCATACCAATCGGGCATGACAGGGGTGTTTTTCCCGGAATTTGATAAGATGATGGAACTGGAGCAGAAAAATCCACATCATATTTATACGGTGGGAGAACATACCATTCGCAGTATTGAGGCGATGAATTACTTTTTTGGAAAATACTCTAACCATTTTGATTCTGGGCTGGTTTCTGCTGAGTCGGAAATTTTGGCAGGAAAATTGGTGGAAGGGCTGACTGCAAAGCAGCACAGCATCCTTTGTGTTGCCATGCTGTTCCATGATATAGGGAAACCTGACGCGATGACAATAGATGAAGCAGGAACCGGGCATTTTCATGGCCATCAGAAGATAAGCGGGCAGATTGCAGACAGGGTTTTAAAGCGCCTTACGTTTGACAATGAGACAATTGCCCTGGTAAAGCGTCTTGTCCTTTGGCATGATTACCGTTTTTCGGAAAGCCCTGGGGCAATGCGGCGTGCAGTTTCAAAAATTGGGAAAGACCTTATGCCGCTTTTGTTTTTGGTGCAGATGAGCGACGCCCTGGCGCAAAATCCAGTCACAATAGGCGAAAAGCTGCAAAGGATTTGCAGCGCGGCAGGGCTGTGGCAGGATGTCCTTCAGTCAAAGGCGGCATTGGAGTTAAAAGACCTGCAGATTTCAGGAAAAGACTTGATTGATGCAGGGATTTTACAGGGGCCGGAAGTTGGGAAGGTGTTAAAAATGGCTTTGGAGTATGTGCTGGAGGAACCGGGAAGGAATAAAAAAGAGTTACTTTTAGAGTGGATTGGAAAAAATTTCTTGTAACAGTGGAAAGAATGCGATACAATAAAAGGATATAATGCAAAGTCTGCTGAAATGCAGGGAGTGGAGGAATGTATGGAGCTGAATATCCGTCTGGACCAGATGTCGAAGCCGTTAAAGACACAGTTTTATATTGACAATCTTGCGATGATTTTTAATCCGCAGGCATTGTTTAGTGATGGGACACAGATGTACCGTGAACCAGTAGACCCAAAAGAAAACGAGTATGTTACCATCCGTTTCCGTGCGGGCAGGGAAAATCTGGATGAGGTGTATTTAGTATGTGGTGAAGAACGCCAGAAAATGAGTAAGATATCTAATGATAGGATATTTGATTATTATGAGGGCGGCATCCAGCTTGGGACAGAGCGCGTAGAATATTATTTTGAAATACATTGCGGCACATTTGTCTGTTATTATAATTCGGTTGGGGTCTGTGATAACATAGAGAATTATTATAATTTTTGGATTACCCCGTCATTTTCTACGCCGGATTGGGCAAAGGGCGCGATTTTCTATCAGATTTATATAGACCGTTTTTACAATGGCGACCGCAGTAATGACGTGGAGGATGATGAGTATATTTATATCGGGGAAGGGACAACTAGGGTGACGGATTGGAATAAATATCCGGCAGAGATGGGTGTGCGGGAGTTTTACGGCGGCGATATTGCCGGGGTAATGAAAAAACTGGACTACTTACAGGATTTGGGGGTAGAAGTTATTTATCTGAACCCAGTATTCGTGTCGCCTTCTAACCATAAGTATGATATACAGGATTATGATTATATTGACCCCCATATTGGAAGGATAGTAAAGGATGAGGGGGAATTTTTGAAACGTGGAGAGAATGGGGAGCTGACGTATGATGCAAACCATCCAAATAAGAATGCATCCCGTTATATCTGCCGTGTAACAGATAAGGAAAACCTGGAAGCGAGCAACCAGCTTTTTATAGAGTTTGTAGAGGAAGTCCACCGCCGTGGCATGAAAGTGATTCTGGACGGCGTGTTTAACCATTGTGGTTCCTTTAATAAGTGGCTGGACAGGGAGTGCATTTATGAGGATGCGCCAGGGTATGCAAAAGGGGCGTTTATATCAGCGGAAAGCCCATACCGCCATTACTTTAAGTTTACAGAGAATTTGTGGCCGTATAATACGGATTATGATGGCTGGTGGGGACATGATACTTTGCCAAAGCTAAATTATGAAGAGTCCAGGGAGTTGTTTGAATATGTCCTGCAAATCGGGAAAAAATGGGTTTCCCCACCATTTAACGTAGATGGCTGGCGTCTTGATGTGGCGGCGGATTTAGGTCATTCTGACGAATATAACCATTATTTCTGGAGAGAGTTCCGAAAGGCCGTAAAAGAGGCAAATCCAGACGCCATAATACTGGCAGAGCATTATGGCGATCCGACGGGGTGGCTTCAGGGCGACCAATGGGATACGGTGATGAACTACGATGCTTTTATGGAACCGATTACGTGGTTTTTAACAGGCGTGGAAAAGCACAGCGATGAATTTCGTGGGGATTTAAAAGGAAATGCAGATGCATTTTTTGGTGCGATGCGCCATGCCATGACAAGGTTTTGCACACAGTCTTTGCAGGTTGCAATGAACGAGCTTTCAAACCATGACCATTCCCGTTTCCTGACAAGGACGAACAGCCGTGTGGGAAGGACAAATTCATGTGGAGCGGCGTCGGCAAATGAAGGGGTAGATAAGGCCGTGTTCCGCCTTGGCGTTATGATACAGATGATGTGGCCGGGCGCGCCGACAATTTATTATGGCGATGAGGCAGGCCTGTGCGGGTGGACGGACCCGGATAACCGCCGCGCCTATCCGTGGGGGCATGAAGATATGGATTTGATTGATTACCACAAAGCAATTATCCGGATTCACAAAGAATATCAGGTAATTAAAACAGGTTCCATTATGTTCCTTTTAGGCGAGTATAACCTGATTAGTTTTGGGCGTTTTGATGAAGATGATAAGATTGTAGTAATTATCAACCGCAGTGAAGAAGAGCGCCAGGTAAATATTCCTGTCTGGCGTCTGGGAATTACCTACCAGACAAGGATGGCAAGGCTGTTTATTACAAACCGTGAAGGGTATTCAGATGAAATGCAGATGTATATGGTAAATAATGGAACAATACAGGTGGCATGCCCGCCGGTATCAGGAATTGTGATAAAAGACATTGGGGACACCTATTGATTGAGGGGATTACAAATGAAGAAATTATTGAAAGGGGCGGCCATTGCTGTATTTCTTTTTGGCATATTGTTTTTTGCTTTTGCAGTAAAAGAGAATATGCCAGCCGGGGCAGGGGTGCGTCCATCAGCAACAGGGAAACCGCATAAAACGGCTGCTCCTGATTTAGCTGTTACAGAGACGCCTGCTGTAAAGGATGGGGTGGAGACAGCAGGGCAGGCTATCGGGGAAGGGCAGGCAGAGGACACGGAAACGGTTCACCTGGGTTTTGCCGGGGATATTTGTCTTGATGAAACAAGCGCGGTGATGCGCCATATGGAGCAAAAGGGCGGTTTTTCTAAGGTAATCAGTAAGGAGCTGGTTGAGAAAATGCAGGGGTATGACTGCATGGTAATAAATAATGAATTCAGTGTCAGCAAACGGGGAAAACCAATGGAGGGCAAAGCATATACGTTCCGCAGCCATCCGTCAAACCTCAAATATCTTAAAGCTCTTGGCGTAGATGTGGCAGGGCTTGCCAATAACCATATTTTTGACTATGGGGAAGAAGCATTCCTGGATACGCTTAGTTATTTAAAGAAAGCCGGATTCCAAACAGTCGGCGCCGGGAAAAATAAAAAAGAAGCAAAAAAACCGGCATATCTTACGATTAAAAATAAGAAAATAGCAATTGTAGCTGCTACAAGGGCAGAAAAATATAGAATGACGCCCGGAGCAGGCAAAGACAGCCCGGGCGTTTTCCGTACATACCAGGATAGGGAATATGTAAAGGAGATTAGGAAGGCGGCAAAAAAAGCGGATTATGTAATTGCATATGTACACTGGGGGACGGAATACAGTACAGAGTTAGAGGATGCGCAGAGAAGCCAGGCAAGAGATTATATTAATGCAGGAGCGGATGCCGTGGTAGGCGCGCATACTCATTGCCTGCAGGGGATAGAATGGTATAAAGGCGTGCCAATATTTTACAGCCTTGGCAATTTTTGGTTTAATGAGAGGACACTTTATACGACTGTCTTGGAAATTGATATTACAGATTCAGGCAGGCTTAGTGCAAGGATGCTTCCATGCCTTCAGAAGGGAAAAGAAACAAGGCTTTTGTCCAAAACTTCCCAAAAACGGAAATTTGCCCAATATGTAAACGCTGTCTCAGTAAATGGAAAACTGGATTTGGAGGGGCGTGTACATAAAAAGTAAAAGCAGGTCTTGACATTAGGGAAAAAGGGTATAAAATAGCATTATATCAATATACTAGTAAACCGATAGGAAATATAGAACATAGAGCAGGAGAGAGAAAAAATGGACAAACTGATTTATTTGGATAATGCTGCCACGACGTCTTTAGGGCAGGAGGTTCTGGATGAGATGATGCCTTATTTAAGGGAAAACTATTCCAACCCATCCAGTGTCTATGATTTTGCACAAAAATCGAAGAAGGCAGTGGAAGATGCGAGAGGCATAATAGCAGCAGCGCTGGGGGCAAAAGACAGAGAGATTTATTTTACAGGCGGCGGAAGTGAAAGTGATAACTGGGCTTTGAAAGGGGCAGCTGCAGCGTTAGAGGAAAAGGGGAAACATATTATTACCTCTAAGATAGAGCATCATGCGGTTTTGCATACCTGTGAATATCTGGAACGCCAGGGATATGAAGTGACTTACCTGGATGTGGATGAAAATGGGCTGGTATCGCCGGAAGCGGTAGAAGCTGCTATCCGTCCTGACACAATTTTAATCAGCATCATGTTTGCAAATAATGAAATTGGCACGATAGAACCAATTGAAAAGATTGGCGAGGCTGCCGCAAGGCACGGGGTTTTGTTCCATACAGATGCAGTGCAGGCATTTGGGCATATCCCGATAGATGTGGAAAAGATGCACATTGATTTGTTAAGTGCGAGCGGGCATAAGTTTCATGGCCCGAAAGGGATTGGGTTTCTTTATATAAAAGATGGCGTTAAGCTGGATTCCTTAATTCATGGCGGAGCCCAGGAGCGTTCGCGCCGTGCAGGTACGCACAATGTTCCGGGAATCGTGGGCATTGGCGCAGCAGTGCAGTCTGCTATGCAGAAGATGCAGGCAAATACAGAGAAAGAAAAAGCCATAAGGGATTACGCCATTGACAGGATATTAAAAGAAGTGCCATATGCACGGTTAAATGGAGACAGGACAGAACGCCTGCCCAACAATATCAACATATGTTTCCGTTTTATAGAAGGGGAATCCATGCTGATTATGCTGGATCAGAGAGGAATCTGCGCTTCGAGCGGTTCGGCATGTACTTCTGGGTCATTGGATCCATCCCATGTGTTATTGGCGATTGGGCTTCCGCATGAGATCGCACATGGATCGCTTCGCATGACTTTGTCTGGGGAGACGACAAAGGAGGACATGGATTATGTGGTTGACAGCATTAAGCAGATTGTAGAGCGGCTGCGCAGCATGTCGCCATTGTATGAAGATTTTGTTAAAAGCAATAAGGAACAGTAAATTGATTATTTACAGCTTCTAAACAGTAAAGCTCTCGGAATGGAGGAAGATATGTACAGTGAAAAGGTGATGGATCATTTTACGAATCCAAGGAACGTAGGGGAGATTGAGGACGCCAGCGGCGTCGGTACAGTAGGGAATGCAAAATGCGGCGATATTATGCGTATTTACCTGGATATTGATGAAGAGACGAAGGTAATAAAGGATTGTAAATTTAAGACATTTGGCTGCGGCGCCGCAGTGGCAACAAGCAGCATGGCAACGGAACTGGTTATGGGAAAGACGATTTATGAAGCACTTGAGGTAACAAATAAAGCGGTAATGGAAGCACTGGACGGTCTTCCTCCGGTAAAGGTACATTGTTCCCTGCTTGCAGAAGAGGCAATCCATGCAGCACTTTGGGACTATGCGGAAAAGCATAATATTAAGATTGAAGGGCTGGAGCCGCCAAAAGCGGATATTGGAGATGAGTAAGAAGGTTGTCGTTGGGATGTCAGGCGGCGTGGATTCCTCTGTTGCGGCATACCTTTTAAAGGCACAGGGGTATGAAGTGATTGGCGTCACGATGGAAATCTGGCAGAAAGAACCAGCTGGCATTTTGGAAAAGGAAGGCGGATGCTGCGGGCTGAGCGCGGTGGAGGATGCAAAAAGAGTAGCTGGTATTTTGGGGATTCCACATTATGTAATGAACTTTCGCGATATTTTTCAACAGAAGGTAATTGACTATTTTGTGCAGGAGTACCAGGCAGGCCGTACGCCGAACCCATGTATCGCCTGCAACCGTTTTGTTAAGTGGGAGGCTCTTTTGCGCCGGAGCCTGGAAATTGGCGCAGATTATATTGCAACCGGCCATTATGCCTGCGTTAAAAAGCTCCCGAATGGGAGATATGCTATTGCCCGCTCAAAGTTTGACAGGAAGGATCAAAGCTATGCTTTGTATAATTTGACGCAGGAGCAGCTTTCCCATACATTAATGCCTGCAGGGGAGTATGAGAAAGAGCAGATCCGCTGTATTGCAGCGAACCAGGGTCTGCAGGTGGCTCATAAACCTGACAGCCAGGATATCTGTTTTATTCCAGATAATGATTATAAACGCTTTTTAGAGGAAGAGACTGGAAAGAAGCCCTGTGAAGGAAATTTTGTAGATACATCCGGCAATGTCATTGGAAAACACAGCGGAATTACTAATTATACAATTGGACAGAGGAAGGGGCTGAATCTTGCATTTGGCTATCCTGTTTTTGTGACAGAGCTGCGCCCTGATACAAACGAAGTAGTGATTGGCAAAGCTGAGGATGTTTATGTGGATGCGCTTGAGGCAGTACAGCTCCATTGTATGGCAGTGGAACATTTTGAGGAAGGGCAGCGGATGATGGCAAAAATCCGTTATGCAGATAAAGGGCAGATGTGTACAATAGAAAAACTGGAGGGGGACAAAGTTTTTATTGTATTCGACCAAAAGGTGCGTGCTGTCACACCTGGGCAGGCAGTTGTATTTTATCAGGAGAATACCGTGCTTGGCGGGGGGACAATTATAAGGAGCTGTTAAGAAATTAATTCTTAGCAGTTCCTAAGAGGGAGAAAGAAGTAACGGCACATATGCAAAAAGGGGACCGCGGATCAACCGGCAGTCCCCTTTCCGTATTACTCGAAATCTTCTTCTGTAGATTCAACAACAACGATTTTACATCTGGCCTTCTGGCCATTGGAAATTGTTGCTGTAATTGTGGTTTTTCCGGTTCTTTTGGCAGTCACTTTGCCTTGTTTTGAAACAGTGGCAATTCTGGGATTCTGCGACTCAAAGACCGGAACCTCCTCCGATATACTTGGGCGGATTGTGTAAGGAAGATTCAGTTTTGTGCCTTCTGGCATTTCACGCATGTTCTGGCGGAAAACAACACTTACGGCACGTGGCGTCACGTTTATTTTGGCTGTGAGCGTTTTTTGTTCCTTAAAAATCAGGAATGTCGTTTTTGTAATCTTAACCTTAATTTTTGCAGTTCCATACCCAACACCAGTATAGGAGCAGGTGTTTCCGGATAGCTGTTTTACGGTAAGAACGTCGGTATCAGAGCTTTTAAAGCTGATATCGCAATCTTCGTCGGCATCAAGTACCTTTAATGTAAAAGTATCTTCTTGTAAAATATTTTTTTCATATTTTGCAAAGGAGGCATTTTCATTAAAAGAGCTTTTGCCTTTAAAGATAATATCATTTGACGAAGTTGTCTCTAAAGACGTAAATTCCGGTAAAAGAGTATCCTCTGCACTGCTTTCTTTTCCCGGCAGGATTGTCAGAGATGACAATATAGCAGCAAGGAGAAGAAATTTTGGAATACTTTTCATAATAACTCCATTCTGCCAGCCAGAGGGGAAGTTTATCATTGGCCTGGCCGACACTTAATACTTATAGTAATGCTACTATATAAATTTAGTATAGCCGTTGATAGTGGCAGAAGAGTGTCAAAAACTTCTTTTTTTTGACATAAATTGGTGATAAGCTGTGAATAGTAACCGTGAGAGGTGTAGAGGGCTATGGATTGGAACATAACAGTAAGGGACTGTCCCCAAATAATTTACCATATTTCGTGGCAGTTCCTAAAAGATTGGAAAGAGAGGAGCCTGTGCGATGAAATATGTATTGATTGCGGATGATAATAAGGATATTACAGATATTCTAAAGGTTTATGTCAGGAAAGAGGGGTACGAGCCGCTTGTTGCTAAAAATGGGATTGAAGCGGAGCATATGTTTGAAGACTTTTCACCAATTGCTGTTTTGCTGGATGTAATGATGCCTGTAAAGGATGGATATGAGGTATGCAAAGAAATCCGTAAGCAGTCTAGCGTGCCAATTATCCTGATTACAGCGCGGGGAGAAGATTTTGATAAAATTATGGGGCTGGATATTGGGGCGGATGATTATATTGTCAAACCTTTTAGTCCAAGTGAAGTAATGGCGCGCCTCCGGGCAGTTTTAAGACGTCTGCAGAAGCCGGAGGATGTTAAGGATGCAGGGAATGTAATACGGATTAGCAACCTGGTAGTCAGTCTGGAAGAATATTCTTTTGCGGTAGATGGGAAACGTGTGCCATTGACAAAAAAAGAGATTGAGACGATGTGGACATTAGCAAGTAACCCCAATAAGGTGTTTACAAGGGATAATTTGCTGGACAGCTTATGGGGATATGACTATTATGGGGACAGCAGGACCGTGGATTCCCATATAAAGCGGCTGCGTGCTAAGCTGGATACAGTAGAGCATCCGGATTGGAGCATTAAGACAATCTGGGGGGTTGGCTATAAATTTGAAGTGAATGAGGACGACAAGTAGAAGAGAAAAAGGACAGGTCTGTTTTTATGGTACAGAAAAAGAAAAAAAGGCTTCTTTTGCTGCGTTATCTCCAGAAAAATGATGTAGTATTGCGCATTTATACTTCCTTTGCGTTTCTGCTGACTCTGACAGGGGTGTTGATTGGTTTTATTTTTATCATGCTTTATGAGAAAAATTATGTCCGTTCGTATGTACAGATTCTGACGAGCCAGGGGAAAGCGATATCAAAGCGTGTTTCCAGGTTTGCATATAAAGAAAAACCAACGGGATTTGGAAAGTATATTGCTTATGTGGATGAAATGGAACAGGCAGAAAATACAGATGTATGGGTGGTGTCAAATAAACAGGCAGAAAAGCCGCTGCAGGAAGAGTATGTGAATGCACAGATAGAGAAAACAAATTTGTCTAAAGATATGGTTTCTGTTGTTGAGAAAGCATTCCTTGGCAAAATTGCTTCCAGTTCCAGCCACGATAAGGTTTATGGAGGCATGACAACGCTTTGTGTCTCTCTTCCAGTAAAGGACAGGGAGACGAAAGAGGTAATTGGCGCTGTTATTATGGTTTCAATGATTGACAGGCAGACAATGGGGGTGCGGGAAGGGCGGTATCTGATTACATTAAGCATTATTGTAGCGGTTGTCCTTTCCTATCTGGTAGCAGTTGTTTTTTCAAGCTTTTTGTCCAGGCCGCTTGAAAAGATAGGAAAGCGGATTGGGGCTTTGGCCGGCGGGGACTATTCTAAGATTACGGTAAAAAGGCCGTATTCCCAAATCGGCATTTTGGAAGTATCTTTAAATCATTTGTCTGGGGAACTGCAGCGGTCTGCCAGGGAGCATGAGGAGCTGGAACAGGCAAGGAGGGACTTCTTTGCAAATGTATCGCATGAGCTGCGGACGCCGATTACAGTAATGCGCGGCTATACGGAAACATTGGCGGATGGGATTTTAGAGGAGCAGGAACAGATTACAGAGTTATATGGAAGGATGCTTCAGGAGTGCAGGGGGATGGAGCGCTTGGTCGGTGATTTGTTTATTTTGTCCAAAATGCAGAATCCGGATTTTGAAATTGAAAAAGAACCAGTCAGCCTTATGCAGGTTTTCCAGGATGTCATCCGCAGCGGAAATATGGTTGGGAAAGAAAAAGGAATACGCATTTCCCTGTCTGCGCCGGAAGAAGAGCCTTGCCTGATTCTTGGGGACTATGGGCGGCTGCGCCAGATGTTTATGATTATAGTGGATAATGCCGTTAAATTTTCTAAGGAGAATGGAAAGATCCACATTACCGTTGAAAAAAAGGAGAATCGGTATTGTGTATCCATACGGGATTATGGAGTTGGGATTTCAAAAGAGCAGCTTCCGTTTATATTTGAAAAGTTTTATACATCTAAAATGCGGCAGAATGAGAAGGGGACCGGATTGGGGCTGATGATAGCAAAGCAGATTGCCCTGCGGCATGACGGGGATATCCAGGTAGAAAGCGTAGAGCAGGAAGGGACGGTATTCCGTTTTTCCTTTGAAGAATGTACATGTGTGGAGGATTTTATTTGACTGCGGATGGTAAGTTGATTCGTGACAGTTCTTATTGTGCAGGGGCATTCTTAACAGTTTCTTCATTCAGAAAACTGACAATCTTATGTGCAGGTATGATAAGATTGTTAGTCTTCTGAAATTGACCGTGAATAGTAACTATTATTTATCATTATAGTGTCCTTTGCATTGATAGATATTGACGCCTCGTTCAGTAACTGAGTATACTAAACGATCAGTATCGTTAATACGTCTGCTCCATTTCCCTTTCTCTCCAATCAGTGGTTCCGGTTTGCCAATTCCTTCAAAGGGGCTTCGGCTGATATCCTTTATCAGTGACGTAATCCGCTTCACTGTTTTTTTATCCTGTCCCATCCAGTATTGAAATTCGTCCCATGCCTGTTCTGAAAATGAGATATCAGCCATCTGCAAGTTCCTCCAGTTCTTCTAATGTTTTCACGATATTTTTCTCTGGATGCTGTTCCATCTGTTCTATGGATTCTTTTAAGAATTTTGTATTAGTTTCTCCATAGAAGGGGTCGCTGTCTGCTGTAATTTCAAAAGGAATTTTTCTTTGCCGTACGACTGCCCTAGCATAAATATTAAATGCTGTGGATGCAGACATCCCAAATTCTGCACAAAGGTTATCAAATTGCTTTTTTATGGCATCATCCAAATGTATACTGATTGTAGATTGTCCCATTTCTATCGCCTCCATCTAATCAAAAATATAGAAATACTGTAACACTTTTGGTAATAAATAACAACAATTTTTTATTTCTATTCACGGCCAGTTGTATTTTAACAACAGACCGTGAATAGAAATAATTTTTTAAATATACAAAAATTTCATGCGATTTATAGTTGTAATTTTCGTGAAAAGTGTATATACTGATTATAGACTAGAAAAAGAAAAAAACAACTGCCTGGGGTGTTCGATACTCCTGATATTTTGAACCTACACTTTTGAATTGGGATTCCTACATTTTTACGAGGATGTCAAGCCACCGATATGCAGTGGAAGGCAGAAACGTGAGTGCGGTTGCCCACCTGGCTGTATAGCTAGGACTCAAAATTCAGGAACCGGCATTTTGGGTTAACTTTAATTCAAAGGCTGCGTTTCAGACGCAGCCTTTTCTTTTGGCTTATAGGAAATTACAATAATCGTTGTTAGCGTAAGCGCACAGGAAGGGGTGATTGCATGAGGGAACATAAATTTCGGAAGATATTGGCAGTATGGCTTGCAGCAGCGTTACTATTGGTTTGTACAGATACTGCTTCAGCGCAGTCTGGAAGGGGGACAGGCAGCAGGCAGTATAGGGCTGGGGATTACTTTGAAGATATTCCGGATAATAATGATGGAAGCTTTTGGGATGATGACAGCCAGGATGATTTTTGGGACGATGGATATGAGGATATCACAGATGATATTGAGGATGATTTCTGGGACGATGACTATGAAGATGCAGCAGATGATACGCAGGATGACATCTGGGACGATGACTATGAAGATGCAGCAGATGATACGCAGGATGATTTTTGGGACGATGATTATGAAGATATCATAGATGATACGCAGGATGACATCTGGGACGATGACTATGAAAATATAGCAGATGATACGCAGGATGACGTCTGGGACGATGATTATGGAGATATAGAAGATGATACGCAGGATGGCGTCTGGGACGATGACTATGAAGATGCAGCAGATGATACGCAGGATGATTTTTTGGGTGATGAAAAGGATACCGCAGGGGATGGTAATAATGATAGTATAGGGACAAAGAGACCGGCAAAGAAGGGTTCGGTTTTAACTGTGCCATCAAAAAACTGCAAGGTGAAGGTCGTATCTGCAGCTATTGGGAATCCGGCTGTTTCCTATTACAGGACAGTAAAGAAAAACGGATCGGCTATTACAGTTCCTGAAAAGGTAACAGTAGATAAAGTTACATATAAAGTAGTTGCGGTTGCAGATAATGCTTTTTCAGGAAATAAAAAGGTAAACAGGGTTGTAGTAGGCAGGAATGTTGCTAAAATAGGGAAAAAAGCCTTTTTTAATTGTAAGAATTTAAAGCAGATTACGTTCCGTACAGTATCTATTTCTTCTGTCGGAAAAGATGCGCTGAAAAATACGGGGAAGAACCTGGTAATTAAGGCGCCTAAAGCAAAGCTTGCAAAGTACAAAAAATTATTTTCCGGTAAGGGGAATAAAAAGATAAATATGAAACGCAGTAATAATTAAGCATAGAATTGGAGGATAAGAAAAGTGGCTCATAAAGGGAATTTATTATCATTTCGCCCAGATATTAAGGTGTTGGATGCAACAATCCGCGACGGAGGCCTTGTCAATGATTTCTTTTTTCAGGATGAATTTGTCAGAAGCCTTTACCGTGCAAATGTAAAGGCAGGGGTAGACTATATGGAATTTGGCTACCGTGCTGATAAAGAAATGTTTGACGCCAGTAAATTTGGAAAGTGGAAATTTGCTACAGATGAACATATCCGTGAAATTGTTGGGGATAATGATACTGATTTGAAGATATCTATTATGGCAGATGTGGGGAGATGCAACTATAAGGAGGATATCCGTGACCGAAGCGACAGCCCGGTAGATTTAGTACGGGTGGCAACTTATGTAAACACAATGCCGGCAGCGATTGATATGGTTGAGGACGCCAACCGGAAGGGGTATGAGACTACTTGCAATATTATGTCCATTTCTAATGCAAAGGAATCAGATATCGCAATGGCTTTGGAAATGCTGGGGCAGAGCTGCGTGGATGGGATTTATATTGTCGATAGTTTTGGCTCGTTGTTTCCAGAGCAAATCCGTGAGATTTCGGATCAATATATGGAAGTTGCGGAGAAGTATGGAAAATATATTGGGATGCATGCGCATAATAACCAGCAGCTTGCATTTGCAAATACAATAGAGTCATGCGCAAGGGGCGTTTCCTATCTGGATGCAACGATGGCAGGAATGGGCCGTGGGGCAGGAAACTGTGCAATGGAACTTTTGATGGGCTTTTTAAAGAATCCAAAATATAAGCTGTTCCCGGTAATACAGTTTATTGAAAAGAATATTGTCCCATTGGAAAAGGAAGGGGTTGAGTGGGGATTTTCCATTCCTTATCTTCTGACAGGGCATTTAAACCAGCACCCGCGTTCAGCAATTGCCGCTATGAAAGAGGGACGCACAGATTATACAGATTTTTATAAAGAAATTATCGATAAAGACTGAAAGGCAGGAAGTTATATAAGTATAATGTTTTCTGCCGGAGGTGGGGCAGTATCATGAAAAACAGGGAAGTTATTGGTGTGTTTGATTCAGGTGTGGGAGGGATTAGTGTACTCCGGGAGTTGATTAAGGTAATGCCAAATGAGAATTATCTATATTTTGGTGACTCTGAACATGCTCCATATGGAACCAAGACGCTTGAGGAAGTGAGGGCGCTTACGATTGAAAATGTACAGGCGCTATTGGGGAAAGGGGCTAAATCAATCGTTGTTGCCTGTAATACGGCGACTAGCGCAGCAGTGGCGGTACTTCGCAAAATGTATCCTGATTTGCCTTTGGTTGGGATTGAGCCGGCAATTAAGCCGGCTGTCCTTTCCTGCCCAGGCCAGAGAGTTGTAGTTATGGCGACCCCTATGACGCTTTGTCAGGAGAAATTCCAGAAGCTGATGCAAAAATATGAAGATGAGGCTCAGATTATTCCACTTCCCTGCCCTGGGCTGATGGAGTTTGTAGAGCGTGGTGATTTGGAAAGTGAAGAGCTTCACAAGTATTTGACAGAACTTTTATGGGGAATACAGAAAGAGAAAATTTCAGCAATTGTACTGGGATGTACCCATTATCCATTTGCACGGGAGATGATTGCAGAAGTTGCAGGGGAAGAGGTTTTAATCTTTGATGGAGGGAATGGGACAGCCAGGGAGATGCGCCGCCGCCTGATGGAGGCCGGCAGGCTGACAGACGCCAAAAATCGGGGGAATGTGGAATTTCTAAATAGCAGGAATACAAAAAAAGAACAGGAATTGTGCCAGTTTTTGTTAAACCGTTCTTTTTAAGAAACTGTAGTATAGTTGCCGGAAATGCTTCAGGAAAAGAGGGTTTCAGCATGAAAATAACAACAAGAGGGCGGTATGCGCTGAATTTAATGTTAGATATGGTGACAAACAGTGATGGTTCGCCTATAAAACTCAGGGATATCGCAGAACGTCAGAATATTTCTGATAAATATCTGGAGCAGATTGTTGCTACCTTAAATAAGGCGGGCCTGATCCGCAGCGTCCGTGGCGCCCAGGGGGGATATCTTCTGGTACGGAAGCCGGAGGAATATACAGTAGGTGAAATTCTCCGGATTACAGAAGGGAATATGGCGCCAGTCCCTTGTTTAGAGTATGAAGAGAACCAGTGCAATAAGCAGGAAAGCTGCGTCAGTGTAATTTTATATAAGAAAATAAATGATGCAGTGAATAGCGTAATTGATACAGTAACGCTTGCAGACATGTATGAATGGCAGAGTGGGATGCGATAGCAGCCTTGCCTGGCGGGGTGTTTTCGAGCTTGGAAAGGCTTCGCACCTTTTTTATGCGATAGGAAATTGCGCTGTAACGCAGTGGTCATCGACAAGAATTGCGAAGCAATTCTTGCTAGGGCACCAGCGCTGGCGGTGCCCTTTTTTAAAGGAGAAAGTGTATGGAGCAACAGGAAAGAAAAACAATTGGTGTATGTGGGAGCCGTATTTTTAACCAGATTCCGATGTCATTTATTAATTTGCTGCGGAAAGAAAGTATAGAGTATGATTATTATACAATTGCATTTTCTTCTAATACAGATATGGAAGAAGATTTCAGGACAGATGTTGACGATAAGGACAGGGATGTTTCTGGTGAAAGCCAGCTCTTTGATCTGGTAAAGTATATTGATTTTAGCGGATTAGTTATATTGACTGAGACGATAAAAAATCCAAGTTTGATTTGCAGGATTGTTGAAATTGGGAAAAGTAAAAATATTCCTGTGTTTTCTGTGGATGGAACGGTAAAGGGATGTTATAACATGGTGATGGATTACCATGATGGGTTTGAGCAGATTGTCCGCCATGTGGTTGAAGACCACGGCTGCCGGAAAGTTGATATGATTGCTGGTTTTAAAGGCCATCCATTATCAGAAGAACGGATACAGGTTTATAAAAAAATATTGCAGGAAAATGGGATTCCGTTTGAAGAGGGACGCCTGTGGTATGGGGATTTTTGGGATCGGCCAACCAGGGCGGTTATGAAAGAGATTTTAGAGGATGGAAAGGGACTGCCAGAGGCAATTGTCTGTGCAAATGATGCGATGGCAATTACAGTCTGTTCAGAGTTAAATTCAAAAGGAATCCGTGTGCCGGAAGATATTATTGTAACAGGATTTGATGGAACAAAGGATGGAAAGTATCATTTTCCAATATTATCAACGTGTGAGCCAGATTATGAAGGCGCAATCAAGTTTATTATAAAAGAGATGGAAAAAAAGCAGGAAACAGGTAATATTGTGCCATGTGATTACAGGATTGGATTTAAGCTCTCAGGCAGGCAGTCATGTGGATGCGAAAGTATGGTAATGCATGATATTAATACAATTGTATCTTCATTTGGACGGGATTTAGGGGACTGTTCCTGGCATAATATTGCGATGAACAATATGGTGTCGTCTGTTCTTGAGAAAAAATCTGTGATGGATATTGCAGTTAAGATACCAGAGTATATTAATCTGTGGAGTGATAATTTCCGTTTTGCATGCTTAAATTCTGATGTAGTAAAATATAACAGGGAAGCAGACAGGGACAATGCAGAAATGGTTACGGTTTTATGGGATTATAGAGGGGAATTCCGTGAGCCTGGCGAAACCTTTGATGTGTCTGAATTTGTCCCGCATTTGGATGAAGTTATCAGGAAGGGCGGGGATATTGATACGCTAATAGTACGTCTTCTTAATTCAGGCAGGAAAGTATATGGCTATACTGTGGAAGGCTTTCAGGATTTAGACGACAGGCGGCTGCAGCGGAGTAATGAATTTGCAATGTTTTTATCTTTTTCCATTGATACAGTTCTCCATAATTATCAATTGGCAAAACTCAATGAAGACCTTTCTGAAGCATATAATAAAATAGCAAAGCTCTATATTCTGGATCCCATGACAGGGATTTATAACCGGAGGGGCTTCTTCCAAAAGTTTGACGAGATGATTGGGGAGAAGGCAAATATTGGGAAGTACCTGTACCTTTTTTCGATTGACATGGATGGGTTAAAGCATATTAACGATACATATGGGCATGGTGAGGGGGATTTTGCAATTATATCCCTGTCAAAAGCAATTACCAGGGTTTTGGGGGATAGCGCAGTCTGTTCCCGGTTTGGAGGGGATGAATTTACTTGCGCTGTGATTTTAGGGCAAAAAGAGCATTATACTGCAGAAGGCTTATCAAAGGAGTTGGCCGTTGTATTAGGGCAGACAGAGGGCATTCAGGAAAAACCGTATTCTGTTTCAGCAAGTATTGGCTTGATTTGTGAAGAAATAACAGAAGACATAGATATAGAAAGTATGTTGTCAATAGCGGATAAACGGATGTATAGTGATAAGGTTGCTCGTAAAAAAGAGCGCAGGGAATAATATAGGGCGTCGAAAGCTGGCAATGATGTTACAGCTGTTGGGGAAGAAAACCAGGGATTTGGCAGAAGTATAGGTTATATGGAGGTTTTATTCATGGAAGAAGAAAATTTGGGGGAGGAGCTGTATAATTTACTTGCAGAGTTGTTAAACCGAAAAATTAACCGTACCGTCCAGGATAGCTTGAGAGGCGAATATGGCGTACTGCGTTACCTTGTGTATGTCGAAGACAAGGTCAGCGCTGGCAGCTTGACAGAACAGCTCCGGGTAGTTCCGGGACGTATGACAGATATATTGAACAGCCTTGAGGGAAAGGGGTTAATTAAGCGGTGCCGGGATGAGCGGGATAAGCGGAAAGTACATGTCTGTATTACAGAGGCAGGCAGGGAAGAGGCGGAGGAAAAAAGGGCGTTTATCCGCAGGGAATATAAAGGGATGTTTGAACTGTTAGGGCAGAAGGATACAGAAGAGTTAATCCGTCTGTTAAAAATTGTATTGGCATATCCTGGGAATGAGGGATAAGGAATTGTAGAAAAATAATAACAGAAAGGAAGTGTTTTTATGGTAAACAATCTGGGGGCAGGCTGTTCTGTGCAAACTGCTTCACAAGCAAAAAATGCAGGTTACAGCCCGGCGCAAATCCAGCAGATGACGCGTTCAGGGAAGTTAACTTGTGAAACCTGTAAAAACCGTAAATATCAGGATGGTTCTGATGAAATGGTTTCCTTTAAAGCGCCGGGGCATATTTCACCACAGGCATCTGCCGCAGCAGTGATGTCGCATGAGCAGGAACATGTCAGCAATGCATATGATGAAGCAAACAGAAAGGGCGGCGAAGTGGTACAGGCAAGCGTCAGGCTGCAGAATGCTGTCTGCCCGGAATGCGGCAGGACATATGTAGCGGGCGGTGAGACAACAACACAGATTAAGTACAATGAAGAAAACCCCTATGCAAAAGGATTTAAGACAGCAGATTCTTCAGTTGTGGCAGGGCGCAGCATGGATTTGGGTATATAGTGCTGTTTTCTTATGCGACAGGAAATTGCTGTAATCGTGGTGACAGTGTGCTAAAAGCGGGCTAAAAGATATGGGAGCCGGAAGATTCCCGCACCATTAGGTGGCAGGGGAGTTCCAGCCGGATAAATTCAGTGTGCCCTTTTTGCAGGCGGTCTTTTAAGGTCAGTACGGCGAGATGCGCCATATCTTCTTTGGGGATACGGACGGTTGTCAAAAGGGGTGAAACGCGGGAGGCTTCCTCAATGTCGTCTATAGAAATGACGGCAGGCTGGTAGGCCTCTTTTTTCCTGCGGCCATTTTTTTCTTTCATAGCCTGCAGGAAACCAAGGGCGGTAACGTCATTTGCGCAAAATACTGCAGTTGGCCGTTTTTTACAGCAGCATATTTTTTCAAAGGCGCGGAAACCGTCTTCACGCGTCTGGTTTGTCGGTACGACATAGTCATAGGTGAGCGGTATTTTATGGGAAAGAAGGCATTCATAATATCCCATATAGCGTGATTCCATATTGCAGTCCCCTATATAGGCGATTTTTGTATGCCCCAGTTCAAAAAGGTATTCTACAGCCATAGAGGATGCGAGGGAACCATTGCAGATGATTTCATCCATTTTATAATCCATTGGGTTTCGGTCAATGGCAACGATGCCCTGATAACGCCTGAGAAGGTCATCTACAATATCAGCAGGGCATTTTCCAAGAATCAGGAGGCCATGTGAACGTGGCTGGAGAATTGCTTTATTTGCAGGGGCAATGTCCGGGACATTTAATATTTTGCCGGTTGCACAGTTCTGCTTGTGGAATTCTGTTTCGACACAGCGGAATAATTCGGCAAAAAAAGGATCCTGCTCCAGGGAATCAAACCGCGCAAGCAGGATATCTACAGTATAGCTTTCAGAAAAAGTGCCGGAATATGCATCACCGAGTTTTAAATTCCTGGCAGATTGATTTGGGATATAATTTAAATTCCGGGCAGTTTCACGGATTTTTTCAGCCATTTGGCGGTCCTGGCATTCATAAGATGGGTTGTTCAGGACGCGTGATACGGTTGAGACAGAGGCGCCTGTCAGTTCAGAAATCCGTTTGAGAGACATATTACAGCAATCCCCTTTTTCTTAGTATATGGTTTTCCAGAGTTGTAAAAACTCCTTTATCAATAATAATTCCAATAAAAATAATAACCAGCATAATTGTCATAACCTGGTTAATATCTGCAAGGTCACGTCCCACCATCAATGTGTAGCCAAGGCCTAACGATGCGGACATTACTTCACCGGACATCAGTGCGCGCCATGCAAATGACCATCCCTGTTTCAGCCCCGCGACAAAGGAAGGAAGGGCTGCGGGGAAAATAACATGCAGGTATAATTTCTTTTGTGATACACCCATTGTTTTCGCCGCTTTGATGTAAATAGGAGGCACGCTTTTTATGCCGCTTTCCACTGCCAGGGAAATACTAAATGCAGAACCCATGACAACAACAAAGATAATAGCGCTTTCTGCCAGCCCAAACCAGAGAATGGCAAAAGGAACCCAGCAAATGCTCGGCAGTGTCTGGATACCTAAAATAAGAGGTTTTAAGTTACGTGCAAGGTAATCTGAATTGACAATCAGTATGCCAAAGATTACGCCGATAATGATTGCAATGAAAAAACCAATCAGAACCCTTACCATACTGCTGCCTATTGCAGCCTGCAGCGTACCGCTTGTAACCAGCGAAATGATGCTTTCCCAAACGCCCGCAGGGTGGGGGATTGCATAAGGCTTTGCCCATTCAAACCAGTCAGTGGCAGCTACATAAAGGAACTGCCAGAGAATAATCAGGCCTGCAAAGAAGGCGATGCTTCCTGCTGCTTTTTTTATCTTCATTTTTATTTTTCCTCCTCTTTGTCAAATTCTACTTCCATACTCTTTCTGGCGCTTAGCTGTACCTGGTCCAGAATCCGTTTACGAAGGGAGGTAAATTCTGTGCCTTCAATATTTCTTGGCCGCTCTAGGCGGATTGGGATAATTTCTTTAATCCTGCCAGGATTTTCGGCCATTACAACAACACGGTCTGCAAAATAGATTGCCTCTTCTACGCTGTGTGTAATATACAATATGGTTTTTCTGTTTTTCTCCCAGATTTCTTCCAGTTCTGCACGGAGAATGTTAATAGTCTGTTTATCCAGTGCTGAAAAAGGCTCATCCATTAAAAGGAGTTTGCTGTCTAAAGCAAGCGAACGGGCAAGAGCCGTCCGCTGCTTCATTCCGCCGGAAATCTGATGGATAGGGTAATCCCTGTAATGCCAGAGCTGTACCATCCTCAGGTATTTTTCGGCGATTTCTAATTGTTCTTTTTTGGTATGCCCTGCGGCATCCAGGCCAAACATCACATTTTCAATAACATTTAGCCAGGGATAGAGAGCGGCTTCCTGGAACATGACAATCCGGTCAGGGCCGGGGCCTGTTACCTGCTGCCCATCTAAGATAATCTCACCGGAGGTTGGGGTATCAAGCCCGGCAACCAGGTTTAAAAGCGTGGATTTTCCACAGCCTGAAGGGCCTACAATGCAGATAAACTCGCCTTTTTCCACTTCAAGGGAAATATCCTGCAATGTTTCTTTGTCAGTGTTTGTAAATGTTTTATTAATTGAATTCAGTTTTAAAAACATCATCTTCCTCCGGTACTTTATTGATAAAACCTTCTTCTTTACTGATTTCTGCGAATTTCATAATAGCGTCACTGTTTAAAACTTCTGATACATTCATGCGGTTAAAAGCGCTTTTAATGACAGCTTCATCCAATGCTTTTCCAGTAGTGCCTTCAATCTCGGTGTTGACAATTTTTTGCGCTTCCTCTGCATTTTCATTGATATAAAGGGTTGCCTCTTCATGTGCTTTTAAAAAGTCCGCAACAAGGTCAGGATGCTCATCAATAAAGTCCTGGCTGGCAACGACAACTGCCGTCGGATATTTGCCCTCTAAAAATACTTCATCATAATCAAGAAGCACTTCAGAACTTCCATTGTTTTCAATGGTTGTCCCCCAAGGTTCTGGAACGAGCGCTGCATCTACGCTTCCATTGTCCATTAAGTTCAGAATATCAGCATTGGAGCTGGCATTTACGGTTACATCGCCGCCCTGGTCCGTGGTTTTTAAGCCATTTTCAGAGAGAAGGTTTAACAGGCAAAGATGCTGTGTATTGCCAAGCTGAGGTACAGCCACCTTTTTCCCTGCAAGGTCTTTTACAGATTTAATGCCGGAATCCTTGCGGATTAATAATACGGCGCCTGCGTTTGTTGTATTGGAAATGATTTTTACATCGCCATTTGATTTTACATTTGCACTAAGCGCCGGAACCGGCCCGATATATCCAAGGTCGATTTCCCCGGCAAAGATGGCTTCCATTTCAGCAGGACCTGCATTAAAGGAAGTCCAGCTGACATTGCAGGTATCTTTCCAACGTTCCTCTAATTTTCCCTGGTTTTTCATGACAAGGGCCTGTGTATGTGTAATGTTTGGGAAATAAGCAATCCTGACGTCTGTTTTTTCTGTCTTGCTGTCTTTGCTGCTGCCACTGCCGCTGTCCTTTGCGGAATTGCCGCATGCTGACAGGGAGAAAAGCATTCCCAGTGTGAGAAGTAATACAGTAATTGATTTTGTAATCCGTTTCATAATAATCCTCCTGAATAAGAGCCATCTGGCTTTGAATAGTATCAATTGATAATGAGTATACTATATGAAATAGTATAGTATCTGCGAAATATTGAAAACGTATTCAACAAGAATAATATAAAAGTGATTGAAAAATGTCAAGAAAAAATATATAAAAAGAGGGATAAAACTGAAAACGTTATCAGAGTCTTTTCATACGGTTTGTAAGTATTTCTATCTATATATAGGTAACTATTCAGCCTTACGGCTTCATAGTTACACAGCAGTGCTTTCAGCACTGTTGATGTACACATTTTGCACAAAAAACGTGCAAAA
>RAYE01000062.1 GCA_003612285.1 bacterium D16-51 | reverse complement strand
AGCAATAGCAATTCTTAAGAGCGTAGGATTGCCCGGAAAGCAATGTCTTCTATAATTTTTGTCAATTGAAAGCAAAGCAGGGCTTCCGCCTTTTTGCAGAAAATATAGAAAGCCTAAAGTTTTCCCATAAGGAATTCCATTGAAAAATATAGGGAAACTATATATTATCTGTTTGGCTTTGGAACAACTGGCCGTGAATAGCAATTAAATATATTTCTTAATCTCCTCCAGAAGATATTCTACTGATTCTTCTACAGTCTGTCCAGTTGTGTCTACTACAATCTCCGGGTTTTCCGGCACCTCATATGGGCTTGAAATCCCAGAGAAGTTCGGAATTTCCCCTGTCCGTGCTTTTTTATACAAGCCCTTTACATCCCTTTTTTCACATTCCTCCAGGGAAGTGGCAACATATACTTCAATGAAGTTTCCCTTCCCGATTGCCTCCCTTGCTAAACGGCGGTCACGGATATAAGGCGAGATAAAGGAAGTCAGCACAATCAGCCCGGCATCATTCATCAGCTTTGCTACTTCCGCAATACGGCGGATATTTTCAATACGGTCAGACTCCTTAAATCCTAAATCTTTATTTAAGCCCATGCGCACATTATCGCCATCCAAAACCATTGTATGCCTGCCCTCTGCAAACAAACGCTTCTCAAGCGCATTGACAAGAGTAGATTTCCCGGCGCCGGAAAGCCCTGTCAGCCAGATAGTCTTTGGCGTCTGGTCTTTCTGCTTTGCACGCAGCTCTCTTGTAACATCCATTTCATGCCAGGTAAGGTTTCCCTCACGCCTTAATGGATGCTCCACCACACCGCATGCCGAAGTCATGTTTGTCACACGGTCAATCAGGATAAAACCGCCAAGCTGCTTATTATTCTTAAACTGGTCAAAAACAATTTTATCAGAACAGCTGATATCGCAGACTGCAATCTCATTTTTAAAGAGGCGCTCTGCCTTAATGCGCTGCCCGGAATTAACATCCAGCTTATATTTTATATGCATGACAATTGCCGGCACAAGCTGTGTCCCAATCTTTAGATAATAATTTTTCCCTTCCACCAGCTTGGAATCATCCATCCAGAGCAATTTTGCCGTAAACATCTTTCCCACATGCAGTTCCATATCCCGGACCATAATGCAGCCCCTGGATACGTCAATTTCCGAATCAAGCTCTACAGTAACAGCCTGCCCTGCATATGCGCAATCTACTTTCTCTGTCATACAATGAATTGATTTTACTTTTGCCGAGGTCTGGTTTGGCAGAACGGAAATCTCATCCCCAACATGCACCTCGCCAACCTCAATCTGCCCCTGGAATCCTCGAAATGTACGGTCCGGGCGGCTTACGCGCTGGATTGGCAGCACAAAACCTTCCTGCCCTCCCTGTACAGACACATCAATTTCCTCCAGATAGGATAGAAGTGTCTGGCCATGATACCAGAGCATTTTCTTAGATGGGTTTGTAATATTGTCCCCTTCTGTTGCCGAAACCGGGATGATATATAAGGACTCGAAACCATATTCCTGCGTCATCGTCCTGATATCTGTAGAAATCCGCTCAAACCCTCCCTGCTCATAATCAATCAAATCCATTTTATTTACTGCATATACAACATGGCGGATTCCCATTAATGCGCAAATCCGGCTGTGGCGCTTTGTCTGCACAAGAACACCTTTAGATGCATCTACCAAAATAACAGCCAAATCAGCAAAAGAAGCGCCTACCGCCATATTTCTGGTATATTCCTCATGTCCCGGGGTATCTGCCACGATAAAGCTTCTTTTCTCCGTAGTAAAATAACGGTAAGCAACATCAATTGTGATCCCCTGCTCCCTTTCTGCCATCAGCCCATCCAAAAGAAGAGAATAATCAATGGCGCCGCTGTTGCTCCCTACCTTACTGTCCAGTTCCAGCGCCTTCTCCTGGTCTGCAAAGAGAAGCTTTGCATCATAAAGCATATGGCCAATTAAGGTAGACTTTCCATCGTCTACACTTCCACAGGTAATAAATTTCAATAAACTTTGCATTAAAAATATCCCTCTCTCTTTCGTCTTTCCATACTTCCAGCAGCTTCATTGTCAATTACACGGCTTGTCCTCTCAGAAGAAACCGCGCTTAACGTTTCATCAATAATCTCATCTAATGTTACCGCTTCTGATTCCACCCCGCCAGTCAGCGGATAACATCCAAGCGTCCTGAAACGTATCATCTTCTGCTCCACCTTTTCTTCTGGCAAAAGCTTCATCCTGTCATCATCTACCATGATAATATTGCCATCCCTGTAGACAACCGGTCTTTCCTTTGCAAAATAAAGAGGGACAATGTCAATATTTTCCTGCCTTATATACTGCCAGATATCCTTCTCCGTCCAGTTGGAAAGTGGGAATACGCGTATGCTCTCTCCTTTAAAAATCTTGGTGTTATAAAGTTTCCACATCTCTGGCCTTTGATTTTTTGGATCCCAGGCCTGCTCTGCATTTCGGAAAGAAAAAATCCTTTCTTTTGCACGTGATTTTTCTTCATCACGCCTGCCGCCGCCAAACGCCGCTGTAAAACCATATTTTGTAAGCGCCTGCTTTAATGCCTGTGTCTTCATAATATCTGTATAAGCAGAACCATGGTCAAATGGGTTAATCCCCTGGCGCACCCCCTCTTCATTTGTATATACAAGCATTTCCAGCCCGTATTTTTCTGCCACTTTATCACGGAATTCAATCATCTCCCTGAACTTCCATGTTGTGTCAATGTGCATAAATGGAAATGGCGGCTTTTCCGGATAAAATGCTTTAATTGCCAAATGCAGCATAACAGAACTGTCTTTTCCGATAGAATACAACATAACCGGTTTTTCACATTCTGCAGCCACTTCGCGGATAATATAAATTGCCTCGGCCTCCAATTCCTGTAAATGGGATAACTGCTTCATCTTCTCCTCCATTATTCCTTAGGAACTGTATGGAAATAACTTTTACACCTTGTTTTCCTACAGTTCCTTAGTAACTCTGATTTCATGTTTTAATTGGTGTACAACATCCTGGCTTTCCACAAACACATGGTATTCATCAGGCGCAAGTGCCTTTAGGGATATTGCAAGCGGAAATTTTCTTTTATATATTGTCTTCATCCCCTGATAATCCTGGACATATGAATGATTTTTCCCCACCAGGTAAATACGCATAACACATCCCGGCAGGATATAGCCAATCAGTAATTCCCCACAGAGAAAGACATTTCCAAAATATGCCCTTCCAAGCGGCTCTTCTGCCATTTCTGGCAGGTTTCCCCCAAACTCTGCCGGAGGTTCAACTTCCCCAAATACAACCTCAGGCGTTACCTCTGCCGGCTTGCAAAATGAAAGGATATCTGGTTCAAACAGCCAGACTTTCGTCACAGACCTGTTCAAATACCATTTCCCAAGTATCTCCCCAGTCTCTTTCTCTGTTTCTACCAGTTCTGTCTTCATGCCCTTCCTGATATCATCTGCAAGACCGCCGTTTTGTTTCGCTTTCTCTTTCAGGTCATTGCAGGTAAGCGTTACTTTCCCGTCAGCAGACTCCACAGCTTTCCCAAACGCCTTTCTCCTGCTTTTTAAATCAATATAATCAAACTTCGTATCTTTTGGAAGGCGCGGCACTTTACTGATTTCTTTTACCCTGCCGCTTTCCAAATCCAGTTCCAAAAGCTGCCTTTTTTTCTCATTGGCATACAGGGAAGCCACTAGATACAGGGAACTGCCATTTTGCGCCACCGCCCGGACAACCGGATAATCCATCAAAAATGTCCTGTATACCCGGCCCAGGTAATCCATCTCATGGTACTGGCAGGAAATAATCTTTCCATTTTTCCCCATGCGGTTTGCCGTACGGTCTTCATATAAAAAATGGCCGTTTGCCAGTGGAATCATGCCGGCTTCCGTTGTCCAAAGCTGGATGGAATAACGGATATCGCCATTTTGGTCGACCGCAAAAGGATGCCCTGAAACACTGTTAATCATTATATAGGGAAAATATGGCAAATTTTTGCCTTCCTTTTCCATTTCAATCCTTTCCAGTCTTTTCGGTTTTTCAGAGACATAAATCCGGAGCATCCTGCGTTTTACAACCTTCCCTTCCAGGTCAAGCATTTCCAGCTCTACTTTGTTGCTCCGTTTCAGGTACAGCCCAACCACCGGAACCCGGTGGCGTGTTGTATAACCTGTCTCCCCCGTAAAATCAACCTCCGGCGTATCCCCAAGCACACGGTAGCGGATTTTGGTTTCCTTAGAAGAATTAAATAAAAGCAGTGCAGACTGTTTCACTAAATCATATGGATTTGGCACAACCAGGATATGCTGGAAAGTATACATATGGTTATCCAGAATCCGTTCAAAGGCATAATCCCGGATCTGCGTCAGATACGCCTTCTGCGGCATCTTACGCAGCGGCGAACGGACTCTCTTTGTTTCCTGTGGAAACACTTCCCGTTCATAATTCCTGTCAAGCTTTCTTAAATCACTTTCACTGTAAGTAATTTTTGTCCCATGCCTGACATCTACAAAATATTTCTGAAATAATCCCATAATCCGTCTCCTAACTAAACCTCCATGCCATTTTAAACGGCATTCCCCGTAAGCAAAAACTTAAATTTTCATAGTAAGCTGGATACGCTGCTTTTTTAGGTCAACACTCATTACCTTTACCTCTACGATATCCCCGACGCTGACAATTTCAAGCGGATGCTTTACAAATTTTTTATCAGAAAGCTGCGAAATATGCACAAGCCCATCCTGGTGGACCCCGATATCGACAAACGCCCCGAAGTCAATTACATTTCTTACTGTCCCTTTCAGAACCATTCCTTCCTTTAAGTCCTTCATTTCCAGGACGTCTGTACGCAGGATTGGCTTTGGCATCTCATCTCTTGGGTCACGTGCAGGCTTCTCCAGTTCATTCAAAATATCTTCCAGCGTAATTTCACCAATCCCAAGTTCTTCCGCCATCGCTTTTTTATCCTTCACCTTTTTAGACAGGCGGGGCGCTTGGGCAGGATTTTCCTTTGCATTGCCTTTCTCCAGCGTAATCCCACTTTCCCCAAAGGCTTTTGCAAAGGCGGCTCCAAATGCTGTATTTGTATTCCTGACTTTAAACTCCTGCTTCTTTTCCTTTTTCTGCGGTTCTTTCCTGCGTGTCTGCCTGGCTGCTTCTGCCTGTAATTTCCTGACGTCCTCCATCGTCATCTGGAGTTTTTGTAAAAGCTGCCCTGCGGCCGCATACGATTCCGGATGGACGCTTGTCGCATCCAATGGGTTATCCCCATCCTGGATTCTCATAAAACCGGCGCACTGTTCAAATGCCTTTGGCCCAAGTTTTGGAACTTTTAACAACTCTTTCCGGTTCTGGAATCTGCCGTTTTCTTCCCTGTATAGCACAATGTTCTTTGCAACTGTTTTTGAAATCCCTGCAATATATTCCAGAAGGGAAGCAGACGCTGTATTCACATCCACGCCAACCTTATTGACACAATCCTCCACAACGCCGGACAGCGTTTCTGAAAGCTTTTTCTGGTTCATATCGTGCTGGTACTGCCCAACGCCAATGGACTGCGGGTCTATTTTTACAAGTTCTGCAAGCGGGTCCTGAAGCCTCCTTGCAATGGAAGCTGCACTCCTCTGCCCCACGTCAAAATTCGGAAATTCCTCTGTTGCAAGCTTGCTTGCAGAATAAACAGATGCGCCTGCCTCATTCACAATGATATACTGGACCGGCTTACTGATTTCTTTTAACATCTCTGCAATAATCTGTTCCGATTCCCTGGATGCCGTCCCATTTCCCACAGAAATCAGGGAAATATCATACTTTTCAATCAGCCCTTTTACTGTCCGCTTTGTTTCCTCCACCTTATTCTGCGGCGCTGTTGGATAGACAACGGTTGTATCAAGCACCTTCCCTGTTGCGTCCACAACGGCAAGCTTACAGCCTGTACGGAATGCCGGATCCCAGCCAAGCACATTTTTCCCTGCAATCGGCGGCTGCATTAAAAGCTGCTCTAAGTTTTTCCCAAATACCCTGATTGCCCCGTCTTCTGCCTTTTCTGTCAATTCATTCCTGATCTCCCGCTCAATCGCCGGCGCAATCAGGCGCTTGTAGCAATCCTGGGCCGCTTCCATCAATAATGGCCCTGTATATTTATTTTCTGCTGTAACCACCTGTTTATTCAGATATTGTATAATCCTTTCTTCCGGCGCCTCCAGCTTTACAACAAGGAACTTCTCTTTTTCCCCCCGGTTTAAAGCAAGTACGCGGTGTCCGGCAATCTCCTTCACCGCCTCCTGGTACTCATAATACATTTCATAGACAGACTGGGCTTTTTCATCTTTTGCCGAAGAAAGAAGCCTCCCCTCTTCAAAGGTTAAGCTTCGGATATACGTGCGGTACTGGGCATTGTCTGATATTTCCTCTGCAATAATATCCTTTGCGCCTTCTAAAGCCGCCTGGACATCCTCAACCTCTTTTTCAGCAGACACATATTTTTCCGCCTCTTCTTCCACCGGCATATCCGTCTCCTGCGCCAATATAAATTCTGCAAGACCCTCCAGCCCTTTTTCTTTTGCAACAGTAGCCCTTGTCCTTCTTTTTGGGCGGTATGGACGGTATAAGTCATCTACCAGAACCTGCGTCTGCGCATTTAAAATCTGTTCTTTTAACTCCTCCGTCAACTTCCCCTGTTCTTCAATACTTGCTAAAACCTGCTCCTTTTTTTCTTCAAGGTTGCGCAGATAAACCAGACGTTCATGAAGATTCCTAAGCTGCTCGTCATCCAGCGAACCATGCGCTTCCTTTCGGTAACGGGCAATAAACGGAATTGTATTCCCTTCATCAATTAACTGAACGGCTGCCTCCACCTGCCATAACTTAATTTCCAGTTCCTCTGCAATTTTCTTACATATATCCATATCACTACAACTCCATTCCTGCCACAGTTCCTTAATTAAGAGAAAAGGGCAGCTACTCCAGGCAGCGCCCTTTTAATCTGTTTCTATAAAATAGCTATTTTTCAAGTGAAAATGCCTCGTGCACCGCCTGTGCAGCATCCTCTGTATACTTCTCATCGATCAGGACTGTCACACGGATTTCAGAAGTAGAAATCTGGCGGATGTTTATGCCTGCATCATACAGAGCCTCAAACATTTTTGCGGCAACGCCAGGATTGGACATCATGCCTGCGCCGACAACAGAAACCTTTGCCACATCCCTTGTAATTGTAATTTTTTCACAACGGAGGCTGGTATTCCTGTGGCGCTCCAATGTTTCGAGGGCAACCTCTGCCATATCTTCCGTTACGGTAAAGCAGATATCCTGTGTGCCATTGTGCTCCACAGACTGTATAATCATATCTACATTAACCTGGTGGTTTGCAAGATGCTGGAATAGCTTAAATGCAACGCCCGGCTTATTCTCAAGCCCTTCTACTGCAAACTGGGCAACATTTTTATCAGTAGCAACTCCGCTGACTAACATCTTCTCCATTTTACTTTCCTCCTTCACAACTGTTCCTTCACTTGTATTTAAACTTGAACGCACTACCAACTGCACGCCATGCTTCTTTGCCATCTCCACAGAACGGTTATGGAGCACGCCTGCGCCAAGGCTGGCCAGTTCAAGCATCTCATCATACGTAATTTCACTTAACTTACGTGCAGATGGTACAATACGCGGATCTGCCGTAAATACGCCGTCAACATCTGTGTAGATTTCACAGGCGTCTGCATGGAGGGCTGCCGCCAATGCTACTGCTGTAGTATCAGAACCGCCGCGGCCTAATGTTGTATAGTCGTCATATTTATTAATTCCCTGGAAACCAGTTACCACAACAATGCGCCTGTTGTCCAGTTCAAAATGGATACGCTGTGTATCAATCCTTTTTAAACGGGCATTGCCATAATCTGTCGTGGTATGCATAGCTACCTGGAATGCATTCAGGGAAACTGCCGGGACTCCCAGGGAATCTAACGCCATTGCCATCAATGCAACAGAAGTCTGCTCACCAGTCGTAAGAAGCATATCCAGCTCACGTTTCGAAGCTTTTGGGTTGACTTCTTTGGCCATATCCAGCAAAACATCTGTCTGCTTTCCCATTGCAGAAAGCACGACAACAACCTGATTCCCTTTTTGATAGTCTTCTATGCAGCGCTTTGCCACATTAAAAATACGTTCTGTATTGCCAACAGAAGTACCGCCAAATTTTTTAACGATTAACATTTATACCATTTCCTCCTATCTATCCTCCACCAGAATTACTTTTCTAATAGTTTACTCATTAAAGTATAACCCTGTTCCACCACAATTCCATTCTTTTTCGCGTCTGCCTCATTGTAAAGGCCGCCTGATTCCTGATTCTGCCTGCTGTCGTACAGCATATATGGAACCGGGTCAGATGTATGTGTCCGGCACGCAATTGGCGTCGGATGGTCTGGCATCACTAACATCCGGTAATCTTCCCCAGATTTTTCCATCTTTTCTACTACTATAGAAAGAACCCTGCTGTCCAAGTACTCAATCGCTTTTATCTTCCGCTCCAGGCTTCCCTGATGCCCCATTTCATCCGGCGCCTCCATATGGACATAGACAAAATCATAATTATCTTCCAGCAGTGCTTTTACTGCCGCCTCTGCCTTGCCTTCCCAGTTTGTTTCCAATGTGCCATTTGCGCCGGGAACATCAATATTGCCCATCGAAGCGCCCACTGCAATCCCCTTTAACAAGTCGACAGCAGAAATCATCGCGCCTTTTTTGTGGTATTTTTCTTCAAAGGAATCCAGGGCCGGCCTTGTCCCCGCACCCCAGAACCAGATAGAATTTGCCTTGTTCAGCCCCTTCTTTGCACGTTCCACATTTATCGGATGGTTATTTAAAATTTCATAACTCCGTTCCATCATTCCACGGAGTTTTTCATCTTCCGGCAGATACTGCCCAATCACCTTCCCCAGGATATCATGGGGAGGCACAAGTTCTGCCACATCCCCTTTATTCCACACCGTCAGATGGCGGTAACTCGTCCCCACATAGTACTGATAGGTTTCATCATTCATCTCTTTCTGGATAGCCTCCATCAGAACTGCTGCATCTTCCGTGGAAATCTCACTGGAGCTGTGGTCAATAATTGTCTTTTCCCCATACGGCAGATCATCATCCGAAACCGTAACAATATTGCAGCGGATCGCAATATCTGTATCCTTTAATGGTACGCCGATACTCAAAGCCTCCAGCGGAGAACGGCCCGTGTAATATTTTTCCGGGTCATATCCCAATACCGCAAGGTTTGCCGTATCGCTGCCCGGCTTCATCCCCTTTGGAATCGTATGGGCAAGGCCGATTTCCGACTTTGCCGCCAAAGCATCCATTACAGGCGTATCTGCCGCCATAAGAGGCGTCCTGCCATCTATCTGGGCGATTGGCTCATCCGCCATCCCATCCCCAAGTATTACTATATATTTCATCTCTTGCTCCATTCCTGCCTAATCAAAACGAATCCGGTTAATTACATCCACTTCGCCTGCTGCCTTTTCAAACGCACCTTCCGTCATTTCCTCCGTCACAAACCCATATTCATCTTTAAAACCAGCCTCCACAGCCTCTACCCTGCCAAATGCGCGTTCCGCCAATTCTGCCGCCTCTTCCTTTTTCCCATGAATCCGGACAAAGAAACGGGACGCCACTTCCTCCATAGGCATCAGGGCAAGCTTTTCAGGCTCCCACAAGGTTTTCATATTGATATTTGTATGCTTTGCTTCATCAATCACATCAGAAACAACAGCGCTTGCCGTTGCAAGCTTCCCTGCGCCCTGGCCATAAAACATAACGTCCCCCACCATGTTCCCTGTCACAAGAATTGCATTAAACACGCCGTCTACGCTATATAATGGATGGGAAGGGGTAATCAGCTTTGGCGCAACCATAGCAGAAACTTTGTCCCCAACTTTTTTACTGGAGCCAAAAATCTTAATCTTTGCCCCTAATTTCTTAGCATACTTAATATCACGGTCTGTAATCTTTGTAATCCCTTCTGTATAAATATCTTCAAAATCAAGCTGCTTTCCATACGCCAGCGATGTTAAAATCGCAATCTTACGGCATGCGTCATAACCTTCCACATCAGCAGTCGGGTCTTTTTCTGCATATCCCTTCTCCTGCGCATCTTTTAAAACAGAATCAAAATCCGAACCATTTTCTGTCATTTCGGTCAGGATATAATTCGTCGTCCCATTTAGAATCCCCGAAATTGCTAAAATCTCGTCTGGCGCAAGAGAAACCTTTAATGGACGGATAATCGGGATTCCGCCGCCAACACTGGCCTCAAACAGGAAATTCACATTTTTTTCTTCCGCCAGCTTTAAAAGTTCCGGCCCATATGCAGCTACAAGCGCTTTATTGGAAGTGCAGACGCTTTTCCCGCTCTCTAAAGAAGCTTTTACAAACTCATATGCAGGATGAAGGCCTCCCATTGTTTCTACTACAATCTGTACTTCTGTATCATTCTTTATTTCTTCAAAATCATGGACTATAATATCCTGTACCGGGTCTCCCGGGAAATCCCGTAAATCAAGGACAGATTTTACCTGGATTTTCTCCCCGGCTCTTTTTTCAATCAGTTCCGCATTTTCCCTTAAGATTTCAACCACACCAGAACCAACTGTACCATAGCCTAACACACTCACCTTTTTCATACTTGTACCCCGTCTTTCTCAATAATGGGAAGGACGCTTTTTTCGTCCTTCTAATTTATCCATGCCAGATATGCATTAATAAATGGCTCCAGGTTGCCGTCCAGGACTCCCTGCGTATTACTGACTTCTGCATTCGTCCTGTGGTCCTTTACCATTGTATAAGGCTGCATTACATAGGAACGGATTTGGCTTCCCCAGCCAATCTCCTTTGCCTCCCCACGGATGCCATTTGCCTTGTCAAGCTGCTCCTGCTGCTTTAACAGGTACAGCTTCGCCTTTAACATCTGCATCGCCTTATCTTTATTCATATGCTGGGAACGCTCATTCTGGCATTGTACAACAATCCCTGTCGGGAAATGCGTAATACGGATTGCAGATGAAGTCTTGTTAATATGCTGGCCTCCCGCGCCGCTGGAACGGTAGGTATCAATCCTTATATCATCGTCTGAAACCTCCACATCCAAGTCTTCCTCAATATCCGGCATAACATCACAGGATACAAAGGAAGTCTGCCGCTTCCCTGCTGCATTAAACGGGGAAATCCGCACCAGGCGGTGTACCCCGTGTTCTGATTTCAGGTAGCCATATGCGTTCATTCCATTAATCTGTAACGTCACCGACTTTAACCCGGCTTCCTCCCCATCCAGGAAATCAAGCATTTCTACCTGAAACCCCTGCTTTTCTGCCCACCGCTGGTACATCCGGCAAAGCATCCCCGCCCAGTCGCAGCTTTCCGTGCCGCCGGCGCCTGCATGAAGTGTCAGAATTGCATTGTCTTTATCATATTCACCGCTTAAAAGCGTTTCAATCCGCAGATTCTCAAACTGCTCCTCAAAATTCTTTAACGAGGACTGAATTTCCCCCACTAAATCTGCATCATTTTCTTCTTCGCCAATCTCTATCAAAGTCAGCATATCTTCACGCTCTGTACAAAGCGCTTCATACCGTTCTATTACGGCCTTTAATTTCCTGCTCTCCTGGACGACCGCTGTAGAAGCCTCCGGGTTATCCCAGAACCCCGGCTCCTCCATTGTCTTATCAAGTTCTTCAACCCTGTCGCGTTTGTTTGCGAGGTCAAAGTGAATTCCCCATTTCAAGCAGTGGTTTTTCGTATTCTGATAATGTCAGCTTCATATTATCATATTCTACCATCAACTCACCTCTTTCTGTCTATGCCCCAGGCAGGCGTTTAGACCCGCCTGCCACAGCACATTTTATATTTTTTCCCGCTCCCGCAAGGGCACGGGTCATTTGGCTGGATTTTCCTGCCTTCCCTTCTTTTTGGGGCGGCGGCAGCTGTTTCATCTTTATTTGTCCCTGTTACCTTTGCAACCTGTTCACGCTGGACATTCTGCTCATTCTGTTCTACCTGGATATGCATCAGCGCTTTCACTGTATCCTCAGAAATCGCATCAATCATCTCATTAAACATATCAAACCCGGCAAATTTATATTCCACAACAGGATCCCTCTGCCCAAATGCCTGTAACCCAATCCCCTGGCGGAGCTGGTCCATGTCGTCAATATGATCCATCCACTTATGGTCAATCACACGCAAAAGAATAATCCGCTCCACTTCCCGGATTCTGTCAGGATCTGGAAATTCTGCCTCTTTTGCTTCATATGTCTTAACTGCTTCCTCTTTTAGCTGCTGAAGCAGTTCATCCTTCTTCATATGCTTGAGCTGCTCTTCTGTCAAGACAACTTTTTTCATAGGGATAATCGGGTGGATTACATGGTTTAATTCCTTCATATCCCATTCCTCCGCAGGCGCATCTGCATTAATAATGGCGTCCACGACATGCTCTACAACATCTGTAATCATCTTATAAATCGTATCGCGCATGCTTTCGCCATCTAATACCATACGGCGTTCTTTGTAAATCACCTCACGCTGTTCATTATTGACGCGGTCAAACTCCAGAAGGTTCTTTCTGATTCCAAAGTTATTCCCTTCAATTTTCTTCTGCGCCCCTTCAATTGCGCTTGATAACATTTTATGCTCAATCTGTTCCCCTTCCGGCATCGCTTCAAACAATCCCATCAAACGTTCTGAACCAAACAGGCGCATTAAATCATCCTCCAGGGAAATATAAAAACGGGATTCCCCTGGATCTCCCTGACGGCCGGAACGCCCCCGGAGCTGGTTGTCTATACGCCTTGACTCATGGCGCTCTGTACCTATAATTTTCAGCCCCCCAAGCTCTTTTACGCCCTCGCCGAGCTTAATATCCGTACCACGGCCGGCCATATTCGTTGCTATCGTAACAGCGCCCATCTGTCCGGCGTCCGCAATAATTTCAGCTTCAAGCTCATGGAACTTCGCATTTAAGACCTTATGCGGAATCCCCTTTTTCTGCAGCTTGCTGCTTAAATATTCCGAAGTATCAATTGCAATTGTGCCGACAAGCACCGGCTGCCCTTTTTCATGCGCTTCTGCAATATCCTCCACAACGGCATTAAACTTTTCTTCCTTTGTCTTATAAACCACATCGTTATAATCAATACGGGCAACCGGAAGGTTTGTAGGCACTTCCACAACATCCATGCCATAAATTTCCCGAAATTCTTTCTCCTCCGTCAAAGCCGTACCAGTCATACCGGATTTCTTCTCATATTTATTAAAGAAATTCTGGAATGTAATCGTCGCAAGCGTCTTGCTTTCCCGTTTTACTTTTACATGCTCCTTTGCCTCTATCGCCTGATGAAGCCCGTCAGAAAAACGGCGTCCCGGCATAATACGCCCGGTAAACTCATCGACAATTAACACTTCATCATCTTTTACCACATAATCCTTGTCCTTTGCCATTAAGGAATGGGCACGCAGGGCAAGGTTGATATTGTGCTGCAGCTCCAGGTTGCTTGGATCGGCAAGGTTCTCCACACGGAAGAAACGCTCTGCCTTGCGTACGCCTTCTTCTGTCAGGTTTACATTCTTATCCTTTTCATCCACAACATAATCGCCTGTCTCCTGTTCTTCCTCATTCATCAGGATATCCATCTTAGACAGTTCTTTTGCCGTACCTCTTGTAAGCTGCCTTGCAAAAATATCACAGGCGTCATATAATTTTGTCGATTTCCCGCTTTGCCCGGAAATAATAAGCGGCGTCCTCGCTTCATCAATCAGGACGGAGTCGACCTCATCAATAATCGCATAATGCAGGGAACGCTGCACCAGTTCTTCCTTATATACCACCATGTTATCGCGCAGATAATCAAAGCCCAGCTCATTATTTGTGGCATAGGTAATATCACACCCGTATGCTTCCCTTCTCTCGTCGTTATCCATAGAGTTTAAAATAACGCCAACAGAAAGCCCTAAAAACTCATGTACTTTCCCCATCCACTCCGCATCACGCTTTGCAAGATAATCGTTGACAGTTACAATATGGACTCCTTTTTCCTCCAAAGCATTCAGATATGCCGGAAGGGTGGACACAAGCGTCTTTCCTTCACCGGTACGCATCTCTGTAATACGCCCCTGGTGCAGGATTACGCCGCCGATTAACTGGACACGGTAATGGCGCATCCCAAGCACGCGCGTTGCTGCCTCGCGTACTGTCGCATATGCCTCTGGAAGCAGATCATCTAACGTCTCGCCATTTGCAAGCCTTTCCTTAAATTCCGCTGTCTTTGCCTGCAGTTCTGCATCCGTCAGCTTCTCATATTCCGGCCCCATTGCCTCAATTTTATCGACAATCGGCAGAATCCGCTTTACCTCATGCTGGCTGTGAGTTCCAAAAATCTTACTAAATACACTCATGAATATCGCTCCTATTTATCTGTAAATTGTCAGTCCTAAAACGAAATCACAGTAAAGTATAGCATTAAACCGAACAGGAAGCAACATTTTTTTCGGTTTCCTGTATATCTAGTACTAGTACAGCGTTTCTTAGTCCCTCATACACTTAGTACTTTCTATTTCCGCCATCGCTGCGTTGTCGTCAGTCAACAATGCCACCGCATTGCCTCCTTCCTCCGCCTTGCGCTGACAAAAATAGCAAGCACTAAGTATATGGGGATTAAGGAAACGCTGTACTAGCCTATTGCCTCGAACTGGCTGCGATACAAATCAGCATAAACGCCATTTTTCTGCAAAAGCTCCTCATGGCTGCCCTGTTCGGCAATATCCCCATCTTTCATAACCAGAATACAGTCTGCATCACGGATTGTAGAAAGGCGGTGGGCAATCACAAAGCTGGTCCTGCCTTTCATCAGGTTATCCATCGCCTTTTGAATCCTTACCTCTGTGTAAGTATCAACCGAAGACGTCGCTTCGTCCAAAATCAGTATCCGGTTATTGGCAAGTATCGCCCTTGCAATTGTAAGAAGCTGCTTCTGCCCCTGCGATACATTACTCGCTTCTTCATTCAATTCCATCTGGTAGCCGCCCGGCAATGTCCTGATAAAGCTGTCTGCATGGGCGGCCTTTGCAGCGGCAACCACCTCTTCATCCGTTGCGGCCAGCTTCCCATAACGGATATTTTCCATAATCGTCCCTTTAAAAAGCCAAGTATCCTGCAGCACCATGCCAAATGCATCCCTTAAATCCCGGCGGTTAAACTCCCGTATATCATGGCCGTCAAGGCTGATAGAACCGGAATTTACATCATAAAAACGCATCAGAAGCTTTACAAGCGTCGTCTTGCCTGCCCCGGTTGGGCCTACAATTGCAATTTTCTTTCCCGGCTCTACATGTGTGCTGAAATCATGGAGGATTATCTGCCCTTCCTGGTATCCAAAGCTGATATGCTCAAAATCAACGCTTCCGCTGATTTTTTCAACCGGCACCGGATGGCCCGCTGCCTGTTCTTCCTCCTCCTCGCCTAAAAATTCAAAAACGCGTTCTGCCGCAGCCGCCATAGACTGCAGCATATTGATTACCTGCGCAATCTGCTGCACAGGCTGTGTAAATTGTTTTACATACTGGATAAACGCCTGGATATCACCAACCTGGATTGTCCCCTTAATCGTTAAAAACCCTCCGGCAATCGCCACTCCTGCATACCCCAGGTTTCCGACAAACACCATGACCGGCTGCATCATTCCAGATAAAAACTGTGATTTCCATGCCGAGTCATAAAGCACATCATTTGTCCCAATAAATTCCTTAATTACACTCTCTTCCTTATTAAAAGCACGCACCACATTATGGCCGCCATAGTTTTCTTCAATCTGCCCGTTAATATGCCCTAAGTATTCCTGCTGTGTCTTAAAATACTTCTGTGATTTCCTGACAACAAAGCTAATCAAAATTACAGAAACCGGAAGGATTATCAGGGCAATCAATGTCATCAGCGGGCTGATGGAAAGCATCATTACCAAAACACCCACGAGTGTTGTAACAGATGTAATAATCTGTGTCACGCTCTGGTTTAATCCCATCCCGACCGTATCCACATCATTAGTAATACGGGAAAGCACTTCCCCATATGTCCTGCTTTCAAAATACTTCATTGGCATACGGTTGATTTTTTCAGAGATTTCCTTACGCAGGCGGTAACATATTTTCTGCGTCACCCCCGTCATAATCCAGCCCTGCAGTGCACTAAATACAGAGCTAAAGCCATAAAGGCATAAAACCCCGGCCAAAATCCAGCCTATTTTAGAAAAATCAATCCCGCCTTCACCCTGAATCTTTCTCATAAGTCCTTCCGAGAGCTCTGTCGTTGCATTCCCAAGCACCTTTGGCCCCGCAACATTAAAAATGGTAGAGGCAATGGCGAAAATCCCCACACAGACAATACCAATTTTATATTTTCCAATATAAGAGAGGATTTTACGGATTGTCCCCTTAAAATTCTTTGCCTTTTCTGTCCCCATTGCCCCAGGCCCAGGATGCATCCTTCTTGGCGCTTTCTGTTCACTCATTGGCTTTCCCCTCCTTCCTGCCTTCTGCTAATTTTTCCAAATCACTTTCAGAAAGCTGTGATGCAGCAATCTCCTGATATACGCTGCACTTTTCCATCAGCTCCTGATGCGTCCCGATTCCTGCAATTTTCCCTTCCTCCAGTACAATAATCTGGTCTGCATGGAGAATCGTGCTGATTCGCTGTGCCACAATCAGTACGGCGGCAGATTTTGTCTTTTTAGAAAGCTCTTTCCGAAGAACTGCATCTGTTTTATAATCCAATGCAGAAAAACTATCGTCAAATATATAGATTTTCGGATCCTTTACAATCGCACGGGCAATGGAAAAACGCTGTTTCTGCCCGCCGGAAACATTACTTCCTCCCTGCGCAATCGGACTATTATAGCCGTCCTTCTTCCCATCCACAATTTCTTTTGCCTGCGCAATCGCAATCGCTTCCTCTATCTGCTGCTGTGTCGCATCCTCTTTTCCATATTTCAGGTTGGAAGCAATTGTGCCGGAAAATAAAACGCCCTTCTGCGGCACATAGCCAATTGCATCGCGCAGGCTTTTTTGTGTCATTTCCCGGATATCTTCCCCGTCCACAGTAATTTTCCCAGAAGTCACATCATAAAATCTTGGAATCAGGTTTACTAAAGTAGATTTTCCGCTTCCTGTGCCGCCAATAATTGCCGTCACTTCCCCTGTCCCCGCTGTAAAGGAAATATGCTCAATTACGTTTTCATCCCCGCCGGGATAGGCAAAGCTTACATCCTGAAATTCTACAACACCGTGCTGTATCTTTTTCTCTTTTGCCCCTTCCCTGTCCTGAATCAAAATCTCAGCTTCCAACACTTCATCAATACGTTCTGCCGCCACCGAAGCACGCGGCGCCATAACGGAAAGCATCGTCAGCATCAAAAACGCCATAACAATCTGCATGGCATATGTGATAAACGCCGTCATCGTTCCAACCTGGATTGTCCCCTGGTCAATCTTCCCTGCAGCCACCCAGACAATCAAAATCGATATGCCATACATAATAAACATCATACATGGCATCATAAATGTCATAACCCGGTTTGTAAACAGCATATTCCTTGTCAGCGCTGTATTTGCTTCCTCAAAACGCTCTTCCTCTCTTTTTTCCCTGCCAAAAGCACGGATTACAGAAAGCCCTGTCAGGATTTCCCTGGAAATCAGGTTAATACGGTCTACTAACGTCTGCATCTTTTTAAATTTTGGCATTGCGAGCTTTAAAAGCACCATAACAAGGACAAATAAAAGCACAACGGCAAGCACAATAATCCATCCCATGCCGGAACCTGTCTGGATTACCTTAATAATCCCGCCAATTCCAATAATCGGCGCATAAATAATCATGCGCAGAAGCATGGTTTCTACCATCTGAATCTGCTGCACATCATTGGTACTCCGTGTAATCAGGGAAGCAGTGGAATATTTTCCCATTTCTGCATCTGAAAAACGCATTACTTTAGAATAAATCTTCCCTCTTAAATCTCTGCCGACGCCAGCCCCTATCTTCGCAGAATAAAGACAGACAAGAGCAGATACTGCCGCCATGAGAAGGGCTACAAAAAGCATTTTCCCACCGGCAAGCCACAAATAATTTTTCTGCTTCCTCTCCATATCAATGCCCGCCGCCTCTTCTACCGAAGCCGTATACGCCATTGCTGTAGAATATACAAGGGATTCCCCTATTGTACTGCACTGTTCTTCCACCTTTTCCCGGACTGTAAGCAAAGCATCCCCTGTCATCTCCTTTTGCATCTGCTGCCCTGCTGCAGCTTCCTTTAACATAGACAGCGTCTGCACATAAGCAAGAAGCGGAACTGCAAATTCTTCATTTAGCTCTTCCAGCCTGCTTTTTGCAAGATTTCTTCGTTCGTAAATTTCTCCCTTTTCTTCATAAGAATCCTTCCAGTCGGCAATCTCTTCTTTTGTCATCGCCATCTGGGCCGCTTCAAACTCCGCAGCCGGAATCTTTTCCGGAAGCACATAAATAACCCCCTTATTCTGGATTCCATTGTCAATAATATCTGACGTATACTGCGGTAATGCCAAATCACAAAATGCCTGTACTACCAACAACACTACAATGAGGGCTACAAGATTCCCATAGCCCTTCATATACTTCACAATACGTAACATGCTGCACCTCTTTTCTGCAATTCCTAAACGTCTTCAATCTGCCAGTCAATCGGCTCTGCCCCATTTTCCTCTAAAAACGCATTTGCCTGGCTAAAATGCCTGCACCCAAAAAATCCCCTGTATGCAGATAAAGGACTTGGATGCGACGCCTTTAAAACCAAATGTTTTGGGTTTGTCAGCATCGAAGCCTTACTCTGTGCCGGCTTTCCCCACAAAAGATACACAACTGGCCTGTCCTGTGCATTTACAGCCTGGATTACCGCGTCCGTAAACTTCTCCCAGCCCTTCCCCTGATGGGAATTTGCCTGGTGGGCACGGACAGTCAGAACTGTGTTTAATAAAAGGACGCCCTGGTCAGCCCACTTTTTCAGATATCCATTATTAGGAATCCTGCAGCCCAAATCCTCCTGCAGCTCCTTATAAATATTCTGCAGCGAAGGCGGAATATCCTTCTGGTCCTCCGGTACAGAAAAGCTAAGGCCATGTGCCTGATGGACATTATGGTAGGGGTCCTGGCCCAAAATTAATACTTTTACCTTTGACAAAGGTGTAAAATGAAATGCATTAAAAATATCATCTGACGGAGGATAGACTACTACACGGCTGTATTCCTCCTTTACAAACTCAAACAGTTCCTTATAATATGGCTTGGAAAATTCAGGACGAATTGCATCAAGCCAGTCATTTGTAATCATTGCCATCTTTTTATCCTTTCTGCAGCTCCATAGCTGCTTCCTTTCTGTATTTTATAAGCACGGCCGTCTTTTACGGAAGCCTCTTTTTTACAAACGTACGCTAATCCCTTCTTTCCGAAGATATTCCTTTACTTCATTAATTGTAAGCTCTTTATAGTGGAATAAGGAAGCAGCAAGTACTGCGTCTGCACCCCCTTCTACTAATGCTTCTTTAAAATGCTCCAGCTTTCCAGCCCCTCCAGAAGCAATCACCGGAATGGAAACCTGCTTTGAAATTGCCTTTGTCAGCTCAATATCATAACCGTCTTTTGTCCCATCACAATCCATGCTGGTCAGAAGGATTTCCCCCGCTCCCAGCTTGTTTGCCTTTACTGCCCACTCAACTGCGTCAATCCCCATATCGACACGTCCGCCATTCTTATAAATATTCCACCCGCTTCCATCTGCACGGCGTTTTGCATCAACCGCCACCACAACACACTGGCTTCCAAACTTCATCGCCGCCTCTGAAATCAGTTCCGGGTTCTGGATTGCCGCTGAATTAACAGCCACCTTATCTGCCCCTTCACGCAGCACCAGCTTAAAATCATCAATTGTGCGGATGCCTCCTCCCACAGTAAATGGGATAAATACTGTCTCTGCCACACGCCGCACCATATCAATTTTTGTTGCCCTTGCATCAGAAGATGCTGTAATATCCAGAAAAACAAGTTCATCCGCCCCTGCTTCCCCATATGCTTTCCCTACTTCAACCGGATCTCCGGCATCCCGTAAATCCACAAAATTAATTCCCTTTACTACCCTTCCATTATTTACATCCAGACATGGAATAATCCTTTTTGTAAACATTTTCCTTTTATCCTTCCTTAAAATCCAATGCATAAATTTGCTATCCACAGCTGTACTAGTATAACCCGGTTTAATTCACTTCGCAGAAATTTTTCAATATCTGCAAGCCTGTTTCGCCGCTCTTTTCAGGATGAAACTGGCATCCAAAAAGATTTCCCCGTTCCACAGAAGCATGCACCTTCGTAATATATTCTGTAACAGCGGCCACATCTGACTGCTCTGCCGCCTCCAGATAATAAGAATGTACAAAATAGACATAAGGCTCTTTTTCCACCCCCTGGAATAAACGGGCATCCTTCTTAATGGAAAGTGAATTCCAGCCCATATGCGGAATTTTATACCCTTCTTTTTTCGGAAATTCTACAATCTTTCCTGGCAGGAGGGATAACCCTGCAATGCCAGGAGCCTCGTCACTGCTTTCAAACATTAACTGCAGCCCAAGGCAGATACCAAGAAATGGTGTGTCCTGTTTTGCAACATTCTGCAAAACCTCAACCAGTCCAAAATGATCCAGCTTCTCCATCGCTTCCCCAAATGCCCCTACGCCCGGCAGTATTACCTTGTCCGCCTTCAAAATTTCCTGTGCGTCCCTTGTACATTTTCCTTCTTCCCCAAGAAACTGCAGCGCTTTTTCCACACTTCTTAAATTCCCTGCATCATAATCAATAATTGCAATCATCTCTGTTTTGTTCCTTTCCATAGCAACACAAATCAGGAGGATAGCCCGCCAATCCTGACACTGGCGGGCCATCCCCCTATTTCTTTTTTAAGCCAAGTTCTACAACTTTTTTCTGATAGTTCTCTGAATCCATCGCCAAAATCGAATATGCATCCGACTCTGAAAGATTAAATTCTGACTGAAGCAATGTCAGGATCTGTTTCCTGCAGGACATCATATCACTGTCCACCTCTAACTCAATCCCTTTATCAATATTGGCGTCATACCGTTTTAACCCACGGAGCAACGCATCAAGTGCTTCCGGATAATAGCTCACCCTGTCATAATTCTGGTATGCATTTAACGCCTGCTGCACTTTCATTACAACCTTAATCTTGTCGTACTCCTCTTTGTCCTTTTCAGACATATTCGTACCAATCGCTTCCTGATATGCCTGCGTATATTTGCCCATCTCAAAGTAATCAACTGCTTTATTTTTGGTACTTATGTAGCCAAAGAGATTTGTCCCGGTAATTTCAACTGCCAGAAAAAGAATAGTTGCAATCACTATAATAGAAACACCAACCTTATTCAGTTTCCCGACAATCTCTAACTCCGCTGCCTCTTCTTCCTCTTTCTGCTTTTTCTTTTCCTCTTTCTTTGCAGCCTTTTCTGCCTTCTTTGCTTCCTTCTGCTTTTTCTTTTCCTCTTTTTTTGCAGCTTTTTCTGCCTTTTTCTCTTCCTTCTTTACAGCAGCTTCTTCCTTGGCCTTCTCTTCCTCCTCAGCCCGCTTTGCTGCATCCTCTTCTTCCTGCTGTGCTGCCATACGTTCCTGTTCTGCAATCTCATCTGTCACCACATTGCCAAACACACGTTTCAAAAGCCCTGGTTCCTTTTGCTCCGGCGCCACTGCCTCTGGTACCATTCCAGCAACATCCAGCATATCTTCTGCAGCATCTGACAATTCATCCAAATCATCCATGGCAATCGGGGAAGCATCCATCCCAATGGAATCCTCCCCTCCTGAAAGGCTGTCAGAAATAGAACCATTCATATCCAGATTATTTAACAAACCGCCTAACATCGAATCCAGACCGCTTCCACCAGATTCTTCCACGGCAGGCGCAGCCTCTCCCCCATCGGAAAAGCCCAAATCCAAACCACCAATGCCGTCTCCTCCCGCAAGAATATCACTTACAGCATCATCCAGGATTGGCTCCTCTGTCCCGCCATCCAGATCATCCAAAGCATCCAGCACAGAAGAATCCACCGCTTCATCCCCTATAGCATCCAAAAGGCCGATATCAGGCATTGCACTATCCTCTTCTCCTGCCACATCCCCATCCGGTTCCATATCTGCCATACCATCCAAAGATAGCAATGGTTCTTCACTGCCGGCATCCGCCATATCATCCAAAGATGGCATCATCCCATCATCGGCAATATCTGCCATATCGTCCGATGATGGCATCATTTCTTCACTGCCAGTATCTGCCATCTCATCTAAAGATGGCATCGTTCCACCACTATCAAAATCCGCCATATCAACAGATTCAGATTCCGGCATTGGCACTTCGCCATCCGTCATATCATCCAGCGATGGCATCGGGACTTCCTCATCCTCCATCAGCAAATCCGGCATCGAACCCGCCTCTTCTTCCGTCAAATCAGGAAGCGAAACATCTTCTGCTGGCTCAACCGTCTGAAAAGACACTTCCTCCGGCTCTTCTGCAATCAAATCAGGAATAGAAACCTCTCCTGCCGCTTCCTGGCTGTCAGATACTGCATCCAAGGATAAATCCGGCATCTCACCCAAATCCGCGATATCGCCCAGTCCGCCAAATACATCCTCGTTGTCTTTATATTCTAACTCATCCAAATCCGCAAGGTCTACAAAAGAAGATAAATCCTCAATCCCCTCCTCTGCAGCCATATCTGCTTCCTGTAACCCTTTTTCCTCGCTCAATTGCTTTCTCCTCCACCTTGTTTATCTTTTTACAGCAAACTTATTCCGCTTCTGCTGCCGCTGCTGCGTCCAGAAGTCCGTCAATTGCCTGCACAAGTTGGCCGATTTCCGGCTTTGAAAGCTGTGCATTTGCACCAAGCTGTTCACCTTTCCGGCGCATTTCATCATTGACAAGAGAAGAAAAGATAACAACCGGAAGTTTTTTGAGTTCTTCATCCGTCTTAATCAATTTCGTCAAACGGTGTCCATCCATCTGAGGCATTTCAATATCTGTAATGACACAGGCCACTTTTTCATCAACAACGCCCTGCCTCTGATATTTACGGAGCGTATTCCAGCATTCCTGCCCATTATCCGTCGTCGTAATGTTCGTATAACCTGCTTGTTCCAGACAGTTTACAATCATCTTGCTAAGAAGAGCAGAATCCTCCGCAATCAAAATCGGTGATTCATTCCTTGCCCTGCCGCGCATATGTTCTACATCAGATATCTTCAATCCACTCTCCGGATTGATTTCCGAAACAATTTTTTCAAAATCCAGAACAATAATTAATTTGTCATCAATCCGGACAATTCCTGTTGCCATTCCAGCCCCGGCAGCATTAATCGTGGAATCCGGCTTAATAATCTCGCTCCATGAAACCCTGTGGATTCCCTGTACTGCATTCACATGAAACGCCACGTTCAGCATATTAAAATTCGTAACAATATACATGTCTGTAGCAGTAGCTTCTAACGGCGCAGTACTCAGGTTTAAACACTCTGCCAGATTAATCACGGATATCACTTCGTCACGCGGCATGAAAATCCCTTCAATTCTCGGGTCTGCATTTGGTATTGGCGTTGGTTTTACATAGCTTAAAATTTCACGGATCTTTGCTACATTAATCCCATAAAAATTATCCCCAACCCTGAATTGCAGAATCTCCAACTCATTTGTTCCGCTCTCTAATAGAATTCCTGTCTCCATGTTTTTCCCTCCAATGTGTAATCCTACTATCAGATTACCATTCTCAGGCACAATGATTTCATCCGGACAGAATAAAACCAAAAATTTCCTGAAAATGAAAAGCCGATTTCATATTTATACCATTATAAAGCATCTTCCAACAAAAAACAACTCATTAATCATCCAATAGCAGTTCAATTTATATTAATGACCGTGAATAGTAACTTTTAATGTACTGATACAACAGACTCATTGTTTCCATTCACAAAGCGCACTTTTACATCGCCGACTTTTACAGATTTTTCAATTTCAAAAATTAATACCCCCTGCTTCTTTTTACCAGCGCCAATTTTTGTATTAAACGACTGTAAATCCCCATCTACAATTGACAAAAGCGGTCCGCCCATACTCTTTCCGTCCAAAAGAAGCTCTGCCTGGACTCCCTTTTTCTGGAAATTCACCCTTTTTTCCCCTTTTGATGTATTTGCGATTGCAAAATTTACCGCTACCAGTTTTTTCCCTTTCTTCGCCTGGCAGACAGCATAACTCGTGCCATAGGACGATGTAACGCGATATGTATTCCCCTTTACAGTAACGCCTTGCACACCATAAATGTCAGAAAGCGATACGCTCTTTAACGACGGCTGTGCCTCCCCTCCATTATTTGCAGAAGCCCCCTGCCCATCTGAAGAAGTACTGTCGTCCGGCGCTTCTGTTACCGGTGGTTCTGTCGGCGCTGGAGTCGGGGTGGGCTGCAGCAGCGCATGGTCATATTCCAACGCTTCATCATAATGCTTGTCATGCCGCAAAAGCGCATCAGCTACATACTGCCCCGCCAAATCGTTGTCTACATTCGACAAATCTGGCACATTATAACTACAGCCAGTAAAAACAACTGCCACAGCAGCCGCCAAAATACATAGTTTTCTTTTCATCTGCTACCTCCCGTAAAATCCTTCTTTTCGTTCCCGGATTTCAAACTCATACTACTATACTACCATAATCAAGGTTATATCGTCAATCAGTCGTTGTACAAATTTCTAACAAAGGCTTCCAAGGGTTACTATTCACTCCGTGCCCAGTAACAGTTAATTGCAGAATGTAAATTCAAACAGCCAAAACTCAGACACGCTCCAATTCAAACCAAAATTCTACCCCATTTTCATGGTTTTCCACTCCACATTCACGGTTTAAGGAACTTACAATTGCCTTGACGATAGAAAGCCCGATGCCGCTCCCCCCATATTCCCTTGTCCGTGCTTTATCCACCTTATAAAACTTAACCCAGACTTTATCAAGATCTTCTTCCGGTATCGGAATCCCGGTATTAAATACTTTAATCCGTACAACCGTCTCCCTGATTTCCAGCGAAACAGTAATCTTTTTTTCAAAATCCACATGATGAATCGCATTGCTGACATAGTTTGTCACAATTTCTTCCACCATATATTCATCTGCCCACACATAAACAGTCCCATACTCTTTGTCAAAGCCAAGCGAAGCATCCTTCTGCCCTGCAAGAAGCGCCGCAGACTGCAATACATTCTGAATTAAGCTTACAATATCAAACCGTTCAAATACCACCTGATCATTCCCAAATTCAATCTGGTTCAATGTCAAAAGCTTTTTTACCATCTTATTCATCTTCTTTGCTTCATCAATGATAACCTCGCAATAAAACTCCCTGCTCTCTGCATCATCGCTGATATTATCCTGCAGCCCCTCGGCATATCCTTGAATCAAAGCAATCGGCGTCTTTAGTTCATGCGACACATTAGAAAGGAACTCCTTACGCATTTCATCAATCTGTATCTTTTTTTCAATATCCTTCTGCAATTCATTATTTGCTGTTTTAAGTTCAGAAATCGTAGCCTCCAGCGTTTCCGACAATGTATTAATACTGCTTCCAAGCACGCCAATCTCATCATGCGTCTTTACTGGATATTTCGCCTCAAAATCCAGTTCCGACATCCTTTTTGCAATGTCTGTAATCTGCAAAATCGGCCTAGCAAAACTATTTCCAAAAAATACCATAATAATAACGCTGACCAAAAGCACGCCGCTGCCTGTATAGCCAATAAACCGGTTAAAAATGTCAATACTTTCATTCATGCTCTGGTAATTAGTACGCAGATAAATATACGGACCGGCGTCCATCTTCCCAAAAAGTTCCAGATAATAAGAACCTATTCTTTCGTCGTATACTTTATAAATGGTATATCCTTCTTTTTTACGGATTAACTGCCTGCCCTGACGTCCACTGCCATCTTCTTCCGAACTGTATCCATAGATATAATTCTGTGTCAGATTTTCAATCAGCTTCCGCTGCGCCTGCGTCACACTAGGATAATCAAACTTGTAAAAGGTTTCTCCCCAAAAATTAATCACCTGGAAAATATAAAGATCTACCGCACTATTTTCACCAATAATCTCTAAATCCAGCTCACTCTCAGAAGACAAAACGTCTTCTCCACTCTTATATGCCTCATCTGCATTTGCCACCTCATTTGCATCATCGTAAGAATCTGCAAGCAAAGAAGCCTTACTATATTCATAATAAGGCGATAAAAGTGTATAATTCATGAACCAGTACGCCAGCATCACCTGCCCCATAATACAGACCATAAGCAGAATCAGCTTTGTACGGATTGACTGGGATAACTTGACAGCATATACCTTTTTTCTCTTTTCTTTTGCCATAAACCGCTCTCCTGTCTGTTTATAATATTCCGATGAATAAATACTGACGAATTTTACAATTTTTTTCCTATCTGCTTACATTATTATATCCTTTTTCTATTGCCATTGCAATCATTCCATGCTAGTATAATGATTTTTAAATAACTGGACTATATTTTTGCTCTATGGTACAATGTATATATCAATTGATGG
>RAYE01000061.1 GCA_003612285.1 bacterium D16-51 | reverse complement strand
TTTTCCAAACTATGCGGACAAGATAAAATCGAACGGAAAAACTTAGGATACAACGGCTTTTATTGTAACATAATACTTTTCATTTGTCTATGCGCAAACAAACATTTGTTCATGTTTCTGTAACTATTCAACCTTCGGCTTCATAGTTACGGAATCCGGCTCATTTAAAGTTTGTCTTCGACAAAGAGCCGGATTCCCGCTTGGCTAGATATACGCATTCTTACGGACTTTGCAGCAAGTGCAAAGTCCTGAGCTGAACTGTTACATGTTTCTATCCTTTAGTCTATACATCTGATTTTACAGCCTTTTCAGGAAGAAATTCCTCCATGTCAATCAATGTATCCAACACCCCCTTCCCATCCGTTTCCGAATCAATACCCTGCAGCGTCTTTTTCGGCATGACTTCATCCATGTATGAGATTAACTCCGGTATTTCTTCCGGAATGATATTCGTATTGTCCCCATATACGTCTATCGTTATCAATTCCCCGGCATGGCCCATAAGCCTTGATACAGCTTCCGGGCTAAAATCATTGTTCAAAAGCAGCGTACAGTAAGTGCTTCTGAGGTCATGCCATCGGATGTCCGGCAGCCCCGTCCTTTTCAGAAGTTCCTTATAGTGCCTCCAATGAAAATCCTTGCTTCTCGGTTTTCCGCTGTAATTCGAGCAGCAGATATAGCCGTCGTCATGAAAGACAGACTTTCTGCGGCTCCCCCACTTCTCATATTTTTTACGTTCTTCCAGAATCGCCTCAAACACATAATCCGGAATCGGAAGGATTCTCCTGCTGGACGGGGTTTTGAGCGGAAGCTCACATTTTGTCATGCCTTTGGTTTTGCCATACGGGGTACGGTCAAGTTCTTTCCCAAGCTGCCGCTCCACAGAAAGAGTGCGGTTTACATAATCTATATCGGAATACTTGACAGCATTGATTTCCTGTCTCCGAAGCCCCATAAGCACATTGAACAGCACCTGCATATGGATAGGGGTTTTCCTGCTTTCCTCAAGCAGCAGCAGGATTTGACCCATATCCAGCGTCTTCGCTGTATCAATATTCCTCGTATGATAAGGTTTCCTCTCCACTGTCTTTGGCAGTTCAATTCCTTCTGCCGGATTTGTGTTGATCAGCTTATATGACAGGGCATAGCGCAAAGAAACGTTCATTACCGTTTTGACCAGCCTTGCAATGGATTTGGAATATCCGGCACGGTCTTTATACAGTCTCTGAACGTCTCCCTTGTTAATCTCTGTCAGTTTTTTACTGCCCATGAACGGGGTAATATGGTTACGGACTATATTGGAATAGGAATCATAGGTATTGCTGCTCTGCGCCCTTTTCCTGATTTCATATTCAAGCCAGTATTCCAGAAAATCCTTCAGCCTGACATGGTCATTTATGATAAATGTCCCATTTGCAAGCTCTCCCATTGTGAATTTTCTCGCATCCTCAGCTTCTTTCTTCGTTGCAAAGCCGGAATACATTTTCTTCCGCTTCGTGCCGTCCTTAAAATACAGGACGACACGGTAGGCGTATTTGCCTCTGTCACTTCTTTTGAACACCGACTGCACATCCCAGTTGGTATAATCCCGCAGTTCCATGTCAAACATCTTCATCCCCTCCTTCCGGTACGAATGCATCATTCATAAATCCTATTATTTTTTCATTCTCGTCCATGACCTCGCAATAATATTCAAACGTGGTATGTACGGAACTATGTCCCAGGAGTGCGCTGACTTTCACCAGCGGCACGCCCTGCTCGGTCAGTATGGTCGCATACATATGCCGCAGGCTGTGTACGGTCAGGTGGGGAAGTCCGTTTCTGCCGCATAGTTTTGTCAAAGCGTTATTAAACGCAGATGCGGAATGTGAAGCCCCATTTTCCGCACAGGAAAGATAATCATTGTCCATGTACCCTTCTCCAAACTGTTCCTTTTTCAAATCATTCTGCTGTTTTCTCTTTCGTATTTCATCCATTATGGTTTCCGGAACCCTGAGCGTCCGGTAACTGTTCATGGTTTTCGGCTCTTTCTCAACCAGCCTGTATTTTACGATTTTTGAATCACCCTTTTCCACATACGGATCCGATGTAACCTGCCTCTCAATCCTGAGTGTCCTGTTCTTAACATCAATATCACTGAATTTCAGCCCGCTAATCTCCCCTTTCCTAAGCCCCATGAATAATCCAAGCAGAATTTCCAGATACCAGTTGCTGTCTGAGGCTTTTTCAAGAAACAGCTTCATTTTCTCCTTCCCAAGCACGACTATCTTCGGTTTCTTCCTTTTATAAGGCTTTGTATCTGGAACCGGATTGCGGTGTATAAATCCTTCTGCTGCCGCATCCTTCATGGCAGCATTCAAAAGCTCTCTGCATTTGTTTCCAGCCGATGCGCAGGACCTGGCAGCCTTTTCCAAAAGCGAATCCAGATACTCCACGTTCATATGCCTCAGCCTGATACCATGTTCCATATTAGGAAAAAGCAGATCGTATAACACATATGAGGCAAGCATATACGTTGTGTTTTCAACCCTTGCACGATAAATCTCATCCATCCAAAAAACCAGGTACTCTTTCAAATCAAGATCCTTTATCGAAGCAGCATGGTAAGCCCGGTAAGCTTTTTTGTATTCCGCTTCATATTTGCGGTAACTCTGTTCTGCTTCTTTAGCAGTCTTAAATCCGCCTTTTTTAGAATACTTCGTCGCGCCATCTTCCTGAAGCAGCTTAAACCGGTGATACCAACTGCCCCTCTCGAAGAATGCGACTCCTTTTCTGTCTGCCACCAGGCTCACCTCCTTCCAAATACTTCCTGTCAGTTTGCCGCATTCACCCATTTGTCAAACGACTGTTTAAGCACCCTCACAGAATTTCCCACCTTGATGACACGAAAAGGCGGCTCTTTCTGCTCATAAACTTCATTTAAGAACTCATATGTTTTTGTCTTTCCAATCCCCAATGCCTTTTGAATATCGGATGCCATGTACACCTGTCTCTCCATAATGATTCCTCCTTGTTCATAATCTTTCGCTTTACCTGTCTTACAAGACAGCAAGACAGGTAAGCCATGTATTACAGTTCCCGCAGATATCCTATACATATAAAAAATATATCCGTTAAATATTGAAAAAAACTGTTTAATTCCACTCTCTGGAGGCGTCAGGCACATCCGTATCCGATATTGCCAGATTCTTGTAACGCCTCCCATTACTCCCATTCGTGTCATCCCTGATTCCATGTTCTTTCGTGATCGGCTTAAACTGCTTCTCGAAAGCCTCCTTTGAAATTGCCTGCATCCCATTTTCAGCGCAAAAAGCACAAAATGCCGTATAAATTTCATCTCTTGTCAGCTTTAAACCTTCCTCGCAATAGCATCTGGAATAAAAAAACCTGCTTGCCTGGGTCTCCCCGTTAGAATAATAACTTGGCTTATAGAACTCCAATTCTCCGATTCCTTCAAATTCATATCTGCCAATTATAAATTCCCGAAGTTCATCCATAACCTGGCGCAAAACAGCCTGCATGTCGTTTTTAATGTCTTCCAGCAGATTACGATTTATCTCGTCCTCCTGAAGCGACGTTGGCAGCGGAATTACCAGCATCCTGTCCTCCAGCGCCTTGTCAGCAAAATTCGGATAATAATTTGAAGCCAGGATAAATCTGCATTTGCTGACGTAACTGAATCCGTCTCCGTGCTTTTTTTCTGCCAAAACCGTATCTCCGCCTGTCATCTTTTTCAGCCATGACGCAGCGCTTTCGGAAACCCGCTTATTACTCATATCCGTTGACAATCCGAGCATCTTTCCCACAAACGGATAACTGCTGAACCTTGTCAGATTCTCAAAGTCAAACGATTCCGTGTTCGCCTGGCCTACAATCGTCTTTATGATATTCCCGTAGGTACTCTTTCCGCTGTTTGGCTCTCCCATAACCAATGCTATCTTTTTAAGCGGCGGGATGTTGCTGCAGCAATTTCCCATAAACTGGAGCATCCGTTTCTTTACATGACCGTTGTTCTGGGACGATGTATCCAAATATGCATTAAATATCCCGCTGTAATTCCTCCTGTCAGGTTCAAAATCAAAATCAATAAAAGTATCGAAAGGATATTTATGGGAGTGGGGAAGCATCTTGTCTTCCAACACGTCATAAACACCGTTTTTAAAGCAAACCATATGGTGTATGGTTGGATCTAATAATTCCAATACCGGACATTCCTCAATTCGGCTTGTAATTACTTTATATATTTCCCCCCATTGGCTATCGTTCAATTCTGCACGACCCGGTAACGGTCTGTGACAACCCCAAGCACCTGCCTGTCGGTGCTCCTTACATTTGCCTTCCAGCCCTCCACTTTTCCGTGATTGGTAAAAATCGGCGACTGGATAACTTCCCAGTCAAGCCCCGCAAGCCTCAGTGCTTCGCCTGAATCCGGTGCTTCCTTTACGACTGTCCCCAGCCCGTGCCACGGTGTTTTCCTGACGCTGAACATTGATTCTACTAATGCTGCCATTGTAATTCTCCTTTCTGATTCTGTTTTTTCCTATTCCCGTTTCCCGATACTGTCGCTGATGATGTCCAAAATTCCTATGAGCGCTTTCAACAATGAAATCACATGGTCCAGCATGGGGCGTTTCCCATCCTGTCCCGTGTCTTCCCCATACGGGTTTTCATAGTCCATTTCAGAATCATAGCCATAACCATAATCCTTCATCCCGCTTCTTCCTCACCTCCAATCCCCCTATAAGCTAAGCATAAGGGCAAATGCGAGGGCTGCGTTTAACACGCACTTGGCTATTGACAGCGCCTTTACAAAAACTCTTTTCATGTGCATTCCAACCTCCTTTTTTATGAAAATGTGATTTTTCCGGGAATTATTTTCCCTGCATCCAACATGGAAAAAAGCACCCATACTCCGCTGTTTGCGCGGTATGGATGCCTTACAGTAAAATAATATGTTTTTTTATAAGCTGCAAACAACACAATAAATCAAGCAAAATCCCGTAACGGGAAGAAAGGGGAAAGATCATATGTTTAAGGAATATTCCGATTTTATGACAGCAAGGGAGGCAATGGACGCCCTCGGCATAGGGAAAACCCTCATGTATTCGCTCTTAAACAGCGGCGAAATTCCTGCCGTCAGGGTTGGCGGCAAGATATGGCGGATCAGCAGGAAAGCGCTGTCTGATTATGCAAAAAAAGTGACAAATTAAAAAAAGAACTCTACGAATTTCTAATATAGATTCGTAGAGTTCTTTTTGCCCTTCTGAGCATAGCTAAGATTTCAAGTTTGGCATACTATAATGTTCCTGCGCAACCAGTGAAAACAGCGGAAATTCCCCGCCCTGTGAATACCTCAATCCTTATCTCCACTATCATCTGCAGATGTGTAAGAAATTTCCGCACGTTCTGCCAGATAATCTGAAGCAAGATTCGCTAAATACTGTTTTTGAAGATACTGCTTTACGAGTTCTCCATCCATGCCATATATTTCACTATATCTTTCATAATACTCTTTTTCACTGTTTATCCCCTCCAATTTAATCGTCTCAGAAAGATGCTGCTGAAATCCTCCGTCATCTAATTTTTCCTGCTCTGCAACCGCCTCTAATATCAGTTGCTGCTTCAAATTCTGTTGCGCAGATTCCTTTGTCTGGGAAAGCAGTTCCTCTTCGCTTAAACCATAATAAGTGTTAGCCAGTTCTTCCATAGAAATGTTATTTTGCTCTGCATAATATCTGTAATAGCTGATCTGGCTCTCCTCCATAGCTTCTGCCACTCCCTCCGGGAAAGAAGACACTTCGCCAGCTTTCAGTACAGCCGCTCCCATACCATTTATTTTTGCATTGTCTTCAGCTTCCTTTTCCAGTGTTTTTCTTGCATTGGCTATAAACTCCTCCAACGTGTCAGCATCAAAATTATCTGATATAAATACATCATCCACCATTTCATGCGTCAGTTTTTCAGCAACGCTCTTAACCTGAAATGTGAACACTGCTTTCTTTCCGGCAAGCTCAGGGCTGCTGTAATTATCCGGGAATGTCACTTCCTGTTCCACCGTATCACCGATATATGCGCCAACAAGATTATCCATAAAGCCTTCTACATAGGCTGCGGCATTGTCCGTGTCAAGCCAGACATCCGAAGCAGAACCCCCTTCAAAAACAGTACCGTCTATTTTTCCCTCGTAATCAACAAGCACTTCATCCCCCTGCCCTACATAAGTTTTTGCATGGTCTCCGCCTGCATTCCTTGAAGCCTCTGCAATCTGCTGATCGACATAATTGTACAGGGTTGCATCATCTACCGTACAGTCGTTTTTATCCACTTCAACAGTCAGACTGCTGTAATCGCCCAAGGTTACATAGTCCAATGCCCGGTACGAAAAGACATTTACATTATATTTCTTGTCTGCAGGCCCTTCCAAATCCTTCTTATCTTTCAATTCATCATCAGAAGCCGTATTATTTTCTTTCACCGCAAAGCCATTTGTCAAATCAAAGCTCCACGCATCCCTATGGATGTATAAGGGTACGGCAATGCACGCAGCCATCGCGACAAATCCCACTATAATCATTGCTATGCTTTTTTTAATGTCCTTCCGGTCATCTTCTGTATATTCCCCATTATGAAGATCCGGCTGTATCATTATAGGTTCCCTGTACTTACTCTCTACTAATTCCGGTGCCGGAAGTGCGGCTGTAGGTATTTCGGCAGGCATATATGGAGATTCTTTTTCTGTCTCTTTCCCTAATTCTTTTTCATCATCCAAGGTTACAATTTCTGCCCCGCATGCCGGACAGAAACGTATTCCGTCCGGAACATTTTTTCCGCAATTTGAACAAAACATGATCTATCCCTCCTAATCTGAGAATTTCTTTCCACAGTCATCACATATCCAAACTGTTTTTGTTTGTGTGCTGCTTCCCATTCCGCACAAACCGCATAAGATCCCGAGTGGACCCAATAAAACGAACCCACAGCATGCATCCCCGATTCCAAAAGGTGTCACATCCGTTTTTGTCTGGGTAGTCATCCTGCAATGTGTGCCCCCACATTTCGGGCAATGCACTAAGGAAGCATCCAGTTTTTGGAGCCTCTCTGTTTCAATCTGCTCCATCTTTCTCCGGTGCAGATGTTCCTCATAAACATTAAATAGCTCTTTTTCCGTATCTGCCCTCCTTGTTTCCAATGCATCCACAAAAAATGCAACAGCCTCTTCCGTCCGGTAGCGTTCCGGTATCCGGCTTTCCAATACACCTATCTGCGAGGTTGCAAGCACATCATTTAATTGACTGATACTTTGCTCATACTGCCAATAAGCCGGTATCAGCTCTTCATTATGTATTCTTGCTGCTTCTATCATATTTTTGTCCCGGTCGTGCTTTGCAAAAGAAATCTTCATAATAAGGGTTGCTATCCCATAGAAAAAGACAGCAACCGCAAGCAAAAACAATATGAAAATCCTCATATCTTTGTCAAATAAACATATAACAGCCAAAAGCGCTGCCAAAAACGCTAAAAGCATGGGAATGGCACATTTAGCAAATGTACCGCTCCCCATCTCCTCTTTTGCCGCTGCTTCTTTGTGCAGCACAGAAACATATTCCTTTTCTCTCTTTACAATCTGCTGCTTTAAATCTGCGATATGCCGATTCTCATTTAAGACATATCTGTACCTTTTTAATAATTCTTCCCTTTCCATTCGTTACCTCCATATAAAGTCCAAAGCGTTATGCATCCAACCCGCAGCCATCTTGTATATATACAACTGTAGCGTCATACACCCATATCCTCCCGCCAGACCTGTAGCCAGCCGCCGGATATTTGTCGATTCCCTAATGCCCGTCCACTGGATAAACCAGTCCAAAAACATCACAAAACATAATGCGACACAACACTGCCATCCCAAGGGATAGAGAAAAAACACCATGCATGCAGCTATTGATGATACCAACACGCCTGTACACCTTGCACATACCGGGAATTGGTAGCCCTTAAAGAAAAAACTCCGCTCCGGCATCTGATGGCATCCAAGACGTTTACCCCAGGCCATCCATTTTAACCATAGCAAGTCATTTTTCTTTGTCTGGCATGTTGAATTGAGGATGTCCGTGCAATTTCCTTTTCTATACATACATTTACCTCCAATCTCCCTTCCGGGTTTATTCAAAGGAATAATATGTAGTTACAAAACCTTGTTTCTCACTTCCGATTATGCGTCCCCCAACATTTTTTGTTCCATATATTCAATCACTTTTATAGATAATAATTGCCTTTGAGCTTCCGCAACTATTTCCATTTTAAAATCAGATTCCATAATTGCATCTGCTAAAGAATCATCTATCATTCCATACAAGAGACCCGGGATTACTACCATTACACTACCTATAAATGCCCCAATCACAAGTGCAACGTATCCAATTTCTCCAATTTTCCCTATTAACCCTTCCTGTTCTGCCAAATCCTCCATTTTATCTAGCACTTCTGAATCGAACGTTCGATCCATAAATGAATCTGCCCATTTCTCTACTTCTTTTGATATTTTACCTTTTTCTGCTTTTAATTTTTTCCTTTTTTCTAATGCTTTTTTCATTCTCTTAATTTCTTTGCTTTCTCTTTTTATTTTATTGATCTGGCTTTCATAATACTGAATAAAATCATCCTTATGATCCGCAAAATCAAATTTTTCATCATATAAAACAAGTATATTTTCGCATCCGTGAACTTCTATCTTTTTTATTTCACAACCATAATAATCATAAATTTTCTCTGCTTTTATCCACTCATTTTCCTCCATGGCCTCGTTGCAAATAAAAAAAATAATATCAGCCTGTCCAATAGTTTTCTTTTTATAATCTTCATATCTTTCTGCAATAACTCCATTACCGCATTTCGACATGACAGATTTAATATTCTCCACCATTTCTTTATCTTCTTTATCATGATAAATCAGTTTCAAATTAAACTTATGGGATTTCTTTTTCCTGTTTTTCCGTTTTCTTAATGATTCTTCAAGAAAAACTTTTTTATCTTCTTCTGGCATTTCAATATAGTCAAAAAACATTTCAAAATCTTCTCTCAAATTTTCAATATTTTCTTCCACGTCTTTTTGTCTTTCAGACATTTCTGCATTCTTATCATTAAAGAAATCTTCAAAGGGCTTCGCTCCATCCTGCATACCTTTTGAATATCTACCCATAATCTTTCCCTCCCAATCATTCCAATTCAGTCCATACATAATCGTACCACTGATTCGCCATGAATTCTTCTTGTACCTTCTTTATAAATGAAACATCCTGACATAATCTTGATATGGTAACAGCCAGCCCACCTATATCTATATGCTTTATCGCTTTTTTCAAAATATCTTTATCTTGCTTCGCAATTCCCATTTCTGTCATAATTCCAACTACTAAAATGTTGCTATTTGTTGCAATCAAATTAGAATATAATAATATTTTTCACGTTCTGACTTCATAATTTTTTTGTTCTGATTTAGCTGAACTATCCATTGTAAGGCAATGAAGCATCGCAATTAGCCGATTAATAAGCAACGCCATTGATGCCTCTGCGCCAGTTTTTATCACACCACCTAAATCCATTCCATAATCTGATATGTTCCTTGCCGTTTTTATATTCATATCAGGGAATCCCGCTAACTGTAACCCTCTTGGCGTATAAACATCTGACATAATATGCAACCCTTGCTTAATTAAACAAATGGCCAGGTCTTCAGGCACTTTCTCTGAACGTTTGAAAAAATGCTTAAACATTCTGGCAGTTTTATCCACACTTCCGTTACTTACAATATTCGGCATCTGAACATGAAAAGTGGAACCATACCTATTCGTCAATGTGTTTGTCATAATATTAGCCGTTCCAAATAACCAACCCGCTAATGGATCATGCCCCAATGTATAAAATCTATGTGTATTGCCAGAAAGCCCTTTTCCCTCCCCAGACACATTAAATTCCTTTGTTGATTTTGTTACATCATACGGAACAGATGTTGAACCCATGATTTCTTCGCGAGTTGCATAATACTTTTTCCCCATTACCTGGCAGTAATCCAACTCATCATCCTCTATACTGCCCCATATCTTCTTTTGAATTTTATGCGGTATTTTATCCGCCTTACTCGCCTCTCTTCTTTCAGTTAAAGTTCCAATTATATATTGGCGGAGACATTGTAAGCACACACTAAGCATTAAAAAAGCAACATCTTGGCCATTAAGTTTCGTGGCTCTTTTGAAATCCCTTTCAATATCAGGAATAATTATTGTAGCTTGTGCAGCTATATTTGCAGCTTTTTTTAAATCAGCATTAATTTCTGATATTTTATCAAGATTGGAATGAACATTATCAAAGTCACTCCGAACTTTTTCCCGTAGAATATCTAATTTCTTAGCTTTAGCATCCTGTACCATAATTCTATCTCCTGTTATAAAAACTTAAAATACATTAATTCTTATATATTTTAGAAATTATTTTTACATCTTCCCCCTGGCTCCTCAGCCACATATCTATCCCCTTGCCGAACACTTCGGCTTCCACCACATACTTCCCATCTTCCTCCGACAATATCTTTGCTGTCGGAAGCCTGTCTAATATTGCGTCTATATCAATCCCGGAATAGACATATTTCACTTTCTGCAGTTTCCCACCAAGCATGAACTGAATCCGTTTCCGGAACTCCCCTTCCTCAAATCGGTCGGTATAAGGGATGTGGAACCGTTCCTCCAGCACCCTAAGCTTCTTTATTCTGTCAATCCGATAGATCGTCGGGAAGGAATCGTTTATCACATCAAAATCTTTCCTTACCGCCTCATCCTCTATAAAAGCAGCCATGTAAAAATAATACTCTGAAAACATGATCGCCACTGGCTGGACTTTCCTTTTTACCCTGCTTTTGTCCTTACTCCTGACATACTCCATTTCTATGTACTGGCTATGCCTGACTGCCTGTCCGATTTTCCACATGGTATCAATAAATACCGTTTTATGTCTCGGCTCGACATAATGAAATTCCTCATTTGCGATCAGTTCTCGGATCTCTTTCTGGTTGTCTTCCGGCACACAGCAGGAGATGATTTTATGGAGGATTCCTGTCATTTCTTTTTTAGTAAAAGCTCTGCTGTCAAGGAGAATTTTACAGACTGCCAGAACCTCACTGTCGGACAGCTTCGCGTTATAGATCTGCTCCAGACGGTATCCTTTTCTCTTCCAGTCGTAAACGAGTGAATCGGCATACCCGGAACCGACAGTGCTGTCTTCCAGAAAACGCCGGATGTCTTCTATATCCCTTTGTATGCTCCGTTCGTTCACGCCATAATCAGCCGCTTCTTCCTCTTTCCGGACAAGGCATCCGTTTATAAGCTTTGTATATATGCCAAGCACTCTGCCAATCTTGCCCTTGCTCTCGTTCGCCACGCCGGTCCCTCCTCCCTGCATCCATCCTGGTATTTATTATACATAAACGCAGCGACATTATCTGTCTATCTCATAAAAACGCCGCTTTTATTTATTATACAAGTCATATGCGATATACGCAATCTGAAAACCCCTGTCCCGATTTCGGGCGCATCAGGAACCAGGGGCTTCCCATGAATAATCAAAAAAAATTTTCATATCCTTAACTAAGTACATTACACTTTCTCCATCTAATGATAACACACGCTTAATAAGTGCGCAACTTTTAATTAGAATAAGTGTATAGACAGCAAATACAAAGGTGGTACTGTTTTATGGATAAAAAAGAAGAAGTGAAAAGACGGCGGCAGCCGAAAGAACTGAATAAGCAGATCGGGGAACGGTGCAGGAAAGCGAGGGAAACCGCAGGATATACGCAGGAACAGCTCGCAGACCAGATCGGCGTTTCCACGCAGTTCCTCTCAGATGCCGAGCGCGGCGTCACCGGGATGTCCGTAAACACGATCGTGAAGCTGTGCGGCATACTGAACATTTCCGCTGATTTTCTGCTTCTGGGGATGGAGGAACCCGATGGAGCGGAAAGCCCGTTATCCATCTACACAAGGATGAAGCGGCTTTCCCCGCAGGAGCGGGAACTGGTGGAAGAAGTTACAAATCTGATGATGAAATCTTTTCATCTGCCGAAATAAAAAATCTTTCCATACCACTGCCGTCCGCCTCCGATACACTATATTTCACCTGCAGGCATAGAAAACGACAAGGAGGAAATATAGCGTATGGCTAACCATAAAAAGAAAGCCGGGTGGAGACGCCCGGTAAAGGAAGAGAACGTGCAGATTGGGGAACGCTGCCGCAAGGCAAGGGAAGTGGCAGGATACACCCAGGAGAAGCTGGCTGAGACCATCGGCAGGGGGCCGCAGTTTGTATCGGATATGGAACGCGGGAAATGCGGGATGTCGCTTTCCACTTTCAGGAGCCTTTGCTCTGTCCTGTCCGTATCAGCAGATTACCTGCTGTTCGGGTGGACAGGCGGAGGCTCTTTGCCGCTTTCCATTGACGAACGGATCAGCAGGCTTTCAGAATCGGAGAGGGTAATTGTGAAGCAGCAGCTTAACCTCATTCTCAGGGCTTTTTCCCTGAATTCTGACAACGAGTAGCACATAGACACGGAAGAAAAAATCCCATTCCGGAGCGCCGGCGGAACCCGGAGTGGGATTTTAACCTCACCATGAAAAAACACCATTGGCGGCAGTTATTACTTCCAATGGTGTTTCCTTTTTCCCTTATATTCAATTTACCCTATATCCGGTTTCATTTGCACAGATTATTTTATCACCTGTTTTTTCCCTGTCACTCCTTTTGCATGGAACAGCTTTTTATAGGCTTCCCTTTTTGCAGCAGGGACTTTGATTCTTGCTTTTGTATGGATATTCTGGAATGCCTTTGCGCCAACTCTTTTATTCGTCAGCTTTTTCGTCCTGACATTTACCAGCTTCAATTTCCGGCATCCATAAAATGCCAGCTTTCCAATTTTTGTGACCTTTGCCGGAATCGTCACTTTCGTAAGGGATGTGCATTTATAAAAAGCTTTTGCACCTATCTCCACAACATTCTTCCCAATTGTTACGGTTTTCAGGTTTCTGCAGCCATAAAACGCATTCTTTCCGATCTTTGTTATACTGCTCCCGATTTTCACCTTAGTGACATTCTTATCCCCCTTGAAAGCCCTGTCTGAAATGGCAGTGATTTTATATTTCACGCCGTTTATGCTGACGGCTGCAGGAATTGTAACGGTTTTCTTTTTTTTATCCAAAGGCTTCACATAAGCTGCCGTTCTGCCGGAAACACTTAACACGGCATAGACAGCATTTGTATCCACATCTTTGAACTGCTCCCCGGCTTTTAGCTGCGGTTTGCTTTTCTGGCTGTTTTCATTCTCTGCATCCGTTTTATCTTTCCCTGTCTCCGTTCCATCTTCCTCCGTCTTGTCCTTATCAACATCCCCGTTATCCTGTGATGGGGAAGGTGTCGGCGTGGTGCCGCCATGATCTGACGGATTAGGGAAAGAAGTTGTATTATCTCCTGCTGTGTCCTGCGGAGGTTTCTTATCATCACCCGGCTGGCTTGAACCCGGTGTATCCTTGCCGTCCGAAGGCTTTTCTGTTTCCCCATTCCCATCTGAAGGCGGCTTTGCAGGATTTTCGGTGTTATCATCCGGCTTTGATGCTGACGGGTTACCATTACCATTCTCCCCATGATTGCCTGTTTCCTGCCCGTCCACTTTCGGTATCGTGACATCGGAAACAGTGATTTTATTCAAAGCATCCTTATCTGAAAATAATCCCCCACATCTACTGCAGGCCCAATGCTCCCGGTATCCTGTTTCTGACGCAGTGGCAGCTTTTCCATCCACTTTTGAAAGATTGTGTCCTAATGCAGCAACTTCAATCTTTTTGCGGCTGATCTCTTGGTTGCAGGAAATACAATATACCGTCTCATCATAAGAACCGGATTCCGTACATCCCGCGTCTACAGCGTTTTCTTTTACCGGAGTGCCCGGTATATGCTCCGTCTTGGCAAACGTTTCCGTTCTTTTTTCTCCACAATGATTACAAGAAAAAACTTTTTCTCCCTCATTCCGGCATGTCGCATCCTGCACAACCTCGCCCTCATTCCAGCTATGTGCCGTAATTTCAATCTCCGTAACATCTTTTTTGCTGTCGCAGTTTTTACAATGAATTGACCTGCTCCCTGTTTCCTTACAGTCCGCAGCTTTGTCTATGGTAAAATCCGCATCCCAGTCATGTCCTTTCGCATCAACCGCTATCGAATCCCTCATTACATCACCGCATACGGAACAGATGGTATGTCCCTTCCCCTGTTTTTCACAGGTCGGCTCATAATCCCCATTTCCATCAAAACGGACTTCCGCCTCTTCCATACATGCTTCCCTTGTAATGGCAACCGCAACCGAGGTTGTCTCATATATTTCTTTATCATCCCCCGTATATACCGCTGTTGCTACAACGCATTTTCCAGCAGGAATTTCTTTCTCTCCATCCTCATTCTGCCATTCCCAGCCTTCTGGAAGAACCAAAGACCCAGATGCTTTTTTTACAGTATTCGCTACCGCAATCTCGCTCTGGGGGATATTGAAGGGATATTCTTTCTTCCCTATGGTTCCTATATCTGCAGTAGCCATCGTTGAAGACAGGATATAATTGTCTTTGCTCTCTCCAATAATCACTATATCTTCTGCAATAATGGATTTATTCATGCCGATTTCAGAATCCGCATATCTGATCTTGCCATCAGCAGATACCTTGTCATTCTCTATTGCGCCATCCAGCCGGATGGAAAGTGTGCTGTCCCCTCCTTCTATGGAATCAGAACCGTCATAGGTTTTTGATATGCTTCCTTCTATATACGGGGTAACTGTCTTTGGCGTAATCGTAAAAGGACCGCTTACCGCACTGGAAGCCTGCCGTTCTTCTGTTTCAGATATGTCCGCTTTCAGATAATAAGTCCCTACATCCTTTGGGGCTTCCTGTATCCGTTTTTCTTCATCCACGCCGTCCTTATACCAGCTAAACTCTATATCCTCATAGCGGGCGTTCATAATATTCAGGCTTTCCTCTCCCGGGACTGCAAGCGGCTCACCGGAATAAACAACCGGCTCCGGGGCAGACCAAAACATGACGTCCGTCTTATCCCTGCTGTCAACCTCAATTCCAATATCCGCCGTATTGCTTACGACAGATCCGGCAGGGGTTTTCGAGTCTCCATCCATTTTCTTCTCATACAGCATATCCTCGGCAAATATCTTGAGCGTATATTTTCCACTTTTTAGATCCGCTGGAATCTGCGCCACGAGCAGCGACTGTTCTATGCTTCCTATCTTTCCGTATGCGGCAACGGTTCCGGATTCATCCACCAGCATTGCAGAAATGCGGTCATATTGGACGCCTTCGCCTGCGTTTCCTTTGTTCGTAACTCGGATATAAACGTATTCTCCCGGCTTTACCGTCCCAAAAAAGCCGTTGCGCTCTGCACGGAAGTCTTCATTGCCGTCAAATACAGAAACCGTCCATTCATTGCAGTCGCCTTTTTCCTCTGTCCTGCGGAAATGTTCCTTTACCTCAAGGTTCATATCTGCCGGAACATCATCTTCCTTATAAGCTGTATAGAAAACAGAAGAAAGCCTGATATTGTATGCCGGGTAAACCACTCCTGCATTGTCCCGCACATCCCATGTTGTCACGTCACTTTTCAAATTGTCTGACGGATTAGCCCGCATAATCCCTGTTTTCATGCCATCAGCAAGCGAGGGGGAACGGAGGAACGCCCCGCCATTGCGGAAAGACTGGCTTTTAGAGCCTTCGTGCGTATGGCTGAACCCATATCCTTCATACTCAATTTCCCTCGCATCCAGCAGGAACAGTTTCTCCCCGTCCAGCCCCGCATATCCCAGTTCGCCGGATGTTTCTTCCCATTCTTTATGGCTTTCATTATAATTGTTGATAAGGGCCGCCATCTGTGCCCTGCTGAACAGCTTCCCGGCAATATGATCCGGATAATAGGTGTATGGGCTTTCTATCCCCGTTTCTCCATTGAGATACAGATACATGTCGCTGTATTTCCAGTCATTTGCGCATTTCTGCCCGTTGTCAGCTTCCTTGTCCATACAAAATATATCACGGTTCACTTGTCCGTCGCTGACTGCAAACAGGCTGTGTTCCCCATCCCTGCTGAAATCTGTTGCATCTGCATCAAGCAGCCTGCTTCTCCCTATGCCCGCATAATAAATATATGTACCTGTCCCGTTGGACCATTCCGCTTCTGTGCTTTCCGGCACAGTCGGATTTTCAAGCCCGGCAATCTTCCCGTCAATGTTAAGGTTGACGCTCCTGACTTCGGGTTCCTTGAATACTGCACCGTCTGTTTCCGATTCCTTTGCATACACCCTTCCCGCATTCCCCGGCACAGCAAAAGATGAAACAAACAACGCCGCCGCTGTCATGCCTGCAAGCAGCCTTCCCATAAACATGCGGGATCTTCTGCCACTCTTTACACATTTCATTTCTGATATCCTCCTCTTACACCAAACCAGCCATCAAACCGCTATGGGATTATGATAACATCCTGGTTTTTAAGGATATACTAATGGCAATGCACTGGATAAACAATGGAACGGGGTGCGTATATTGATTAAGCACGGGAACGGAAATCACAATATTCCGGAAATTAAATGCCGGACTTTAGATTATAATTCCTTCCAAATGATCCATTTCATGCTGGATAATCTGCGCCGCATATCCCGAAAACTTCTGTTTCTGTTTTTTGAAAGAAATATCGAGATACTCCACTTCGATATTTTGATACCGTTCCGTCTTTCTCCTGCCCGTCAAGGAAAGGCAACTTTCCTCTGTTTCATATTTCCCCGATTTCGCCTTAATGATTGGGTTTTGCATAACCAAATCTGCAAAGCCCATGCTGACAATAATAATTCGTTTCTTATATCCAATCATATTTGCCGCCATACCGACACATCCGTCCCGGTGTGCCTTTAAGGTGTCCTGCAGGTCTGTAATGATCTGCCTGTCATCCGCTGTCGCCGGTTCCGATTTCTGCCCCAGAAACATGATGTCTTTCACAATCGGTTTTATCATTTCCGTCTGCCTCCTTCACACAAAAACAGTCCATCTGCTTCGTCATGATAACACCGCTAAGCCCACGCTATAGAAAAAAGTGTCATGCGAAAGCCTTCCTGAGAAAGCCGCATCCCTGCACAGATGAACCGGATATATTATAACGCTTCTCAAAAATGTTTGCCACAGGTAATCTTGATTAAATAAAGGACTTGTCTACCCTAACTATTTATCTATGGCTCATAATACTATTTTTGTTCGGTTTTATAGCGGTATAAATTTGTATTTATGATAGGCCAATACGGAAGTATCAAAATTTGTATTTTCAATTTCCAATACACCTATTTGTTGAGAATCCTGAAACAATTCTATTTTACTTATCCAACCAAAATGTTGGCCTATCGTTTTATTATGTATTTGCATAATTTCTATGTCAGCCAATGGCAAAAAAGGAATTTCTTCCATCCAATAACGCTTTATATGCTCTCCATCATCAGCAAATTCTGCCATCAATACCAAATCATTTGAATCCAACGACTTTTTAAAACGGTGGCCATCTATTACCAATTCTCCAATATGAAACCTATTTTGAACCGGACAAGATCGTACTAATTCATCTTTCACACTGTCTAATACTGCTATGTATAATCCCAGAAATGTTTCATAATATGCAATCAAATCACTAACTTGTCTCGAATCATATATTTTATTCCTATAACGAAAAGCAGGGATTTGAATGTCACGCTGCCCATTAAAAACATCCAATAATGATGAATTTCCATATAAATCCAATGTATGCTTACTAAAATTATATACAGTTTGTATATATGCAACTATATCGTCCTTCCAAAGCAAATTACAACAAGCTAATACGTTTCCGTAAGTTTGCAATTTTTTAGAAACAGAACCTGAGCCAACATTTTTAACTGGAATCTTCAAATTCAATGCCGCATTGATATATTGCAGGAGACAATCTAATGAATTGGAAATGTGGGCTATCCACTCTAAAGCACATTTATTTAAAATATGATGTTCATTATAATGCCATCCTAATATCTCAATGCTCCTTCGGTGCATATTTTTTTGAGGTTCTGTAATATCCATTTTACCAATATCTTCATATAATTTCGCTGTTGTAATAGCATAATGCAAGTATAACATTGAGGAATGTAAATATTGTTTTGCATCAAGCACGCATTTATCCTTTAAAAATTTTTCATATTCATCATCTTGATATGAATTCATTTTTTCTGTATATTCTTTTTTCACAGCTTCCTCCCATTCTTCTTAATCAATTTATCTGCTTAGGTCGTCCCATATGTTTCATCTTTTCTAATAACATGGTGTAGAATAAATATTTACGCGAAATGCATATAAATTCATCTCTCTTACCCACGCCCTACATTCAATTCAAATTTCTGAACCACCTCTTTTTCATACTCTTCGCATATGATTCTGATATCTACATCAAACTTTCCTGCCATAATCGGTACTAAATAAAGTTCTTCTGTTTGATAGCTTTCTGTATGCAACAAATTTCTGATCCAAATATGCAGACAATTATCTTCAACAGTTTCGCTGTTATTTATACTAAAATTTCTTGCTGTTATTGAGGGCAAAATCTCCGATAAGCCACCCAATCCCATATTAAGATATGAATTTGGCAACGCCATCTCTGCTGCCCCAAAAAATCTCTTTGTAAAATACTTATCGATAGGATTCTCTTTTGTCGATAGTTTTTCGGGTTCTTTTAGGTCTTTAAGCATATCACTATCTAGAATTATCATGCCTTCTGGAACAATAACTCTTACATTTACATCATTTGCTTTGCAGTTACCCTGATTATCTATCCGCACTGTAAAAGGCAGCTTATTTTTTTCTATACTCCTAAAAACCTTCAATTCCTCCAGATATCCCTTCAATTCTATTTCTGATGGCAAGCTATCATTATATTCATCAATTTCTTGCTTTGATATCTTTCCCATTAAACCAGAATCAGATAAAGTTTCTTCTGTAATTGGAAGGTACTCTGCTTCAATATCATTTATAGATACACTGTGATACTCAATCTTCGAGATGTCTTCAAAATCAACTGTTAGTTTAGGCATCTTTTCCACAACATTTTTTCTTAATTCAGCATTTTCTTCTTCCAGCCTTCTAATCTTTTTACTCATTTCCACAAGTTCAGCTTGCATCTCTTCAAGCTTCACCCGCTCTGCCCTTACCCAACCAGGGCGTTTCCCTCGGTTAAACTGTTTATTCAGAGCATTCATCACTTTATTAGCCAGATCTTCTTTGCTTGTCCAATACTCAATCATTCTTTCTGTCATCACTTCTTCAATAAATACTTGTAATTTTTCCTTTTTCGTAACATCGCACTCCATTTTATCCGGGGTTACAGCAACAGATTTATCAATGAGAAATGCCAGGACAGGTATATGTCGCTCTATCGCATAGCGAAATTCTTTTTGAGTATAGCTAATTCCTGCCTCATCACCATTTTTAATAACGCTCCCATATCTATGACCGATAATCAACACATAATAATCAGAGCTGTCAATCGTTTCCCTGATAATTTCCCACTGTTCTTCATCTGCTGCACTAAACATCTCCATTCCGATTGGAAAATGATACATAGAAAGAATCGTATCCTCCACCTTTTTCCGTTCTTCTTTTAAGTCCTCATAAGTAGAGCTAATAAAAATCTGATATTTTGTTTCCATAGTTATCTACCCACCTTCCCTGCAATTATTTTCTTTTTTCCATCATAATCATCAATATACAGACTGATTGCACGCTCTATAGCAACTGTTTTAGAAAGTCCTGATTCCTCGCAATATTCATTCAATCTCTCATAAACTGCTTTATCCATACGAATACTAAACGGCTGCGATTCCTTTTTTTGTCTTGGCATACTCCGTCTCCTCTCCAATCAACACATCAAAGGCAATATCAAAAATGCCTTAATGATGCAACTTCCTGATCTTCCAAAATCAATTCATCTACACACGATATCTCTGGAATTAAGTATATATAATATGTGATGAAAAAGCAATACAATTCATTATGTAGCATATAAGCGGAAAAATATCCTGCTTATAATAAAATCACTTCATAAGAAGACATAATTATCTTATTTATAAATAGTTGCTACATTTTTGTAACAGACGACAAATCCCTGTGCAATGCTGCTACATTTTTATAGCACGTCCCCCGGAACATAGAAAAAAAGGCATATCCGCAACGGATACACCCTTTCACCGGAAAGTGCATCATTCCATCCCATCCAGGAAATCCAATGCACCCTCCGGTATTTCTTCGCTTTGCTCCGGCAGTCCAGCTTCTTCTATGTTATCCGCCTCTTCTGTATCTGCCATGAGTGCTGTGCCTGTTCCCATAGCATTCACATTGTCTCCACTAATACATTTTTTGACCGTCTGCTCCACAACCTTAGCTATTTCCCAGCCAAACTGTTCAAGCCATTCATTCCGGCTGTCTTCCCGGTCTTTGTTTTCAAAATATTCCTTTAAAATCTGCTTGATATAATCCGGAACGGAAAGCCCCGCCTCCTTCTTCCCCTCCATAAGCCTGCCATACAGCTCCGCTTCCACCCCTTCCGTATGGAACCGAACCGTTGCCACATATTTGTCCCCCATGTCACGCTGCTCCCTGCTTTTTTAGCATCTGCATGGCAAGGAACTCATAGCCTTTCGCATTGGCGTGGATGTCCGTATCAAAAGCTACATTCGTCCGCGGTTCAGAAAAATTCTTCACCGCCACAGCACCGCCTCCGACATAAATGACATTTGTATATTGCAGATCAAATTCCCTCTCCATCAGTTCCAGCTCCAAACAATGAATCAGTTCTCTCAGCGTTTCCCTCACATGGTTTACCTGACTTCTCGGAAGGAAGCTGTCTTTCTTTAAGACAACTTTCAGGATTTCGCTCTCCGGCACATTCTTTCCATACTGAATCTGCAGTCTCCCCTGAATCTGCTTCATCCACTTTACCATAGCTTTTTCAACCGTGATAGATCTCCGTTCGACTGGCATCCCATTTTTTAGCAGCAGCACATCCGTTGTCTTGCTCCCGATATCCACGACCAGATAATCCCCTTTCATATTGGCAAGCCTTGGGGCAATCGCAGAATAGCACTGCGGGAATACAAAAATCCGGCTGATAGTCACATTATACCGGATTCCCTCGTACTCATATTTCAGCGTCGGCTGCTGCTCATAATACTCCAAAAGAGCTTTCTTCTCCCTGCCATAATCAGAGAACGGGAGCCCCACTGCCAATATCACTTCTGCTTTATGGATTTCCTCTGTACGAAACTCCTTTGCAATCGCAACCATTGTCAGAAGCCTTGCGTTTTCATCCGATACCTTGTCCTCTGTAATAGCCGCCCTGCCCTCGCCGACCTTATAATATTTTCTGCCATACTTTAAGGAATGCTCCTTAACCGTCGGCTCCACTGTCCCCATAGCATAAACGCCATTATCGAATAAGGACTGCGCCGTTTTTCCAAACTGGTAGCCGTTATCAAACCCGATTACATACTGGCCGCTGCTTAATTTTACCATCTGTATCCATCTCCTTTCTATTCCGGTTCGTGCAAAACCGAAGTCCGCCGGATTTCGTGCACCCTTCCATTTCCTCAATCTCCAAAAATGAATAGGAACCGTCTAAAAATCCCCATTCATCCTCACTGTTAATGTAGCCTTCCCCGTACTCCATGTCATCAACCGGAAGCCTTCCGGTTGTAATAAATGTGCCGAAGAAATTGACAAGTATCCCGAATTTATAGCGGCATGGCGTCCCGTCACTGTCACCATCAGCAAGCTCCCAGAAATCAAAGCAGCTCGGAACCGTGGTCCTGTCAATCCGAAGGTCACAGAAATATCCCCGCACTCCCTTAATTTCCATCGGCGCCCATTGTTCTTCCCTCGCATCATATCTCGCCATTATGTACACTGCCTCCTTCTCTCCCTGCTTTTTTCAAATACTCTATAAGCGGCTGGATATCATGCCCCACCAGCACGACATTCCCCTTCTTATGATTGCCGATTGGCTCATACCTCATAGTATTTTCAAAATAGACCGGCTCGTATCTCCACCCGTTCAGGATAACCTCGCCCTTCCTCACATACTCCACGCTAATCCCGGCATCCTCCATCTGCAGAATATGTTTGATAAATACACCCCACAGACGGTCAATCTTCGCCTGTTTTGAACATATGTAGATCATTTCTGCGCTCCCTTCCTAAAATCTCTAAATTTACATTTCCCACAGAGCATTATGCCGACAATAATTCCAGCATACTCTGCTTGTCCTTTGGCTCATATAAATAATATTCCGGTCTTGCACAGGTTTCCTTATAAGACGCCTCACCCTCAAAGGAATCCACCACCGCGCGTTCTTCTTTATCCATTTTCCGGTATGCTTTTCTTCCATATGCAGGCGGCAGCCATCCCTTCTGCCTTGCCCCAAAGATATTGAATTTTTTCAGCAGTTCCTCGTCCTTGAAAATAATGTGGCACGTTCCTTTTTTATAGAAATTACAGGTGAAATATCGGAACTCGATATTTTTTGATTCCTGCCTGTCCTCCGCCTGCTGTAAGATGTACGGAAGCGACGAGCTGCCGGATACCGCACCGGATAGGTAATCAAACACTTTCTCAATGTCAGAAAGCTTCTGCCCCACGCTGTAGCTGTACCGGAATTTGTGGAAGATATTGCAGAACACATCATAGACGGGGATAATCACTTTCCTGTTGATCATCCACGCCTGGTTCGTTTTCCAGCCGTTGAAATAATGGATGTTCTTCTCACCCCCCATGCTGTAACGGTAGGATAATTCGTCGAACAGATCCACGATACATTTTTCTATGCTCCCGGTCATGTGCTTTGACATTTCAACCTGGATTGTCCGGATATTGTATCTGTTGAAATCATATTTTTCCAGCTCGTTCACTTTCGCCAGATAGCCGCTCTGCATCTCTGACGTCATCCCCCGTATAAATTTGGGGTTTCTGAATAACGCAGACCAGTATTTTCTCCTTACTGCTGTCACATACCGGTTAATGGATGCGTCATGCTGCCCGACTTTCATTGTGATAATCGGGCTTTTGTATCCATCGGAATCAAAGGAATCCATGATATCCGGCTTCATTCCCCAGTATTCACGGATAAGCCTGATCCCTGCATCCGTTTCCATCTCGCACTGCATCACAATCGCCTCAACAATGTCATTTACCGCTACATCCGTATGAACATAATCTGCTTCTTTCTCTGCATACTTTTTCGATTTCCTTAACTGTCCAATGATATAGGACACATCTTCTGCCTGCGGTATGCTTACCTTGATGACAGCGACTTCCACATCCGTCCGGATTTCCGCATGGGTAAAAGCCGACTGGTAATATTCGACCGCTGCGCCCAACTCCTCCAACTTGCGCACAAGGAGCTTCCTCTCTTTCGTGTACGGGTTTTTCAGTGTTTCAGCGTTCAGTATGCACATGACACAGCCGCCGTTTTTCTGCATTTCCAGCGCTTTCAGAAGATGCCTCTCCCCATCCGCAAAAGGTGGGTTCATGGCAATCAGGTCATACTGCTTGTATGTCTGGAATCTAAGAAAATCATCATAAACGACACGGTAATTTTTCCCTTTTAAGGCTGCCCGCCTGTTCTCATTGATCTCAATGCAGTCAATATCAAGGCTCCTGTTATAGTAAGGATATTTGTCTGCCGCATCCATAATATAATCACAGATGTCGCCATTCCCGGCAGACGGCTCCAAAATAGAGCTTACCGTCTTCCAGTCCATATCTTTAAAAATCTTTTCAAGCAGTTCTTTTGGTGTCGGGTAAAACTGTTCCGTATCCATCCTGTTCCTACCTCCGTTCTTTCAATTTTTTCTATATTTATCCATATCAATCCCCAAAACCTCCGCTTCTTCCTCCGATAATTCTACTGTATCACACATATACTCATAGGCTTCATCCGCATCATCTTCCAGCAGGCCGTCTTTCAGAAGTGTTGCAATCTCTAAAAGCCTTTCATGCGAAATGTAATCTTTGTCTGTTCTTGACCTGAAATCATCAAGGGCTTTGAACAGGGCTTCCTCTTCTGACAGCTTCAAGTATTTTCCAAACCCATAGTAGCTGCAAGTGTAATTCCATTCCCCTTTATCCTGATCCAGACCGTTCACCACAGCATACTCCTGCATTCTGCTTCCCCTTTGTATCAAGGCATATTCATCCTTCTCTGCGATCAGCCTGTAATCTATCATCCGCCACCTCCACAAAATATAAAAACTCCAAGTCTTCTCTTATAAAACCATTTGCCAGCAGAAACGCTTCTGCTTCCGGCTGATTGTTAAATATACGGACTTCCCTATTCCCGTCCAGCAGATATTCCAGCCCCTCGTTAAGGGAAATGCCATTTACCGGGCGGGCAACTATTACCTTCGGAAGATAGAAACCATCCTGTTCCGTTACCTCAAAAGAATATAAATCCTCATCACAGCGGAAGCACTGGTAGCTGTATTCTGCATGTTCCGACTGATAGACCGGATTTCCGCATCGCCTGCACACCATACCCGTATTCCCATACCAATGACCGTCATGGAATATTCCGCTCATTCAAACCACCTCCATTCTAAGATGCTGTATTTTTGCAGCAATTTTTTATATCCACAGTACCCTGCTGCAAATTTGTAGCAGTTGTTTCAAAACTCAGTAAGTGTGCTGCAAATTTGTAGCAAACTTTCTCAAATACACTACTCACCTAATAAACCAACAGGGGCATACCATGACTGATATTCCCCAATACCATATAAACTGATTTTATAATGTTTTTTCTCCCTATGCCGGAATCCTGTCCAAAAATTCCTGTTCCGTAAGAACCGGGATTCCAAGCTCCTTTGCCTTTGTCAGCTTGCTCCCCGGTTTCTCCCCACAGATAAGGTAATTCGTCTTTTTTGTGACAGAACTCCCAGCGGTTGCACCGATACTGCTGATCTTGTCATTGATGGTATTTCGGGTAAAATTCTCTAATTTCCCTGTCACCACAATGGTGCATCCTGCGAACGGGTTACTCTTTGTGTGATTCATTTTCTTTGCCATAATCATATCCTCCTTAAAATTAAGCTCCTTTTGTAACGTTTTCCATAGTTTCAGGTTCCCGTAATCATGGAACCAGTTCCAAATGTTCCGGCACATTGTCTCCCCGAAATCCGGAAGGGATGTAAAATCGAAGCAGTCCACCGCCGCTTTTGCAAATTCCTGCAGATCTCCGTGGAAATGCCGCTCCAATGCCCTGCCCGCTGTCCTCCCGATCATGGGGATATCCATTGCCACTACATACCTTGCAAATGTGGTATTGCGGCTTTCTTCAACGGAATCCACAATTTTCTGATAGGATTTCTCTCCAAAGCCTTCCATCTGGACAATCTCGTTTTTGTATCGATCCAAGTGATAGAAATCATGGAACGTTTTCAGGAATCCCTTCTCAATGAATCTCTCTATGGTAGCCTCTGAAATTCCCGATATATCCATTGCTTTCTTTCCTGCAAAGTGTATGAACTTGTGCAGAATCCGGCTGCTGCATTCCGCATTGTCACAATGCAGAGTTTCAATCAGCCTTCCCCTGTCCCCAGCTCTCGAAAATATTCTTGTTATTTTCCCACAGCACGGGCATTTCTTCGGTATCAAAGCCCTGCTGTAATGCCCCCGGTCAAGGTTTTCCTCAATATGCGGGATTATCATGTTCCTCTTGGAAACAAGCACCCGGCATCCGGGATTAAGTTCCAAATCCCTGATAAATGACAGATTATGCAGGCTCGCCCTTGATACGGAACAGCCGTCAATCTCTACCGTGTCAAATACTGCCACAGGCGCAATCTCCCCGGAACGTCCCGGCTCCCATTCAATGCTGCGGAATACCGTTTCGTAAGTATCATCCTCAAACTTAAAGGCAATGCCGTCCTTGTAATGGTGCCCGGTTCTCCCACATCCCTTTGAATAGGAAAGGCTGTCATACCTGAGAACTATGCCGTCAATCGGAATCTGGCTATCCTCTGCAAACGCCTTTAAACAGCCAATCCGATCTTCAATCTCCCGGAGTGTTACTTTTTCCGGCAAGAATGTAAAGGGACAGACAGCAAAGCCAAGTTCCCCTACTGCTTCCAGCAGCTTTCCCCGGCTGTCAACGATTTTTCCGAAATCACCCATTCCCTCTAAAATATTGAAGGCATAGAAATACACATGGCGTTCCTTACATGCCGCCGGATTTAATAAACGGATCGAGCCGGAAGCGAGGTTTCTTGCATTGCAGATTTCCTTTTCGGATTTCCCCGAAATGCCATCTTTCATTTTTTCAAAATCATCCTTATGGATAAAGCCTTCGCCCGTAATGACAAGCCTCCCCTTATGCGGTATTTTTGCTGGCACATTATAAAAAGCGGGGATATTGTGGGTGATTACCTCTCCAATATCCCCGTCCCCTCTTGTGGATGCCTCCACAAGCTGGCCGTTTTCATACACAAGCTTGATCGTAAGACCGTCCAGTTTCAGCATCAGCAAAGCCGGCGCCTTCGCCGCCATCTGCAGCAGTTCCTCTGTCTGCTTCGTCTTATCCAGGCTTAACAGCGGAATTGGATGCCTTACTTTCTTTAGTGAACTGACAGGCGCATAGCCGACGGTCTGCGTTGGCGAATTGCTCAGGATGATGCCTGTCTTCTTTTCCATCTTCTGCAGTTCGTCAAAAAGATGATCGTAGACCGCATCCGGCACGCTCGATTTTGCTTTGTTGTAATACTCGTGGCGGTACTGGTTCAGCTTTGCAACAAGCATTACAACCTTTTTTGCATCTTCATTCTTTTGTTTCCTCTGAACTTTCTGCATTGTTTTCACGCTCCTTCCTTAATTTTTTTGTATTGTTTATTATGATTGCCTTTGGCACTTCCATAACTACAGCAGGGTAGCCATTCAGGAGCATGCCAAAAGCATAGTCATCAGCAGACCTCTTGCTTTCAAAATAGAGAGGTCCTTTTCCTGATTCCCAATAAAAACATTTTTCGGGATAGTTCTCTATTTTAGTAACATAGGCAATCCCTTCCGCAAAGAGCAGACCGATTGCCCACCGACAGTCTACTTTTGCGGTATTTTTGTGTGTTCTTACAGACATTTTCATCCTCCGTTCTCATAGATTTTTTCTTTCCTTGTCGCATTATCCCTGACAATAACTTTATTGTATTTCATCAACAGTTCGTCCTTTCTTTTCAGGGCCGCTTCCATTGTCCCGCAGGAATATCCCCATTTACTTTTCTCCCCTGATTCCTCAATCACATGGACATCTACGCCCTCCCATGTGAAGTCATCTAAATTCGCGTTGACATAGGCATACTCCTCTATGATGAAATCCGCTAACAGAGTTGCCATGACGTGCATAGCCTCGTCATCCGTGCGCAAAGTCTTGAAAGTACCAAGACCACTTGCACATTTCTTTCCCTCTGCAGTATGTTCAATCCACAAATCCAGATAGGTCTCCGCTCCGCTTCGGTCCGCGCAAAGCCAACGTCCACCGGACGTTGTGCGCCCTTCATTTCCTCCGTAATCAAGCTTATTTTTCAATCCATACTCGTAGTTTGTGATTGATACAGGACTGTGCGTTGCCAATCCATAATCCAGAATATCCGGCATCTTGCCCTTCTCCTTCAAAATTACATTTATCCTGTTGAAAAGTTCTTCCGTTGTCATCGGTTTTTTCCTTGCCATGTTCGCATCCTCCTTCCTACTGCTGCCACACAATTCGTTCCGGCTCAAAGGCAACCGTCACACCCCGGTATTTCTCCAAATACTTTTTGCCTGTGTCCGGCTCACCGTCAAACTCATTATTTACCGAAGTACATAAATTCGGTTTCATTCCTGCTCTCGGA
>RAYE01000006.1 GCA_003612285.1 bacterium D16-51 | reverse complement strand
ACGGAACAAAGGGTATTATTACAGGCGTAAAAAATAAGGGTGTAACCGCTTGAATGGCTGCACCCTGACAAAAAAATAAAAGAAAAGGAAGATATAAAGGATATGAAAAGTAAGGAAATGCGTAAAATGATTGATAAATATGTGCCTATGATGGTAGCTTTAACTGAATTAGATAGTGATAATAGAAATAAATATGGTTGAGATAAAAGCCGCCGCCATTTTAGATAGCATTGTACGTGATACAGAGAAGACCGCAGAGAAAAAGTTTGATAAGCTGTATCATGAATTGTTTACTTATTGACACATAAAAAGTCATTCACGAAAAGGAGATCAAGTACTATGAAGAAATCAATCAAGAAAAACGTTTTGGCATGAGAAATTAATTGAACGATATACTAGATATGTCTATCTAACATAGCCATATTTCATACAGCTTATTTCCATTATATTCTCTTCGTTGACAAACGTCAATATATCTTTTTTATCTCTTCAATCCCATACCGCTCTTTAAATTCTTCCAGCTCCCGATTATTCCGAATCAACATCTGCTCTTTAAAAACGCCTGTATGGATATTTTCAAACCCAGCCGACTGTTCTCCATTGCAGATACTGCATTTTAGCACAGGACGCCAGTTCTCTTTATCATATTCTTCTATTCTGTTTTTCTTTTTTCCAAACCCAAACATTCTTTTCTCCAATCAAATATATTATAATGCATATTATTTTGTAAATTTCCTAATATGGAAGTCAAATACCCCGCAGCAGAGCAATGGGGCATGACTTAACCTCTCTTTAATTTCTTTTATACTGTCTTTTAACCTTTCAAATTGCTTTTTCCATACTTCAACCTGCCCATTCCTTTTCATAAGCGGCTTGATTTCCCGCAACAATCTTGTATTAATTCATCCATTTTCCCACTTCCTAAATCCGTTTATAAGTTCGTTTCTATAAAATGCACAGCAGAATTATCCCAATATTTTTTATAAACCCGAATTTCATTTCCATCAAGATTAAGCTGGTACGCCCGAAATGTAACCAAAAAGTTTTTTGGCTGCCATTGTTCCTCATAAGAATATTGGTATTTCATTCCTACATTTTGCATTACGCCGCCGCTTCTGGGATTATTCCTGTCATGCGTTGCTGTAATATATGGCAGGCCATCTTTTTTCACTTGCCATATAACCGCTTTCCCCGCTTCTGTAACAATTCCTTGATGCCAAAATTCCCTGCGGAGTCCATATCCGAAATCGTGATGTTCCTCCATATCTACTTTTATATAGCCGATAGGATAATTATCCTCTTTCAGACAGACCGCATAGGCGTATGCCTGCGGCTGGGCATATTTTGAAGCATACCTTTCCTCATAGAATTTCCTGGTTTCTTCCATGCTTTTTACCGGATACCAGGGCAAAAACTTATTGACTTCCTCATCTTGAAGTATAAGAAACAGTGCCTCCATATCCTGTTCTGTGAATTTTCTTAAAATCAAACGCTCTGTTTCTAATGTAGGCGTGTTCATCTGTTTTTTCTCCATAACCTGTAAACATACTTTTACTATTTTCTACATGCTCCCAGCCATAAAGACAATATTCCATAGGCTCTTTTCTCAAACTATCAGCCCTTAACCCACAGTATCACTTAAAGTATATTATAATCACAGAAATCTAAATATATATCGGCAGCACACTGCAAACAAATGCTTTTTCAAATTGGAGGAAAAAGTGAAAAATATATTTTTCACTTAGCAAGAATGAATTTTCAAACACACTCTAGAGCGTGCAGCCCAATATTTTTTCTATTTCTGTATGCGTCCGCCCCAAATCTGCCTGATATACAGCAACATGGCTGCTGTCGCTGCTCCTGTTTGTAAAGGCCGGAAAAAGAAAACCGCATTCTGGCTCTCCTGGTTCATAATCATCCTCCAACTTGCAGATAACACAAATCAGAAAATCAAAAACTTCCTCTGATTCATCCTGCCGCTGCTTATCCGTCCCCTTTACCGGAACGTCATAACAGCCGTGAAAAACCATAACCGCATAGTCTTGTGCTGTATGGTACTGGGCTGCCACCATTTCATAAAATATTTCCATCAGGGCATCATTTTTTAACCAGCAGGACTTCATCCCCATCAAAAGCTGCCACATGCTGCCCTTACCCATATTCTCTTTTAAAAAACCATACTTTTTCAGGTTTTCATTTGTTTTAGAAAAGGGAACCGCCTTTGCAATCGCCAGATTTTTTTCTTTTTCTTTTAATGGTAAATTCAGGAAATTCGTATTAAACGTTCCCATATTTACCCCATCCTTATCAAAATATCCCCCGGCGATGCGGGTAAAACAATTTCTTTTTAGCGTCATCCTCCTGGTTAACTCCAGCATATCTTCCCTGTTAATCATTTTCCTTCTGCTTCCCTTCTATCATCCAAATCTTTTCCTTTATGGTATCTAAGGAACTGTATGGAAATAACTTTTACAACTTCTGCCAACTTTCGGATGCCTCTATTTTACTATAATGCCCTATATACTTCAACCGGGTTTTTGGCACATTTTTCCACTTTCCCTGCTATCAGTTACTATTCACAGTCCCTATTATGCAGCATGAGAAAGTGGTATTTTCTAACATTTTCTGCAAAAAAGTGAAAGTACTTCACAGGGGAAGATATTTTTTTATTTACGCATCACGATCGAAAAAATATTCCCCCTAGCTGTTGGTTTCAGCCTTATATAACCGCCCTGTTTTACGGTAATCTCACGGGAAAGGTACAGCCCGACGCCGATCCCCTCTTCTGCCTGCCTGTCCTTTCCACGATAAAACCTTGCAAATACCTTCGCCCTTTCTTCTTCCGGTATCGGGCCATTTTCATCTTCCACCGATATTTCAGCAAACAGCGCAGAATCTTTTATAGAAAGAATTATTTTACTGTCCCTGTCTGCATATTTAACCGCATTATCCAAAAGGTTACATACTGCCTCTGCCGTCCAGTTCCTGTCATGGTTTACCATTACCTGCCCGTCTTCCCGGTAAATAATCTCTGTATTCTTCTGCCGCGCTTTAGGATAGATATCTTTTACGGCTTTTAACACCGTTTCATTCAAGTTCTGCCTCTGCATATTTAATTGAATCAATCCGCTCTCCAGCCTGGAAATTTTAATCATATTTTCTGTCAGAAAATTCAGCCTTCTGACTGTCAGGCAGATAATTTCCGTATATTCCCTCCGCTTTTCATCTGCCAGCCCATCCTCCCTTAAAAATTCACTATACATCGTTAGATTGGAAATCGGCGTCTTGAGCTGATGTGCAATATCAGATACCAGGGATTTAATGTTTTCCTGCCCCTGCTCTGCCTCTATATTTTTATGCTTTAGGATTCTTGCCAGCTTTATCACCTTACTCTGCAATTTAGAAAGCGCCGTATCTTCATTATCCGAAAACACTTCCCTTTCTTCCAGCTCCAGCAATACATCAACCAAAGAAGACAGTTTTATAACAATCCCTGTAATATAAGCATCCTCTGTCCGATACAAAAGAACTGCAATAACGCACAAAGCAAGGCAGCCTGTAAAACACAGCAGACATGCCTTTAGATTAGATGTTATAAAAAAAATAAGCAGCGGAAAAACTGCCGTAACAGCCACAAATAACCCTGCCAAAAAACGTACCCTTTTTTCAAAAGAATTTTTTTTAAGCATAATCTTTCCTACAGCCTCTTTTCTCTTAGGAACTGTTAAGAATTAATTTCTTAACAGTTCCTTATTGACGTTCACAATAGCTTCTCTTAGACGCTGTAATTTACTAATTAAATTGCAGTGCCCTTCTATTCCCCGAAAGTATAGCCAATTCCAAATACTGTCAATATATACTGTGGATGCCCCGTATCTTCCTCAATTTTTTGCCGCAGGCGGCGGATATGCACATTCAGCGTATTTTCATCTACAAAGCTTTCCTCACAGTCCCAGATTTTTTCCAAAATAGATTTTCTTGTCAGCACCTGCCCCCTGTTCCGAATTAAAAATTCCAAAAGCTTATATTCTGTTGCAGAAAGCTTTACTGGCTCCGTGCCGGAAAATACCTGCATTTTCCCAAAATCTACCGTTAAACCCTTATAATAAAAAACATCCTTTTCCGCCCCTGTCCGTCTTAGCACCGCCATAACCCTCTGATTTAAAAGTTCTATGGAAAAAGGCTTTGCAACATAATCATCACAGCCTGCCAAAAAACCCTCCATCATGTCCTGCTCTGTGTCATTTGCAGTCAAAAAAATCACAGGGGTATTCCCCTTTTCCCTGATTTTCCTGCAAAAAGCAACTCCATTTCCATCCGGAAGGTTACAATCTAAAATCACAAGCTGATACGGCTTTTTTAACGCTTCCCTTGCTTCTGTCACCGTACCGGCACAATCAACGCAATATCCCTTCCCCTCTAAAAAAGTTTTAACACCGCTGCAAATAATAGCGTCGTCCTCCACAACCAATAATCTCTGCATCGCTTCACCTTTCTTTTCAAATCCCGCCGCTATGTTATTACTTGTTACTGATATTCACGGTCAATAGTATCATAAATTGCAGAAACAAATAAAAAATTATTTTTCCTTTGTATATTTTGAGTATTATGTAGTATGAGAAGGCAATTATCTTCCTATTTTTTGCAAAAAAGCGAAAGTTTTCTGTAAATTGTAATCTGACAAAAATTTAGAAAGAGATTGCTTTCCGCAGGACAATTTAGCTCTTTTAGAATTGCTTTGCTTTTTAAGCTTCCGGCAGACGCGCGCCCACGGACAACTGTCTGAACTGGAAACAACGATTCCATAGATATTTCGGTCCGGTACGCTCCCGCTGCGCAGAATGCGTAATGGTACATAGTGGCTGTGGCGGATATTAAACATCCACCACAGCCACAAGTGCCAACGCATTCTGAAGCCCCGTCCGAAATACCATGGAATCGTTGTTTCCTGTGAGTTTTGGCAGTGGGCGCGCTAATCAGGGCCGGAAGCAAAAAGCATTAGCAATTCTTAAGAGCGTAAGATTGCCCGGAAAGCAATCTCTTCTATAATTTTTGTCAGTTATAGTTCAAATAAAACTTTCGCTTTTTGCAGAAAATGTTAGGAAATATCACTTTCTCATACTGCATAATAATGAAAATATACAGGAAAATAATTTTTTATTTGTTTCTATCCTGATACTATTGACCGTGAATAATACCCTTCTCGCTGCTGGTCACGGAGTGAACAGTAAATCATCCTCTTCAATTACCTGGATTTCGAGGTAATCAAAGGAAATTTCTTCTATAAAGTTATCTTTTGAAAACCTCGTTTTATCGATTCGTTTAAATTCCTCAATATTTACATCCAGCCAGATTGGCTTTGCCAAATCAAACGTATAGCACACCTCTTCCAATGCGTCAAAAACCTTTTTTGTACGGTTTTTTTCTTCCGGAGGCGCACTGTCACAAACCGTTATATCTTTTATCATACGGTTTTCCTTCCATTCTTTAGCCCATAACCGAAACATTTCTTCCCTCCTGCTTATATTCCGAAACTGTTTTTGGAGTTCCTACCTTGTTGAAATCTTATTAATATTTTTAATCAGGACGGAAATCGTCCCATCCGGGTTTGTCAGAAATTCCACCTGGCTGGCATCCTGATACTGTTCCATCGGAATATTAATTTCAATCCCGGTATCTGTTTTTAAATACTGCTTTTCAAATTTTTTCGTCGTTGCTTCACTTTGTGGGGCTACTTCTGCCTTTTCCATATGGTATTTTTCCATTTTTGCGTCAAATTCTTCTTTAATTTCAGGCGCGCTCCCATAAATTTTTTCACTGATTTTTTCTACATTAATGGAACCAGATTCTTCTATTTCTTTTTTCAGGATGCTTTTTGCCTCCATCTGGCGGACGGGTTCTTCTGAAAAATGTTTCTGGTTTACTTGTTCTACTGCCCTTGTCACAATGGCAAGCTTTGTCTTTGAAGACATGCCTGCCTTACATTTCAGATACATTTCGGATAAATAATTTACCTTAGTGCCATTGATATCATATTTCTTTTCGACAATCTGGACACTGTAATCCGATAGATTGATAACCACCGCTTCTGAAAGTTTTGCACCCGCGGCAGGAAGTGTTGACTGGTAACAGACAATCTGGTTTACATTGCCATTTTCCCCTGCCTGTGTCATATGGACAAAGCTTTCTTTATAATTCATTTTTAACAATGCCAGATACATAACACTGCATGCCTGGAAACTGACGACTGCAAAATCCCCCGATGGGATTGCCAGATTGGCGTTCATAATCGTATATAAATCCTGGGCAAGTTCTTTACTGGCTTCTATCAGTTTATCCTCTTCAAATGTTTTCACAATTTCATAGACTTCCGAAGGCTCTTCTTCCGAAAAATAGCACTTTTTTAAATCATCCCCTGATAACAGCTTATAGATAAGCCCCCTGAAAAAATCATTGAGGTCCGGGGATAATTCCAGTTCTTCTTCTGAACAGACAGGGTAGCCAAGCTCCCCATCCATAATATGTACAATTGCCCTGCGGATTATAATTTCATCCTGCTGCATATTCTTCCTTCTCCATTCTTTTTAAAAAAGTGCACCGTCTTTATTCTCGCGTATGCAACGAGCCAAACGCAATGCTTGCAAGGAACTGAAAGTTCCTTTGCACTTGGCGACTGCGCGCGGGGTATTTGACTACCGTACCATACTGCACATCTGGTATATCTGCTCTTTTGTTATGGCAAAAGGCACGGCGTCCAGTTTTTTCTGGTTTTTCGCAATCCCTTCCACCATTTCCTGCTCTTCCTGTTCTGTCAGCCCAAGCGTCCCAAGCACTTCCTGTGTAAAGCCCAAAAACTGCCCCAGGCTTCCAAAGCCCAGCGTCCTAAGCGCCATAATTACCTGCGGCTCATATTCTTCCGGCAAAACAGAAAGATACCCCGGAAGGAAAAGACCGACCGCCTTCCCATGCGGGACTGCTTTGCGGCAAGTCAGGTAATAGCTTAACCCATGCGGAAGCCCTGTGCTGGTATGGGAAATTGCCATGCCGGCAAGGCTTGAGGCAAACATCAGCCTGCCGTAATCCTCTTCTTCCGGCTCTGTACCAAACAGGACGCCGGCTGCCATCCCCCAGACCTCCATTGCATATTGGCAGAGCATACGGCTGTAATCAGTCGCCCTTGTATGGAAATAGCTTTCCAGCATATGGCCAAGCGCATCCACCGCCGTATTGGTAATGACAGAAAGCGGTGCATTTTTCAGGTATTTCCCATCCACAAGAGCCAGTTCCGGAAAAATCAAATGGCTGATGCTCTGTTTTGTCTGTAACTCCTCCCTTGTCAAAACCGCATAAGGCGTTACTTCTGAACCTGTCCCACAAGTCGTCGGCACTGCCACAACTGGCAGGTGGCGCAGGGAAATATTCTGGTAAAGCACTTCTTTTGAACTGTCACGGTTCTGGATTACTAAGGCAACCGCCTTTGCAGCATCCAATGGGGAACCTCCCCCGATGCCAACCACGAAATCAGCCCCTTCCTGCTGCCCAAATGCCGCCGCCTCCATGACAGCGTCTACTGTCGGGTTCTCCGTAATCCTGTCATAAACAGCATAAGCGGTATGGTATTTTTCCAGGCCGTCAATAACGTCCTGCAAAGCCCCATTTTGCTTTGAAGAATGTTTCCCTGTTACCACAAGCGCTTTTTTCCCATAACCCGCCATCTGTTCACTGTGATTTTTTACTGCGTCATTTTCCTGATAAACCATCGTTGGCATATAAAAATTCATAAGTACCTCCCTTTTAAGTGTTTCTGCTTTTTCCTGCCAAAAGAAAAAACAATTTCCAAACCTGCTCTAACCATCCGTCCGCTGCATCAGATTTACCTGCTCATAAAGCGGTTTCCGCACCTTTTTCCTTGTCACTTCCACAAGCCCAAGTTTTGTCATATCTACTACATTTGCCGGAACAGGATCTTTAGAAAGCGCTTCCCTAAAGACTTCCAAAAGTGTTTTATTATCCTCCTCCGAAACCATATCTATAAAATCCACCAAAATCATCCCTGATAAATTTCTCAAACGAAGCTGGAAAGCAATTTCTTTTGCCGCTTCTAGATTTACTTTCAGAAACGTCTTTTGCACGTCCTTTTTCTTAGAAACAGCCTTGCCTGTATTTACATCTACTGAAACAAGCGCTTCTGTCGGCTGGATTATAATATAAGCGCCATTTTTCAGCCATACTTTTTGCTGCAATGCCTTTTTCAGGCTTCTTGATATATCAAAAACAGCGTCCATTTTCCCACGTCTGTCCTCCCACAGAGAAAGGGAAACCTGGTTTTCCCAGCCATTTTCTTTTAAATATGCCTCTGCCGTCTGGTAAATCTCTATAGAATCCGTTATAACACTGCAGGAACTGTCCTGATACAAATCCCGCATGCTTAAAAGCCATGTGGCGGGAGACTGGTACAGGCAGGAAAACTTTGTTTTATGCTTTCCATATTCCACAAGCTTTTGGTATTTTTCTTTCAATTCCTGTATTTCTCCTAAAATCTCTTCTTTAGAAGCCTGGGCACAATTTGTACGGGCAAGCAGCCCAAATTTCCCTTCCTCAGAATATCTCCCCAAAAACTCCCGCAAACGGCTTCTTAACTGCTTGTCCTTTATTTTATGGGAAACGCTGATTTGACTGTTTCCTGCTAAAAGCACAACATATTTCCCGGAAAATTCCAAAACACCAGAAAGCGTTGGCGGCTTTGTTTTTACAGCCTCTTTTTTTACCTGTACTAAAATTTCATCCCCAGCCAGGACACGGCCTTTTGGATGCACCACGCTGTCTGTACAGATGGGGCACGAAAATGGCTGTAATGCAAGGTATCCCATCTGCCCCTTCTGAAATTCTACAAAAGCGGCGTTAATATTTTTTACAATATTGCATACCTTCCCCACATAGATATTCCCAAGAAGCCCTGACTGCCCGTCTTCTTCTGCCTGAATCTGGCAGATTCTGCCTTCCTCTGACCAGGCGCTTAAAATCCTGCCCTCCTGCTTTGTCACCAAAAGCTGCATTATTTCTGCACTTCCTCTCTTCTCCCAAATTCTGAAAGCGGCACCAGAAAGCAGGGTGCTTCTCCAAAAAGGGTATGCACTTCCCCTTTTTTTGCCGTCCTGTCGCCATACATCTCCAGCCTGTGGATTTGGTAAGAAAACCCATTATATTCTTCCCCTTCCTGAAAACAAAGCGCTTCCAGGACAAGTTCCGGCTTAATATTTACAACACTCCCTGCGGTAAGCTGGCAGTACAGGACCGGCGTATATTCTGCCAAATCAAGCGACAGAGCTCCATAGGAAATCCTTGTAAATTCTTCCAAAGCTTCCCTTCTGTCTGTCAGCAGGTAAATATTTTCCCGTATATCCACTAATTTCTCTGAACGTTTCGTCTTTTTTACAATTTCTACGGAATCCCTTGCAGCAAACCGCCTAAGGGCTGTTTCACGCTTTTCCTGTCCTGTTAAAAAACTTTCCCTTCCCTTTTTCACGGCAATCAGGTAATCGCAGGCGGCAAGCACTGCCATAGAACTTTTCGCCTCTTCCTCTAGTATTGTAAAATCCTTTACGGCAATCTCTTCATTCATCACCTGGTTTATCCGTAAAAGAAAATCCTCTGCCTGCTTTTCATCTTCCAGTACAACGTCCAAATATTCTGCATCGCTGCTTAGCCCAATCCCAAGCGGGGAGGCAAACGACATAAGCTGGTGGGGGGAAAATCCCTGGCTGTAGCTAACTGCAATCCCTGCCCTGCGGAACGCCTTCTGGAAATAACGCATTACATCCAAATGGCCAATAAATCGCATAGAGCCTGCTTTTGAAAATTTCAGCCTTGCCTTCATGCTTCCATCCCCCCTTCCCGTGCTTCCATACAGACGCCGCAGCCAAATTTTGCCGCGCCGCAGCCGGCGCAGCCTGCACGGCAGTTTGGCGTTACCTGCTCCTTTTTTGCTTGGTGGTATTCTTTCAATAAAAATTCTTTTGATACCCCAATATCAATAAAATCCCACGGGAAGATTTCTTCTTCCCCACGTTCTCTTTTAATATAAAAGTCCATTGTAAGCTGATGGTCCGAAAAAGCTTGTACCCATTTACCATACTGGAAATGTTCCGACCATGCGTCATAGATACAGCCGCTTTGGTATGCTTGCAAAATCACATCGCAAAGCCTTCTGTCCCCTCTTGCAAAAACCCCCTCAAGTTCCGAAACATCTGCATCATGGCAGTTATATTTAATGCTCTTTGCATTTAACTGCGCCTTTATCTGATCCAGCAAAAAGAAACGCCTTTCCTGCGCCTCTTCTTTTGAAACCATTGGCGCCCACTGAAATGGCGTAAATGGCTTTGGCACGAAAATAGAAGTGCTTGTAACAATATTTACCCTTCCATTCCTCTGCTCCTTTGGCACTTCATAATATTCCCTTGCAATTTTATCAGACAAAACTGCAATTTGTGCGATATCTTCTTTCGTCTCTCCCGGAAGCCCCAGCATAAAATAAAGCTTTACACGATTCCATCCGCCTAAAAAGGCGTCTTTTGCCCCTTTTAAAATCACTTCCTCCGTCAGCCCTTTATTAATGACATTGCGCATGCGCTGGGAGCCTGCTTCCGGTGCAAACGTCAGGCTGCTTTTCCTGATATCCTGGATTTTTGACATGACGTCCAGCGCAAACGCATCAATCCGAAGCGATGGAAGGGAAATATTGACCCCCTTTTCCTGGAAATTTTCAATCAGCCAGTACACAAGCTCCGGAAGCTCTCGGTAATCACTGGAACTAAGTGAACTCAAAGAAATCTCGTCATGCCCGGTCGCCTTTAGCATCGACTCTGCCCTCTGCTTTAAAAATTCCAGGCTTCTTGGCCGGATTGGGCGGTACAGCATCCCTGCCTGGCAAAAACGGCAGCCGCGGATGCATCCCCTCTGGATTTCCAGCACCACTCTGTCCTGCGTCACTTTAATATATGGGACAAGTGGTTTTTCCGGGTAATATGTTTCTGACATATCCCTTTCCACCTGCTTTAAGACCTTCTTTGGAGCCTCTTTTACAGTTGGGGAAAAATCCTGTATTGTCCCATCCTCATGATAAGAAACATGGTAAAACTGTGGAACATACATCCCCTCTATCTGCGCCGCCCTTTTCAAAAAATCATTTCGGGAGCCATCTTCTTTTTTCCACTCTTTATATATATCCAGAAGTTCATTATAGACCGTTTCCCCTTCCCCGATATAAAAAATATCAAAAAAATCAGCAAGCGGCTCTGGGTTATATGCACACGGGCCGCCCCCAATCACAAATGGATGCTCCTTTGTCCTGTCTGCCGCTTTTAATGGAATCTGTGACAAATCCAAAACCTGCAAAACATTTGTATAGCACATCTCATACTGCAGCGTAATTCCCAGGAAATCAAAATCTTTTACCGGCTGCTGGCTTTCCAGTGCAAACAGTGGAATATTCTGTTTGCGCAGGATACCATCCAAGTCTACCCACGGGGAATAAACCCGCTCACAATAGGTATCCCTGCGGCAGTTAAACATATCATATAAAATCTGGATTCCCAGATGGGACATTCCAATTTCATAGACATCCGGAAAACACATGCAGAAACGGATTTCAACTTCTGACGGCTCCTTTTTTACCATATTGATTTCACCGCCAATATAACGCGCCGGTTTTTCGATGGACAACAGTATTTCATCACTTAATGCCAGTTTTCTCATTTTTTCTCCATATCACTTTTCAATGTATTCATTACCTGTTCCGCCTGCTCTACCAGGCTGTTCCAGCGGCTTTCATCTGCAAGCGCCTTTTTGACGTTTTCTTTGTTAAACCCATAGTAAGACACCTGAAAATGAAACGCCGTTACCAAAATGAAAAAAAGCACCCCTGCTATGACCATGCGCAGCATGCCAAAGTGATGCCTCTCTTCCCCGTCAGAAAGCGTTTCCTTCCTGTCAGGATAAGCAGGGGGAACACGGTTATTCCGATGATACCCTCCTGCATATCTTACATCCTGCCCAAAAGCAGATTTTGCCTCCAGAATCTTGTCTTGACGGCTAACTGCACGTTCTGCCACTTCTTCATCATATTGAACCATAATAAAACCACACCTTTATAAAAAGTCTTGTCTATTAATTATGCAGTGCCTGTTCTAATTATACATATTTTCAGGTTATATTACTACAGCCAGCTTCAATCCGCTTCTATCCAGCCAAGGTCTGGATATTCCATACATTTATCCCTTGTCAGAAGATTTTTTATCGCATTATCTACATTATCCCCCTCAAAAAGCACCTTACAAATCTGCTCTACAATCGGCATGGAAACCTGGTACTTTTTCGCAAGGCGGCTGACTGCCTTTGCAGAATGGACGCCTTCTACCACCTGGTTTACTTTCGCAAGTGCTTCTTCTACAGAATATCCTTTCCCAATATAATACCCGGCATTGTGGTTCCGGCTGTGCTTACTAGTACAGGTAACAATTAAATCGCCGATTCCTGAAAGGCCGCCAAGCGTCTCCATTTTCGCCCCCATAGCAACGCCCAGGCGGCTGATTTCCGCAATTCCCCTGGTTATCAGGGCCGCCTTTGTATTATCCCCAAAACCAAGCCCGTCACAGACGCCCGCTGCAAGCGCAATTACGTTCTTTACGGAACCGCCAAGCTCAATCCCAATAATATCCGGGCTGATATACACACGAAATGCTTCATTCATAAAAATTTCCTGGATAAAAATTGCAGTTGCTTTGCTGGCGCTTCCGACCACAACTGTAGTCGGCATCCCAATCGCAACTTCCTCTGCATGGCTTGGCCCTGACAGTACAGAAATATCTGCCTGTGAAAGCTCCTCCGCTAAAATATCACGCAGGGTATCTAACGACTGCTCTTCAATCCCTTTCGCCACATTGACAATTTTTTGCCCTGGCAGAATATATGCCGCTGCTTCCTTTGCCACACTCCTGACAAAAGGCGATGCAACTGCAAACACCAGCAGTTCCTGCCCAGAACATGCTGCTTCCAAGTCCGTCGTAATAACAATAGAATCTGGAAGCTTTACCCCCGGAAGGCGCTCTTTATGTTCCCGGTTCTCTAAAAGCATGGAAACCTCTGCTTCCACTTTTGACCACAAAGTAACCTGATGCCCTTTTTTTGCCAGCATAATTGCAAGCGCCGTCCCCCAGCTTCCCGCCCCCAAAAAACTTATTTTGCTCATTTTTCCGCTGCAGCCTCCTTTTCCTTTTTTGTATGCCATAATTTATTTTCATTCCCATGAATTAACCGTATGATGTTCTGCCTGTGCTGGAAATACGCAAGCGCCGTAAACAGCAGGCTGATTACCATCATATGTATAAACCGGCTGTCTTTAGAATAAAAAATAAGTGTATTTGCAGGAATATACCATGCAACAAAAAGCGAACCTACTGACACATAGCGCGTTAAAATAACGGCAGTAAGGAAAATAGCAAGCCCGGCCGGAATCATGACAGGATGGGCAGCAGACATAACGACAGCAGCTGTCACGGCAATCCCCTTGCCGCCCTTAAATCCCATGTAAAATGGATAATTGTGCCCCAATACAACGCCAAGGCCGCAGTACAGGCATGGAAGATACCAATTGCCCTGCTGGTAAAAACAAAACCGAAGCAGTAAAATCGGGACAACTGCCTTTGCAAGATCCCCTGCAAAAGTAACAATTGCAGGAACCACGCCAAAATTGCGCAGCACATTTGTCGTGCCTGCATTACCGCTGCCAAGTTCCCGAATATCTTTTTTATAAAATTTCCCAACCAGATACCCCGATGAAATGCAACCGAAAAAATATCCTGCTGCCAGACACAATATCAATTCCATTTTTCATTCTCCATTCCATTATTATAGATTCTGCCCACGGCCTCATAATGCTTCCCCATACCTGTCAGGATTTCTCTTTCCGCTCACGGATAAAAAATTTTAAGGATGTGCCGCCAAAACCAAACGCTTCACGGATTTTATTTTCCAGATACCTGGTATACGAAAAATGCATCAGCCGCTTGTCATTTACAAACAATACAAAAGAAGGCGGCTTAATGCTGACCTGCGTCATATAATATATCTTTAGGCGGCGTCCCTTATCCGATGGAGGCTGCTGCATAGCGACAGCCTCTGTCAGGATATCATTTAACACCCCGGTAGCAATACGCAGCTGGTGGTTCTGGATTACAGCCTCTAATACGTCAAAAAGCTTCGGCAGGCGCTGCCCTGTCTTTGCGGAGATAAAAAGGATTTCCGCATACGGCATAAAAGAAAGAACATTCCGTATTTTATTTGTATATTCTTTTACCGAATGGTTGTCCTTTTCAACCGCATCCCATTTATTCACCGCAATAATCATACCGCGCCCACGGTCGTGCGCAATTCCGGCAATCTTTGCATCCTGTTCCGTCACGCCTTCTGTCGCGTCAATTACTAACACCACCACATCGGCGCGCTCTACGGCAGAAACCGTCCTCAAAATGCTGTAACGTTCAATTTCTTCTTTGATTTTATTTTTCCGGCGCAGCCCTGCTGTATCAATAAACACATACTCCTTGTCTTCCCAGGTAACCGTTGTATCAATAGCATCCCTTGTTGTACCTGCCACATCAGAGACAATCACACGGTTTTCCCCCAAAAGCTTATTGATAATAGAGGACTTCCCAACATTCGGCTTTCCAACAATTGCCACACGCGGCCTTTCATCCTCTTCTTCTTCCACATCATTTGGAAAAAGATCCGTCACCTCATCCAGCATATCGCCAATGCCAAGCTTGCCTATGGAAGAGACAGGATGCGGATCGCCAATCCCCAGATTATAAAATTCATATACGTCCGGCATCATCTTTTCAAAGTTATCCACTTTATTTACAATAAGCACAACCTTTTTATCTGCCTTCCGAAGCATATCAGCTACTTTATAATCTGCATCCACAAGCCCCTGCTTCACATCTACGACAAACATCACCACATCGGCCATTTCAATTGCCATTTCTGCCTGTTCGCGCATATTCCGCAGCATCTGGTTCTTTGTCTCCGGCTCAATCCCGCCTGTATCCATAATGGTAAAATTATATTTAAGCCATGATACGTCAGCATAAATACGGTCCCTGGTCACCCCGGGCGTATCTTTTACAATCGCAATCCGTTCTCCAGCCATCATATTAAACAGTGTAGACTTCCCAACGTTAGGACGCCCCACTATTGCAACTATCGGTTTCCCCACTTCATCCTCCTTATGATTCCTTTACATTCCCTGCAAGGTAATCTGCAATCTTACTGTACAGCAGCTCATTATTAATAATCATATTTGCCGTTGTCCCATACATATCGTTAAACGTCTCATTCAAATCAGATTCTTTCTCACAGCCGTAATTTGTCATGTATGTGTCCAATTCCTTTTTATATTCCTCGTCTGTTATCTCAATATTTTCTGCCTGGGCAATCGCATTGTAGACAAGCTGGTTTGCAACATCCTGCTTAGAAGTTGTCTCAATCTGTGCAATATAATCTTCTTCCGTAATATTTAGCCCCGCCAGATAGTCATCCAAAGTGGAATTATTCTGCGTCAGGTAGCTTTCAATTGAAGTTTTTATCTGTTTCTCCATGTTAGATACCCTGTCTTTTGGATAATCATTCACCTTGGTATCCTTACAGACCTTTTCAACCGCCATGCTGCGTATAATAGATTCCCGTGACTTTTCCTTATACTCTTTTACCGATTTATAATCCGGCAGGTTCGCCTTTACAAACTCCTCTGTAAGCTTTGGCTCTATCTTTTTCCCTCTCTTATAATTTAAGGTCACTGTAAAAACAGCAGGTTTCCCGGCAAGGTCAGGGTTATTTTTATACTCCTTCGGGAATGTCACATCAATATCATACGTCTTTCCAATGGTCTTCCCAATCAGCGCATCCTCAAAACCGTCGATAAAGGAATTAGAACCTATCGTCAAATCATAGCCGGAAGGCATGCTTTCCTCAGTACAGGAACCCCCTTCAAAGGCTTCCCCATCCATTTTCCCAACATAATAAATATTGACCGTGTCCCCGTCTTTTACCTTCCCTTTCTTTATCTGTTCATAGGAAGCGCTTGCTGCCAGCATCGAATCAATCTGTGACTGCAATTTTTCATCAATCTCACTTGTTTTTAATGTAATTGTCTTATACTCTGCCAGGTCAATATAAGACGCCGCTTCTTTAATAAAAGGATCTTCTGCTTTCTTTTCTGTCTTCTCTGCCTTTGTCTCTTTCTTCTCTGTCTTTTTTGCCCCACAACCTGTAAACGCTGTTACGGTTAAGCCTGCACATAATGCCAGTGCAAGCAGCTTCTTTGCCTTTCTCACGCTAACTCCTCCAATCAAAGCCATATTATGGCCATGTAATTTGTTACGATTCACGGCAACTCTTTTCAGCCTTTTCAGAAATTGACTTTGAATAGTAACAATAATTTCTTAATTTATACTGCAACATGTTCATTTATACCACAAACTGCAATAAAAATAAAGAGATTTCAAAAAATCTTCATGGTTTTGCATTCTTTACACCAAAAACCAGCCAACCTAAATATATGAACCCAAGTCCCTAATAACCAATCCATCATATATTCCAACTGGCATATCTTCTCCAAAATTATACTGTTCCACCAAATCCTGTTCAAATGAATATATTGTTGTCATTTGTTTCTCTGCATCAACAATCCAGTATTCCCGCACCCCTGCAATACGGTACTTAAACAATTTTGTCATATAATCCCTTGTCTTGCTGCCTGGTGAAACGATTTCAATAATCCAGTCCGGCGCACCATGGCATCCCTTTTCATCCAGCTTTGACCGGTCACATATAACAGAAATATCCGGTTCTACATAATTAGAGCCATCATCTAAAAATACAGCAAATGGAGCGGCTAAAACCTCACACTGTCCATTGCCATCCTTAATATAATTGTATATTTGATTATGCAAATCACTGGAAATTCTTTGATGGCTCCAACTTGGAGGCACCATATAATAAATCTTCCCATCAATTAATTCTGCCCGTATTCCATCTGGTAAAGCATATATATCCTCTATCGTATAAATATCTTCTTTTTTTAACACTCCATAGTGTCCCCCTCTATTCTTAACAATACTGCCAATTGCCTTTCCAGCCCCTTCTGGCACACAACATAGGTTTCTCCTCCAATTAATTTTTTCCATTATATCACAATTTTCCCACCCTATAAAGAATTTTGTGGTAAACTCTGCCGTTACAGTTCACTACGTGACTAGTACAGCGTTTCTTAGTCCCTCATACACTTAGTACTTTCTATTTCCGCCATCGCTGCGTTGTCGTCAGTCAACAATGCCACCGCATTGCCTCCTTCCTCCGCCTTGCGCTGACAAAAATAGCAAGCACTAAGTATATGGGGATTAAGGAAACGCTGTACTAGCAACACTCTGCCAGGCGTTGCTATCATATACTTTTCACTTTAATGCTTGTAATTTTCAATTATATGTTTTAAGCTGATATTGGAGATATCCTATAAAATAAAAAAGAAAGGAAGTGTTTATTATGCCGCCGGCATTACAGCCACAGCCAGAAACAATAACCCTGGAGGAGTACGAATCTCTTCCAGGGGAAAAAAGGGCAGAAGTCTTTGATGGCATTGTCTATGACATGGCCAGCCCTTCACAGATACATCAGTCAATTTCTATGCAGTTATCTACTATAATAAACAACTATATACTCCGCAAAAAAGGGACTTGCAGTATTTTTTGCGCTCCGTTTGATGTAAAACTGTCTGACAATCCTCTGATCATTGTTCAGCCTGATATCATGGTTGTCTGTAATAAGGATAAACTGGATGAAAAAAGGTGTAATGGAGCACCAGATTTCATCATTGAAATCGTTTCCCCAGGCAACCCATCCGATGACTATATCCGCAAGCCCTATTATTATAAAAATTATGGGGTGCGTGAATATTGGATTGTAGACCCACGCCGCAAAACAGTAACAATCAACTATTTTGAGAAAAATCTGCTTGCGATCCAATACTCCTTTGATTCTACGATTAAGGTTCATATTTTTGATGACTTACTTATAGATTTCTCCAATATTGCCGAATTATTGAATATATAACCATGAAAGGAAGTGATCCTTTGCAAACGTTAGCACAAGAAAAGACATTAACAGGACAAAACAAAGGTTTTAGAACAGGCAAAGACGAGATTCTAAAGCTTTGGGAAAAAGCCAGGACAGAGGAATGTTACCTGGAACATGCAGACAGCGTACCAATCATCCGCTTCCATGCATTTGACCATCTGGGATTTGTGAATGCTGCTTTTTCCACGAGGTATGGAGGAGTCAGTACTGGCTGTTTTGCAGAATTAAACCTGGGATTTGACAGAGGGGATTCCAAAGAAAATGTTCGTGAAAATTACAGGCTGTTTTGTGAAAGCATGGGCGTTAATACAGAAATCCTTGTCCTGTCCGACCAAGTACATGAGACAGAAATTGCTGCAGTAACAGAAGAAGATACCTGTAAGGGAAAAGTCAAGAAAACGCTGAAAGGAATCGACGGGCTGATAACGGACAGGAAAAACGTCTGCCTTGCCACCTCTTATGCAGACTGCGTCCCTCTTTTTTTTGCAGATCCGGTAAAAAAAGTTATTGCCTCTTCCCATGCAGGGTGGCGCGGCACAGCAGCAAAAATGGGGCAAAAGACGGTAAACCAGATGCAAAAACAGTTTGGATGTACGAAACAGGACATCATTGCAGTCATCGGCCCTTCTATCTGCCAAAATTGTTATGAAGTCAGCCAGGATGTGGCAGATGCTTTTGCAAAACAATATACAAAAGAACAGATGGCAGAAATTATGTTCTGCTCCAACACTGCTGAAAAAAAATACCAGCTGGATTTATGGCAGGCAAATGCCCTGCAGTTAAAAGACGCAGGGCTATTGGCAGAACACATCCATATTTCCGGTATCTGTACCTGCTGCAACAGCAGGCTCCTGTTTTCCCACCGTGCTTCCCATGGAAAAAGGGGCAACTTAAATGGATTTATCCAGATGACGGCGGCTTCTCCTGTCCAGTAATTCCTGTATACGGCCTGTTGCATCCAGAATACCGCTTACAGATGTATCATGGTTTAAGGTATCTATAATCAAGGAAATATAGTTACTTAAATCTACATTGTGATAGTAAGGCTTTTCAAAAAGCTCGGCAGGACAGTGGCAGAGGTTGGTCGTATAAAGGAAGTCAAAAAGTCCTTCTTTATAGGCAGCGTCAAGATTTTCAATTCCATTGGAAAACAAGCTGAATGTTGCACAGAGGAATATTTTACGTGCATTTTGCTTTCGTACTTCTCTTGCGGCATCCAGCATAGTTTTTCCAGTTGCAATCATATCATCCAGTATAATGACGTCTTTCCCACTCAGATTTTTCCCTAAAAATTCAACACTGGCAACAGGATGCCCTTCGCCAACTTTTACCGAGTAGTCAAGACGGCGGTAAAACATGCCCATGTCAACGCCAAGCAGCCCGGCATAATAGACAGCCCGTTTCATCCCGCCCTCGTCGGGACTGACAACGGCAAAATGTTTTTCATCTATGATAATGTCAGGATTGGTATTTAAAATTTCCTGGATAAACTGGTAGGAAGTGAAAAAATTGTCAAAACCGTGGTTTGGGATGGCATTTTGTACGCGGTTATCGTGTGCGTCAAATGTAATAATTGTCTCTACCCCCATAGCTGCCAGTTCCTGCAGCGCTACGGCGCAGTCCAGGGATTCGTCAAGCAGGCGGATATGCTGCCGCCCTTCATAGAGGTATGGCATAATTACGCTAATCCGGCGCGGATGGCCGCCACATGCCATAATAACTCGCTTTAAATCTATAAAATGGCTGTCTGGTGAAGCTTTTTCCCTTTTGCCAAACATTTCATATGTTTCAAAATGGTTCACAGTATCCGTAATAATGTATAAATCTGCACCGCGGATGGATTCCCGGATAACAGCTTTCCCCTCTCCTGTGCCAAACCTGACGCAGTCAAAATCAATCAGGTAATTGTCCTGCCTGTCAGATGTCAAGATAAATGGCGGGCAGTCCCTGCCGGAAGGCTCTGCTTTACGGCGGCTGATAAGAGCCTGGTTAATTTTTTCACCAAGTTCTTTACAATTACCAAGGGCGGCAATCTTTAATGGAGCAAGCGCAGCGGTATGTTTGTAATTATTTGTCGACATAACATTCCTCATTTCTTAGTTTTTATTCTCGCGTATGCAACGAGCCAAACGCAATGCTTGCAAGGAACTGAAAGTTCCTTTGCACTTGGCGACTGCGCGCGGGGTATTTGACTCCTTTTTTACTCAAGGGAGCTTCGCCACAGTTGGGGACACTTTTTTTAGGAACTTATAGCCATCTGCCGCATCCCAATTAATAGACCAGCACATTGCCCCACGAAGCTTTTTATACTTTTTCTTTGGCTTATAACTGCCTCCCTTTTTTCCTCTTGCCAGGCAATTTAAAGCCTTGTTTACTACAGATGGATTCACATAACCGCTTCCAGCCCCTTTTTCAGAAGCAGGCACCCCAATCCCTACCTGATCCGGCCTTAACCCATTTTCTAATTGGATGGCGGCCAGGGCAGTCAGAAAATCTACGCTTCCCTGTGAATAAACCTTCCCATCAGCCCCAAGCATAGAACCAGAATTATAATACTGGGTATTTACAATTGTCAGGATATCTTTTATTTTGAGAGCCAGCTTAAAATACTCTGTTTTTGTATTCTGCATATCCAAAGTCTGTGGCGCCATTGTAATAATCAGGCTCTTTCCTGCTTTTTTAGAAAGCCGCCGCAAGGCTTTTTCCATATACTTTGCATGAATCCCATGCTCCAAATCAATATCAACGCCATCAAAGCTATATTCTTTCATCAGCTTAAATACGCTGTCTGCAAACCTTTTTGCCTCTTTTGCATTTGAAACGCTGACCGTTCCATTTTCCCCACCAACCGAAATGATTACCCGCTGCCCTTTTTTCTTGGCGGCCTTTATCTCCTTAATAAACTGCCTCTTACTATAGCCGCCTAACCTTTGGCAAAGCGTTCCATCCAACTGGAACGTTACCTTTCCCGGAACAGAGGTTGATGATGCGAACGCCACGGCAATCAGATTATATTCCTTTGGCACATCACTGATTTTCAGGCACTTGGCGCCATTGTCAAAATTCTGCCAATAACCTGTCATCACATGGCTTTTCAGCCCGGTTTTTTTCTCCCCCACCGCCGCTTTTGCCCCATAGGGCACAAACAATATTAGGTTCAGCATCATGCAGGCAGTTGCTAAAATGGCAATTCCTTTCCGCAAAAATAACTTCTCTTCTTTCATAGCCGCCCTCCTTTTATCTGCTTACTGATTCATTTCGTCTACAATATTCTCCGGCTTCGCTGTCATTTCCACCCATGCAGGGATAAAGCCGCTTTTTATTGCATTGCGCACAGAACGTATATTAGACCATGCAGAACAATAAAAGGGCACCTTCCCTCTTTTTAATATTTCCACTGCCAGAGTGCTTGTCAGCGCTGCTGCAACTCCATTTCTTCTGTATTCCGGAAGCACATCCACGCCAATCTGCCACATTGTATCACAATCAGCAGAACAGCCAGCAAGCCCAATCAGTTTTCCAGAATCATACGCTCCAACGCCAAGGACGTCCAGCTCTTTTCTATCTTCACACAAAGCGTTGCCCCACTCTGGCTTATATAATTGTCCAAAATCTGCCTGTACTAAAATTCTCAATTCATAACTGCAAGGTAATGAATGCAGCTTTTCAACATCAGGAAGATAATATTCCGCCATAAAACAAACTTTCTGGCCATGCTTTTTCAATCTATCATTCAGCCAATGGAAGTTTGGTGTTTCAAAGCAATGATAAAATTCAAATTTATTTATGTATTCTTCCACAATCTTCCTGTTCTCTTCCTTCACAGATGCCACAATATTATTTCCATAAGAAATAAGGTTACAGGCAACAGGCTCTTTATAGTATTTCCGTGCCTTTTCCCCTATTCTGGATTCTACAATAACCGGATGGTTTTTAAGAAAATCCTCTGCACTGCAATTGTTGTCCAATGCAGACTGTTCCATTGCTATACGGTAAATATCCCTGTTCTCCATATCTATCCTCCAAACGCATTTTCTATATGGGTTACCCGTTCCCCTTCAAACGCAATCACATCAAAACGGCAGGGCACATGCATGCTTTTTGATGTGATATAAAGGTAATACTTTGCCGCCTGCAAAATGCGCCTCTGCTTTTGCATTGTTACAGCCTCTAGCGCCGCACCCTGATAAGCGTTCTTCCGGTACTTTACTTCTACAAAAACAAGGTATTCCCCATCTTTTGCAATAATATCAATCTCCCCCTGCCTGCACCGGAAATTCTGTTTAATAATCTGATATCCTTTTTCTTTTAAGAAAACCACTGCCCTATTTTCATATTCTGCCCCAATTTCACGGCAATTTCTCTTCACATTTTACCTTCCCTTCTGCATCCCTGTCCCTGATTTTTTCTTAGTGTAACATAAATAAGCCAAAAAAGAAAGAAATTTGACAGCCCAGACGCTATCGTTTAAAATAAACCCAAAGGAAGTGAGTCCGAAAATGCGTTTAAAAAATATATTCCGAAACAGCTTTTTTAGCCTGCTTTCCCAATTTGTACTGATATTCATTGGATTTTTCAGCCAGAGAGTGATGAACCTGACTATGGGGGAAGAGCTGGTTGGAATGAACAGCGTTATTTCAAACATCATTGCCATCCTATCTGTATCAGAACTTGGGATTGCATCTGCAATTGTATTCCATCTGTACAAAGCACTGGCGGAACAGGATGAAAAGAAAATAGCCTCCCTGATGAACCTGTACCAGAAGGCATATTATATATTTGCAGCAGCGATTATGTGTATGGGGCTTTGCATTATGCCATTTGTGCACCTGTTTTTAAAAGACAACAGTTTTTCCCTTTCTTACATCAGGATAATTTATTTTCTATGGCTGGCGCGGACTGCATTATCCTACCTGCTCTCCTGCAAACGCTCAATCCTGATCGCCGACCAAAAAGAATATATTGTCAGTATTGTTACATTATTTATAAATATATTAAACTACGGCGCAATTATCATTATGCTGCTGCTTTGGAAAAATTACCAGCTTGCGCTCTTTTTAAATATTATCGTTGAAACAGCGTTAAACCTCTGGATCATACGGTATGTAAATAAAAAGTACCCTTTTTTAAAAAAATACAATAAAGAGCCGCTGGAAAGAAGTATAACAAAAACAATTTTTGGGGAAATTAAAAATATTTTTATTTCCAGGCTTTCCTCAAAAATTTTAGTATCTACTGACAACCTGATTATTTCCAGCTTTATCAGTGTTGCAATTACAGGACGTTACGCCAATTACAGCCTGATTACACAGTCTGTTTCCAATATTATGCTGGCCTTGTCCCAAGCGGCACAGCCAAGTGTTGGCAATTTGTTTACAGAAAAGAATCAGGAAAAAAACTATCAGGTGCTCCGCCAGGTAACCTTTGTTTTTTTCCTTCTTGCCTCTTTTTGCGCAGCGGGCATGATGTCTCTCATGTCCATTTTTGTAACTGATTTCTGGCTTGCAGAGAGATACCGCCTTAGTACGGAAACTGTTCTATGCTGCGTTGTTAACTGCTACCTGTTTATTATTGGGCTTCCAATCGCCATGATGCTGACAGTCAGCGGCATGTTTGACAAAGAGCGCAGCATCTCTGTTTTTTATGCAGCAGCGAACCTGGTAATCTCTCTGTTACTTGTAAAACCATTCGGGATTATCGGCGTCCTGCTTGGGACCTCGGCATCCTACCTGATACAGATTATATTCCGTATCCGTGCTTTTTTCCGTGATTACCTTTGCAGGAGCAGCAGGCACTATCTGTCAGACCTGCTTCAATACACGATATTGTCTGTTTCAGAAACTGCCGCCGCCTGCTTTTGTGTAAACTGGTTTTACCGGGAAAAAAGCCTGCCCGCTTTCCTTTTATCTGGTTTTATTTGCATAGCCCTGCCAAACCTTATAAACTATCTGATTTTTCGGAAAAGCTGGCGCATGGGCAGTATTTTACATATGATACTATCCTATACGATCCTATACGAAAAAGAAATGAGGTGCAAAAAATGAACGAAAAAACAATTTTAGTAACCGGTGCAGCTGGTTTTATTGGGTTTTACCTTTCCAGGCGCCTAATGGAACAAAACCCTTCTGTAACAGTAATTGGGTTTGACAGCGTAAATGATTATTATGATATCAGCCTGAAAAAAGAGCGGCTGCACATCCTGGAAGAAATATCAAAAAAAACAAATACAGGGACGTTTTGCTTTATACATGGAAATTTAGCAGATAAAAAATTAGTGGATTCCGTATTTGGAAAATACCAGCCGGAAATTGTAGTAAACCTTGCGGCACAGGCAGGCGTGCGGTATTCCATTACGAACCCGGAGGCATATATTGAATCAAATATCACCGGCTTTTTTAATATCCTGGAAGCCTGCAGGCATTCCTATGACAATGGAGCCGGTGGCGTAAAACATCTTGTCTATGCCAGTTCCTCCAGCGTATATGGCGGCAACCAGAAAGTCCCCTATTCTACGGAAGATAAAACAGACTGCCCGGTAAGCCTGTATGCAGCAACCAAAAAATCTGACGAACTTCTGGCATATTCTTATGGTAAACTTTACCAGATACCAATGACAGGCCTCCGCTTTTTTACTGTATATGGCCCGCTTGGAAGGCCGGACATGGCATATTTTGGATTTACTAACCGGCTTGTAAAAGGGGAAACAATTAAAATATTTAATTATGGTGATATGTACCGTGACTTTACTTATATTGACGACATTATTGAAGGGACAGCCCACATTTTAGGAAGCATCCCAAAAGAAGACAAAAACGGCGTCCGCCATAAAGTTTATAACATTGGAAACAGCAGCCCGGTAAGCCTTTTAAATTTTGTAGATACACTGGAAAACTGCCTTCTGCAAGAAGGCATTATTGCCCAAAAAGGGGAACGGGAACTTCTCCCAATGCAGCCAGGCGATGTATACCAGACTTATGCAGACGTCAGCGAACTAGAAAAAGATTTTGGTTTCCACCCAAAAACCAGCCTGGAAGACGGGCTTTCCCGCTATGCAAAATGGTACAAATCTTTTTATTTAAAGTAACTGTTACGATTCGCATAACCCACGATATTAAGAAACAGCAGAAAGAAGGAAATCATGAAAAAAATATGCTTTTTTTCCGGCGACATTACAAGAAACGGAGGGACAGAGCGGGTTTCTGCAATGATTGCAAATGCCCTGGCAAAACAGGGAGTATACGAAATCCTGTTTTTAAGCCTTACAGAACAGGCCAAAAAACCATTTTTCCCACTTGAAAAAAATATCAGGCATTATGCCCTTGGAAAGAAATGGATCAGCCCAGGGCCTGGCTACCTGAAAGTAATCCCCCGCCTCCGCTGCTTTTTAAAAGAAAAAAAGATTGATATTATCATTGATATTGATATTGTATTAGATATCCTGTCTATCCCAGCCGCAAAAGGGCTTAAAACAAAAATTATTTCGTGGGAACATTTTAACTACAGCTTTGAAATGGAATCCCTGTACCGGCGTTTTATTTTGAAATATTCTGTGAAGAGGACAGACTACGTCGTTACATTGACAGATGGAGACAGACAATCCTATGGCAGATGCCTAAAACGGACAAAAAACATTTCTGCCATCTATAACCCTATGCAGGAGACAGACGGCATACAGCCGGAAGAAAAAGAACCCTGGCTGATAACCGTCGGACGGTTAATTCCAAGGAAAGGGATGGATTATCTTGCAAAAACTGCCGTCCCCATCCTGAAAAAATATCCCGGCTGGAAATGGCTTATCGTAGGCGATGGGGAAGAATACTCTTTCCTGCAGTCTGTTATAAAACAAAACCATCTCGAAAAACAACTGATTCTCACTGGAAGGGCAGACGATGTAAATGGCTATTTAAAAAAGGCGCAGATTTATGTCATGACCTCCCGCTGTGAGGGGCTTCCTATGTGCCTTTTGGAGGCAAAGGCCTTTTGTCTCCCAATTGTCAGTTTCGATATCCCAACCGGGCCAAATGAAATCATTGAGCATGGCAGGAACGGCTACTTGATTCCACCATTTGACTGCAGGGAAATGGCAGAAAAACTAATGCTGCTTATGGAGGATACGCCATTACGGGAGAAATTTGCCGCACACGCGCAGGACAATATTGCAAAATTCCAGATGAAGCATATTATAAAGAACTGGAATGAAGTGCTTTACTCCCTTTTGCACTAAAAAACTGCTTTTTCCAGTGCCCAAAATCATAATATGACAGAATCTCCTCTGAATATGGAAGAAAAGGCTTTTCCAGAAAACGCCTGATATCCTCTTCCGAAATTTGGGAAACCTTTTTTGGCAGCAGATAAATATTATTTTCATTATAAAAATTATAATGGACAATATCCTGGTTGTTTGTAATCAGCTTTTTGGAAAAATAAATTGCTTCCATCACACGCATGGTAAGCGCAGACTGCCCTTTCTGGTTAATATCCAAAAGGATGCCGGAATGTTTTAATTCCTTACAGTAATCCTGATAGCATAAAGGAGTCTTTGTTACAACGCTGGACAACATAGGATTTTTAAAATATTTCCTGGATGTTACAACAACGCGGATATCACAGTCCAGGCTGCACTTTTCAAGCTTCCTTTTTAAAGCAGAAAGGTACATAACACGGCCTTTATCTGCGCCAAGGAAAAACAGCCTGTTTTTAAATTGTGCATCATACGGCCGATAACAGGAACGCAGGTAGAACATATGGTTATATTTAAAATGATATGCCTTACAGCAGCCTCTGTCAGTAGAATAAATTGCATTTTTATCCGTAAACAGCTTATAGTTTTTGTGTTTCCTGTCGATAAAATTCCAGATAAACAAAAAAACCTCGCAGGAAGGATTTAATTTTTTAATATATTTTTCCATGCCTGCCTGATACCCATAATCAAATATAATTACCCGCTTTGCCTTTTTTATATGCTTTTTCCATTCACCCCAGAATACAGAGCAGGCAGGGATATGCAAAAGGTACAGGGCTTTATACACTAAGTAACGGAAACTTTTTTGTGGGATGCCAAACGGCGGAAATACAATATCCTTTAAGTAAGGGAAAAAATACAGTTCTGGCTGCTGGAAAATTAAAATGGTATCTTTTTTCATATGAAACCTCATTTCTGCACAACAAAGTGTACCGGCATATTGAAAAACTGTTTTCGGGCTGTTACAATAAATATTATAAAGAATAGGAGAAAATTTGGCAAGAACATGAAAAAACCAACAGTCAGTATTATTGTCCCTGTTTATAAGACAGAACAATATTTAAAAGAATGCATTGACAGCATTTTAAAACAGGATTATCCTGCAATAGAAATTATTTTAATAGACGATGGTTCCCCGGATAACTGCCCTGCCCTATGCGACTGGTATGCCAGGCAGTATCCCAATATTCAATCCATCCACCAGAATAACGCAGGGCTTGGTTTGTCCAGAAATACAGGGATGGACGCATCTTCTGGAAAATATATATTTTTTCTGGACTCTGATGATTGTATGGACGGAGCGCATGCCATCAGCCGGCTGGCTGCAGAAGCAGAGGCAAAAAATGCTGACATTGTTACAGGCAGCTTCCGCCGATTTCATGGCAAAACAATTAGCGAAACTAATTTCCACCATTTACGGGATGGAAATTATACAAAAACTGTAGATTTCCGCTTTAAAGGCTTTTATATGTATGGCCATCTGGCCTATAACTGGGGAAAACTATATCGGAAAAGTTTCCTAAAAAAGCATAACCTAAAGTGCCGCGCTTATCCTTTTACACAGGATAAAGCACATAATATGGCATGCTGCGCCTGCCGCCCGGTATATGCCTTTATACCGGACAGCGTTTATCTGTACCGTGTCAATGAAGGCTCTGTTACATTCCGCTATAAAGAAAATTTTATGCCGGTCTGGATTTCCATTGCCTCAGATTTCCAGAAATTTTTAAAGGAACGCCGTATAAAAGGAAACTATGGGGATCTTATGGCATTCCACATCTTTTTCGGTAGTTTCTTCCTGGTAAAACAGGAACTGCAATATAAAGAACACGGCATCCGATCTTCTGTAAAGATGCTAAAACATTATGGAAAACACCCATTTGTCAGAAAGGCAATGGCAGCGCTTGCAAAAGGGAGATATGTCGGAAAAATCAGCCCCATCACCTGGAAGCTTGTTATCCGTACAGCAGCTATCTTCTTTACATTACATTTATACTGGCCGCTTGCCTGTGGGATTGCACTGCTCCGCAAATTGCAGATTGACGAAAGAATTACCAAAGCAAGGTACAAAGACGCCAAAAAGAAAACACAATAACATTTCCGCTGCTTTTAAATGATGCAAAGAAAGGATGAGATACTTATGAACGAAAAAATCAGCGTTATTATTCCAGTCTATAAAGTACAGGAATATTTGCCAAAATGTATTGAAAGCGTATTGCAGCAGACATACCACAATCTTGAAATCATCCTTGTAGATGATGGTTCCCCGGATAAATGTGGGAAAATATGTGAAGCCTATGCAAAAAAAGACAGCCGTATCCAGGTTATCCATAAGAAAAATGGCGGGCTTGCAAGCGCCCGTAATGCAGGAATGGACTGCGCAAGCGGAGACTTTATTCTTTTTGTGGACAGTGATGACTGGATTACCAAAAATGCCTGTCAGGTTTTATACCAAGGGCTGAAAAGGTATGACGCAGACTGTGCTGTAGGGAAATGTATCACCGTATTAGATAAAAAAGGGCACTTAAAACCACAAAAAAGCAAAGCACAGCCTCTGCAGTGCAAAACATCCACAGAAGCAATGCAGCAGTTATTGTTAACCTGCTCCAGTTCCTGTAACAGGCTGTATAAACGCAGCATTATTGAAAGATTCCGTTTCCCGGAAGGACGTATTAATGAAGATGAACCAGTAATGCTCCGTGTCTATGCAAAATGCAATAAAATATTATTTTTAGACCAGGAGACATACTATTATAGAAAACGTTCCAACAGCATTACGACCTCCCATTTTTCACTTCAAAATGTGGACTGCTATTATAACAGCGCAGAAAACCTTACATTTATTAAGAAAAAGAAACCCGAATTAACAGAATGTGCAGAATTTAAGTATATCAAAACAATGCTATATTGCTATGCCCATTTAAGCTTAATGAAACGGAATCCAAAAAAAGAGAAAATTCGGAAAGAATTACATAAAAACATCAGAAAAAACCGGTCTTTAGCGCTCAAAAACCGGTATCTGCCAATAAAACTAAAGCTTCTTATGCTTATTTGTGCCATTTAAGTTCTGGGCTTTATTCATTACTTTGCCTTTAATCTTATCCATGGCATCTACATAGACAAGAACTTCCGCAACAACCTGGTACAGCTCTTTTGGGATATATTCACCAATTTCCAGCTCTGCCAGGTTTTTTGCCAGCTTCGCATCCTTATGCACAGGAATATCATGCTCACCGGCTGCTGAAATAATTTTTTCAGCAAGATATCCCTTACCGCTTGCAATTACCTTCGGGGCAACATCCCCTGTTTCATATTCCAACGCAATTGCTGATTTATCCATATCAGGATTTCCCCTGTCATGCCCCTGGCTGTTCTTTCCCATATCACCCATAAGAACTACCCCTTTCCCAATCGGCTGCATAATCCGTAGCAGCGCTATACAAAATTTTTAATAAATGTCTTTCTGTGGATAGGAGACGGCCCATATTTCTTAATTGCCTGGATATGCATTGCAGAACCATACCCTTTGTGTTTTGCAAAACCATACTCTGGATAAGCAGAATCCAGCTCTAACATCATCCTGTCCCTCGTAACTTTCGCCAATATGCTGGCTGCAGCAATCGAAACACTCTTTGCATCCCCCTGCACAATCCCCACCTGTTTCATCGGCACATCAGGAATCCTTACCGCATCCACCAGCAGTAAATCAGGCGTTACCGATAGTCCTGCAACTGCCTGCTGCATCGCCTCATATGTCGCCTGTAAAATGTTAATTTTATCAATCCTCTGTGGAGATGCAATCCCTATACTGTATGCCACCGCCTTTTCACAGATTTCATCATATAACAGTTCTCTCTTTTTAGCGCTTAGTTTTTTAGAATCATTCAGATACAGAATCTGGGCGTCTTCCGGCAAAATACAGGCTCCCGCTACAACCGGCCCGGCAAGCGGCCCTCTGCCAGCTTCATCAATCCCGCAAATCTGCGGATACTGCAGGCTGTACTTCTTCTCAAAAACACGCATCCCATCCAGACGCTCCAGCTCCAGGAACAATGCCTTTGCGCGCTTACGGTACTGGGCAACCAGGTTCTGCACTCCTTTGCGGGAATCTTTTCCATATTCTGTTAAAAGCAGCTTTCTCTGTTCCCAGGAAGCCTGCGCAAGCTCCTCTTTAATCTCATAAATTGCCTTTGCCATGTCGCCTCTCCAATCCATCTTCTGTTATCCCGGAATCAGTCCAAAATGGGAAAATGGCCAAATACGCATCAATACCTCCCCAATAATATCTTTTCTGTGAACCAGCCCCACAAAATCGCTGCGGCTGTCTGTACTCATATTCCGGTTGTCCCCCAGGACAAAATATTCATCATCTTCCAAAATAATCGGGATTGCTGCATTGCCGCCGTCTAAAATTTCAGACAGGCAATATTTATCGTCTTTTAACGGCTTATCATTAATATAAACTTTCCCATTTTTAATCTGTACCGTTTCGCCTGGCAGCCCAACTACACGCTTTACATAATAAGTATCGACATTTTTGCCAGAGGAATCCATCCCTGTAATTGGAAAAACAACTACATCATAACGCTCTGGGTCTCCAAAATAATAACTGACTTTTTGAATAATAATAGAATCCCCGTCTGACAGAGTCGGTTCCATAGAATCCCCCTCAACCCATGTCTGATGGGCAACATAATGCGTTACAGCCGACGCAATGAAATAAGCAAGAAAAATACAGGCTCCCAGAACCAGAATATTATTTACCAGACGCAGCCCTGTACTTTCTGAAGTCGGGCGGCTCCAGTCCTCTGTATCTGGATTAGAAAAACCATTATCCAGCATCCTAAGCGAGGAAGCAGACTTCTTCCTTGCGGCGGCTTCTGCTTCCTCTTCGTTTGCATCGTTACCATAATATTGTTTTGCAATCCTGCAAAACTCCAGGCTGTCTTCTACCTCTTCTTTATCATACATACAAATCCTCATTCTTCTCCAGAGCGTGTTTGAAAATTACTTTTTACAAAATATATTTCACACCTTGTGAGAATGAATTTTCAAATATGCTCTGGGATTTCCAGGCTAATCTTCCCCAGTTTCCCGGCACGGAAATCATCCACCAGGCATTTAGCAGCTTTATCCAAATCATAAAGCCCGCCTGCCTTCATACATCCCCTTCTGACTGCAATCAGCTCCAGCTGCTTTGCACAGTCTTCTTCCTGCTCTATCTGATAAAAAGAAGAAACTGCCCCAGGGTAATAGCCATGCAGATATTCTAATAATAATAAGCTTAATTCATATATATTAAACAATTCATCCTTAATAGAACCAATATATGCCAGGCGAAGCCCTATTTTCTGATCCTCAAACTTCGGCCACAAAATTCCCGGCGTATCCAAAAGCTCTACATTTTTATTCAGGCGAATCCACTGTTTTCCTTTTGTTACACCAGGTTTATTGCCTGTTTTCGTACATGCTTTCTTTGCAAAACTATTTATAAACGTAGATTTCCCAACATTGGGGATTCCCACAATCATGGCACGGACAGGGCGGTTTAAAATCCCACGTTTCCTGTCGCGCTCTATTTTCTCCTGGCATGCCTGCCGGATAATATCCTGTACTGCCTTTACGCCAGTCCCATTTTTAGAATTAACTTTTGTTACAAAATAACCTTTTTCCTCATAATAATCCATCCACATCTGCGTTTTTTTATCATCCGCTAAGTCATATTTATTCAGCAGGATTACACGGGACTTTCCATTCGCCATCTGGTCAATATCAGGATTCTTGCTGCTAAACGGCACCCTTGCATCGACTAACTCCACTATGACGTCTATTAGCTTCAAATCCTCCTGCATAGCACGTTTTGCTTTCGTCATATGCCCAGGATACCACTGAAATTGCATAAACCACCTCTTTAAGAACTGTTAAGATTTAATAGTTCCTTACTTTCTAAAATGCATTTGAAAATCCATTCCTGCCTCCAGGAAAAAATTTTCAAATGCACCCTATTCCTTTTTTGCTGCCGGGGATGCTGTTTCTGCATCTGGCTTCGGGGACTCTTTTTCCTTTGAAAAACCATCCAAATGGCTGATAAATTCAATGGTATTCATCCTTACCCATGCCTTACCCACAATATCTTCTTCTGCGATATTCCCAACATTGGCATTCCGGCTGTCCTCCCCATTATTCCGGTTGTCGCACAGAACAAAATACTCCTCATCTTCTAATATAACCGGCTCCATAGCCAGCCCGCCATTCTCCATTTTAGGAAAATCATAGGATTCTTTCAATTTCTTTCCATTGATATAAACTCTGCCTTCCCGAATCTGCACCTCTTCCCCGGGAAGACCGATAACACGTTCCACCGTATAGTAATTATGCTCTGAACCACTCTGCTGTACGATTACTACATCATTCCGTTTAATCGAATGTATATGAAACGATAATTTGTTTACCAGAATCTTATCTCCATTTTCCAGCGTAGGGCTCATATACTGCCCGGAAACAGTAAATGTCTCCATCCCATAATGCGTTATGGCAAAAGCAGCAAAAACAACAACCAGAACCTCTACTAATGTTATCAGGATCATTTTCACAAGATGCTTCCTTGCTTCTTTCCGGTTTTCCAAATCAAAATCGTATTTCATTCAGAGGTTCTCCTAACTGGCATATTCTTTAATCACACGCAGAGCCTGCTTCCCAATCACACAATCATAATGCTCTTTGCAGTACTGCTCCATAAAAGGCTGTTTCATACAAAGCATGCCATACTCTGAAAGCTGCTGGCAGACCGCCTGGTATTCCTCCAGCTTCAGCTTTCCTTTTTTCACCAGAAGATACCACTCGCCTCCCGCTTTGTTCTTATATAACCTGCTGGAAATACTTTTTTCAATCTGTAGTGTGCAGGCAAAATTTTCAAGTATGTCAAGGCCTTCAAAGCGGTAAACCCTGGATGATACAATATTTTTCCTCTGCTTCCCCTGCTGCTTTGTTTCCCTTCTTTTCGGATATGTACGCTGTGTATTTTCCCCCGCTTCCTGGAGATCCTCTTCATCGTATATTTCTTCGGAAGTTCCTCCGACTTCCCTGGACATTGCATCTACAATTGATTCTGCAGTGCCTTCATCCAGCATACCAGCAAGGTTCTGGAGCTGGTTTAGCATATTATGCAGCCCGTCTTCCCCCCTGTCTGAAAATGTGATAACCAAAGAATCATCCGGCATCCGCATTAACTGCATGGAAATCATTCCTGTCTCCACTTCATAGCCAATCTCTTCCTCAGCACGTTCTACCAGCTGTTCCAGGAAATTGCGGGACTTCTCTTGGTTTGTAAAAAAGTCTTCTATGCGCAATCCATAATCATTCATCTCCTCCACTGTCATGTGGCACTGTACTGTATTTTTCCCAATTCTCTCAAATTCCATAGGATTTCCTCCTTATCTCTCATGTTCTTATCTTAATCCTAAACAGGCATAATGTCAATCTTTCCATGCTGCCATAATGACAGTAGTTTTTTCCATCTGCTTCAATCCCCTATAATCCCCCGTAAAGTTAAAGGGGGCATCCTGCGGGTACAGGATGCCTTAGGTATGAATTGAAAAAAGGGTAGCAGGTTTCCCCACTAACATTTATAGGATAAGCGTTTTTACTGCTTCTGTCAAGTATATTTATCAAGATATGTACGAATTGCCCCGAAATATGCCTCCGGGTCTTTATCCTGCGATTGGGCATGTCCGGCGCCCTCCACAATCAAAAGTTCCTTCTCACAATCTGCCGCCCGGTACAACTCCTTTGCCATCCGGACAGAAACCATTGCGTCCTGGTCTCCATGGATAAATAAGATAGGAACGGTACTTTTCTTCACCGCATTGATGGCAGACGCATCTTTTAAATCATAACCTCCCCGCAGTTTTAAAAGCAGGCGTGCTGTATCTACAATAGGAAAAGCAGGAAGTGAAAACCATTCCTTGATTTTTTCCCCAAACATAGAATATGCATCTGTATATGCGCAGTCAGAGACTGCCATTTTCACATTTTCAGGCGGATCCGCGCCTGCTATCATCAGGGCTGCCGCCGCTCCCATAGATTGCCCATGGATTACAATTTCTGCGCTGCTGTCCTGTGATAAAATATAGTCTATCCAAAGCATCCCGTCAAAGTGGTCTGTCCAGCCCATTCCAATAAAATCACCTTCGCTTTCCCCCTGGCATCTTAAATCAGGTACTACTACATGGAATCCACGCTCATAGTACCAGCAGGCAAATGGATACATCTCCTCTTTCCAGCCTGTATATCCATGAAGCAGCAATACCCATTTATGGCTGTCCTTTTTCGCAATAAACCGCTCTGCCACCAGAGAATATCCATCTGAAGATTCCTTTACCATCTTTTGGCGTTTTACCTCTGTATACCATTCCTTTGTCTTGTCCCTGGTCTGCTTGTGCCTTGTCTTTATGTCGCTTGTATGGACCTGCATCGCATAACTTTCCGTTGTAATCCGGTCAAATGCCTCCAGCTTTTCCATAAATGAAGGGACTAACGCCGCGCTGACTAAAAAATTAACCAGCAAAAAATAACTGGCAAAAAGACATGCCAGTATCATCAAAATCAGCTTTTTCCGTTTCTTCCAAATAATACGAATTCTTTCCATCATCTTCCGTGCTTCCTATCAACCATTCTTTGTCCTTTGCGCTGCCTGTTCTATAAATCTATTTTAACACTTTTTGCCTTCTGTGTTAACTGGTAATAGCTGGAGACGTCCACATCTATTACATAATAAGAAATGCCAGAATCACAACAATACCCAGTACAATCCGATACCAGCCAAACACTTTAAAGTCATGCTTTTTAATATATCCCATCAGGAAACGTATCACAAATACAGATACCAAAAATGCCGTAACCATGCCGGTAAGCAGCACGCCAAGTTCCATCGGTGAAAAATGCAGACCAAACTTTAAAAGCTTTAAAAAACTTGCCCCAAACATGACAGGAACTGCCAGGTAAAATGTAAATTCTGCCGCCACCGTCCTGGAAAGCCCCAGGATAAGGCCGCCAATAATGGTCGCTCCAGAACGGGAAGTCCCTGGGAAAAGCGCCGCTACAAGCTGAAACACACCTATCAGGAACGCAGTTTTATAAGTGATTCCATCAATCCCCACAATCTTTGCCTCCCTGCCCTGATTCCACTGTTCCACCAGGATAAAGAGGATACCAACCGTTATCAGCATAATCGCCACAGTCTGATAGTTATAAAAAAGCTCCTCCATCTTATCGCCAAATGCAAATTCCAAGATAACAGCAGGGATGCAAGCCACAACTATTTTAAACCACATAGAAAAGGTATCTTTCCTAATCCAGCCCTTCTGCGGTGTTGTAAACGGCCATATTTCCTTCCAGAATAAGACAACAACCGCTAAAATAGCCCCTAACTGTATTACGACCAAAAACATTTCTTTGAACGCCTCTGACATAGAAAGTTCAATAAACTCATCCAGCAAAATCATATGCCCGGTGCTGCTAATCGGCAGCCACTCCGTAATCCCCTCAATAATCCCAAATAATATGGCTTTTAAAATTTCCACAAAACTTCCCCTTTCTTTTAGTGCCTGCATACGCACTTTCCATGATACAGCATATGCACTTCCTATCCTAAAGCATGTTTGAAAATTACCTTTAAAATCTCAAATTGCACAAAAATTATATTATCCTGGCAATTCCAAAAATTTTACCATATGGCAGCTGTATGGGGACGCCGGTGCTTGAGCCTTGTTTTTTAGGGCTTTATGCACCGCTGTGTTTCCCATCCAAGCGCAAGCGGGGTGCCATTGGTAAAATTTTGGAATTGCCGGGGGCAGTAAATTTGTGCAATATTTAATTTACAAACACACCCTAATCCAGCTCAATTTCAAGCAAATCCTTTGGAGGGACTTTCACTGTGGATTCTTTTACGGATTTTTCCACTGCAAGCTTCGCCTTTGGAATTGATAAAATTGTCCCAACGCCTGCAATACAGCCGCCAGGGCATCCCATCCCCTCAATCATGCATCCGTCCTTTTTCCCTGCTTTTGCAAGCAGAAGCATTTTTTTACATTCTTCCAATCCCTCAGCATGTTCAATCAGCACTTCTGTACCAGGATAATATTCATGGATGCATTGCTCCACGGCACAGGCCACCCCGCCCGCTACAGCGTAGCCCCTGCCTGCCCCTGTCGCATCATGCATTGCACGGCCAGGCTCATAATTGCTAAAATCAATTTCTTTTGCCTGAAAGATTGCCTTTAACTCCTCAAACGTAATTACAAAATCTACATCGCTCCGAATTTCCTCACTGGATGCTTCCAGTTTTTTTGCCGCACACGGCCCGATAAACACTACTTTTGCGTCCGGGTGCTTTTTCTTAATGCTGCGCGCCGTGGCAACCATCGGCGTCAGTTCCTGTGAAATACTCCCAATCGTCTCCGGAAAATACTTCTTTGCAAGCATAGACCATGCCGGGCAGCAGGAAGTCAGTAAAAATGGCAGTTCCCCATTCACAACATCCTTTACATAGTGGTGCGCCTCTGACACTGCCCCGATATCCGCCCCAAGCGCGACCTCATAAACTTGGGAAAAACCAATGTCCTTTAACGCTTCCTTAATCTGCGCCGGCGTAATCTCCTCCCCAAACTGCCCTTCAAATGCCGGGGCAATTTCTGCAATAATTTCCCCACCCTGGATAATCGAACGGATAAGCTGAAAAATCTGAGATTTATCAGAAATTGCACCAAATGGGCAGCTTGCCATGCACTGCCCGCAGGACACACATTTCTCATTATTAATTTTCGCCCTTCCATGCGCATCGCTTTCAATCGCCCCAATTCCACAGGCCGCTGAACAGGGACGGATTCTTTTGCTGATTGCATGATAAGGACAGATTGCAATACATTTGCCACACTTAATACATTGTTCCTGGTCAATTTTTGCATGGCCGTTCTCCATAAATACCGCCCCCTTCGGGCAGACTTCCATACATGGATGGGCGACGCATCCACGGCACATATTTGTTACTTCTATTATATTATCCTCACACATGTCACATGCAGATGGAATTACCTGCATAAGCGGCGGCTCATAATATTTTTCTGTAATGCTGCTGTCTTCATACCCTTCCGTCACATGAACCGGCCTGTCTAAAGGGCGCAAAGACAGCCCCATCGCAAGACGCACCCGTTCAGAAGCAATTGCACGTTCCCTCCAGATACTTTCCCTGTACTGCGGGTCGTCCGCCGGCGTAATGCGAAATGGAATCTCCTCCATCTCATGGCTTACATCACCAGGGCGAAACGCTGCGCGCGCAACCTCTTCTAGTACTCTCCCCCTGATTTTCTTTGTCTGTGTGTCAATCCCTCTCATGCATTTCCTCCCCTCAGAGCCTCTTAATCGTTACTGTCCGCCTTCCTATATAAAATGAGGGCGAAAGCTATATGATAAACTTACGCCCTGACTACTACTATTTAATCGCTGATTAATGGTGGCTTTTGGTATAACTTGCGGTTAATCTCTTTTTTCAGCGTTTCAATCTCTTCTTTTGCCTTTTCCATATCACCAGTTAAAACTTGTTTTTCAATTCGTTCAACTATTGACAATTGATCAAAAAGATAACCGTTGTATTCTTTTTCGTTAATTGGCATATATCATCACCTCCCAATAATGAAAATATCCTCCCGGCTGCTCCCAAGCCCTTATTCCACTGGCTTTTTGCCATATTTTTTCTAACCACTGTCCGGACGCAGCTCAGAGAAAGCATTTTTTATCCCCTCGCTGCAGTCATTTATATAGCATAATTTTTTACTATTTTTCATCAACTTTCCAGGACTACACATAAAACACATTATTATATTCAGTATAGCATAACCAGGCTGCAAAGTCTATCCATTTTCTGACAATTCCAGCTCTGTTGTAACTATTCAGCCTTGCGGCTTCATAGTTACACAGCAGTGCTTTCAGCACTGTTGATGTACAATTTTGCACAAAATGCGTACAAAATGGCACCGTAAAACTCATATTTTTGACAAAAAGCATGTCAAAAATCCTCGCATTTTATGGAAGGCTGAACTGTTACGCTCTGTTCCCTATGCCCCTTCATTAAAAAAGCATCTAGTACAGCGTTTCTTAGTCCCTCATACACTTAGTTCTTTCCATCTTGGCATTGTAACATATCTCCTATCTTTTCTGGATTATCTATAATCAATGCTTTGAAAATATAAGGGATATGTTTCTTTCTATTGGGACTATGTGAATACATTTCATATTCATTATAATAATCCACAGCATATTCTAATATAGCCTTCCCCATATTCAGACGTGCTTCCTGCTCATCTTTACCATTTTCCACAAGATCAATTTCATTAAGAGATAAAGTAACAGAACCATCATTTTCAATATATCTCGTAACAGTAAAATAATATGCTTCTAAAAGTTCAGATATCGTTTCCAAATTGGAAAACCACATTTTATCCCTGGTACGTTTTATAAATTTAGGTTTTTCATGTATGACACTATCACAAACTGAACTCCACTCTTTTCTCACAGTTGTAGCTTGTTCCATTAACATATTTATCATCTCCTTTATACCTCCATCATATACTAAAGTGTACACACTGTCAACAGTGTACGCTTTAGTATATGATGTTTATCCAATTTTTATATCATAAACTGTAATTTACAAGTTAACAAAAATGTAGAATGACATTGCCTTCCTCCTCCTGCCCTGCCTCAAAAGCTGTATTTAAAAGCAGGCTCTTATATACTTCTTTCCCGAACTGCTCCCGGAATTTTAACAAATAGATGTCATTGTGGATATGTTCTAATAGTATCTTAATAAATAAGGCATTGTTACTGACTGTCCCGCTCCATTCCTGCAATGTACCGCCCCGGTCAGCGATTAATGAAATTTCATTGTCTGCAGCAAGCATAAGCCTGGACGCTTCATGGTTTTTGCCTTAAAAATCGCAGTCTAAAAACCTTTTTGGCTAAGCTATTCCCCCAGCTGGTTATTATCCCGCTCAAGTTCCCTCAGCCTTTTATTAATCTTTTTTGCTTCTTTCCGGTTAAACAGATAAAAGCAGGCCCAAATCAGCATAAATATGCTGCAGGATACCAAAAATTGAAATACTGTATAAAGAACCCTGCCAGGATAAAATGGAATCCAGCCAAGGTAAAGGGCGACAGGATAGAACACGCCCATCCCCACACAAAAATGTATGATTACCTGCACATGCCATGAAAAGCGCTGGAACTGGTAAATGACAGCTGTCCCCCCACATGCAACCCCTACTAGCATTGCACCAGCAGACTGCCTTCCAAAGTCTTCAAATATCTCTGCTAAAATTTCATCCCCGCCCCCAAGGTAAAAGGACAAGCACATTATCACAAAAGAGGTGCATCCCAAAGATATACCCCATAGTATATATTTCATAATCAACCGTATCGTATTTTTCATTTCAATCCCAGCCTTTCTTTAAACGATTTCCTGAAATTCCTAGAAATATAATCCGTAACACCATTCTTCATGACCAGTTCCATTGTCCCATTAAACCCTGCCTCCACATGGTTGATTTCCCGGATATTAATTATAGTCGACTTTGAAACCCGTACAAAATGGTTATCCAGGATATTTTCCATTTCATATAAAGGCTTATCTAAGGTATACCTGTTTTTTAATTTATCATAACAGACAATATCCCTTCCCTCTGTACGAACTAATGCTATTTCTTCTGGTTCTATAAAATATGTTTTCTTTTCTTTTGACGCAATCAGTGCAGAGGAACCGCTCCCTTCTTTTCCCAACATAGAAATAATTTCTGCAATTGCCTGGGTCATCTTGTTTACATGGAGAACTGCATATGGCTCCTTATATTCTGTGCTGATTTTACATTCTACTTTCATCCACGCCCCTCCTTCCTGCGTCTATTATAGCATAACCAGATATCAGATGTTTGTATTTTGAACACGAAATCCTGCCTTTTGCACAGGGCAGCCTGCCACTCCCCCAAAACCTATTGTTTATTTTCAGAACGGACGATAGAATAAGCCCATAAGGAACTTGTATGCAAATAACCTATATCATTTGCATACAGTTCCTAAGCATAAAGCCTGCAGATAGCCTACAGGCTTCAGGAATGGATGGAATCAGTGTGGAAAATACATTTTTCACACGCAAATTTGTGTCTGCGCACACTTGTCACAAATTTGTTACGCACAAAGAACGTGTGCAGAAATGAGGATTACTATGCCACAGACAATTGTACAAGTACAAAACCTAAACCTGTCCTATAAAAGCGTAAAAGCAGTCCAGAATGTTTCATTTTCTGTAACCCCCGGGGAAATCCTGGCAGTCATCGGGCAAAATGGCTCCGGGAAAACTTCTACTGTAGAATGCATAGAAGGCTTACGAAAACCAGACAGCGGCTCTATTGAGGTTTTTGGGAAAGACCCCTGGCTGCACCGCCAGGAAGTATATAAAGAAATGGGCGTCCAGCTGCAGGAAGCAGAATATCCGCCGAAAATCAAAGTAGAGGAACAATGCAGGCTCTTTGCAAGCTTTTACGACAGGCCTGCCAATTGGGAACTATTGTTAAAACAGCTTGGGCTTGAGGAAAAAAGGAAACGCCCGGTCCATAAACTGTCCGGCGGCGAAAAACAGCGCCTTTCTATCCTGCTTTCCCTTATGGGACGCCCAAAACTTTTAGTTTTAGACGAATTAACAACAGGGCTTGACCCGGAAGTAAGGCAGAATATGTGGGCCGGCTTTGGCAATATCAAAGAAAACGGCGTAGCCATTATCATGGTTTCCCATTACCTGGATGAAGTAGAGACGCTTGCCGATAAAATCCTCTACCTGGAAAAAGGGAAACAAAAATTCTTAGGGACGAAACAAGGATTCCGGGAATATGTAAAAAGCCAGGTTCCACAGGAAGAATGGGAGGAAAACCTCCCGTTAGAGCGGCTCTATTTAATGATAGCGCCAAAAACAACAGGACTTACTATGGAGGGGATCATGTGAAAAATATATTTTCCACATGCGGGATTTGTGTCTGCGCGCATCTGGCACAAACCCGGAATACACAAAAAACATGCGTAGAAAAGAGGGATACTATGAATCAATTTATGGTTATTAGCAATATGGAACTGCGTTTATATGTAAGGAATTTTTTTAGCTTTTTCTTTACGCTTGTATTTCCACTGTTAATGCTTCTTTTATTTGGCGGCATCTATGGGAATACGCCAATTTACGAAGGGGCAGACAGTAAAATGATGGATATCTGCGTACCGGCATATTCTGTTATGGTAACAGGTGTTACCGGCTTAATGTCGCTCCCGCTTACTTTATCAGATTATAAAGAGAAAAAAATCTACAAAAGATTTGACGCCACGCCAGTAGGAAAAATAAATATCATGCTAGCGCAGGTCTTTGTCAATTTTATAATGACACTAATAGGAATTTCCATATTATTAGCTGCAGGAAAACTCCTTTACAATATACAGATCAATGGCACGTTCCTTTCCGTCTGCATCAGCCTTCTTTTTTCCATTGCAGCAATGTTTTCCATGGGATTTCTATTCACTGCAATCGGGCAGGATGTAAGGAGCACAAACTTACTTTGCTACCTCTTCTACTTCATCATGCTGTTTTTATCCGGCGCAACCATCCCGGATATGCTGTTCCCGGAAACAATGAAAAAAATCGCTGACATATTGCCAATGACACATGCTGTCGATTTAATGCAGGGAATTTTTGCCGGAGACGCATTGGGGATGCATAGCAAAGAACTCCTTATCCTTGGCATGACTACAGCCATATGTACTGCCACTGGAGCTGTCTTATACAGTAAGAAAGACTGGACCTAAAAAAGGGCACCGCCAGCGCTGGTGCCCTAGCAAGAATTGCTTCGCAATTCTTGTCGACAACCACTATGTAACAGCGCAATTTCCTATGACATAAAAAAATGTCATTATTCATTTTCTATTTTAAAATATTTTAGGCACTTAATTGTACTCAAGACCGCCAGAATTTACCAATCTATCCGAAGCAAAAATATAGCTGGCGGTCTTTCATTATAGTTGATAACTATAAATCTATCCGACGTGCAGTATAAATTACACTGCCTCAACTAAAAATCTTTGTAATATCTTGATACCGATTCACCACCCGGTAAATCTCAACTACCTCTATAGCAGCCTTATACAACATAACATAATCATTCCACACCACATACTTATAATCCGTCTTAAAGCTTACACGTATAGACAAATCTACACCAATATAAGGAAACCTCTGTATATTCTCAAACTGCCTATAAATCTCCTGAACCGTCTCTAATGCTTTATCGGCATTATCTTCTGCAGTCGCCAAGTGCAAAGGAACTTTCAGTTCCTTGCAAGCATTGCGTTTGGCTCGTTGCATACGCGAGAATAAAATTCTTAATAGTTTTTAAATCCTCAGCCACTATCGGATTGATTCGTAATTTCATCATAAATTTACTCCCCAACCTCGGCCTTTAATTCGTCCATTGTTAGCCATCCATTCCCATCCTTAACAGCTTGTTCTGCCTCATGCAGTTTCTCCAGTAACTTTTTTTCTGCTTTATCACGCTCATAATCTTCTATATCCATTACCACAAATCTACCCCTGCCATTTTTAGTCAGGAACACAGGCTCTCCGATCTGACAATTCTTTAAAACCTCATTATATTACTAAGGCGGTTAAATGTCGATGTTTTTACTTGCCTAAATTTTTATCTGCTGCGTTGGTCTACGCTCCGCTACGGTCCGTGCTTAACAGATGTCCACCGGACATCTAGCACCATCAATCGCTGTAGCACTCGCTACAGCTCAATCTTCCGCCTTGCAGATAGAAATTTATTCTGCGTAAAATCCATTCGATATTTAACCGCCTTAGTAATAATTTCTTAAATCTGACACTGGTAAAATACTTGCCATAGATAAACCATTCCTTTCAAATTCAAACCATAATATTTCTCTTTTATATTATATCCCAAGATGCTGTAATAATCAACGAAATATTTTACAGCATAAAAGGGGCAGTGTATACCACACTGCCCCTACATTCGCAAAATCCGCACTTACGCTCCTGCGTCTGCTTTTGCAGCCGCACAGGTAGAAATTATTTAACTACTTTCTTTAATTCCTCTGTCAGCTTTGGAACAATCTTATTCAAATCGCCAACTATACCATAATCAGCTACATCGAAAATCGGTGCATTGCTGTCTTTATTGATAGCAACGATAATGTCAGACTCTTCCATACCTGCTGTATGCTGGATTGCACCAGAAATACCAATTGCAAAATATACATTTGGGCGGACTGTCTTACCAGTCTGTCCAACCTGCAGTTCTTTTGGCTTCCAGCCGCTGTCCACAACAGCACGGGAGCAGCTTACCGTACCGCCAATTGCTGCTGCAAGGTCTTCCAGAATCTTAAAGTTTTCTGGGCTGCCAACACCACGGCCGCCAGATACAAGAATCTTAGCATCCATAATGTCTACTGTATCAGAAAGCTCTTTTACAATATCAACGATTTCAACATATTTGTGGTCTGGAGTAAATCCAGGATTGTAGTCGATTACTTCTGCCTTAGCGCCTGCAACCGGCTCACGCTTCTGCATAACGCCTGGACGTACTGTTGCCATCTGAGGACGGTTATCCGGGCATGCAATTGTAGCGATTGTATTTCCGCCAAATGCAGGACGTGTCATCAATAACTGGTTATGTTTCTGCTCCTGCCCTGGAATCGGATTAAGAGGGAAGTCACCAATCTCAAGTACCGTACAGTCAGCAGTCAGGCCTGTAGCTACCCTTGCAGATACACGGGGGCCTAAGTCACGGCCAATTGCCGTAGCACCTACCAATACGATTTCCGGCTTATATTCGTTAATAACAGATGATAAAGCATGTGCATATGGCTCTGTCCTGTATTCTTTTAATTCTGGGTCATCTACTACGATAACCTTATCTGCGCCATATTCTGCTAACTGGTCAGCAAGACCTTTTACACCAGAACCAATCAGGACTGCTGTAACGTCAGTATTTAAGTCACCGGCAAGCTCTTTTGCCTTGCCAAGTAATTCAAAAGCGATACCGCTTAATTCATTGTCTACCTGCTGTGCAAAGACATAGACACCCTTATATTCTTCTAAACCCATTTTAGTCACCACTTTTCCTTATATTATTAGATTACATGTTTCTCTTTTAATTTGCCCATGATGTATGCAACAGACTCGTCTGCATCCAGCTCAACCTTCTCGCCAGCCCCTTTACGGACTTTATCAGAAGCTTTTGCAATCTTTGTTGGTGAACCATTCAAGCCAAGGTTTGCATCATCAACATCTTTTAAGTCTTTTCTGCCCCATACGGTAATCTCAGCGTCATAAGCATCAAAGATCCCGCCAGGAGTCATATAACGAGGCTCATTTAATTCAGAAAGAGCTGTAACCAGGCAAGGCATTTTAGCCTTTAATACATGATATCTGTCATCATACTGGCGCTCAACTACAACACTGTCGCCCTCAATCTTGATATCCTTTGCATAGGAAATAACCGGAAGGTCAAGATGCTCAGAAATCTGTGGGCCAACCTGTGCTGTATCTCCGTCAATCGCCTGACGGCCGGTGATAATTAAGTCATATTCAAGGTTTCTAAGTGCACCAGCAAGAGTTGTGGAAGTTGCCCATGTGTCAGCACCGCCCAACACTCTGTCCGTTACAAGAATGCCCTTATCGGCACCCATAGCCATTGCTTCACGAAGTACTTCTTCTGCCTTTGGAAGTCCCATTGTCAAAACGGTAACTTCTGCACCATACTCATCTTTTAATCTAAGCGCTGCTTCCAAACCTGCTTTATCATCAGGGTTCATAATGGCAAGCATTGCACCTCTGTCCAGTGTTCCATCCGGATTAAACTTAACCCCGCCCTTGGTATCTGGAACCTGCTTTACACATACTACTATTTTCACGGCTTTGTCACTCCTTGTCTTAATTTTTTAATTTGTGTGATATTACTTCAATAAACTACCGGAAATAACCATACGCTGTACTTCAGAAGTACCCTCATAAATCTCAGTAATCTTAGCATCACGCATCATACGCTCTACATCATATTCCCTGATATATCCATATCCACCATGTAACTGTACTGCCTTTGTGGTAACTTCCATAGCCACCTCAGCAGCATAAAGCTTCGCCATAGCAGCCTCTACAGAGTAAGATACCTTCTGTCCCTCTGCAAACTGCTGTTTCTTCATGGCAGCCTTATACACAAGGTTTCTCGCAGCCTCAACTTTTGTAGCCATGTCAGCAAGCTGGAACTGTGTATTCTGCTGTGCTGAAATAGAACGTCCAAACTGTTTTCTTTCTTTTGTATATTCAATTGTCCTCTCCAGTGCGCCTTCAGCAAGGCCAAGTGCCTGGGAAGCAATACCAATACGTCCGCCGTCAAGGGTATGCATGGCAATTGGGAAGCCTTTCCCCTGAGGTCCTAAAAGAGCATCCTTTGGAATACGGCAGTCCTGGAAAATCAACTCATAAGTAGAAGAACCACGGATACCCATCTTCTTTTCCTTTGTCCCAAAGCTGAACCCTGGCGTTCCCTTCTCAACGATAAATGCAGAGAATTTCTTAACTTTTCTTCCACGCTTGTCTTCTACGACATCTGTATATGCAATGATAATGTAGATATCACCGACTTCACCATTTGTAATAAAGCATTTAGAGCCATTCAGAACCCACTCGTCCCCATCAAGGACAGCCTTTGTCTGTACGCCCTGTGCGTCTGTACCAGCGCCTGGCTCTGTCAGTCCGAAAGCACCGATTTTCTTACCGCTTGCAAGGTCTGGAAGATATTTCTTTTTCTGCTCTTCTGTACCATATGTAAGAATCGGGTCAGCACAGAGGGATGTATGTGCTGATACAACTACGCCCGTTGTGCCGCAAACCTTGGAAAGCTCTTCCACGCACATTACATAGGATAAAATATCGCATCCCTGCCCGCCATACTCCTTTGGAATCGGAATTCCCATGAATCCATATTTTCCCATTTTTTCTACGGTAGCCATTGGGAAATGCTCCGTCTCATCAACCTCTTGAGCCAGAGGCTTCACTTCTGTTTCAGCGAAATCCTTGAAAAGCTGTCTCGCCATCTCATGCTTTTTACTTAATGTAAAATCCATGCCTTTCTTTACCACCTTTCCTATATTTGTATTGCTCATTTATCAATACACGATTTACTTATACTCAAGACCGCCAGAATTTTCAATCTGTCCAAAGAAAGAATATGGCTGGCAGTCTTTCGTTATAGTTAATAACTGCAAATCTATCTAATGCGCAGTATATATTATACTTTGAAACTGTCAACAAATTAATTATCTACAGTTCATTATTTGCTATAGTCGTAGAAACCAATGCCTGTCTTCTGTCCAAGCTTGCCTGCACGAACCATCTTCTTCAGAAGAGTATGGGCACGGTACTTAGGGTCGCCTGTTTCTGTATAGAGGACATCCATAATAGCAAGGCAGATATCAAGGCCAATCAAATCACCAAGCGCAAGAGGCCCCATTGGATGGTTTGCCCCAAGCTTCATAGCAGTATCAATACCTTCTACAGAAGCAACGCCGTCTGCATAGATTCCAACCGCTTCATTAATCATTGGAATAAGGATTCTATTTACTACAAAACCAGGAGCTTCTTTTACTTCTACAGGAGTCTTGCCAATTTCCTTAGAAATAGCGATTACCTTATCATTCACTTCATCTGTTGTATTCTCTCCGCGGATTACTTCAATCAGCTTCATAACAGGAGCCGGGTTAAAGAAATGCATACCGATTACCGGCCTGTCAATCCCTGCGCCAATCTCTGTTACAGATAAAGAAGAAGTATTTGTAGCAAAAATGCAGTCCTTCTTTGTGCAGATATCCTGTAACTCCTTAAAGGTCTGCTTCTTGATATCCATTACTTCAAGAGCTGCTTCTACGATTAAATCACAGTCTGTACAAATCTCCTTTGTACCAGTCGTAATTTTCGCAAGAATTGCATCTGCAGCAGCCTGCTCCATTTTCCCTTTTGCAATTCTTTTCTCAAATCCCTTTGCGATTTTGTTCTTGCCATTTGCAGCAAACTCTTCATTGATATCACATAAGAAAACCTCATAGCCTTCTGTCTGCGCAAATGCCTGCGCAATACCAGAACCCATTGTACCTGCACCAATTACTCCAACCTTCATGTTTTTACCTCCATATATATTTATATTTTTATAAATTTTATACATCCGATACATTAATGATATATCAGAGCCATCCCAATTAACAATTCTTAAATGGGACTACTTTTAATTTCTTCTCTTTATCTTTCTCTAAGAAATTGCCCATGCCGGCTTTCTGGTCTTCTGTTTCAAAACAGTCGCCAAATAACTGCTCCTCAATTACAATTGCCTTGTCCATATCAACCTGGAGGCCGTCATTTATTGCTTTTTTACAGTTGCGCACTGCAATCGGTGCATTCTTTGCAATTGTATCTGCAAGCTTCTTTGCAGCAGGCATTAACTCTTCTGCAGGATATACTGCATTTACAAGGCCAATCCTATACGCCTCGTCTGCCTTAATATTTCTTGCAGAATAAATCATCTGTTTTGCCATGCCAACGCCAACTGTCCTTGCAAGCCTCTGTGTACCGCCAAAACCAGGCGTAATCCCAAGACCGACTTCCGGCTGGCCAAATACGGCATTTTCTGAGCAGATACGGATATCACAGCTCATGGATATCTCACAGCCGCCGCCAAGCGCAAACCCATTAATCGCTGCAATAACAGGAAGCGGGAATGTCTCCAGTTTACGGAAAACATCATTTCCCTTTTTGCCAAAGGCTTCCCCTTCTGCCTTTGTCAATGTGCTCATCTCTCCAATATCTGCGCCTGCAACAAAAGACTTGTCCCCTGCGCCGGTCAGGATTAAGCACCTTACTGTATCTAAATCAACTGCATCAAGGGCAGCATCCAGTTCATCCAGAACCTGGCTGTTTAATGCATTCAATGCCTTTGGACGGTTAATTGTAATTGTAGCAACTGCACCATCTGCTTCATATAAAATGAATTCACCCATTGTCCATACTCCTTTTTCTACATTTGATAAATGTGTTATAAAATGCCTTTTCTGCTTTTTTGTACCGCTGCCATATGGACTTTACCGGCATGGCACAGCCATGCCTTAAAAATCCTTTATGCAATATTACCTTTCAACGATTGTAGAGCAGCCCATGCCGCCACCGATACAAAGCGTAGCAAGACCTTTTTTAGCATCCCTTTTCACCATCTCGTGGAGAAGTGTAACTAAGATACGGCAGCCGGAAGCTCCTACAGGATGTCCAAGTGCAATTGCACCGCCATTTACATTTAACTTGGAAAGGTCAAACCCAAGGTCTCTTCCTACTGCAACAGACTGTGCAGCAAATGCCTCGTTTGCCTCAATAAGATCCATATCATCAATAGAAAGGCCTGTCTTTGCAAGAACCTTCTTAGTAGCTGCAACCGGGCCAACACCCATAATAGATGGGTCAACACCACCGAGTGCGCCTGCAACGAAAGTTGCCATTGGCTCAACGCCTAATTCTTTTGCTTTTTCTTCACTCATTACTACGATTGCAGCAGCGCCATCATTAATACCAGAAGCATTACCAGCGGTAACCACGCCGCCTTCTTTACCAGAGCAGCACTTTAATCCTGCAAGGCTTTCCTTTGTTGTGCCAGCACGAGGTCCCTCGTCCTTGTCAAATACAGTAACGCCCTTTCTTGTCTTAATCTCAACCGGAACAATCTCATCATCAAACTTTCCTGCATTAATAGCAGCTTCACATTTCTGCTGGCTGTTTGCAGCAAATTCATCTAATTCTTCACGGGTAAGCTTCCACTGGTCTGCAACGTTTTCTGCTGTAATCATCATATGATACTGGTTAAACGCATCCCATAATGCATCATTTACCATTGTATCAATTAATTTGCCATTGTTCATACGGTATCCGAAACGTCCCTGCATCATAGCATATGGAGCCATAGACATATTCTCCATACCGCCTGCTACTACAATATCAGCATCGCCCGTCTGGATCATCTGTGCTGCCATATTTACACAATTCAACCCGGAACCGCATACAACATTTACAGTAACTGCAGGAGTTTCATTAGGTAAGCCTGCCTTAATAGAGGCCTGGCGTGCAACGTTCTGCCCCAAACCAGCCTGGATAACACACCCCATATAAACATGGTCAACCTGGTCTGCTGCTACACCAGCTCTTTTCAATGCCTCTTTAATTACAATCGAACCTAAAACAGGTGCCGGGGTTGTGCTGAGCCCTCCACCCATTTTACCAATTGCAGTACGGCATGCACCCGCTAAAACCACTTTCTTTGCCATAATTTAAAACCCTCCTTAATTGATTAATATACTGACAGAAAACTGTCTTTTGCATTACTAACGTTTTGCCGGAATCCGCCTTTTTTATGTACCAGATAACAGCCTTTTGCCATAGTAATGCCCTTACTAGTTATGATATATCAAATCCACTAAATTATCAAGCATTTTTCACTGCCAGTTCGTGAATTTGGCATAAAAATTTAATAAAATTGTGATAATTATGACATTTTCGTACAATCAGTATTCATTTTCGTGGTAATTATGGCATTTTCATACAACCAGTTACCAGTCACGGAGCGAACAGTAACTGCAACAGAAAACCAGTTGAAAAGATTCCTAAAAAGTGCTATTTTATAAACAGGGACGTTATTATCTACAGCCATCCCAAACAGTAGATTTAACTGTGGATAGTAACTGCAAAGAACAAATGGCAGCATATTTATGGAGGTAAACTATGGACTTTAAAACTATGTATGAAAACAAACTGACAACTGCTGATGAAGCAGTAAAAGCAGTAAAATCCGGCGATTGGGTTGACTTTGGCTGGTGTGTCACCACACCTGTTGCACTGGACGCTGCGATGGCAAAGCGCCTGCCTGAACTGACGGATATCAATTTCCGTGGGGGAATCTTAATGCACCAGCCAGAAATTTTCAAGATTGAAGAGCCGGCAAAGCATATGGCATGGAATTCATGGCATATGGGCGGTATTGAAAGAAAAGCGATTGCACAGGGATTTTCTTTCTATGCCCCAATCCGTTATTCTGAGCTTCCACGCTACAACAGGGATTCCCAAACCCCTTCTAATGTAGCAATGTTCCAGGTTGCGCCAATGGATGAACACGGCTTCTTTAATTTTGGGCCAAGTGCTTCCCATATGGCCGCCGTATGTGAACGTGCTGAAACTATCATTGTAGAAGTAAACGAAAATATGCCACGCTGCCTGGGAGGCTTTGAAGAATCTATCCATGTCAGTAAAGTAAATATGATTGTTGAAGGGGACAACCCTGCAATTGATTCTATGGGCAAAAGCGCCCCTGCAACTGCAGTCGACGAAGCTGTTGCAAAATATATCGTAGAAGAAATCCCAAATGGGGCATGTCTCCAGCTCGGAATCGGCGGTATGCCAAACGCTGTTGGTTCCCTGATTGCACAATCAGACCTGAAAGATTTGGGAGTACATACTGAAATGTATGTAGATGCTTTTGTAGATATAGCGCAAGCCGGAAAAATTACGGGAAAGAAGAAAAATATAGATAATGGACGCCAGGCATATGCATTTGCTGCAGGCACTCAAAAATTATACGACTATTTGGACAATAACCCGGAATGCATGAGCGCCCCTGTAAACTATACAAACGATATCCGCCAGATTTCTGCGCTGGATAACTTTATTTCTATCAACAATGCAGTAGATATTGATTTATTTGGGCAAATCAATGCAGAATCTGCCGGAACAAAGCAAATCAGCGGCGCCGGCGGGCAGCTTGATTTTGTACTTGGCGCTTACCTCTCAAATGGCGGTAAATCATTTATCTGCATGTCCTCCACCTTTACCCAGAAAGATGGTACAGTAAAATCCAGGATTAACCCTACTCTAAGTAATGGTTCCATCGTTACAGATACCCGTGCTAATGTACATTATTTTGTAACAGAATATGGCATTGTAAACTTAAAAGGGTTGTCCTCATGGCAAAAAGCAGAAGCAATTATATCCGTAGCACATCCTGATTTCAGGGATGGATTGATTGCCGAAGCAGAAAAAATGCATATCTGGAGACAGAGCAATAAACGTTAAACTTATGCCGATTTTGAAGAAGGTGCGGCAACAGCCTTACCTGGCGAGGTGTTTTCGAGCCTGGAAAGGCTTCGCACCTTTTTTATGTGATAGGAAACTTCGACGATTTGAGTGTGAAGAACGCTGGTTTTGCGTTCTTCTTAGGTGCGACTATAGCCTTACCTGGCGAGGTGTTTTCGAGCCTGGAAAGGCTTCGCACCTTTTTTATATTTCAGGAATTTCCTGCATATCTGTAATGACCCACCCAAAAGTCCCCATTTCATCTGTATACAGCCTGCAAGTATAGCAATACTGCTGTTTCACAATTTTAGAACTCCCATCTGCGTAAGTAACCCGTATCTTTTCATCAGAATCAATTTCTGTGCATCCATCGCTGATTTCCATTGTTGAAACAGAATACGCCCTGACCTTTTCACGGATACCACGTTTATAGTAATTTTTAACCAAACGGCACTGCTGTAGGTAAATATCACTTCCCGGCTCCAGCACCTGACCTAATTTATCTATATTGCCCGAATTGACTGCTTCAGTAAAAATACTTAGGTATTCATCAAATGCTTTTTCCGGGGTACCTGCCAAAACAAATTCTTCCTGCTCCAGAGTATCTTCTATTCCACTTTGTATTGCTGCCTCTTTCCTGCCGCCCTCTTTGTAGTTATCCAAAACAGCATGGCTAGATTCCCCCGCTGCAGCTTCCTGCGCCACGGCAGGAGCCATCCCGGCACTGCATGTAATTCCCGCCGCAAGGCACAATGCCGCTAATAAGGGAACCAGCACCCATTTAGGGTAATTTTGCCTGCCGCTGATTGCCCGGATTCTTTTTTCCATTTCCTTTCCTTTTCTGCTGATCAAAAGCATAGAATACCGAAAATCCCCCCATTCAGCCTTTCCCGCCATCCGCACTAACATCTCCCCATAACAGAAGCGTTTTTCTTCCCCCAATATCTGAATTACTGTTTCATCACAATAAAGCTCCGCATCTTTTTTGGAACAGGAAGACGCAATCCATATAAAAGGGTTAAACCAATATGCTGATACAAAAAACATCCGTAGCATTGCCCAGATATGGTCGCCATGCCTGTAATGCACATACTCATGGGTAATAATCTGCCCCAGTTCTTCTTTGCTGACCCTTCCATCTCCCAAGACAGCAAAAGACGGCAGATATATCGCAGGACGGAAAAAACCATATAAACAAGGGCTCTGGATTCCATTCACTATGTATATATTTATATTTCCACTTTTCCCATAAAAAACCCTTCTCTTTTTCATCCGGCCAAGCAGCCTGGCATTAGAAAGAATAAACCAGGAAAAAAGCACACATGACACGGCTGCCCATAGTACAGGCAAAAGAAGCTTCCATGGAATATTCCCTCTTTTATCTGCTGCAGGCGTAAATGATTTTCCCTGTGCAGCATTTATTCCCAAATCTACATCTCCTGCTCCCTCCATGGCACTGCCAGCCGCCAGCCCAAGATCCTTTTCCAGAACCCCTCTATCCCCTGCTTTTTCAACATTTCTGCCAGCCTCTTTGATATGGCCTGATGCCGCCGAAAATAAATTTTCAATACTGACCGGCGTTGCAATGATATTGCCCGGCAATAAAAAACGCAGCAATACCAGCCCCCAAAGGGCATATATTATCCCATAACGGATTTTCCCCGTAAAGACTTTCCTGATTACAAGAATCAGAAATACCAGTAAGGAAGCTTCCAGCATCCATTCCAAAAAGCCTTCCATCATTTCCCCTTCTTTCTTTTGTTCCCCTTCTCTGCTTTAGCTTCTGCTGCTTCCAATATTTCACGGAGCTCCTGTATATCCTCTTTTGACAAATCATTTTGGCGCAATAACGCACTCATCATCATCCCAATGCTCCCGTCGTAAATTCTTTTCAAAAAATCGCGCGTCTCCTGTACAACGACATCTTCTTTTTTAACCTTTGGATAAAAATATTTTGTTTTTCCGTTTTCTTCATACCCTATCAACCCCTTTTCTGCCATTCTCCGAACCATTGTTGCACAAGTACTCTTGCTCCACCCTACCCGTTCACTAAGCACTGGCACAATCTGCATCAAAGACCTCGGGGATTCCTCCCATAAACATTCCATAAGATACCATTCACTGTTTGTTACCCGAACTTCCTGTTTCACGATTACCCTCATTTCTGCACTGCTCTTTGCTGTATAAAAAGAACCAAAGTTCTTTCAATGTTTGTGCCGCAGCACAGACACAAACTTGCCGAGCGAAAAATATATTTTTCACTCTTAGGACAGTTCCTTACCTCCTTTGCGGCATCAGTTGCTTTACCTTGTAAACCATATTATAAAACAGCAAGTTTAATCTGTCAACCAGCGTTTTCCTGCCGTTAGAGTGCGCCCATGGCGCACAACACAAAAAGGCAAAACCAATGTTTTGCCTTTTCCACCAACTGTTTTACAGTAATTTCCTATCCATAAAAGTCCCTATGTACATAATGCCTATCGCCTTATCTTACCTTTTATCGATGGAACAATTGCAACTAATGTCAATACATACCCAATCAAAAGGTCATGCAAATATGCTGAATTAAATTCGCTGACTTCATCCCGCAGCATAGAAAGTGACTGGTATGCGGAGGAAAAACTGGTATCCAGTTCCTGCATAACGCTAATTGCAACTGAAATATTATGCGCAAAATATACGGCCACCAAAACCAGTATAACACAAATCACAGCTCCCGCCAAATTGATTCTTCCACCAAGCAGTTCAAAGCCCTTAAATGCACAAATCATCATAACAAATCCGGCAATTCCAGCAATAAAACCCATCTGGTAAATTAGAATCCAGAGCACTACGCCAATCAATACGCCAACAAAAGCCCCGACAATACCTGTCACCATATTCACCGGCTTTTCTTCAACCTGGACCTGCCCTGAAAAGGCGCCGGCAGAACCTGTTACATCCTGCGCCATCTGCTCCTGCTCCTTAAAATTCTCGTCCATTCTTTCCCTTGTTCCTCCTTCTTCTGTTCTAAATTTTCTGCAGCCTGCATGCCAGGGCATATTGAACGCGTCATCTCAAATACGCCCTGGCATGCCTTATTGTAACACTAAATCACGTAAAATAAAAGCCCTTTTACGTTTTTCGTCACCTTAGGAACAGTAACCTGTAATTAATTTATTATCAGTCCCCTGTCTTAGTCCAAAACCAAAGTATTTTCCGAAACCTCTTCCTCCGTTCTGCCCCTTCCGGATGCCCCCAGTCTGCAAGCATCTCAAAATAATACACTGCAACGCGGTAATTTTTATATACACCATAAGACTTTTCCAGCGCATCCCCCAAATCCCAAAACAGCTGGCACAAATCCTCCTCCTGGAATGTTGAATAACCCGCCTGTGGCTGGCTGGAACTATCTTCTGGATAATTATAGATTAATGCCGCGTCTAACATCTTATAACCTTTATTTTGGTCTGCTTCTACACCAATTCCATAAAGATAGCAATGTCCCAAATACATTTTTGCAATTTCGTCAGACTGTTCTGCTGCTTTCTGGAACCACTGGAATGCCGCATCCCTGTCAACCGTTCCGCCTTTTCCAAACAACAGGCATTTTCCATACTCCGTCTGTGCCGTCCGATCCCCCTTTTCAGCAAGTTCGCGGTATGCAGCAATCTCTTCTGCCGTCTTTTCCACATGCCAGCTTTTTAATTTCAATCCCTTCATAACTCTTCCCCCTTCCAATAACTACATTTAATAAACAAATATTTTTTCCCATCCCTTATTCTATCATTTCCAGCAGCTTTCCAGTAATATCCGCCATACTTGAAGACGCCTGCTTTGTATTATTTGAAATCTGGACATTCTGTTCCACGACACTGGAAATCCTTTCAATCTGGCTGACAGCGTCTGTTACAATCTCAACATTCTTCTGCACCATATTCGTAATTTTCTCTACATCCTGATTTGCCTTTTCAATATTTTCTACAGCAATATCAAACGCCTCCGCCGTCTGGTCTGTAATCTGCTGCCCGCTTTCCACCGCCTGTATCGAGTTAGTAATTAACTCCGTCGTTTCCTTTGCCGCCTGTGCGCTCCTTGCAGCAAGTTCCCCAATCTGGACAGCTACAACAGAAAAGCCCCTGCCCATCTCGCCAGCCCTTGCCGCCTCAACAGAAGCATTCAGGGAAAGCATATTGGTCCGTTTCGCAATAGAATTGATTTCACCAATAATTTTCTCAATCGCCACAGACATTTCGCTAATCCTCTGCATAGACTCTTTAAGCAAATCCATCTGTGCCTGCGTTTCCATAATTTTATCTACTGAGTTCCCCGTCGCTGCAGTTATATCAGCAGAGGCGCTTACACTAAGGCTTAACTCCCCGGTTAACTGATCCATAACCTGTTTTAAGTCGTCTACTGCTTTTTCCTGTTCCCCTGTTCCATTATAGATACTGTCTGCATTTTCCAATGTCTCTCCAGAAACCTGTTCCAAATCCACACAGGCGTCTTTTACATTCTGAATTAATGCACGGTTACTCTCCACATCTTCCTTCTGCTGTTCTAATAGTGTCTCAATTTCCTTTAAATTCTGGCTGATTCCTCCCACCATTGTATTAATGCTTTGTGAAAGCTGTTCAAACTCTGGATTCCCCTGCTCATTTACTGTAATTCCATAATTCCCAGATGCAATCTCTTTCATCGAATTGCTAATACGGTTAATCCCCTGGACAATTTTATTATCCACCATCCGGTTAATCATAAACAGCAGTATCCCCAAAATAATTAACACGCTAAAGGATACTACGAGCGTCTGGTTTGTACGGTCTTCATAGTATTCTCCTGACGGCATAAAAGTGCCAATCACTTTTCCATCATACTCTTCCGCCCAATAATAACCTTTTACTCCATGAATAGTAGCTTTGCCATTTCCTGTAAGCTTTTTCGGAAATCCCGCCTCAGCAGCAGATTTCCCAATTAAGGATTCCTCTGGATGTGCCAGTATCTTTCCTTCCTTCTGGTCAATAGCGTACACATATCCCTTTTTCCCATAATCTACATCTTTCAAAACTACATTAATCGCTGTACTTGCGAGCATATTTTCCAGGACTTCCGGACGCACGCCAACCTGCACAAGGCCTTTGGCATCCTTTCTCGCCACGCCGATATACTGCATTACGACTCCTTCGGCTACATTTACCTGAGGCTCCTGTACAATTTCAACAGAAGGGTCGTCAACAATTACCATAAATGCGTTTGACTGCTCGCCGCTTTTCATATCAAACCCAATATAGTCTTCAATTGTGCTGCTGGTAATAATCCCGTTCTCATCAATAATATGTAATTCATTTACCATCAGCCTGTCCTTCACCTGGTTCAGTTTTTCCATATTTCCATTAATTGAACCATCCGCGGCAAGCATATCAGCAAAGGCCCTTGTTTTAGCAAGATTTTCCTTCCCAAGGTTGTCTGTAAGGCTCTTGATATTTTCCTGGTTGCTTGCAAGCTTTTGCTTTACATCTTCTAACTTACTCTGGCTGTCTGAATTCCTGTCTCCCTTGCTGATAACAGTCTGTAACACAAAAATAGCAGCGACCGTAACAAAAAGCGCTGTCAGCATATAGAGAAAAAGACGTTTTGTAAAAATTTCCTTCATCCCAAAGCTTCCTCCATTCATAGATTAGTATTTATAAAACTGCACTGATTTTCTTATTGTAGCATATATTGTAATTTATGGAAATACTTTTTCCTTCCTAAAGTAGAAATTACACATTTTGCGCCAAAATTGTATAAAAAAGGTGCGAAGTTTTGCCAGGCTCGAAAACACCTCGCCAGGCAAAGCTACTATCGCACCTAAGAAGAACGCAGAACCAGCGTTCTTCACACCCAAATCGGCGAAGTTTCCTATCGCATAAAAAATCCTAAGGATAATGCCTTCTATTGCCTGTAATAACTAAGAAAATCCCTAAGGCTTTCCACTGCGTCTTTTAATACCTCAACCCTGGGCAGATATACAACACGGAAATGGTCTGGGCAATTCCAGTTAAACCCTCCGCCATGAATAATCAGTATTTTCTTATCCTTTAATAAATCAAGTGCAAACTTCTCATCATCTACAATATTGAATTTTTTCGTATCCAGTTTTGGGAAAATATAAAATGCCGCTTTAGGCTTTACCGCGCTTACTCCTGGAATATCATTTAACGCCTTAAAGATAAATTCCCGCTGCTCATAAACCCTCCCTCCTGGGACAATATAACGGCTTACGCTTTGGTAGCCGCCGAGTGCAGTCTGCACAATAGACTGTGCCGGCACATTTGAACAAAGGCGCATATTAGACAGCATGTTCAAGCCCTCTATATAATCTGCCGCTATTTTTTTGTTACCGCTCAATATCATCCAGCCAATCCGAAATCCCGCTATCATATGGGATTTTGACAGGCCGCTGTAAGTAACGCAGAATAAATCAGGTGCAAGGGAAGCAATGGAGATATGCTCTTCCCCGTCCATTACAAGCCTGTCATAAATTTCATCCGAAAAAATAATTAAATGATGCTGCCTTGCTATCTCTGCAATCTCAAGCAACACCTCCTTTGGATATAATGCGCCTGTCGGATTATTCGGGTTAATCAGGACAATTGCTTTTGTCCGGCTGGTAATTTTTTCCCGGATATCCCCTAAATCAGGATACCACTCTGCCTGTTCATCACAGATATAATGGACTGCCTTTCCGCCAGCCAGCGTCACACATGCCGTCCAAAGCGGATAATCAGGCGATGGGACAAGCACTTCATCTCCATTATCTAACAAAGCTGACATACTTAAATTTATTAACTCGCTGACGCCGTTCCCTGTATAGATATCTTCTACGGAAAGGTTTGGGATATTTTTTAGCTGTGCATACTGCATAATTGCCTTACGTGCAGAAAAAAGCCCTTTTGCAGCAGAGTACCCTTCACAATCCGTCAGCTGCCTCTGCATATCATAAATCACCTCATCTGGTGTACGAAACCCAAACGGAGCAGGATTTCCAATATTCAGTTTTAAGACATTCGTGCCATTTTCCTCCATCCTCGCCGCCTCATCTACCACCGGCCCCCTAACATCATATAACACATTGTCCAGTTTGGATGATTTTTTTATTTCATTCATTCTTATCTCCCCTTCCATGGCAGGATATTTTGCCTGAAAAGCTTCTGCGCATTCCGTTTCCAGGCACATTCCAACAAAGGGTGCCGCCTGGTTCCAGGCACGGCACCCTTCTCTATTGCTATTTAGAATTTACTATACCATACTACCGCTATAAAGTCCATGAAAGATTTATGATGCCAAAAAACTCGTACTTTTGGCAAAAATCATGCCAAAAATGCCTGCAAAGTCTCCCCTAACTGGTTCGCCAAATCTGTTAAATCTGTTGTCAAAACTTCCAGGTTTTCAATACCGCACATCATCTGTTCCGTAACCTCTGCCGCACTTTGAGACAAATCTGCATTATCTACCGCAGAAGCTGACAAATCAGAAATCACTTCCGACATATTGTCACGGGCACAGTTCATATCAGAGACATTATCCTGCATCGCTGCTTCTTTTTCTGTAATCTCGACAATCGCCTGATTGATTTCACCAAAAATCAGCTTTGTTTTTTCCACATTCTCTTCCTGGTATTTTAACGCATCTTCAATCGTCCCCATTACATTGACAATCCCATCCATCTGACGGACCAGGGCCTGAATGTTATCCCCTATCCTGACAGCAGAATTGTTTGATTCTTCCGCCAGCTTCTGGATTTCAAGGGCTACAACGGCAAAGCCTTTCCCCGCCGTGCCCGCCCGTGCCGCCTCAATGCTGGCATTTAACGCCAGAAGATTTGTTTCTTCTGCAATATTGGTAATATATTCTGTTACACTTTTAATCTGCTGGACAGATTCATTTGTTATCTCCGCCTGGACACTGATTTCCCTGACCGTCTCCCTTGAATTTCTGCTGCTTTCTGAAAGCCCATCCATAATATCCTGGCTGTTGCCTGACAATGCCGCCATATGTTCAGAAAGGTAATTAATATCTCCAATCTGCTGTAAAATCAGATCAATCGCATCCCGTGTTACATCCACATCCTGTGATGCATGCTGCACAGCTGTTTTCTGGCTGTTTGCCTTGCTATTTATCTGCCCAATGCTCCCATTCATCTCCCTTGCCGCAAAAATATTCTGTTTCAGCATATCGCTTAACTTTTCTGCCGCCACAGACAGCCTGTCCATCCCATCCTGGATATTCTTCAGCAGATTCCCTATTTTCATCCGCAGTTTTTCCGTCCCTGCCGCAAGCTCGCCAAATTCATCTTTCCATTTAATCCCTGCCAGCCTGTCATCAGAAAGTTCCCCTTCCGAAACTTTAAGAAGCACATGGCGCACATTATGGATAATCTTTGTAAGACCTCCTATATACCAGAAAATAAATACGACTACAATGAAAAGGATAACCGCAGATACCAAAGCGCTTGTTAAAATATACTGATTCATCATCCTATCCATGTCATCTGCAGAAACCGACGCCATTAGCGCCCCTGCCACACTGCCGCTGTCTGGCTGGACAATCGGGATAACGTAAGCATGGCACATCCTCTTATCAATCTCGATATTACGGTACCAAAGCTGCGCACCCTGTTCCAGGGTATATTTTTTTATATTTTCCCCCGCTTTCATCCCATTCCACCGACTTCCATCCTCGCTGCACACGGAAGTCATTGCAGCAGTATCCTGATAAAAAAATGTAATATCAATTCCTGTCTGTTCTTTCAAGTCATCTACCACCGACGTTTCCTGCGATACATTAAAATTCATCCCACGCCACACATTTCCATCTGCTTTTAAATCATAATCACCATACCCCTGGCTTGTATAAAGGCTCATTGCCGCCAAAGCGCCCGACTTTAAACGGCTTTTTGTCTGTGCATACATCCCTGAACGGAACTGTACCAGCCCGATAACCAATGAAAGCGCTGTCAAAAACAGCAGCGGAATACAGCACAAGGTGAGCATTTTCTGCTTAAACTTCATAACTCCCCTCCTTACATTGAATCCTGCGAAATCACAGTAACACCAGTATCTGTTTTTGTGTTTGTCTCCGTGTATGTGCCCTCCAGAGCCTGCAGCGCAATGTCAATTCCATCATGTCCCATAACAGACGGGTTCTGCTGCATCGTCGCATAAATAACACCTTCCGACACAAGCGATAATACAGCATCTGATGTATCAAATCCGATTACCGTGCTGTCTTTCCCAGCTTCTTTCACCGCCTCGCCTATACTGACAGTCGTCCCTTCATTTGTACCAAAAAACCCCACATATTTTTTGTCCATTCCATCCTTTACCGCATTTTTTACATTGTCTGCATCATCCTCCATATAGACAGTATCTGCAAGCTTAAAACCGGTCCCTTTAAAAGCTTCCCGGAATCCTTCTTCCCTTGCCACACAGGAAGCAGTATCTTTTGTAACACCCATTACCCCAATCGTGCCTTCTGTGATTCCTTTTTCATCCAATGCCTTCTTCATTGTCTCTGCTGCTGTCTTCCCTGCCACATTGTTATCTGTAGAAAGTGCAGTTACACAATCATAACTTGCCGGACTGTCTACATAAACAATTTTACAGCCTGCCTCTTCCGCTTTTTGCAGGCTTTTGTTAACGCCCTCTGCACTGTTTGCTGCAATCAGGATAGCATCTGCGCCGCCTGCTACCGCTTCCTCCACACATGCGCTTTGCTGGGCGTCATCATGGGCGTCCGGCCCAATCCATTTGTATGTAATATTGCCAAATTCCTCTACCGCCTGCTTACAGCCGTCATCAATTAATTTCCAGTAGCTGTCCGTTAGATCCATTGTAACCAGATATACCGTATAACTTTTGCCAGACGCTTTGCTCTCCCCATCTGCCTTTTTCCCTGAGTCTTTTTTTACCTCCGACTGCACTGGCTTATCCGGCATAATTATTTCCGGCGTAGTTTTCGCCCCACATCCGGTTAATGTAACACTTAATAATACAGCACATACTAAAGCCTGTTTCTTCCCCATAAATCTGCCTCCCTTTGGAATATTTTTCAATTTTAACTAATTATAGCGCATATTTTAGTTAAAATCAATAATATTAATCTGCTTTTAATCATTTTCTGTATTAATTTAATTCCAGTTACATCCCATTTCCTGCCACATAAAAGGTGCGCCGCCGCAGTTACAATAATTTCCGGTCACAAAAAAGAGAGGCATCCTTTTACAAAATGCCTCTCACTCTTTTTAATCTATATGTACTTTTTAAGAAAGCCTTTCCAGAACCCAGCTTACATCCGATGTTGTCTTTAATGTTTCCAAAACTTCTTCATCCTCTAACATCTCACAAATTTTAGAAAGCAAATCCAGATGTTCATCGCCAATCCCGGCAATGCCAAATACAAGCTGCGCCTTTTCTTCACCGAAATCAACGCCATCCGGATACTGCAAAAGGACAATCCCTGTCTTTTTGACAGTTCCTTTTGCCTGCGTTGTCCCATGCGGAATTGCAACGCCCATCCCCATATAAGTTGTCACCAGTTTCTCCCGCTCCTGCATGGCATCTGCATAAGAAGGCTCAACATATCCCAGCTTTGCAAGCAATTCCCCTGCTGCCTGGATTGCTTCTTCCTTCGATACCGGCTTCTGGTTCAGCTTAATGCCGTCCGCTACAATTACTTCTTTCTTTGCAGCAGCATCCTCTGATGTCACAGCGCTCTGCACTAAACTGCTGCCATCAGTAACTTCCCCTTTGCTTAGGTTTTCATAAAGCGCATCCAGGTTCGGGTCGCTTAAGAAATTGCCGATTGTGATAATCTGTGCCTGTGGCGCTGATTTTTTTGCACGTTCCACAAGCGTAACCTGCACAACCGCTATATCACAGTCAGAAGGGATATTGTCTACCGATGTATTTGTCACCTTGATATCCGGGCGGACGCCCTCAATCCGTTTTCTGAACTTCGTTGCGCCCATAGCAGAAGAACCCATGCCTGCATCACATGCAAAGATAATTTTCTTTACGCCGGAAGTATTTCCAATCTCTGCGGCCGGCGCAGCCGTCCCCTTTGCCTCTGCCTTCCTTGCTGCCATCTCATTTTGTGCATCTTCCAGGCTTTTGCTCCCTGCCATCTTTACAATCGGGGCAGCAATCACAAAAGAAATTGCCGCCGCCAAAACTACCCCGACAATCACCTTCCACATATCAGGCCCTGGCGTCATCATCAGATATGCAATAATAGAACCTGGGGAAGCCGGCCCGCGCAGGCCGCAGTTTGTCAAATTAAACCAGAAAATAGCGGCCATATTGCCGACAATCGGTGCAATAATCACAACAGGATTCATCAATATGTACGGAAAATAAATTTCATGGATTCCACCAAACAGATGGATAATCACTGCACCCGGCGCAGACTGTTTTGTCGCCTTATCCTTGCAGCAGAGCATATAGGCAAGCAGCACGCCAAGGCCTGGGCCTGGGTTTGCCTCCAGCATATACATAATAGATTTGCCAAATTCCTCCGCCTGCCCTGTCGCAATCGGTGTAAAAACGCCGTGGTTAATTGCATTATTTAAAAACAGAACCTTTGCCGGCTCAATAAATACAGCTACTAACGGCAGCAAACTGTGTTCTACCAAAACATTGACGCCTGCTGTCAGCACGGCAAGGATTCCGCTCATCAAAGGGCCAATTGCAATGTAACTGATAATTGCCAGAACCAAACCAAAAATCCCTACAGAAAAGTTATTAATCAACATTTCAAACCCGGCTGGCATATGGCCATCCATCAGTTCATCAAATTTCTTAATGCAGAAACCGCCAAGAGGCCCCACAAGCATTGCCGCCATAAGCATTGTAATCTCCGTATTGCTCATAATAGCGCCAATTACAGCAATTGCAGCGACGACCCGTCCTCTGTCCCCGCCGACCATCTTCCCTCCTGTCGATGCAATCAGAATCGGAATCAGATAAGTCAGCATCGGCGATACCATAGAACTGAACGCCTTATTCGGAATCCACCCGGTATCTATAAATAACGCCGCTAAAAAACCAAATGCAATTAATGCGCCTATATTCGGCATAACCATAGCCGACAAAAATTTTCCAAATTGTTGTACTTTATTTTTCATAATGTAACCTCCCTTCTTAAGGCGTATTTAAAATCTGTTTTAAACACGCTATAGTAACGCAAAAATATACCATTAAAGAACCTTCACATTATGGCTTTTGCAATCCGCCAGAAAATCTTCTGGCAGATTGCCGTCAGATACTAAAATATCAATTTCTTCCAGGCTGCAGATAGAATATGTCCCTTTCACGCCAAGCTTTTGGGAATCCATCAGCACAACCACCTGCTCTGCCTGAGAAATTGCAGTCCTCTTTAAAATAGCCTCTTCACTGTTTCCACAAGTAAACCCAGTCTGTGCCATATAATTTGTCACCCCAAGGAAGGTCTGGTGGAAATTCACCCTCGACAGTTCCTGCACAACAGAGGTTCCATATACGCTGATACTGTAACGGTTCAGCCTCCCCCCTGGAATCTGGACAGAAGGCTCAGACAAATCCGCCAGCTCCGTCGCACAGCTAAGCCCTGTTGTATAAATCAAATTAGATTGGTTGGGGAAAAGATGCGCAAGGGAAGTCGCCGTACTTCCTGAATCCAGGAACACCGCCGTATCCGGCCGAATCAGCTTCACAGCCTTTTTTGCTATTTCTTCCTTCCCCTGCAGGTTCCGGACAGCCCTGCGGTTAAAATAATCATCTGTCCCAATCACAAGCTGTACAGATTTTGCGCCTCCATGTATCCTTACAATTTTCTTTTCCTCATCAAGCGCTTTTAAATCTGTACGGAGCGTCATTTCCGAAACATTTGGGAAATGCTCCTTCATCTCTAAAAAACGCACATATTCCTTTTGGTTTACCAGTTCTACAATTTGTTTTCTGCGTATCTCCATTGAATCCATTCTCTCTCCTCCTCAATCTCACAGGAAAGAGAAACAGATGCCTACTCTCCTATGAAATTTTCCAGTAAATATTCCTCTGCTTCCGGACACCATAACCCCTTATGGCTGTCCACAATATCTGCCAGTGCAGCATAACGCCCATCACTGCGTTCCTCCCCTGCTTTCCGCAAATCCTCCAAAGCAGTCAGCGGCATAGAAAGATGTGTATAAATCAATTTCTTCCCGCCTGGGATTTTCGGAAGGTTCAAAGTTGTCTCGGCCACCGCATCCAAACCACCAATATGTGTAACCATAACAGCCGGGTTAATGCGCTTTTGGGCAGTCAGCTCTAAAGATTCTATCATATCAGCAGTATTTCCGCCAGTTGTCCCCATAACATGTGTAGAATTGTAATGTACATCATAAAAATTCATAGATGCGCTGAACTTGTTATCTGTCGGGCCTGCAAAGAAATTCAGGCAGCCATCCCTGCCAAGGATATCGCTGGACTGCTTTACAACGGCAGCTACCGGGGCATAGCAAAGAACATCGTCATATCCTGTCCCCCCGGAAATAGAAAGCAGCTCTGCTACCGGGTCTTCATAATTGCCTGTATTGACAAAATGAAGCTCAATCCCCTCTTTTGCATATTCTGCTGCTGGGAAAAGTTCCTCTGCCCTGTCCAAACGTTCCTGGTTCAAATCTGTTACTACAACCATAGATGGGCGCACATCACGGTGCAAAGCATATGTCAGCGCCCCTAACCCCATCGGGCCGGCTCCTGCCATAATCGCAAGTTTTCCATTTTCCCGGATTCCCATCTGATGTTCATATACCCCCATCTGGGTATGGTATGCCGCATTAAATGCGCCAATGCTGCAAGACATTGGCTCAGCCAGGGAAGCCTCATAATAAGCGCGCCCCTTATATTCCAACAGGCAGCCAAGTTCCATTACTTCCGCAGGAATTACGCAGTATGTTGTATCTCCCCCAAAAAACTCATAGGAATATCCCGGGCTCCACATCGTCCCTTTATAGTTTAACGCTGGCTGCAAGGTAAACTTCATGCCAGGCTTAAACTTTTCCTGATGGTTCTTTCCTACCTTTACAATATCCCCCGCAAACTCATGCCCCATAATTGCAGGATGTTCTGCCACATCATTATGTACGCGCTTATGCTCTGCCCCTAAAATCGCACATTTGTAAGTTGACATACAAATGCTGTCTGACACTACTTTTACCAAAATCTCGTCATCTGTTATCTCTGGAAGTTCAAATTCCTCCAGCCTTAAATCATTTGCTGCATGCAGCCTTACTCCTTTTGCTTTCATAACCAAATACTCCTTTCTTTTCCTTTTCCTGTATATTTTGAAACAACAATTCTCCCTTTTGCATCATTATAGTCTCAAACTTTTTTGTTGCTTCAATAGTGTTAAACCCATTATAACTTTCTTTTCAACAATTGTCAACTGTTATTTCAAAAATTTTTTAACAAAAAAGGGCACCGCCAGCGCTGGTGCCCTAACAAGAATTGCTTCGCAATTCTTGTCGATAACCACTACGTTACAGCGTAATTTCCTATCAAATAAAAAACGGATGCGGCAACAAATGCCCATCCGGCTTTTCTCAGATATTATTAAAAAAATGATATAACAGTGACACTATAGTAAACATCAGTTTACCCTCTCCCACAATAGTACTGGAAATACTGCTCTTTTAAAGTTTTATATGAACCTCTTGGCAAATGAATCTTCATCCCCGAGTTCAGGCTGATATCCTGTGCATTCAGGCTGTCAATATAACCAAGGTTCACAATGTACGCAATCCCTACCCTTACAAACTCCGGATATCCAGACAACAATCCATAAATCTCTGCCATTGTAACACGCAGCATACATTGCGTATCATCTGCAAGATGAAGGCACTGTGTCTTTCCCTGTGCCTCACAATATACAATTTCATCAACCGGCACACGCTGAACTCTTCCTTTCACCCGCAAGACAAGATACTTCTTCCGTTCCCGTTCTATGTCTTCCAAAAGCCTGTCCAATAACGGAAACAGCATAGATTCTGATACCGGCTTTACCAGATACTGCACTGCATTTACCCCAAAAGCCTCTAGCGCATGTTCTTTTGATGTCGTAAGGAATACGATCCGGCTTTTATTCCCCATATCACGCAATTCCTTTGCGGCCTCTATCCCCATCTTGTCTGGCATATAAATATCCAGAAGCAGCAAATCCGGCATATAGCCTTCATTCCTAACCATTTCAAGAAGCTCCCTGGCACTCTTAAAATAATCTGTCCTGATATCTTTATCAGAATATTTTTCCTTATAACTGCCCAGCATCTGTTCTGCCTTCTTCAATTCTGATATTTCATCATCACAGAGCGCTATCAGATACATATAGATGCCCCTTTCCTTTTAGATTTTCCTGTGAAGCTGGTATATTCATAATCAGCCGGAATATAAATACCCCATTATTATTTTTAAAATCATATTCCCCATCAAAATTCTCTGCTGTCTTAATAATGCTTGACACGCCAATGCCGCCTGTAAATTCAGGCTTTGGCTGTCCATTCTTAAACTCCGTTTCCATCCTGCATGTGTTGCTGCAATAAATGACCAGCTTATTTTTTTTCCTTTTAATCCTAAGATCAATAAAACATTCCCTGTCCTTTGACTGCTTTTTTACCTCCATACAGCCAAAAATCGCGTTTTCATAAGCATTTGCAAGTATTGTAACCAAATCTATATTTGGTATCGCCAAATCCTTCTCAACCTCGACTTCCAGCGTAACCTTAATCTGCTCTTCTTCCGCCCTTCTAGTATAGGCAGAAAGTATATTATTAACAGCAGTATTTGCACATATCACTCTTGGTATTCCATTATTTAACCCTTCCTTATATTCTTCCAGATACTGCATCAACTCCTTAAACTGCCCCCTGCAGGCGTATTCTGCAATTACCATATTATGATGCCTTACATCATGGCGTATCCGCTTCCCTGCTTCAGCCGCTTCCTCCACCAGTTCCATATTCCGCTCAAGCAGCCTGTGGTTCATCTGCATAAGCTGGTTTTCTTCCTGATACTCCCTTTCCTTGCCAATATGCAGATAAAGCCTGTAAATCAAAAGCTGCAAGGCCCCCGTCAGGAAAAAATTCATTAAAATCTGAAAAAGGCGGAACGGCGTCTGCTCCTTAACATTGGGATTTAATATAAAACCAATCCCAAAAAGAATGCTAATAACCATAACCGTAGCGCTAAACCTATCCAACTCATTTTCAACATAATAGCTAAATTCCCGGATAGGCATTTTTATTTTTTTCTCAATGAAAAATATCATTAAAAGAATCAGCAGAATGCGCGTAACAATATCCGCCCATACATTTCTATCAAAAAAAATAATTGCAACTTCAATCCCTCCAATCAGGAATACCGCCATCAGATAAAAGACAAGCGCCAGTTTATATATCCGCAAAAACAGAAGGTCGTTACTCATATATAGCGCAAACAGCATAAAACAGATATACATAATAAAGGCAACCATCCTTATGCAGCTTTCCCAGTCAATGATGTACCAGATGCAGGCAAAAAGAAGCAGGACAATACTAAAACACAAATAACAGGCCACTGTTTTTTTCCTGCTAAAACGCGGTTCACTAATCATTGAAAACAATATAATTACTCCTGCAAGGCTTAATGCAAACCGGAGCAGCGCTATATATACAGAACCACCCAGCATCCCACCGTCCCCTTTCTTCTTGGTATATCTGCTGCCTATTCCACGAATCCACCTTTTGGCAATCTAAAATATTGTATCAAAAAGAAAAGCAATTTCCAATAATACGGCATCATTCGCATATTTTTTGGTATACTTTGTTTCAGCCTGCATCTTCCTGGCAGTCACCGGATTTTTGCACAAAAAGCCAAGTAGCCCGCCCCTGTATCAAAAAGCAGGCTATACGGCGGATAACCTGCCGCAAATTCATGCTCAAATTGTTCTCTTGTCAAGATATGGTCCTCCTCAAACTGGTATTTCCCAGTTTCCCCAAAAAATGCGCCAACCTGTTTCATCAGCTGCCGGCTAAGCTGCCTGGCAGCGCCTAAAACCATACTGTCAACCTTTTTCAGCTTCATTCCAAGCATGCCGCCCACTGTTTGGAAAACAAGCCGCTCTTCATATGCAAGAAAAATATGCAGCTGCTTATTCTCCAGTGTATGGTAATCCATACGGCAAAAAAGACAGTCTCCAAAATTTTCCCCGAAATACCGCTCGCTGACAACTTCTGCCTGCTGCTTAAAAACATCTTCTATTACGCATAGCAGCGCGTTTTCCAGCTGCCCCGCCTCACCCGGATGGGCTTCGCCCCATCTGCTGGCAATCTTCCCTGTAATAGCGCAGTCCTCAAGAATAATATGGCCTGTCAGCCATCCAACACAAATCCCAAGAAAGTGCCGGATAGCTTCTGCAGCATACCCTGACTCCTCCAAATCCTTCTCAAGAACCGGAAGCGTCCTGCCCTTTAAATCATCATGTAACTGTTTATGCATCTTATAGCCACTGTATCCAATAGAACGCATATACCTCTCTTCCTGGGCAAAATGCTTTGCCGTATAATACTTAAAATACTTAATCCCCTCTGCACATGCCCACTTCCTGCTTTTCTCATCCTCACTAAGGTTTACGAGCCTGCGTACAATCGAAAAAAGCTTCTGGTGCTCCTGGTCTACAACATCCACGCCAATATTAAACCGTTCATCCCATTTCACATCTTTTCTCATTTCGTTCTCCTTTCGCTTTAAAGCTCTTAAGTACTGTTCATCCAGAACAAGGGTTCCCTAAATATCTTTACTAATATTATAATCCACTCCCCCTGAATTGTGCTTGTCAGCATCGCATTTGGCCCATTGCATACGCAGGAAGCCACACAAAAAAGCGATACTGATTAAAGTATCGCTTCATTCAAATCCCCCGCTGCAAAGCAGCGGGGTACAGTCTACAACGTAGATATATTTTCCGTATGCCTGCAGCCCGGATATCCGCTGCATCCCCAAAACATCCCAAACTTCCCATTTCTTTTTTTCATCCGTTTCCCACACTTCGGGCACTTCTTCATAAACGATAGGTCCATACCAGGTTCTTTTCCTAAACATTCATAAACAGCCTGATTCATATGGCAGTCATTTAATGCCCTGTGTGCCCCATCTACAGAAATTCCATAATATCCCGCCAAATCCGTCAGCTTATGATGCCTTAACTGCGGCAAGCAGGACCTGGCAGCTTTCAATGTATCTACATAATCATTCCCTGGTACTTTCCCAAAATACCGTTCACAATCCCTATAAATAAATTTCATATCAAAAGCATGGATATTATGCCCTACCAAAACGTAATCTTCTATGTAAGCAAGGAAGTCCGCCAGAGCTGTTTCAAATACTGGCGCATCCCTTACCATATCATCTGTAATTCCGTTAATCCGGCTGGCGCTGTATGGAATTTCACATCCTGGATTAACCAAAGTAGTAAATTCAGAAACTATTTTATGATTATGCACTTTTACTGCTGATATTTCTATCACTTCATCCTGCTTCCAGGAAATCCCTGTTGTTTCTAAATCGAACACAACGTAATCTGGAATGTATTCTGTTAACTGCATTTATCAGCCTCCTATTTTAAGTTTAAGCCGGAAACTTGTAATCCTCATCAAAAATTTCTAACACTTGAGCCTGTGCCATTTTATTTTACTTCTTTCCGTTTAGGATAAAACAAGTGTAACACAGAACTTATAATTTGGCTAGAGCGAATAATCTGAACGATGCACCATCACATATTTTAAGTTTCTACTACCAGTTGAATTTATATGATGAACTAACCGACACGGTTATATTCTTTTTATTTTTTATGGTAATATAGAAGCAAAAGAAAATCAGGGGGATGTTTAGATGAATATTGGATCAGTAATTATGGCTAAAAGAAAAGCTTTAGGCTATACACAACAAATCTTGGCAGATAAGCTGAATGTTTCCTTTCAGACAGTATCGAAATGGGAAAATGGAAAAAGGAAAAAAACTTGCCGAAAAATGCAATACTTATGTAGACTTTTTAAAGGCTGACATAACCGATTTTCGTGCAACCGAATACTATGACATTATTTTTAGCAGTGGAGTTTTTCACTTTATTAAACCGAAAATCCGGAAAGAAATTACAGCAAACCTGATAGAATACACAACCAGAAGTGGCATACACACAATCAATGTATCCTCAACGAGTTTATCAGCAAAATCGAAGTGCATGAGCACGACCAGAAACGGGCAAGATACGCCATTCAGCATATCGGGATATACTTCAACCATATCGGCAGGTTTGAGAACGAACTGACACAGCTTGCAGAGCCGACAGAACAGGAAATCAAAAAATGCGGGTGGAAAGCGAAGAAGCGAAAAAGGAAAAGAGCCGCCGCGTCCGTACAGTAAAACAGCAAAACCGAACAGCCAACAGCAGAGAGGGATTTTCCGATTACGGTAAATCCCTTTTCCGCGCCCAAAGAAAGGAGCGACCCATTGACAGAAAAGAACGAAACGCCCGCCCCGTCCCGAAAGCCGGACGGTATCATCACGACACACAGGAACGGGCAGACCATTGTTGCGGAGTTGTTTTTCAGCCACAGCGGCACAGGGAGCTTCAGAACGAAAGCTGACAGCATAACAGGCAACAAAATAAAACGAAACGGAGGGAGGAAGAAATTTAATGTGAATTTTATTGTAAAGACAGGCGTTTTTTTGTATAATTGAAGTGCGGCAGGAACAGGATATATCGTATCTTGTGTCACAGATTTTTAGAAATTGAGGTGTTAAAGTGCATGACGATACAAAACAGATAGAGGAAGTCATGGCAAAGCGTACAGCAAAAAACAGCGTATTTCTTGACCTTTTTCAAAACAAGAGTTATCTGCTAAAGCTATATAAAACGCTCCACCCAGAGGATACCACAGCGACAGAAGACTCCCTTACAGATGTAACAATCACAAATGTGCTGACTGATAATCTGTATAACGATTTAGGTTTTATTGTCAATAATAAGCTGATGATACTTGTAGAGGCGCAGTCAACATGGACAGTGAATATTTTAGTAAGAATTTTGCTGTATCTTGCGCAGAGTTATCACGAATATTTTCAGCGTACCAGCCAAGACTATTACAAAAGCAAGAAAGTAAAAATGCCAAAGCCTGAACTTTATGTGATTTTTACGGGAAACAAAGGAAGGAAACCCGATAAAATATCTCTGTCTAAAGAATTTTTTGAGGGTGCGGATATAGACATTGAGGTAAAAGCAAAGGTTATCTATGAAAGTGATACAGACGACATTATCAATCAGTACATTATTTTCTGTAAAGTTTTTAACGAACAGACAAAACAGCACGGAATGACACAAAAGGCAGTCACGGAAACAATCCGCATATGCAAGGACAGGAATGTTTTAAGGGAATATTTAGCGCAGAGAGAAAAGGAGGTTGTGACGATTATGATGAGTTTGTTTGATGAAGAACAGATTATGAAGTCGTTTATCAGAAGTGAAAGGCATGATGAAGCTAGAGAAACAGCAGAAAGGATGATAAAAATGGGAAAGCTATCACTTGATGAAATCGCACTATGTGTTCCCTCATTATCATTAGACGAATTAAAGGAACTTGAAGCGGAGGTTATGCAATTAGCGTAATCAATCAAAATCAAATATAGTAACAGCGTTAGAGCATATATTACTAAGGCGGTTAAATGTCGATGTTTTTACTTGCCTAAATTTTTATCTGCTGCGTTGGTCTACGCTCCGCTACGGTCCGTGCTTAACAGATGTCCACCGGACATCTAGCACCATCAATCGCTGTAGCACTCGCTACAGCTCAATCTTCCGCCTTGCAGATAGAAATTTATTCTGAGTAAAATCCATTCGATATTTAACCGCCTTAGTAATAGTAACTGAAATCTATATGCTCTATTTTTTTGCCATTAAGGAGGAACAATGGGCGACAACATTCAGACCAATACCACAGGGCGATTAACGCCCTGTTTACAACAGAAGATTGACAAGACAAAGTATTTAGCCGAGGTACATTTTTCGGCTACCAGTACCCAAAGCGTAGAGGATAAGTTAAAGCGTGTCATTATTCACGATTTAGAGCATGGGAAACAAAGCAGAATGAGGAAAAGTGATGATAAATGATGAATACGTTCTTGACAAGCAGCAACAGGCAAAACGGCGAAAAGCATACTTATTTCCTGCGGCACGAGGTTATCCCCCTTTGACATTAAATAGCCTCTCGGATTCTCCAGCCCTTATTTTTTGCGGCTTTCAAATCCTGTTTAATAAAAATTCCCCCACTTTTTTGCCAAAAACACTTGACAAACCAGCCAAAAAATGCGGCGCTTCGCGCCTCTTAATTAAAAAAGCACTTTTCATTCCGGCACAGCCGGTAAGCATTTTTTGATTGGAGGCGATTTTTATGTTACCTGTTAATTATGGCGGCCATGCCGCCTATCAGGATACCTTCGTGTCCCGGTTCCCTGCATTATTTCCTGATCCCTTTGCTGTACCTAAACAAACATGGGATATCATTGTGAAGTTCTGGTATCTCGATCTCTCTGAAACGGATACCATCATGCAGGAGTTTTATTCCCTGCCTGGCAAACCCGCCACACGTTTCCCTTCCTGCCTGTTGCGTTCCTATCTTCTGTCAACCGTACTTGGTAACTTCCATTACCCAATGGTGCAGGCTGCTTAAAATAACCCCTCTGTATGCCATCCCCAGCGGTTTTTCCTTTGATGACACCCCTGGCGTCGGAACCTTTTACGACTTTTTTAACCGGTTATGGCAGTCTGACAAAGACAACTACGCCAACCAGGTTAAGCATAAAAAAACAAAACCCGAAAAAGGTAAAAAACGTGGTGACAAAACCCCGTGTGATACCGAAAGCGCCGCTGCTAAACTCCTTCCCTTTATGCAGCGCATCCGCTTTCCAAACAATAATCCTTTCTATCTTATCTTCCGGCTGTATAAAGCTCAGTTCCTTGACGTATACCGCCAAGGGACAGTGGGGGATGGAAATCGGAATACAACAGACGGACTTCCGTGGAAAGATCAAATAAACGTGAAAAAATAGATTATAAACTGGAGGGCGGCAGACACCGTTCTTCCAAGATGTGGTACTGCCGTCTCTATGCCATCAAGATGCTGCAACATCTTGATGCATGGAAGATGCCAGCCCGTGTTGATGCCATTTTTACATTTATCCGGATTGCAGACGCAGATTAAACATACCACAATTTCAAAAAATTCTATATTTTTCCAGGGGAGAAGTGCGCCCTTTTTTCAGAACATATCTGACTTTTCCAAAATTCCACAATATTTAGTTGTCAAAATTCAAACCTCAACCTATTTAGTGAGAATCCGAGAGCCTATAGTTAGTACTCTTCACTTTTCAAGTTATAATATATTTATTTTATCGTTTCAACGAAAACGCCCTTTTTTGCTTTTATGCAAAACCGAAAGTGCAAGATGTAGTCTATTACAGAATGGGAGGTAGAGGCGATGTATGAAGATTCCGTCCCAGAACGGCTGGCAAAGCTGCGGACACAGAAAGGCGTATCTGCACGCGATATGTCGTTGTCATTGGGACAGGCAAATAACTGCATTAACAACATTGAAAATAAAAAGTCCCTTCCCTCCATGCAGTCCTTCCTTTATATCTGGGCGTGACACCCCAGGAATTTTTGACGAGGAAAACCCGGACCCGCAAACCTTAAAGGAATTTATCGCAGAGGCGAAAAAACTGGATTCCCGGTCAATAGGTTATATCCTCGGCATTATGAAAGAACTGAACAGCAGGCGTTAAGGCGGTCACGGTGTTGGCCGCTTTTTGCTATTCTGTAAATTTTTTTCGCGCCCCTTGCGTAAATCCCCTAAAGTGGATATACTATAAGTAAGAACTTCCTACTTTCAAACCCAAAAAAGGAGATAATTCTATGCTGGCCGAATTACGTCAAAAAGCCCAGGTCACGATACCAAGAGAAATCATTGTCAAGCTCGGCCTGTCAGAAGGTGACAAACTAGACATTTTCGAGAAAGACGGTTCCATCTGCATCATGCCGGTAGTCGTCTACCCAAAGAAATATCTAAGCGAGCTCAAAGAAGAAATCAGCGATGTAAAAGCAAAGCTCGCATCCGGGGAACAGCCGGTCTTTGACAGCGTGGACGCCCTGTTTGACAAATTGGAGGCAGAATAATGGCGTATGAATTTACCTTTACGCCCCGTTTCCAAAAGCATTTTAAGGACCTGACCGCACAGGAGAAGAAGCAGCTTAAAAATAAACTGGAACTTCTGGCTGAAAATCCTTCCCATCCGTCGCTGCGGACCAAACGCATCCAGGGCACCACGGACCTTTTCGAGTGCAGCGTCAACATGGACATCCACATTATCTGGTATTACGAAGGCGATAAAATGATTATCCTGGTGGACGTAGGGCATCACGACATATTAAGGCAGTTTTAAGCAGCGGGGCGGTACGCCATGACAGCGTACCGCTTTTTGTTGCCTTTCTTTTATTTTACCCTGCAATCCTCCTGATATGCCCAATCCCACTACCGGCGATAAACCAAGAATCAATCCCGAACCCAAGAGGGACCTCTGCGATCTCGCCCGGCTGTAACGTGCAGTCATAGGGCATATAAAAGAGGTTTATCATACTCTTTTTGGTGAAGCACTGGAACACTACAACGCAAAGCAGAAATGGAGTGACCGAAAGATTGATGATTATTACGAGAAGATACGCCAGGGCAAGCAGGAGAAATTATTTTATGAAGTAATCTTCCAAATCGGCAATAAGGACGATATGAGCGTGCAGAGCAATGAGGGGCAGTTGGCGAAAGAGATTTTATGCGAGTTTATGGAGCAGTTTCAGAAAAGAAATCCGAACTTATACGTTTTTTCAAGCCACTTGCATATGAACGAACAGACGCCGCATATTCACATTGATTTTGTCCCCTTTATCCATAACAGCAAGCGTGGGCTTGATACGAGAGTTTCCCTCAAAGGCGCATTAGCAGAACAGGGCTTCAAAGGCGGCATAAGGGGAATGACGGAATGGAATGAATGGATTGAAGCGGAGAAGCAGGAACTTTCAAAAGTCATGGGGCGGTATGGCGTACAGTGGAAACAGCTAGGCACACATAACAAGCATTTATCTGTACTTGATTTTGAAAAGCAGGAGCGGCAGAAAGAGGTTGCGGAACTGGAACAGACAATTTCCGGCAGTAAAGAGGAATTATCCGAAATTCTTCATCAACAGATAGCGGCAGGACAGGAAACGGAGCAGATACGGAAAGAGGGCGAAGCAATCCGGCAGGAAGTGTCGGAACTTACCGCAACAAATCATCTGCTGAAAGAGCAGACTGTAACACTGACAGGGAATAAAGAAAAGCTGTTATCCGAAAATGAAAAGTTGGAGAAACAGCAGAAAAAGTTACAGCAGGAAATCAACAAAATGGTGCAGTCAAAGGCATTAGAACAGGCAGAAAGGGCAAAGAAGCGCCCGAAACGTGCCTTTGAAATGCGCTGATAGGAAAGTGAGGATTGATTGGATATGACGGATATGGAAAAGAAAGTTATGATACGGCTGTGCGCTAAAATGGAAAATAAACCAAAATTTAGCTGATTATATGGAGGGTAAAAATGATTGATGGTCATATTCATATTGAGCGTGGGGATTATTCGTTAGAATGGATTGAACAATTCGTAAACAAGGCAGTTGAAATGAAGATTGATGAAATTCGGTTACTTGAACATTGTTATATATTTGAAGAGTTTATGTCTATGTATGATTCAGTATGCGCATACAGTAAATATGTGGATAATTGGTTTCAAAGAAGTGCAGGAAAGCATAAGATGCCGGAGTATTATGAACTTATTGAAAAAGTAAGAAATCAAAAATATCCTGTTAAGATAAAATTTGGACTTGAAATATGTTACTTCAAAGAGTATGAGACATTTATTGGAGAACTGACGAAAGACAAGGGGGTTGATTTTTTGCTAGGCAGCATTCACTTTGTTGATAAATTTGCATTTGATCACAAGCCTGAACATTGGATTGGAATTGATGTAGATGCGATATATCGTAGGTATTTTGAAGACTCTATTTCCTTGGCAAAAAGTAAACTATTTGATGGCATTGGTCATCCAGATGCAATAAAACTATTTGGTCATAGACCGTCCCTTTCACTCTTGGGTTACTATGAAAGTTTAGCAAAGGAACTTTCAAATAGTAATATGTATGCAGATCAGAATAGTGGCGTGGCTCGAAGATGTTCAAAAACTTCTTCTTTGGGAATGGATAAAGAATTACTCCATGTTTTGAAGAAGAAAAATATAAAAATTATCACATCATCCGATGCTCATTGTCCTGAAGATGTAGGTGACAAAATTCGAGAGCTTGAAATTTGCGTTGCAAATGCTTAGAGAAAACAATTTTTACTGTGTAACATTTCAAAAATGAGTTGCCAAATTGCGGGGATTTGCCATAATAAATGCGTGGCAGCATTTTGGCAACAGAAAATCAGTAAGCCAGAATAATTGATGTAATTGAAGTAAAAAACGGCGTGAATTTGCATAAAACTTAAATAAAAATAGTTAATGACAACGAAGAACACTCCGACTGTGAATAGTAGCAGTTCAAAGCAAATACTGGGGAATGATAAAAATAACATAGTATCCTTCCCCAGCATCCTTCCCTTACTTCCTATGATAAGACCAAATCTACCTTATATTCTTTCAGCCAGAAATTAACCTGCAAAAGATACGCGAGCATCTGCGGGCCTGCCATTAACTGGCCATACCAAGGCTTTCCATAATCTTTCACGCTTTCTATAAAAGAAAGCACCTTCTTTTTATCAACAATCTGCAGAAGCGGTGCGCTGGAATCTTCCAAAACCCTGGCGAGGCGGTTTCCCAGAAGCCTTTCATAAAATGGATTATAACTTTTCGGATAAGGGCTTTTTTTACGGAACAAAACTTCATCTGGAAGCAGGCCAATGCTTCCCTGGCGCAGGATATTTTTTACAACGCCGTCTTTTGCCTTCATCTCCCAAGGCACATTAAAAATATATTCCACTAACTTCCTGTCAGCAAACGGCACCCTTGCTTCCAGCCCCCAGTGCATACTGGTCCGGTCCATACGATTTAGCAATGTCTGCATAAAGAAACGGATATTCAGATAACCAATCTGCCTTCTGTTTGTCTCCGTTTCATTTTCCCCCGGCAGCGTTTCAATCTGGCTGACAGCTTCATTATAAGATTTCTTGACAAAATCATCCAAACAAAGCTCACGCAAAAGCCCCTCCTGTAAAAGTTCCTTGCGCGGCTGCAAATCCCGTGTCCATGGGAATGCCTCTTTTCCAAAAAACTCCTCCCTATGGAACCAGGGATATCCCCCAAAGACCTCATCTGCACACTCACCAGTCAGAACTACCTTCTGTGTTTTGCTGACAAGACGGCAAAAATGGAGCAAAGAAGAATCCACATCTGCCATACATGGAAGGTCATGTGCCTTTACAGATTCTTCCAGCAAATCTGCCTGCGTCTCGTAATCACACGTCAGAAAATGGTGGCTGCTTCCCAGATAAGCGGTCATCTGCTCCACATAAGGCCGGTCCTGGGATGGCTGGAATGCATTTGCCTTAAAATATTTTTCATTTCCATCAAAATCAAAGGAAAATGTTGTAAGCTGCTCCCCTTTTTTCTTTAATTCACGGCAGCATATAGAAGAAACAAGGCTGGAATCTACTCCGCCTGACAAAAAGGTGCATATTGGCACATCTGAAACCATCTGCCTTGTCACAGCGCTTTCTACCAGCTCTTTTGTCTTTTCAATTGTTTTTTCATAGGAATCTTCATGCGGATGGCTTACCAAATGCCAGTACGTCACTTTCCTGATCCCATATTTACTACAGCTTAAATAAGTCCCCGGCTCCACTTCATAAATCCCCTGGTAAACCCCAGAGCCAGGAATCCTTGCAGGCCCCACGCCGAAAACCTCCCGGAGCCCCTCAAGCGTAATACATGGCTTACAGGCCGGATGGCAAAATAATGCCTTCTGTTCAGAAGCAAACAATAGCTCCCCGTCTGAAACTGTATAAAAAAGCGGCTTCACGCCGAAACTGTCCCTATAAAGCAAAAGTTTCTGGTGACGCTCATCAAAAATTGCAAATGAAAAAATACCATCCAGCCGGCTTACAAAATCACTTCCAAAATGCAAAAAAGAAAGCAGTATCACTTCCGTATCTGAGTTTGTCTGGAACTGCCATCCTTTCGCAATCAATATTTCCCTTAATTCCTGAGTATTATAAAGCTCCCCATTATAAACAATTGTATAGGAATATCCAGACACCTTCCTAGTCATTGGCTGCATCCCATCTTTTAAATCAATAATGGAAAGCCTTGTATGCGCCAGGCCACAATGGCTGTAAAGAACCGTCCCGTCCTGGTCCGGTCCCCTTGGCACCAGCGCATCCTTCATATGGTTTAAAATATCCAGATAATGTTCCTTCTTTTCAGAATAATCCCGTTTCACATCAAAAAAACCTGCTATTCCGCACATAGTATACCTGTCCTCGCTTTTTCCTATTTCCATATAGCATATGACAAGGTACAAAATAATATTCTACACTTATCTCCTTTTCCGTTCCTGGAGCGCCCACATTACAGCTTTTAATACCAATTCTTTTGGCAGAACCTGTACCGCTGTTACCACAACCTTATTAAAAATCCCTGGCACGACACAGCGCTTCCCCGCGAGTGCAGCACGATATCCCTGCCATGCTACCTGGTCTGCAGACATCATTCTGGCAAAGGAACGGCTTTTCCCCATGCCCGAGCGTTTCCCAAAATTCGTCCTGGTAGGTCCCGGACAAAGCGTTGTTACCGTTATCGGGCTTTTTTTCATCTCCTGGTAAAGCGCCTCTGAAAAACTTCTTACATATGCCTTTGTCGCCGCATATGCACTTCCATATGGATTTGGCATAAAAGAAGCAATCGACGCAACATTAATCAAATGGCCATACCCCTGTTTTGTCATCTGCTCTATCGCTGCATAAGACAGCCTTGTCAATGCCGCCACATTCACCAAAATCATATCCTCCACCAATTCTTTATTCTGGTTCAAAAATGGCCCATACGTCCCAAAACCTGCATTATTGACGAAAATCCCAATCGGGTATTCCTTTAATGTTTCAACAATCTTCCTTACCTGCGATGCGATACAAAAATCTCCGGAAAGATAAATACATTCCTCCCCGGAAATCTTAGAAAGCATTTTTGTCATTTCTTCCAATACATCGGTCTTCCTGCCAATTAAAATTACCGGATATCCCCTCTTAGCAAACAAAACAGCAAAACTTTTCCCAATTCCTGAATTTGCCCCTGTCACAACCGCATATTTTTTCATAGATTTTCCCTCCCAATAAGCTATAAGGAACTTTTACCTTCCCACACAAGTATAAACTTACATCTTTCCATCTATCAGCTTCTGCTGTACATATTTTTGTGAAATTCCCTCAGAAACACGGTGATCGCAGATAATAGGGAGCGCATACTGATGGTTTGTCATAACCACTTCTGAACAGACGCCGCCATCTTCCCCATCCAATGTCCACTGCACAGCATCCTCACTAATAATATGTATCCTGCTTGCACTAAACTGGAAGATACGTTCCGAATCGAATTTTTTAGAAACCAGTGCATTTAATGCCGCCTGCAGCTCCAGCGGATTCCTGATTGCCTTTATGAACAAAGCCTCAAACAGCCCGTCATCCATCATAATATCCATTTTACTATATGCTTTATAGCCTGCCACAGAAACGGAATTACTTACAAGCCCCAAGATGAAATCATCCTCAATTACATTCCCATCATATTCTATCTTCATATGATGCGCCTTAATATCTGCAATATGTTTTAAGGCTTCAATAAAATAAGCTGCTTTTCCTAAAGTATTTTTCCACTCCTGCGGCGTCTGGTACGATACCTCTGTAAAAGCCCCAAATCCTGATACATAAGTAAAATAACGTTCATTAAACTGCCCCATATCACAGTGGAATACGCTGCCTTCCGTAATTAACTGGGCTGCTTTTTTCATAATCCGCGGAATCCTTAAAGTAGACGCAAAATCATTTACCGTCCCCGCCGGGATATAACCGCAGACCGGCCTTTTTGTAAGCTGCATAAGCCCTGCGGCAACCTCATTCATCGTCCCGTCCCCGCCCGAGCAGACTACATAGTCATATTCTTCCCCCTTTTCGACAACAATATTCGTCGCATCCTCTTTCCCACGGGTTGCAAAAATAGTAATTTCAAAACCCCCGGCACATAATACCTGTATAATGTCAGAAAGCTTATTTCTAATCTGCTCCTTGCCTGCCATTGGATTATAGATAAAAAGCATTTTTTTCATAGAAACATTTCCCCCTCACTGCATTAAACTGTCTGTTATAAACATAGCGTCCCCAAAAGAAAAGAAACGGTATTTCATTGCCACAGCCTCTTTGTACGCCTCCATTACATTCTCTTTCCCCGCCAGGGCTGAGACCAGCATTAAAAGTGTCGACTCTGGCAGATGGAAATTTGTAATCAAACAATCCAGCACCCGAAACTGATATCCCGGATAAATAAAAATGTCAGTCTCTCCCTCCCCCGCCTGTACCACGCCATTTACAGCCGCCGACTCTATTGTCCTGCAGCTTGTCGTCCCTACGCAGATTACCCTGTTTCCCTTAGCCTTGGCTGAATTAATTTTATCCGCAGCCTCCTGTCCTACACGATAATACTCTGTATGCATATGATGGTCTGCCACATCCTCTGCCTTTACCGGCCGGAATGTCCCCAGCCCGACATGGAGCGTGACACGGGCAATCTCAATCCCCTTTTTTTCAATTTCCTGCAAAAGCCCTTCTGTAAAATGAAGCCCCGCCGTCGGCGCCGCGGCAGACCCCTCATATTTCGCATAGACTGTCTGATAACGCCCTTTATCTTTCAGTTCATGCGTAATATATGGCGGAAGCGGCATCTGCCCAAGCTGCTCTAAAATCTCTTCAAAAATCCCCTCATAAGAAAACTGTACCAGACGGTTCCCTTCTTCAGCAATTTCTAATACCTCTGCTGTAAGAAGTCCATCCCCAAATACAATTTTTGCTCCTGGACGCGCTTTTTTCCCAGGCTTTACAAGAGTCTCCCAGATATTGTTTCCCTTCCGTTTCAGTAACAAAAGCTCTACCTTTCCCCCAGTATCTTCCTTCAGCCCAATCAGGCGGGCCGGAATCACCTTCGTATCATTTAAAACCAGGCAGTCGCCTTTACGGAGATAATCTATAATATGATAGAAATCCGTATGTTCTCTTTTCCCTGTCGCTTTCCCTAACACAAGCAGCCTGGAAGACGCCCTGTCATTTAATGGATCCTGCGCAATCAGCTCCTCTGGCAGCTCATAATAAAAATCTGAAGTTTTCATATACTATTTCTCATCTCTCCTAAATAACGATTCACAGCTTTTCTTCCTATCATACGACGAACTATAAATAATATCTATTTATTCCATATCATAATTGTTTTTCCAATACTTTTATGGATATCTGTTTCAAAAGCCCTGTTCATATCAGCAATCGTACGGATTTCAATCTGCGCCCCCACAATATTGCTTAAATAACCGACAACCTCAGGATGGCTGCGGTATAGCGACACTGTTTTGAGAAAATCTTCCCTTCCGCTCCGGCTGCTCCCAAAGAGCCGGAGGCCTTTTTCCAAAACCATCCTGGTATTAATTGGGACAGGGTACTCTGAAACGCCAAGAAGGGAAACCACACCTTCCGGACAGATATGGTCAATAATCTGGCTGATTGCCCTCTGCGACGCATCTCCTCCTACACATTCAAAAGCATGGTCTACCAACAAGTCTGCAGGAATATCCGTAACTGAAAACGTTTCATCTGCAAAAGAAAACTGTGAAAGCTTCTCCTGGTGGACGCCAAACACATAAAGCCTGCTCTCTGGAAACATTGCCTTAAAAAACACAGCTGTAATATAACCAAGGTTCCCATCCCCCCAGATACCAACCGCCTCTCTTCTCTGATGTGCAATCATATCAAAACGCCGGAGGGCGTGCACACTTACAGATACCAGTTCCGTAAAAGCAGCCACCGTTTTATCTATAGAAGAGTCCAGCAAAACAACCCTGTCCATATCTAATGCAACGTGCTCCTGCATAAACCCGTCTGTACTGCTTGCACAGAATTTACTGCTGCGCAGGTAATTTTCTGCAATAATACTGTCCTTCTCCTTTGGCATATTAGGAATCATTATAACAGAATCCCCGCTTTTAAACGTCCCTGCTGCATCATAGACAACCTCCCCTACTCCCTCATGGATTAACGCCATTGGAAGCTTTTTCTGCATTACCTCTATCGGGCGCGCCCCCTGGTAATACCGCTGGTCTGCGTGGCAAATCGACAAATAGGTCGGACGGACAATTATCTGGCCTGCCTTTAAACTAATATCATTAAACTCTACTTCAAACCGCCGTGGCGCAACCAGACGGTACACTGCATTCAACATATTTCCTCACATTCCTCCCGTCCGGATTATTGGATCATCAAAGATTCCGCCACCTCTAAATCATATGGATACGTTATTTTAATATTAAAAATCTCCCCTTCTGCAAGATATACTTTTTCCCCATTTAATACAAAAATCTTACAGGCATCCGTAAGCAGCGATTTTTCTTCCTCTGAAAGCTTCTGATATAATTCCAGAAACTTTTTTGCATGAAATGTCTGCGGCGTCTGCCCCTGGTACATCATGGAACGCTTTGGGACAGACGTAATCCCTGTACCATCTTCGCTATACACAATTGTATCGCTTGCCGGGACCACAGTATCAACAGCGCCATGCTTTAAGCCATATTCAATGTTTTCTTCAATAATACGGTAAGTTACAAACGGCCTTACGGAATCATGCGTTACAAGCAGTGTATCTTCCTCCAGGCCAAAATGCCCTTCTATATATAGTGCTGCATTCCTGATTGTTTCATTTCTGGTATCTCCGCTTTTTACCAGGACAATGCGCCCCTGGGAAGAGGGAAAATACTTTTCCATCATTTCCTGCGTATCTTTCAGCCACTTTTGGGGGCAGAGCACGAGGATTTTCTCAAGCCTTTCATGGATATAAAACTTCTCAACTGTATGGATTAACACCGGCTTGCTGCCAAGCAGCATATATTGCTTAGCCTTTTCCATAGACTGCCCGTCCCCGCCCGCAAGAATTACACCAAATACCATGCCATCCTCCTGTCATTTCATTCCTTCTTTAACTCAGAAAAGTCTAATTTCCGCATCCGCTTAATTGCATGTGCATTTTTAGCAATTTCCTGCTTTATATCCTGTGGTACATTTCCAAGCAAAATCCAGTCAATAACCCTATCTGAAGCCCCGCTGTCTATATAATCAAAATGTTTTTCCACATACTCCTCTACCTTCTCATATTCAAAGTCCTTATTTTCCAGAGCCTGCATAAGCTGTTCAAAATCATAACAAACCTTTCCTGGCGCCGCCTCTTCATAATCTCTATGAAAACCTCTTGAAAAAGAATATTGGATTTTATCAAAAGCATAAAATAACATCGGCTTTTTCATCAGGCTGAATTCAAAAATATTGGAAGAATAGTCTGTGATAAGTAAATCTGTGATATAAAATAAATCATTAATATTAGGAAATGTATTTACATCTATAAAACAATTCTTCATATTTTCTTCAATCGGTACTGGGAAAGCAACCCACGGATGCATTTTAAACAGTACAACATACTCATCCCCACAAAATTCATATAACCTTTTGAAATCAATCATTTCATATGGATAATAAGCAGTAGCCCTATTTTTGCCACGGTATGTCGGTGCAAACAAAATAACTTTCTTACCTTTACACATTGGATACAGCTGATATAACTCTTCTGTCTTCTTTTTACGGTACTCATTATCTAAATATTCATCCATCCGCGGCATTCCAGTTGGTAAAATCTGTTCGTCATTAATCCCAAATACCTCTGAAAAAAATTTCCCAATATTCCTCGAGCCGGCTATACCATATTTATACTGCCTATGGCAGCTTACCGGAGCCGGACACCCAAGATGCCCCCAGCGGCTGTAACCTGAAGACTTAAAACCAGCGCCTGCATGCCATAGCTGTATCAGCTTTGTCCTTGGATTTAATTCAAGCCAATCAAAAATCGGGGCATGGTCATCAATAAATATCATGCTGCATTGCGCCATTTTCTTAATCAATTCTTTCGTACTTTTTTTTGTCTGCTTCTCATAAGATGCCGGGCGGGCTGACGTCAATATTGTATATTCCTTATCTAACCCTCTTTCAACCATACGGTTACGCACTGCCTGCAAATTGCTTCCTAAAACCGCACTCTGCTCTGTCATAAACATAATTGTCTTCTTTACTTTACGGTATTTTTTTACATATCTATGATACAAAAACTTCCAGCGGATTCTCCCCATATTCTTTTTTATTAATACCCTGGGTTCTGCAAGCGCCTCTTTTACAATTTCCCGGTTAGACTGTAAATTTACAGGTGATTTTGTAGCATCCATAGCATACATTACCAACGGCAGTTCATCTTCCTCTTCTGCTACAGAAAAATTTACCACAAATGTCTTTCCCCTATTGTTATGTAAAAAAGACCTGGAGTAATCTTCCATATATGGAACAATAGAGGGATCCACCACACATTTTGCCAAAATACGTGATTCATCGCATACCAAAATAGAATATGTCCCCATTCTGAGGCATTGGCAGTCCCCAGGATTTGTAATATTCATAGACAGCCTGACAATCCCATCTTCTAATACATTTGCCTTAAACATTGCCCGCGCTTTATAAAGTCCATTCACCGCATAATACGTGAAGGAATCTCTATCTAACTGCCCATCCTTCATTTCCAGCTTCACATCCATATGGACAATCACACGTTCCCATTCCATTCCAATAATTGTTGCCTTAACGAATTGTTCCTCTACACAATTTTTCATTTCCATTACCTCTTAAATTAATACAGAAGACTATAATAAACAGTCCTGCTTTCATTTTTTATCAGCCACTAATGAATATTTTTAAATTATATTTCGCTTAACACTTTTATGCTGATATGCTGTGTCCCTACCAAATCTACTCCCATTTTCATTGCATCCTCTATCTCTGTAAGAGTGTTAAGGGAAAACACGCATACTTTCACCCCAAAAGCATGTAATTCTTCCACCACTTCTTTTTTTAATGCCTCTTTCGACATTGTAACCCATTTTACTTTATTTTTTTCACAAACCTCTGCTACCCCAGCCACAGTAATATTCTTTTCCTCACAAACCTCCTGGGAAGGGATATAGTATGCAAGCCTAAACTTCATCTTTGAAGCCACAAACTGTTCTAAATCATACTTCGTCTGCACACGCACTAACAGCCTTTTGATAAGCTGCCGCTTTTCTTTACAAACCCGGCAAATCTCTGAAATCATCTGGCGTAATACTTTTTTGGATGGCCTTCCGATATCCAAAAACAGGGTGCAGTCCTCCATCTCTTCGATTTGCGCAATCAACTGTTCAAAATCTGCCGTCTCATATACGCCATAAGATTTACATTTCATAAATATATCATATGCCGGAGGCTCCAATTTAAATTGTTCTGCGTCAAGCCCAAGCCTCTCATAGGTTTTTTCTGACCAGCCATTTACGCAAACCAGACGCCCATCAGAAGTAAGGCGTATATCTGCCTCAAACTTACGGAATCCATCCTCGTATTTTTGTTTCATAACATCCAAATGGTTTATGCTTGTATAGCGTAACTCCGCGCCGCCAAGTGCAACTGCCACCAGCTTTTTCTGCCATTCTATCACCTTTTTTTTCTTCTCAGGCAATAAGGCTGCTTTATATCCATAAGTCCGTATAAACCACGCAAGCCAGCGCTGCATACGGATTTCACAAAGCCGCGCCCCTGCTTTTTTCCGCACCCCTTTTTTCATTCCTCTTAACAGAGTATCCACAATACTGGATGCTTCAAACTGCCATGGCTGTATAAAGCGTTCCTGGTAACCAATCCTTTTTCCCCAGAATAAAAGTTTATTATTCCAAACCAGGGCAATACCAGGTACTTTCAAAGCATAAGCAATAATGTTTGAATGCATTCTTCCTGCCACAATCCCTGCATATCTGGAAATAATATCCACAAGATCTTTTGTACTTGCCGGACGCTTTGCAAAATACTTTTCTGCCTCTTCTGCCTTTCCCGCCGCTTCCAGCACTTCCATCGCAAATTTATGGTCCTGGGCAAGCCCATTTGTAAATAACTGCCACTCATACCCTTGTTTTTCAATTTCCACTATCAAATCACACCAAAGATTTAACTCACTCTCCTTATCAATCCCTTCTATACCATAGTCAATAAAAATTTGATCCCGTATAATTCCAAGCCCAATCACCCTGGAGCCACTCTCTTTTATAACACCATATACTTTTGATGACAAAACAGCCGGATCTATACCCTTTGTAATATGGATGCCGCCTTTTTGAAGATAGCATTTCTTTAATGTCTCTACATCATCACGGACAGAAATTCCCTTAACACAAGAATAATTCAGGCTGCTCTTTAGCTGCTGGCATCTCTCATCCTCTTCTTCATACCCCTCAACTCCTATACAATTAAAATATACGGGTATCTGATGCTCCTCCGCTACCCGCAAAATTTCAGAAGTATAATAATAGAAAGACTCCTGCTTATATTTAATCAATCCGCCACCAGCAAATATAATCAAATCAGCCTTCTGGAGAAGGATATAATCTTCACTGTAAATATTATAACGATAGACGGTATACTCCTGTTTGATATACCGCGGCAATACCTTCATTAAAATATACTCTGCATTATCTGCGATGACATTATCTCCCAAATTCCGATTCACAATCTCAACTAAAAGGATTTTTATCCTTCTGAGATTTTCTTTCTTTTTCTTCATTCCGAAATCCAATATCCTTCTCTAATTAATTTCCTCTTTCCCTCTTTAACTTGCAGGTCAACAACCCCACTGCAAGCAATGGGGTTGTTGACCCGCGCGCAGTCGCCAAGTGCAAGCAAGCTTGCACTTGGCTCGTTGCATACGCGAGAATCATAGCATACAATATATAAAAAGTCAATTATCCTCCCCATTTAGCCGATAACAAAGGGTTCTGTTACTACTTATTCTTTCAAACTGGAAAAATCCAATTTATGCATTTTACGAAACTGCGCTTCTTTTTGATGAATCCCTTTTTTTATATTTTTTGGAAGTTTACCAAGCAAAATCCAATCAATAACACGGTCTGATGCATTGCTGTCTATATAGTCGAAATGCTTGTCAATATAATCCTGAACTTTTTCATATTCAAAATCTTCTCTCTCCATTGCATCAATTAATTGGCCAAAGGTATAACAAATTTTCCCAGGAGCAGAAACTTCATAATCCCGATGAAACCCTCTTGAATATGCATATTGATTTTTATCAAAAGCATAAAAAAGCATCGGTTTATGCATCAGGCTAAATTCAAATATATTTGAAGAATAATCTGTAATTAATAAATCCGTTATATAGAACAAATCATTAATATCAGAATAAGCGCTGACATCCACAAACCTATCCTTCCTACCTTCCTCAATTGGGACTGTTTGCTTTACCCATGGATGCATTTTAAATAATACAACATAGTTATCACCACAAAATTCATATAATCTTTCAAAATCTATCATTTCATATGGATAATAAGCATTGGCACGCCCACGCCCACGGTAGGTTGGCGCGAAAAGAATTACCTTTTTCCCTTTACAAATTGGATACTGTATATAAATTTCCTCTATCTTCTCTCTCTGGTACTCCTTATCCAAATACCGGTCCATCCGCGGCATTCCTGTAGGTAAAATCTGTTCCTCGTTAATGCCAAACACCTCTGCAAAAAATCTTCCAATGTACTTAGAACCTGCAATGCCATATTTATACTGGCGGTGGCAGCTAATCGGCGCCGGGCATCCCGGATGGCCCCAGCGGCTATATCCGGAAGATTTAAAACCAGCGCCTGCATGCCATAGCTGTACCAGGCTGGTTCTCCCACATAATTGCAGCCAGTCAAAAACCGGCACATGGTCATCAATAAATATCAGCCTGCTTTTTGCAACTTTCTTCAAAAGATCTTTTGTACTTTTTCTCGTCTGTTCTTCATAAGAAGCAGGACGTGCAGACAAAAGGATACTGTATTTATGATCCAGCCCCCGTTCTATCATCCGGTTATAAACTGCCTGTAAATTTCCACCTATCACTTTGCTCTGTTCTGTCATAAATAAAACAACATTTTTTTCTTTCCGATATTTTTTGACATAGTGATGATATAAAAACTTCCAATAAATTCTGTCAAAATTTTTTGTTAATTCCCTGACAGGTTCCACGAACAAATTTTTTAATAATTCCCTATTTGACAAAATTTTTACAGGAATTTTTCCTGCATCCATAACATACATTAAAAGCGGCAGCTCTTCCCCATTTTCCGCTATACAGAAATTCACAAAAAAACTTTTCGTCCGTCCATTGTGTAAAAAAGAGCGGGAACAATCATCCAGCAAAGGAAAGAAAGCAGTATCTACAATACATTTTGCAAGAATCCTCTCTTTATCACAGACCACAATTGAATATGTCCCCATTTTTAAACACTGGCAGTCCCCAGGATTCGTAATATTCATCGAAAGATGTATCATTTTTCCCTGTCTGTCTGCACAAAACACCGCTTTTGCCTTATTTAACCCATTTACCGCATAAAAGCTTAAAGAAATCTGCTCATCTGCAGCATTAGAATACTCCATTTCTACATAAAGATGGACAATAACTCTCTCCCATTTAATATCAACCACTCTTGCCTGGATTATTTTTTCATCAATGCAGTTTTCCATCCAACTCCCCATTCCTAATTATGAAATAATGATATTTTTTATTGTTTCCACTGTAACATTTTTCATGCAGTCAATTTTTTTCTCATCATATCCATTCTTAATCGCAAGTTCAAGCTGATGGACAATATAATCTGCGTCTTTCAGATGCTCTACCCCGATATAGCGCTCCTCTTCACCAATGATCTCTGCAAATAAATTCATTTTGTCATTCCACACTAACGCTACAGACGGCACGCGCAGGGACGTTGAAATAATATTCGCATGAAGCCTTGCTGCAATTACTGCCTTATAGGAAGCAATCTTTTCAACTAGCTCCCTGCTGCTTTTCACATTTTTCCCTATATATTTTTTTGTACTCCGTCCCATTCGTTTTAGGGTTTCAACACCAAAATTATAATCTTCTTTCATGCCATTTGAAAAAAATTCCCAGGCAAAACCTTTTGCTTCTAATTCATTCACTATGTTAAAATACATCTGAAATACATCCTCTGCGGAAAAATCATTTCCATTACTTTGGAATATTTCTGGACGAATTACACCAATCCCTATTTTTTCAGAATCAATAGAATGTTCAATTTCATAAGCTTCGTTTACCCAGATTGCCGGGTCAAATACCAGTTTTTCGGGATATACCCTTGGCGATTGAATATATTTTAAAAGCTGGTCATAATCCCCACGCGTAGTCACTTGTTTGACTTGATTATGGTTAAAAAGCTTTATCAGTAATTCTTCATTTTTCTTCCTCGGTTTCACTTTAAGAATCCCAACTGCATTAAAAAATACAGAAGTATTTTTTTGTTCCTCTATTAATTTAAGTATCTCAAGCAATTTATTATTAAAAACAACAGAATTCAGCCCCCCGCCGGGAAATACAACCGCCTTTTGCCCTTTTAAAAGTTTTTTCGTAACTGCTATATCCTTTTCATATACATCCGCCATTGTGACTTTTACTCTGTATCTATTCTCTTTCGCTGTTTTTTTAATAATATATTTACAGCAGTCGGCTATAATCGGGTCCCCAAAATTTGTAATATGCATCCTGCTAAAAACTAAAATTTTCTTCTTTGATAGTCTCATCTTATCCTCCTGAATCCTTGGTAACAACTTCCATAAATACATATCAGCCACAAAATATACCCTTTTACAGAGTAGCATAGAACGCCTGAAAAGTCAAAATCCAGGCGTTCCTGCATAAATTCAGTCTATCTATATTAATACTATACATAATAACATCAGACATCCGTATACTTTTCAGCTTTTTTATTCCCTGTTTGACAATTTTTTACTCAAAGTATGGATAGGATGCCTCATTTTGTTTTTAAATAACTTCAATTCTTGTAATTCTTTATTGATTCTTCTGTTTTCTTCCAAAAAATACATACAAGACGCCCCCATAAACCGTATCATATCATCTTGCATATTGGGGTTGTTTTTTTCCCATTTTGGTTTCGCTTTCCCCTCCTCTAAATGAAATAACTCTTCTTCTCCAAAATACTCTTTTGCGACCCTGCAGTTTCCTTCATGATAGTGTTCCATAAACTCCTTTGCCTCTTCCTCAGAAAACATACTACATGGGTAGCTTTTTGTAGATAATTCAGAAAAGGATAACAAAAGATTTCGGAAGAACTGTAAATCAGAGTCATCATCAGAATCCCCATCTTCATTTTTTTCTATCAAAGTATTCAATACACGCTGGATTTCTGCCGTGTTCTGTGACAAACTGGGATTCACCAACATCTGTGCCATAGTATATTCTTCTGTCTGGGCCAGCCCAATCGTCTGTAAGAAATCAGCACAAATGGAATTATCCGGAAAATATTTTCTATCATAGCGTCTTACAAAAATATTCTGCCGCCCATAAATTTCTTCTAATCTCTTTAAATTCTCACCATAATTCATTGTAAAATCTTTTAAGCCTTTTTGTAAAAATGTTTCCCACTCATTTAAATCCTTTTCCGTATCCTTATATTTAGAAGCAGCCGTTTTTACATACTGATTCCATCTGGAAATCAAATATTCATCCTGCCTTCTTAAATAAACCACCAGCTTAACCTGATATCCTTTTTTTTGCATAATTTTTAACAGTTTCTTATGCCATTTCACTCCTTCATACCAGATTCCCTCATCTGATAAAATTACATTTGGATATTCCTCAAATGCTTCCCTGATAATATCCATTCCCTCCTCAAAACCAGACCCCTTATTCCCCAAATCTTCTGCACGCAGGAAGTAGCCATTTCTACGTTTTGACACAAACTCATAACGGAAAGATACATCAGGGTAACAATACCCTTTCTGTTCTAAAACCTTTCTGTTCTGCCAAAGAAAACTCTGAATTGCAGAACTTCCTGTCTTCGGCGTGCCTATGTGAATATAGAGTGTCTTCATTGTCTCCTCCTTATAAATTATATATTTTCACGGATTATATATTAATCTTTTACTTTACATAAACAATCCGTTTCAAACTTGTCCCATTGCAATTTTTTGCAAAACACACCAGCTTATCATGAGGCTTTAATTTCCGTTTTTTAAATTTCAAAGAAAACGTTCCATCATCTTTTATCTTCGCCAGATGTTTTTTTCCATTTAAATAAATATACACTTTTGTCTTTGTGTTTTTAACTGTACTTTTCCCTTCCTTATTTCCCACCAAATGTACCTTTCCGGTAACCTTTTTCGCAGAACGCTTTACTTTATCTAATTTGGGCTTGTTAGGCGCTTTTTCTGCAGGATGCAGCACAATAGCTTTACTATTTCCTACTTTATTTGTAAGCCAAACCCGAAAAGTACTTGTAGAATCACTTCTTGGCACTGTAATTGTATAACAATAACCCGTATTTTTTGTATATTTAGCCTTTGTCACTGTATACTTCTTACTGTCAACCTGTACCGTAGCGCTGCTGCACTTTTCAGCTGTATACACCTTTACAGATTTAGAAAGGTTGCTAATTGATGGCACTTCCGGCTTTCTCGGTTTCGCTAAAGTAACTCCAACTTTATACTGAAGGCTGCATCGGGATAACGCATCAATCGTTTTAATCTTAACATATGACTGTGCAGCAGGATAGTCCTGCAGGGAAAACTGAAATGTACCTGATGATGTAACATCCATTTTTGCTACTACTACTTTATAAGCTTTATCATAGAACGATGATTTCTTATATAACTCTGCTACATTGTCACTAGGCACATATAATACTTTATCATCTACTAAAACAAGCGGATAAGCATACATATCATTTATTTTTCCTGATACGGTCTTAGAATCTGTTTTAATTGTATTATCAAGCTTTGGCTTATTCGGTCCTGTCCTCTTTACGACAACTGTAGTCCTTGCACTTGTCTTTCCCTTACTGTCCACAACATATACAAAAATCTTTTTCCCAGCTTTCTGAGGAGTCAGCGCATATTGAAAAGTTCCTTTGGATGTCACCTTAGCAGAATATTTTTTTCCATTTTCTATCTGAAAATATATTGTGCTATTTGCCTCAGCCGTCCCCTGAATATATTTCTTTTTGTTTGAATAGGTGTTAACAACGGGAGCTGCCAGCATATTTGAATCAATATTGGAAGTCTTTACATAGGCAATGCTCCGATTTCCCTTCCCGTCTTCTGCCATCATAGAATATATCGCATTATGGCTATAACTGAATTTACCGCCGCTCACCTGCTTCGCACTGTTCCAAACCGGGTCATTGATGCTGTACTTCCCCTTTGTATACTTTAAGCATGATACCCCTGACAAATCTGTTGCCTGCACAACAATCGTGCCTTTTTTTTCCATAATATCCTCATTAAGGATAACTGCATTGATTCCCGGCCCGGTCATATCTTCTTTCTGTATTTTATCTGCCTCCAGCAGATAATACCAATAAATTTCATCTTCATCCTCCACGCCCCTTGTCAGCCAGTCCCGCCTGTCAGCCTCTTCCTGGCCGTCTTTTGCACTCTTTAGAATATAATTATATTTGTCAGAATAAGAAACACTCCAGTTATCATCTTTTAACGGCTTTAAATTGCCAGCCAAAGACATTTTCCCAATAAAGCTTTCAATATAGTTCCGATACTTATCCGCAGATATATAGGAAATTCTTTTTAGTTCCATCTTGTTAAAGAGCTCATTGTCCGGCACCTGGTGGGAAACCACTACAAAAACATCAGTATCTGCAACCGGCGTCCCATTCCTGGTTAACGAAGTAATACGGCTGGTATCATTGATTTTATGCCCTTCTGCATCATAACGCGCTTCCACCTCAGGATTGATTTTATATTCTATCCCATCAAATACAAAAAAGTTTTTCCAATCATTAAGATATTTCTGTTTTAATGCATACTGTAACGGCTTATCCCCTTTCAGTGAAGGGAAGTCCTCATCCAAAAGCTGGCTGCCATCCTGTGTCTCATAACAGCCTGCAGACCATTCCAGCCATTCGCGGAGCTGGCTGCCTGTCATTTCGTATAAAAATAATTTTGTCCTGTAATTAATCAAGTCATATATATTAGACCGTTTAAAATCGCCGGAAATATCAATATAATCCCTGCTGTCGCCAGAACCATATTTAATATAAGAGGAAGCGCCCACGACAGGGTATTTTTTATACTCTGTTTCAATATTATTAATATAATTTAGACCATACCCCACCTTTATATTATTCATCAGCTGAATAAGGTCAGTATCCTCCTGTGTCCCAAAATAGTTTTGTAATTCTGTACGGTTGCCTATTTCACATAAAATTTCACTGCAGTCTGATAAAAAAATTCTTGTCCAGTCTCCCATACAATCATTAACTGCCTGATCTGCCAATGTATTGGCATTCACATTCCGAATGGAAGAATTCCTTCCAACGATAGAAATTTTATTATCGGAATCAGAAAGCTCCAAATCAGCAATTCCAATACTTGCCCCACGGCTTTTCACCTGTACCAGGCTTTTGCCATTGACTAGGCTGGTAATTGGGTCAACTCCCGGAAGGGAATTATATGCCGCTTCCTTTTTAGACGGAAAGTCTTTATGTGCATGCCCACATAAAACAGCATCCACACCCTCAACCTTAGTTAAGGCATATCCTACATTATGCGTCATACTTCCTACTTTTTCAGCACCGATTCCTGAATGTGCAATTACCACAATAACATCTGCGCCTTTTTCTTTCAAAATATCCACTTCTTTTTTTACATTTTCAACAATATCCTCTGTCTGAAGAACGCCTAAATAATTCTCCCTCTTATCCGGAAGGTCAGGAATCGTCTCCCCAATTATACCCACTTTTACATTTATGCTTCTTCCTGACGATGTATAAAGCTGTTTTTCAATAATTTTATTTTCTGCCCATACTGTTTTACCTGTATTAATATTTTTTACATTAGACAATACAACTTTATTTTCTAATCCAGATTCCTTTAACTGTTCTTTAATGTAAGACAACGTATATTCAAAATCATGGTTCCCCAGTGTAATAGCATCATACCCAAGCAAAGAAAGGGCTTTATATACCGGCTGCACTAACGAATCATCATAATTATAAATATAATCGGTAGTGTAGTCATACATATTATCCCCTAAATCAAATAATAGGGTATTATTTTCCTTTACCTCATCCCTAGCCTCCTTAATTAAAGTGGCCGTCCTGGACAAACCGCCTGTCGTAAATACTGTCCCATTTTCATAATCTTCGGTCGTTACCTGCCCATGAATATCCGATGTAAAAATAAACCTTAAGTTTGCCGTATCAGGTAAACTGCTGTCCTGTCCATTATTTTCGCTCCCCTGGTTTTCCTGGGCTCCATCCCCTTCCCCGCTGCTTTCCTGGCTTCCGTCTTCTTCACTGCCCTCCTGCACTATTTCTGCTGTTTCATCCTTAACCAATCCCTCAGTGGCAGAAACAATAGAAGCCTGTCCTGTAACCATAGCAAAAAGAACAGCTATTACTACAAAAATCTTTCCTTTTTTACTCCATGATTTCATAAAATGTGCTCCCCCTTTAAACATTTCACTTTAATAAAATAATAGAAATTTATGGCAAAAAAACAGCAATCCTATCTGATTTATATTTTTTCCGGAAATCTGCTGATATTATTACAAATGCAGTTAAATACCAGCAGATTTTTATAGATACAGATCCTTAGGAACTGTAGGAAAATAACTTTTACAGATTGCGCAGGATATTTCTTCGGATGTGCAGGTCAAAAAACGCAGGCGTAGCGGGCTACGTTGAGGCTTTTTGGCCTGTGCAGTCGGAGAAATAGGCAAGCCAAGGTGTAAAAGTTATTTCCATACAGTTCCTTAGGCTTATGCATCCGTTACCCTGTCCCAGAAATCTTCCCTGTAATACTCCAAAAGAAAAAGCGGCACAGAATTTAAAATGCATAACAAGCTTCCATTCTTAATATAATTCTGTTTTTGATAAAAATAAATTTTTTCCTGGCTAAGGTTTTGTATAAAATATGCATATGTACAGAAACTATTGTACTTTACCAGCAGGCTGGCCCGTTTGCGGCTTGCATTACAGGCAATCAGCCAATGTTTCTCATCAATGCTGCTGTAATTATTAAAATCAGGCTGTGAAAAAACATTTTTCTTATACGCTGCAATTTCATCTAAAGAAAGATATAAATGCTTATAATCCTTTGCATCTACCATAATCTCTTTTATTGATTCAATCATTGGATAGGATATATATAATTTCCCAAGTTCTGTCTCATTGTTAAATGCCGCAAGCATTTCCCCCAATACATCCTCATTTAAATATTTTTTCGGAACATTGTCATTATGTCCGTCATAATCGAAAAAAAGATAAATTTCGGAAAAATCACTTGCCCTGAAATTTCTTAAACGCTCCTTTGCAACTGTGCTCATCTCTTTTAAAACATCAATTACATTTGTTTCAAACCCATCCTTTTTCATCCTGCTCCAAAGCATATATATATTTCCATCCGCCGGACAGTTTAAGATTGAAACATCTGCCGCAGAAGAAAAAAACAATTCTACAAGGTTATTCAGTAATTTTTCTTCCGCTTTTATCCCTTCATATATAAAAATAACTTTTTTCTTTTGGTTAAACATGAAACGCCCCCGCCTTATACATTTTCTGTAAATTATGCGCTTCCCTTAAAGCCTTGTCAGTCAGGCTGCAGAAAGGCTGGATTCTGTTATCGTCCAATATAAAATAACAGTCCGGACGCAATAACTCATTGGTAATGATATCTGTATTATGTGAGGTAAAAACAACCTGCGTATTTTTTTCTGCCATCAATTTGCGGATTACGGCAGCCGACAAATCAGTATGGTAAAATGCATCAAATTCATCAATAAATATAAAAGAAATGTTTTCCCTCTGCATATACCATAAAAACAGAAAAACCAATGATTTTGTCCCACTGGACATAAGTGGGGCAAATGCTGCCTCTTTTTCCCCAACCCTGCAGTAGACTTTTTTCCCTTCCCCTTTATCCTTCACTACAAGATGAAACGGCAGGTTTACTTCACGCAGAAAGGCTTCCAGATTCTGGACGCCATTTTCCATATTACATATCTGCTCAAAAACATCGCCTGCACTGGTAACAAACCCTATGGCTTTCAATCCTTCTGTACTGCTTATCCACAGCATCCGATTCACAAACTTCATAAACTTTATAAAAACCAGGCAGTTTTTATCTTCTTTATCCAATATAGTATTCGCATATACATATTTCACCAAAGAAATAGAACTGTCCCAATTTTCCAGGTTCAGGTTTTCTGAACCATTTAATTCCACAGAACATGTCCCTGAATCATTTGTGATAATCCTTTTCCCGTCAATCTTAATGCTTTCCCGTAACACATATTCTGCATCCTTTTTTTCATATGTATATTCTAAGATACTGGAACCAAATTTAAATTTGTATGCGAAAGAAACCACATCATCCTGGCTGTATAAATTAGAATATAATATGCCTGGAGTTTTTTTCCACTTCTTATCTGTCAGGTGGACTATAATATCCATAACTGCCAGCCCCAAATTTGTCTTACCTGAAGCATTATAACCAACTACAACAGAATCTTTAATAATACCATTATAGACTGCATCCTGGTTAAACTCATAGTTCTTGTTCTGTTCCAATGAAAACTGTAATTCATCCCTGAAATTTTTATAATTCCGTACCCTGAATTCTGCCAGCATAATATCCCCTCCCTTGTGTATTTTAGTAAACGAAAAAAACACTTGCGTTTTGCTTCGTTTTCAGTGCCGGATACACGCTGCAAAGCAGCATACTTCCTATGTGTATCCGTGCGCATCCATTATAGTAAACGCATGTATTTTATGCGTTTACTATAATTAGACAATAGCGCCCTCTCTCTATATTATATACAAATCTAAAAAAAATACAACAGTTTCCGTAATTTTTTTACACTTTAACCGTATTTTTTTTACTCCTCCTGCTTTTGTCGGCATATCACTATGGTTACAGCAATTCCCTACGATATAAAAAAGGCTGCAATATATTTACAGCCCTTCACCCTCCATATTTTTCACCAAAGTTTCCGCCACGCGCAGGTCATATGGATACGTAATCTTTATATTTGAAACTTCGCCATTTACCAGATATACTTTTTCTCCCTTCATAATGTAAATCTTGGATGCATCTGTCAGGATTTCCTTTTCTTCCTCTGTCAAAGAATGATAAAGTTCCCGCAGCCTTTTTGCACGGAACGTCTGCGGCGTCTGCCCCTGGTACATTTTTTTCCGGTCCGGGATATCAGAAATCACAACGTTATCTTTGCTTGTCACAATCGTATCCGTAGACGGGATTACTGTATCAGCCGCGCCGTATTTTTTGCCATACTCTATATTTTCCCGTATAATCCGTTCTGTCAGAAACGGCCTGACAGAATCATGTGTTACAATTAATGTTTCCTCGTCCAGCCCATACTCCCGCTCAATAAAGGCAATCGCATTCATAATTGTCTCATTCCGTGTTTCCCCGCCCTCTAAAACAGTAATATGTCCCTTTTTCTCTGGAAAATACTTTTTCATCAGGCTGTTTGTATGCTCTATCCACACTCTAGGGCACGGCACAATCAAATGCTCAAACTCTTCATTTTCCAGAAACTTCTGGACCGTATAGATAATAATCGGCTTATCACCGACAGTGATATACTGCTTTGGCCGTTCCAGGTTCCCCATGCGGTTTCCAACCCCGCCTGCCAGGATTACTCCAAAAACCATTCCCATTTCTAAAATCCTCTCAATTGTGCATTGTTCCTATCCACAGCCATCCTTTTTTCTGGAATAGAGCGTGAATAGGAACAATACATTATTTATTCTCATTAATGTAGTTAATGAGGCCTTCTGCTTTAATAATCTTCTGCATAAACGGCGGGAACGCCTGTCCCTTATATTCTGTATTTTTCGTCCTGTCATAAATCATGCCGCTGTCAAAGTCAATTTCCACGGTATCGCCCGCTTCAATTTCTTTCGCCGCCTCAGCGCACTCAATAATCGGAAGGCCAATATTAATCGCATTCCTGTAAAAAATCCGGGCAAATGTTTCTGCGATGACACAGCCGATTCCTGCCGCTTTAATCGCAATCGGCGCATGTTCCCTGGAAGAGCCGCAGCCAAAATTTTTATTGGCAACCATAATATCACCCTTTTTTGCACGGTTTACAAAATCCGGGTCAATATCTTCCATACATTTTTTTGCAAGCTCATCCGGGTCAGAAGAATTTAAGTACCTTGCCGGAATAATAACATCCGTATCTATATTATCACCATATTTATGGACTATGCCACATGCTTTCATATATTTACCTCCATTCTTATTCCATCCCTAAATCAGATGGCTGTGAAATTTTTCCAGTCACTGCGCTTGCCGCTGCAACAGCCGGGCTTGCCAGATAAATTTCTGAATCTACATGCCCCATGCGCCCTACAAAGTTGCGGTTTGTTGTTGAAACCGCCCTTTCGCCAGCCGCCAGAATCCCCATATATCCGCCAAGGCACGGACCGCAGGTAGGGGTGCTTACAATTGCGCCGGCACGGATAAATGTCTGTACCAGCCCTTCCTCAATTGCCTGCATATAAATAGCCTGTGTAGCCGGAATCACAATCGCACGGATTCCATCTGCAACCTTTTTGTCTTTTAAAATTTCTGCGGCAACGCGCAAATCTTCAATCCTGCCATTTGTACAGGAGCCAATTACTACCTGGTCAATAGGAACTTCCCCTGCCTCTGATACTTTCTTTGTATTCTCCGGAAGATGTGGAAAAGCAACAACAGGTTCTATGCTGCTTAAATCAATCGTATATTCTTTTTCATAAACGGCGTCCTCATCGGCCTCATATACAGTATATTTTTTCGCTGAATGCTCTTCCATATATGCGATAGTCTTTTCATCTACCGGGAAAATGCCATTTTTCGCACCTGCTTCAATTGCCATATTGGCAATGGTAAAACGGTCATCCATCGAAAGATTCTTAATCCCGTCCCCGGTAAATTCCATAGACTGGTAAAGCGCGCCGTCTACGCCAATCATTCCAATAATATGCAGGATGACATCTTTCCCGCTAACCCATTTGGAAGGCTTTCCTGTTAAAGTAAATTTAATTGCAGACGGCACTTTAAACCATGCCTGCCCGGTAATCATGCCGCAGCCCATATCTGTACTCCCAACGCCTGTGGAAAATGCGCCAAGCGCGCCATATGTACAGGTGTGTGAATCAGCGCCAATACATACCTCGCCTGCAACAATCAGCCCCTGTTCCGGAAGCAGGGCATGCTCAATCCCCATCTTCCCAACTTCAAAATAATTTGTAATATCATGTGCCTTTGCATATTCCCGCACGCATTTGCAATGCTCTGCCGACTTAATATCTTTATTTGGGGCAAAATGGTCTGGCACCAAAACAACCTTATCTTTGTCAAACACTGTTTTTTTCTTTAATTTCTCTACCTCGTGTATCGCCACCGGACCGGTAATATCATTTGCCAGGACTAAATCCAAATTTGCCTCAATCAGCTGCCCGGCTTCTACAGAAGGCAGCCCTGCATGGGCTGCCAGAATCTTTTGCGTCATTGTCATTCCCATAATCTATTATCCTCCTGCTAATATAGTTTACGATTTGTGTCCTTTGTCAGCATCATACTGTCTATCAGCCTCTGATACATTTCCTCCAGATCAACCGTTGCCCTCCAGCCCAGCTTTTCCAGCTTACTGCTGTCTAAGCGGATTACCATCTCCGGGTTATAGCCAAAACTGCTGATATCTTCCGGCAAATCCTTCTCTACAGAAATGCCGGAATCTGGAAAAATATTACAGACTAGTTCTGCCATATCATAAATGGAGATTGCTGTACGCATATTCGTCACGTTATACGCCTCCCCAACCGCGCCATCCAATAAAATAGCAACCAGGGCGGTAACTGCATCCATTGTGTAACAATAACTCCTGACTGTCTTCCCCTCCGTATGCAGTACAATATTTTTCTTTTCAATTGCGCACCTTGCAAATTCCGCAAACACTCTTCCATCATTGTATTCCACCCCGGCTCCAAAAGACTGGGACAGCCTTGCGATTTTTACCGGGACGCCATATTCCGCTGCATATGATACACAAAGACATTCTACCATGCGTTTTCCCTCGGAATAGCTGCTGCGGACGCTTAATGGGTCAATATACCCATAGTCCTTTTCTGAAATCAGCTCCGCCCCTTCTGCCGGCGTCCCATAGACTTCCAGCGAAGATAGATAAACCATACCTTTTATTTTTTTCTTTTCTGCAAACGAAAGGATATTTGCCGTCCCATCCATCGCAGTACGGATTGTCTCTACCGGAGAAGACACAAAATATTTTGAACTAGTCGGGCTGGCGCCATGAACGATATAATCCACCCCGCCATCATAGCAAATTTCATCATTAATATCGCCTTCCAATAACACAAGGGAAGGGTTTTCCCCCAGATATGGAAATACCTTTTTGGCTTTTTCCTTATTCCGGACAGAGATGATAACCGTAATGCCAAGCTTTTTTAAGCGTTCCAAACACAATAAATATTTTACCACCTGAGAGCCGAGAAGGCCCGTTGCCCCTGTTACCAATACTTTTGCATTCTTTAGTTTATCTGTTGGAAAACCTTCCTTTACTGCCCTTTCCAAATCTTCCTGTAAAACGGTATTATCAGGACTTTCTATATACAAAATAAACCCTCCTTTTCTATTTCGGTTTTTCTAATGGATATCATTTGTCAGGCCAATACCAAATGTCTGCTCATTTTCCTTATAATTTAGCAATGCCCGGAACATGTATACATCCTCCGGCGTTGTAACTTTAATATTCCCCCTATTTCCTGAAACCATTACAACTTCTTTTCCCAGTGTTGTCATAATGGTACAGGCGTCTACCATATTTTCATATGTCGGGTCCTTTGCCCGGATTTGGTCATGTGCTTCAATAATATCTTTCAGGTAAAAACTCTGCGGAGCCTGCGCTGCAAATGTATCTTTACGGTATGGCACAGAATCCACCTTTTCCCCTGACTGGCTTAAAAGAATTGTCTCCTGGCAGGAAGTGCAGGTAATTGCATTCCCATATTTCTTTACGCTCTCAATATTTTTTCGGATTGTATTGTAAGAAACAAATGGACGGACGCCATCGTGCAGAAGCACAATAGAATCCTGTGCATTTTCCCGCTCTGCTTCCTTTAAGACATTATAAATCGAATCCTGTGCCGTTTCACCACCGGCAATTACGGACACAACTTTATCAAGCTGGTATTTCTTTACCAATTTCCTCGTCTTTTCAATATACTCCTTTAAAACAGAAACATAGATTTTATCAATCATATCATGCTCCTGGAATAATTCCAGTGTATGGACTAAAATCGGTTTCCCATGGATTTCCAGGAACTGCTTTGGAATACCAGAACCCATCCTGACGCCCTTACCTCCTGCAAAAATCATCGCTATATTACTCATTTTCTTTTCCTCCTTGTTTGGAAATTCTCTTCTATAATCTATCATTTCATATTAGATAATGTGCATCAATGCGGTTCTTGCCACGGAAACCCTGAACAACATTAGCAATAGTATACTTTTATCCTTAAATGATGTCAAGCCCGGGAACGCTTCGGAGTTTGCTTACCGGTTACTATTCATGGCCGGTTTCTGAAAAAGGCTGAAATTGTTGTGCTTGCACATAAGATTTTAGCCCTCTTCTAGAAATTGACTGTAAAGGCTGTTCTAAACAAACCGCTATCTGATATTCCCCATCCCGCCATTCTTCCAAATAATACTTTTTCCGGTTCACCTGCTGTTTTACCTGTATCTCCCCTTCCAGGCTGATACAGAATTGATTTAATGGCAGTTTCAGCCCAAACCCAGACGCTTTCAAAAAACTTTCCTTCAATGTCCAGAGACGGTAAAATGCAGCCGCCTGGCTTTTTTCTTCCTGTTTTAAAATATATCTATATTCTTCCGGGCAGAAAAACCGTTCCGCCAGCCCAAGCCCTGGAAAATTTTTCACATACTCTATGTCACATCCTGCTTCTGCATCCGAAAATACTGCAATTGCCCTCTCTTCGGAATGGGAAATATTAAAATAAACCCTGCGATTCCCAGGAAGGTATGGTTTTCCATTTTCCCCTTCCACAATTTTTTCCTTTTCTGCCAAAAGGCCCTGCTCTTTTAATCCCTGGTTCAGCAAAACCCCTGCAGCCAGTGAAAGCTTTTTATCTTTCATCATACGGAAACTGTCAACCTTCTGACGCCGGCTGTCTGTAACTTCCTGATAATATTTTTGGAAAACATATGGATTTTCAAGCTGCTTTGTATCCATCTGATAGATTTTATACATATTTATCCTCATTTCTGCACCGCCTTTAATGGCTCAACTTTGCTGAGACTATGCGCATTTAACGCAATGTTTGTGTCTGTTTTTAGGACCTCTGGCTTTTTTGCTGGTGAACCAATATGTTACAGCACATTTTATCGTGCACTGTATATATCACTTCATCCATGCAATATGGAAAACCAGCAGGCAGATATTTTTTACCAGAAACTGGGCAATTGTTATCCCGACTGCTGTATAAATATAGCCCAGCCGGAATTTCATAAAAGGATATTTGCCTTTTGAGAGGTAATGGATTGCCCCGCGGAGCATAAATACAGCATATAAAATCCCCATATAAGGCACAACCGGGTGATAGAATAAAGAGGTAATAAACTCCCCATGCAAAATTGCAAAAAAAGCCCTGGTTCCGCCACAGCCCGGGCAATATATCCCGCTTCTTTTGTGAATCCAGCAGTCATAAGTAAGGCTTTCCAATGAAAATGGCAAAAAATACGCGGCCAACAGCACCAGAAGTGCAAACCCTCCTAAAATCAGGCCCGCCACCCAGACAGCAAATTCTGTACTCTCCTTTTTTTCCATTTAACAGTCCTGCCTTACCCGAAATCCGCGCTCCCCCTCCTCTAACGGGATTTCCCTGTAGTCCATCGACTCTATCCTGATATACCTTCCATTTTCCAGCATTTCCACAAAATCCTGCAATGCCCTTGCAGAACCCTGCGCCTGCGCCTCTACACTGCCATCGTAACAATTGCGCACCCAGCCCGTTATCCCAAGTTGCTGTGCCGCATAATTTGCATGGTAGCGGAATCCCACTCCCTGCACTCTCCCATAAAAGCGATATTCCCTCCGAAGTTTCTTCATCCGCTTTCCCCTTCCTTCAAAAATTTTTCAAAACCATCCGAATACCAAAGCTTTTCATCCTCCGTAATAAACACTGCATAGACGTCCTCCAGCGAATTGACATACTCTATCCCCTTCTCTCTTCCAAGCGCAAAACAGGTGGTAGAAAGCCCGTCGCCGTCAACCGACTTTTCTGAAAGAATGGTTACGCCAAGCAAATCATTTTCATAAGGATACCCTGTTTCTGGATTTATAATATGATGGTACATCGCTCCATCCTCTGTTTTAAAATAGCGTTCATAAATCCCTGAGGAAACCACAGAAACATCCTTTACTGCTACTGCCGCAATTGTCTGGCTTCTCTGCGCAAAAGGCTGCTGGACGCCTACATAAAATGGCTCCCCATCCTCTTTCCCCCCAATGCACAGTACATTGCCGCCCAGGTTAATCAACGCCCCTTTTACCCCCTGCCCCAATAAATATTTTTTTAAATCATCCGCAATAAAACCTTTTGCAATCCCTCCCAAATCAATTCCCATACCTGGCATAGAAAAGGAAAGTTTCCCATCCTGCAGCAAAACCTTCCGGTAATCCACATATTCCAGCGCCTTTCTGATTTCTTCCTTTACAGGAACTTCCGGCTTTTCTGCCTTAAAATCCCAAAGGGATGTAACAGGTTCTATGGAAAGGTCAAATCCTCCCTGCGATTTTTCAGAATATTCCAGCCCTTTGGACAAAATTTCTTCCATCATTTCCGATACTGGAAATGTAATACTGCCATCCTTATGAAGTTTATATTCTGCTGCATTGCCCTCTGTCCTGCCTGCCTCAATTGCAGCTTTCAGCCGGGCAAGCCCCTCTTCATCATAACGTACGTTCTTCTGTTTCCACTGGCTTTTCAATTTACTATTTTCTTCCACAGCCTTTTTATAAATTTCCTCTATTTCATTTATTTGATAAAGTTCGCTGTCTTTTAATGTACGGCTGAACACCTTTTCATATTCGCTGCATTTTGATACGCAGGCGTCCAAAACCTCCCTGCTTCCGCCTTCATATAAGGTAATAGTGTATGTTGTGTCAAATGCAAACCCGCTAATAGATAAATTTTCTTTTTCCTGCAAGGCAGCACAGCCAGAAAAAAGGACGCATGCCAAGGCTGCCATAATAAAAAAAATTTTACCTTTTTTTCTTATCGTTCCCATGCCCTTCCCCTTCTAAATCCTGTACGAACTTCTTCTCTTCCTCAGACAGTTCTGCCTTTTCCAATAAATCCGGCCTTTTTTTTGCAGTCTCAATCACTGACTGCCTTCGGTACCACTCGGCAAGCAATTTATGGTTTCCAGAAAGCAAAACCGGCGGAACCTTTTTCCCATTCCATTCCTCCGGCCTTGTATACTGCGGATATTCCAGAAGATTCCCGGAAAAAGATTCTGTACAGGCTGATTCTGCATTATTTAAAACCCCCGGCACCAGCCGGGAAACAGCATCCATAATAACCAGGGCCGGAAGTTCCCCGCCCGTCAGCACATAATCCCCTATTGACACATAATCTGTAACAATTTCTTCTAAAACCCGTTCATCAATCCCCTCATAATGGCCGCACAAAAAAATAAGTTCCTTTTCTTCTGCAAATTCCTGTGCCATTTCCTGGGAAAAAACCTTGCCCTTTGGAGAAAGATAAACGACACGGATTTTTTCCCTGCAACCGCCTGCAACGGCCTGGTAACACCGATATACCGGCTCTGCCTGCATCACCATGCCGGCGCCGCCCCCATAGGGATAATCATCCACCCTGTTATGCTTATTCTGCGCATAATCCCTGATATTTACGGCATTTACAGTAATATGCCCTGCTTTTACTGCCCTGCCTGTAATACTGACTCCCATTGCATTTTCTATCATTTCTGGAAATAAAGTCATTATATGAAAATCCATAGGCCCCCCCCATTCAATCACATTCTAATCCATAAGCCCTGGCATAATATGCACAACAACCTTTTTTTTCTCTGTATCAATCTCTTTTACACAGTCAGGAATCACCGGAAGGAGCACTTCCCTGCCCTCATGTTCTGTAATATAAACCAGGTTTGCGCCAGTTTCCAGCACATCTTTTAATGTACCAAAAAACTCCCCATCCTCTGTTTCTATCTCAGCGCCGATGATATCAGCAATATAATATTCCCCTTCTTCTAATGGGATTGCATTTTCCCTTGTTACATACAAATTCATCCCTTTATATTTCTCAATATCATTGATATTATCAATTCCCTTAAACTTTACAATTACAAGATTTTTAAAATAGCGCACCCCTTGGATTTCCAAGGAAATCTTTTCTTTCCCTGTGTCCAGAAGTACTTCTTCTAACCATTCAAAACGCTTCGGATCTTCTGTTGTAGGAAATACCTTAACTTCACCACGGATACCATGTGTATTGGCAATCACGCCAACTCGAAACAAATCTTCCATTTTACTCCTCATTTCATTCAATATTTACAAATAAATTCCCGATACTACAAAAAGCGCCTATACCATATGGCACAGGCGTTTTTCTTTACAGTCACATCCCCGGCGTCAATGTCCAATCTCCACAACGACTTTTTTATCTGTCCTGGAAGCCGCCGCTTTCACCATTGCACGAATCGCTTTGGCAATACGTCCCTGCTTACCAATTACTTTTCCCATATCCTCCGGGTCAACCTTTAATTCAAGGATAATCTCGTTATCTTTTTCAGTTTCCGTTACAGTGACCGCTTCTGGGTGGTCCACAAGCGACTGTGCAAGAACTTCTACTAATTCTTTCATTACCTGAAACCTCCCTGTCCACAGTCCACATTATTTTGTGATGCCTGCTTCCTTTAATAACTTACCTACAGTTTCAGTTGGCTTTGCACCGTTTGCTAACCATTTCTTAGCCTTTTCTTCATCAAACTTGAAAACGCTTGGATCCTGATTTGGGTCGTAAGTACCAATTTCTTCGATAAACCTTCCATCCCTTGGCGCTCTGGCATCCGCTACAACAACTCTATAGAAAGGGGATTTCTTCTTACCCATTCTCCTTAAACGAATTTTTACTGCCATCTCATTTTCACCTCCTTAATATTTTCATTATTAGGTATATATAAAATTCTGGCTGATAAACAACACAGAATCTAACCTGCTGTCTTAGAAACCAAATGGCATTGTTTGGCAATGCCAAAAAAATACCTTTTCTATATTATCACAAATTAAAACTCAAATGGCATTGTTTGGCAATGCCAAAAATACCTTTTCTATTTATCACAAATTAAAAACCGAATGGCATTGTTTGGCAATGCCAAAAATACCTTCTCTATTTATCACAAATTAAAAACCAAATGGCATTGTTTGGCAATGCCAAAAATGCCTTCTCTATTTATCACAAATTAAAAGCCAAATGGCATTTTTGGCATGGAAAATCTTCCTCTCTTTTTCCCTTTTCCACCCATCATGCCGGACATTTGCTTCATCATCTTTTTGGACTGCTCATACTGCTTCATAAGCTTATTGACTTCCGAAATATCTACCCCAGCTCCCTTTGCTATCCTGCGTTTACGGGATGGGTTAATAATTGCAGGATTGCCACGTTCCTCCAATGTCATAGAATAAATAATTGCTTCTACATTTTTAAATATACTGTCATCTATTTCCAAATCAGACGGAATGCCCATACCAGGAAGCATACTTAAAATACTCTGGATGCCGCCCATCTTTTTCATCTGTGCCATCTGGTCTAAGAAATCATTAAAATCAAATTCCGCTTTTCGGAATTTCTTTTCCATCTCGCGTGCTTTATCTTCATCAATTTCAGCCTCTGCCTTTTCAATCAGAGTAAGCACGTCGCCCATGCCAAGGATTCTGGACGCCATACGGTCCGGATGGAACTGCTCTAAATCAGACAGCTTTTCGCCCATACCAACATAAAGAATCGGGCATCCGGTTACTGCCTTAATAGAAAGCGCAGCGCCGCCGCGCGTATCGCCATCCAATTTTGTCAAAATTACGCCGTCAATCCCAATCTTTTCCTGGAAAGAAGAAGCTACATTCACCGCATCCTGCCCCGTCATGGAATCTACAACTAAGATGCTCTGCCCAACCTCTATATTAGACTTGATTTCTTCAAGTTCCGCCATCATGTCCTCATCTATATGAAGACGGCCCGCTGTATCTAAAATCACAACATTATTCTTATTTTTAGCTGCATGCTCCAGTGCTGCTTTTGCAATATCGACTGGCCTGTGGCTGGTTCCCATCGCAAAAACTTCCACTCCCTGCTTTTCACCGTTTACCTTTAACTGCTCAATTGCAGCCGGACGGTAAACATCACAGGCAACTAACAAAGGGACTCTCCCTTTCTGTTTCAGCTTTCCTGCAATCTTAGCAGTCGTCGTTGTTTTGCCGGCGCCTTGAAGGCCACACATCAATATAACTGTAATCTCATTAGAAGGCTTTAACGCAATCTCTTTCGTCTCGCTTCCCATAAGGTTCACTAACTCTTCATTTACAAGCTTGACTACCATCTGGCCAGGTGTCAGGCTGTTTAACACATCCTGCCCAACCGCCCGCTCCTGTACGGTTTTGACAAAGTTCTTAACTACTTTAAAGTTGACGTCTGCCTCCAGCAGAGCCATTTTTACTTCCTTTAATGCAGCTTTTACATCATCCTCCGTTAATTTCCCCTTACTCCGAAGGTTTTTAAAAACATTTTGCAATTTTTCTGTTAAATCGAATGCCATAAATCCCTCCTGACTGCCATGCCTTAAACACAAACCGTAGTATAATGGAAAAAAAGCAACTTGTCAAGTGTTTTTCTTGACAAAATAATCTAAGCGGTTACTGTTCGTTACTATTCACGGTCAATAGTATCAAGATAGAAACAATTAATAAATTATTTTCCTATATATTTTCAATATTATGCAGTATGAGAAAGTGATATTTTCTAACATTTTCTGCAAAAAAGCGAAAGTTTTATATAGCTTATAATTGACAAAAATTATAGAAAGCATTGCTTTCCGGGCAATTCTACGCTCTTAAGAATTGCTAATGCTTTTTGCTTCCGGCCCTGATTAGCGCGCCCACTGCCAAAACTCACTGGAAACAACGATTCCATGATATTTCGGGCGGGGCTTCAGAATGCGTTGGCACTTGTGGCTGTGATGGATGCCAGGCATCCATCACAGCCGCTATGTACCATTACGCATTCTGTGCAGCGGAAGCGTACCGAGCCGAAATATCCATGGAATTCGTTTGTTCCAGTTCAGACAGTTGTCCGTGCGCGCGCATCTGCCGGAAGCTTAAAAAGCAAAGCAATTCTAAAAAAGCTAAATTGTCCTGCGGAAAGCAATGCCTTTCTAAATTTTTGTCAGATTGAAATTTACAGAAAACTTTCGCTTTTTTGCAGAAAATAGGAAGATATTTGTTTACTCATACTGCATAATACTCAAAATACAAAGGAAAAATAATTTATTATTTGTTTCTGTAATTCTTGATACTATTGACCGTGAATAGCAACTCCCCTTCACGTTTGCATCTTTGCAGAATCAAACCGAGCCTTAGCTCTCCGTAACAGCTTGCTCATAAACTATCACGCCCCTTTTTATATCTTCTACAATCCTATTTGTACATCTAATGTCCTGCATCCACAAGATATCTATGCTTTCATTAATATCAGAAAGAATATGCATTTCTACCTCTGCCCTTTGAAAACCATCCAGATCCCCATAAAGAACCTAATCAAGATCTGACCATGGATTGCAGCGTAAATTGAGTGAACTTCCAATCACAACAATTTTCATAACACCTGTGTCTCTTACTTTTTCTACAATATTAATTACATTCTTCTGTTGTAATGGATGTATCCTGTCAATATTTAAAACATCTGAATGATAAATATTCGTAACAGTTCAGCCTTCCATAAAATGCGAGGATTTTTGACATGCTTTTTGTCAAAAATATGAGTTTTATGGTGCCATTTTGCACGCATTTTGTGCAAAATGTGTACATCAACAGTGCTGAAAGCACTGCTGTGTAACTATGAAGCCGCAAGGCTGAATAGTTACAAATATTCTTAAACCAATATCGCCTTTTTCTTTCTTCTTCCCAAGTCAATAGACCACCTCAGCTTTTTGCTTTCAACGCATCTATACAGCCTCAATTTTTACAGAAACCCCCAGCTCTTTTGCATCCTCCAATGCTTCTAAAAAGACAGAAAAGAAATCCTCCCCTCCGCTTGTCACAAAATAATTTGACAAATCCGTAATTTCCCCACTGATATTATCCCCCCAGGGTGGCTTTGCAGAAAGATTGTCTATATCCCAAATCACCTGGTCAGGCGGATAATTTTTTAACTCCGACCGAATTTTTACCACCTCACTAATAGCCCTGCCAACATTTTCTGCTTCTAATCTCCCCTGATATAACTCATTCATTACAAAAGGAAACCTGCTTCCCCAATTTTCATTTTCCAAATGGTAAGCAACCGTTGAAAAAAAGGAATATAAAAAATCTCCATTCCCTATCTGAAACCAATCAACCTCTACACTAAACCCAACTGCCATATCCTGTCCTTTCCAAATCCAATATAAAATACTCAAATAGTCCCTGTATGCCTTATCTCCGCCTATACCTAACTCTTACTCCCCCGCCTGTTCTCTTTCTGATTTCCCGTTCCAGATTCCTCAAATCCCTTCTTGGTATATTCTGCCCTCTTATATCTGCCAGGACAGTCTGTTTCGTACCTGCTGGTAAATGATTTACCCTTTGCCTGTATTGCCCTACAACATTTCTAACCAGCCTCCTTCTTCCAGATGCTTTATCCAGCCTATAATTTTTTGTATCCATACTGTGGCCTTTTTTGTAAAAATCCGGCCTTACGCTCCCCCTCGTACCATAAGGGACTTCTTTCCCATTTTTAAAAGACTTCTGCGCATCATACTCTTCATAATCACTGGCGGCATCCAATTCTGTCTGCCTCCAAGACGGTCTTTTCGTTGGCCTCCTTCCACAATTATGTACATAAAGCTTAGTCTCCCCAACAAAATAAGACTCCCAGTCCTTCACCTGCAAATCATATACTGTAACAGGTTCTTCATGCCTTTCTTTCACGATTTTTGTAATCTGTGCTGTCCCATCTATTGTCTCTGCAATATCGCCTTCCTTCAAATTAATTACCGAAACCCATCCCTGTGCTACAATATAAATCGGATGATATGCTGTTGTCTTAATTTCCTCCCTTCCGTCCAGCCAAATATGGTAAATCGTATGCGCCTCTGTGCAGAATACTTCTTCTACTTCCCTCAAAGCAGTTTCTTGTGTCCCTTCCTTTTTAGTATAAACATTATCTCCTCTGCATATTTCTTCAATCAAACAATATCCCTGGCTGGCATATATCAACGTATCGCCTGTAAAACATGACTTACACAGCCTCCCCATTCTTTTAAACCATCTTTTGACACTATAGTAATACTTATCCTTTATTGCCCTTGCCCCAGTCTTTGCCTTGCCCCTCATTAAACGTACATATGCCCTGGCTTTTTTTACCTGTGGCAGTGCTTTTAACCCAAAGTCTATCCCCTTTATTGCCATACACATTTTTCTTGACAAAATGATTGACCCAATCACATCCCCAACACCTGGAATAGACGATATCAAACTAAGCACAACACCTTCCCAGCCTCCTTCTACTGCATAAAATGCAGCATTAATAACATCTGCCACAACGCCAACACGTGGAATAAGCCCTACCACATCTAATACAATATGAATAATTGTAGAATTTTCTTCTATAAAAGAAGTTGTTTTTTCCATATATCCAGTATCTTCCATATTTTCTTCCCCTTCCCACAGGCTAATGTAACAGTTATATTTCTTTATACTGGCCGCTTTCACAAAATGTAAAATATGCATTCATTTTTTCCTAAAGAACCAGCAGATGCCCATATTCTTCCCAGCCTAAATGATCTATAATAAAAAAGCGCACCGCCGGCGCTGGTGCGCTAGCAAGAATTGCAAAGCAATTCTTGTCGATAACCACTACGTTACAGCGCAATTTCCTATTAGATAAAAAACAGGGTATCAAAATCCCAGGCAACATAAACAGTATACCATATCTTTATTTATTTTTCCATAACTGCCGTTATTTGCGCTGCAGACAGCGGATCCATATTTGCAATGATAGCAGATCGTTTATCGGAAGGTATATTTTGTAATATCTCCGCTACTAAATGAATATCGCCAGCCATCATATTATTAAAAATTGATGCCGCCTGTTTTCTTGATAGACCTATCGTAATGGAATATGTTAAACAGTTCTTTTTCTAAAGTTAAACAGAATATAAAAAAGCGCAATTTCCTATAACACAAACAACCGTATGTCCACGGACAAGTCCATGAAAACATACGGTTAAACATATAAAATGCTATTTTATGGAATCAGCATGATAAAAGTTCCCGCAACAATAAAAAACAGCCCCATGACGGCTTTTTTTGACAGACGTTCTTTCAATACAAAATAAGAAAAGGCCACTGTTACCACAATACTAAGCTTATCAACCGGGACAACCACGCTTGCCAACCCACCCTGCAACGCTCTGTAATAGCAGAGCCAGGATGCTCCCGTTGCAACTCCTGACAAACAGATAAAACCTAATTCCCTCTTTGAAATCTCCTTTACCGCACTCTTCTTTCCCGTTACAAAAACCATCAGCCATGCCATACACAGCACTACTACTGTACGGATTGCTGTTCCCAGATTCGATTCCACACCGGAGATTCCAACTTTGCCAAGAATAGAAGTCAGGCTGGCAAATACGGCGGAACCGACCGCATAAAACAGCCAGCTGCTTCCCTCTGCCTGTTTTCCCATATCCCCATTTTTCTTTTCAATCATCAAAAATGTGCCCATGGCAAGCAGGACAATGCCAGCAGTCTTTGCCAGGCTAACCTTTTCGCCCAAAAAAAGAAAAGCAAATAGAATGGTAAGGATTACACTGGACTTGTCAATAGGAACTACTTTATTGATATCACCAAGCTGCAATGCCCTAAAATAACAAAGCCAGGATGCACCCGTAGCCAACCCGGAAAGAACGAGAAACAGCCATGTCCGCCTGTCAATCGCCGAAATCTGTGCCTGTGAACCGGCAAGAAAGACCATAAGCCAAGAAAACAAAAGAACTACCACGGTACGGATTGCCGCAGCCACATTGGAATCCGTTTTCCTGATTCCGCATTTTGCTAAAATTGCTGTAATTCCTGCAAAAAAAGCAGACCCAAACGCAAATAAAATCCACATAAAGTATCTTCCTTTCTGTAAGGAACTGTAAGAAAATAACTCTTACAGATTGCGTAGGATATTTCTTCGGATGTGCAGGTCAAAAAACGCAGGCACAGCGGGCTGCGTTTTTTGACCTGTGCAGCCGGAGAAATAGGCAAGTCAAGGCGTAAAAGTTATTTCCATACAGTTCCTAATTGACAACACTTTGAAACGGCACCTCTATCACCCATCGCCTCCAGTCCCCAGACTTTTTCGTATCCTCCTTTTATCAGAACGAAAAAACAGTCCTGATAAATTGCATTATAACACGTAATGATACTATCCTGTTGGAAATCAAGAAAGATTAACATACAATTAGCATACAAACGCTTTTGGAATTAACATGAAGGACAGTATACTTGATCCATACAAAAAACAAAAGGAATGTGTTGAATATGAAGAAATTTGCAGTCCCCCTAATACCCATTATACAAAATTCCATTACCAGGTATTTTACTATACTGCTCTTTTAATCTCTTTAAATTAACAATCCCATTTTCCACATAACCATTTTTCTTTAAACCTTGCAGGACAACATATAATATTTGTTTCCATTTTGACATAAATTCTGCTATTTTTAAAGAAACCCTGTTATTTGCATTTAACAATTCCTCTATATTACCAGTTACAGATTCCTAATGGGAAATTATCTCTAGCCGGCCGCTTCCCCAAACTACGTTCCAATCACTGCGAAAAGTATCTGGAAGCCAGCATATTGTCCTCTTCCCTTCTTTTACCTGAATTAAATCCTCAAGCAAGTTAAGAGTATCATCCATCATATAACTAATATCATATTTATACGATAAGGGTATGCAAATATGGTTCCAGTTCATAACTGCACTCTCCGTATACAGCGGAAATATTGTTTCCATTGCATCTGATATATTTTTATCTTCTATATTATGTTCCTTCAAAACCCTTGGATTATTTGCCTGTATATAAAAATTCAAATGCTCCCTCATTCTTACCTCTTTTTTCAGTTTTCTGAAACTGCACATTCTACTGCTACAGTAAGTTCCCCTGCTTTGGCAGGCAATTGTCCTAAAAACTTATAGGCATTCTGCGTTGGCTCATGCAAAAAATGAATTTCAAAAATAGCATTTTTTACTTCGCATCCCGGATATATTTCTTTATACTGGCCGCTTTCACAAAATGCAAGATATGAATTTATCTTTTCCTGAAGAACCAGCAGATGTTCATATTCTTTTTCCCAACCTAAATGGTCTGTAATTAACAGTTTTATTACTTTATCTTCTGTTAAAGCTATGCCATCTACTCTATCCTTATCTACAACTGACATTTTTCCTCCTATTAGGCACTATAAATCAACAACTCTGCTGCAAGCCGCATTGAAAAAAATAACGAATCATTTTAAAATGATCTCTAACTATTGCTTCCGTTAATCTTTTATTCGCCATATCAAAGTCCTCTTTTCAATCCCAAATAACCGCCGGATACAAAGAAAGTTTCAATTCCTCTAAAAACATGTCCGCCTGATTTATTCCTTTATGGGAGTCAAAAACCTCCCTATATAAGCCAACTTCCAATATTTCTATCTACTTCCCAATACGCGTAATAAATTTAACGCCATTATCTTCTGCCCAAGGCACAATTTTTTCACATAACTCCAAAATTAATTGCGGCGGCTCTTCTTCAAATTTCAAAATAATCCATATACTGTCTTTTGCTACATTTGGAAAATCCTCCTTAAATTGGCTGCTACTAACATATCCCAAATAATTTTCGACTTTATCCAATAAAAGCGACTGACTTTCAGGACTGTCATCCATTTCTCCTGATGAAATAATATATAATTCCAGGCCTCCATCTTTCCGTTCCCCTACTATATCCAAGGTATTAACATCATATATCATCTTTTTCCCCTTCATTACAAAACCGCTTTAAAAAATCCATTCTGCATGGACAATCATACCACACAGTTATTCATCATTTCAACAGTTTCCTTAGTTTGCAATTCTATTCTTCTTGAACTACTCTCCCTTTAAGCTTTAAAACATACCTCTACATTGCTACTATTCAAATTCTGCTATTTCTTCCAGCCATTCTTTTAATGCCTCTTTAGGATTAAGCCTAATTGCCCGTTCTGTATTTCCATAATCAGGCGGCATAATCTCGGCATTAATTACAATTTTCATCCTATCGTCCCCTATGCCAAAAAGCCCCTCCTGATCAAGCGCTGCCATCACTCTCTCCATTGCTTCAATTCTAAGATTGACTTCTTCCTCTGCCTGTTCATCATCCAAATCCTCCATTCCATCATCAAACAATTCTTTTATTTCTTCAAAAAACTCTTCACCATATGCATAATATGGAGAATCTGCATACGACCATTTATATTCTAATCTAACAGTTTCCATATCTTCATCTGGCTCTGCCTCTTCCTCCAATATCCTTTCCAACGCTTCCTGTGACCATGCAGAAATAACTGGACAATGCCCTTCCCCATCAGTAATCAAAGAACAATAATAAAAATGTTCCTTATTCTCACTCAATAATTTTTTTATTGCCTTTCTTGCTGCTTCTTCTAATTTCTTTTCTAAATTTATATCCATTCGTCTGCTCCTTTTCTGCCCTCTTCCTAAACAATTGCAATATATTACTTCGGCTATTAAATATCATGATTATTTTAATTAACACCACTTTACAAGTTTTTGAATAAAAAATGCCATATGGGATACTTAGGTGTATAATAAGTTTGCACATAAAATTACACGAAAGAAGTGATCCCATATGACAAACTTATTATACAATGACAAGCACATAATTGGTAGGCT
>RAYE01000060.1 GCA_003612285.1 bacterium D16-51 | reverse complement strand
TTTTTCATTTTTGGAAAGCTGTACAAATTTTTCTATTTCATTGTTAACAGGTTGGTTATCCATTTGATTTTCCTCCAAAATATTTATGAGAATAGTATATATTACTTAAAAGAAAATACAAGTGGATTTTAGCAATAACTAATCACCATCTATATAGGAGGAAAATTTATGTATGATTAACATATTTATTGTAAGGAATACCATGGACTGAAACAGACAATCATTGATATCCTGAATGGAGATGATGTTACAACTGATATAGAAAAACTGTCAAACCACATCCAGCAATTATATGATGATGGCGAAATGCAGGCCACCCAATATGATGATTTAATGAGATACATACAAGATATGTTCTGATATGCAGTAAATACAGATATCATAAGTGTTTTCGAGAAGAAAAACCAATTACTGTCATTTTCCCAAAATCTAATCCAACAGTATTTTTGTTATAATCAAAAAAAGCAACAAAACTATTCTAAAAATGAGAGGAAGATGTATGGGAAATGTAATTTCATTCGAAAAAAGAAAGAAAAGGAAGAAGAAATTTAATCAAAATAAGAAAAAATCCAAAACAGTAACAGAAAAATCAACTACAGAGTATCCATCAGTGCTGTATCCATTAAAAGATGGCAGCAGTGCTGTTACAGACTATGCAAACATGGAACCAGAGGATAAGATAGAATATTGGAAAAAATAGAAAAAGAGGAGGAGGAGAGGTTTAAGGAAAAATACAAGGATTTTCTGGCAGCAGTGTCTGTTAGCGCTGGTGAAAAAATGCAGTATTTTACTAAAGTTATGTTGCATCTGCTTCCTAATGTTTTTCATGGCAGCAGTTAGGATGCAAGATTCGATGCATGGATGGACTTCAGCCAGTTTTATATTACTGAATTTGATTCTGCATATAGTGATTATATCAAAGTGAACAAAGGGAACTGTTCCGATACCGCCAGAAACTGACTGGCCACCGTGCAAGTGAGAAGAACCGTTTCCAAAACGCCCTCACTGTTTCCAATATCGCCCTTTCTTCTGTCCTGTCGGATACATTTGGAAAATCAGCAGCTGCCATCGTTGATTATATCCTTTCCGGCAAAACATTTGATCCCGAATACTGTAAATCCCTGCTTCAGGAAAAAGCAGATGATGTAGTCAAATCCATTATCGGTTACGAGCTGCACAGTGACCAGTCGGTTAAAATGAAGGTCTGCAGAAAGCATATTGATGACATCAATGAATGCATCAAAAGCCTTGATGAAAAAATCTCGGACCTGGTTAAACCTTACCACAAATTTATCGGGCTGGCTGCTACCATTCTGGGAATCACGGAAAAATCTGCGGCTTACATCATTGCCGAGATTGGAGTGGACATGTCCGTATTCAAATCCTCAAAACGCCTGTGTTCCTGGGCGGGTGTCACTCCCCAAAATAATGAAAGTGCCGGTAAAAAGAGGAGTGTACATATTTCAAGGGCCGGGGTATATTTAAAACCCCTTTTGGTACAGTGTGCCAATGCAGCCATCAAGGATAAAAAGAATCCTTATTTCAAATACAAATATGATCGTATCAAAAAACGTCGTGGACACAAACGGGCGGTCATCGCCATTGCACGCATGATGCTGACCTGTCTGTACCACATGTTTTCAAAGCAGGAAGCCTTTAACCCTGCCGATACGGATTACGCAGCCATTCCTGAAGAAATGTATGAAAAGTTTCAGGAACAGTATGATAAAAAAGCCATCAAACAGCTGGAAAAGAGAGGATATACTATCATTCCTCCTGAAGTTGCCTGATGCCATCCAGAACATATATTTGTATTTAGGTAGTTTTTTGACTACCCTGAATCAGTGCGCCAAAATTTACATTTTCTTTTCAACCTAATATCCTCCTGTTTATTTTTTCGCCAATTACATGGCACAACTATTTAATCACATTTAATATGGTAGATTTTTGTATAATGAAAAGAAAAATCCAAAAAAATTTATCCAAAAAAATCCAGCCCTTGTTTCCCAAACACATTACAAGATTACCATTATAACAGTCTTATGACGGTATGCGGTATTTTGATTCAAAATATAATTCATTTTAAAAGAAAGAAAAAATAAATAAGAGGAGGATTTTAAATAATGGCACACAAATTGAAGTTAAGAGATTTAGGTATGGATACTATGGAAAGATTATATTATGAAAGAAAAGAATAAACTGTACCCCATGTCAAGGACAAATTTTTTACTTTTGACTTTCCCCATTTTTTGAAACCCAATCACTCCAAAGCCCCTATACCAAAGCATTGAGCCAATGTAAGCTGTTGTGACTGCTCTTTTTTCAAGATGAACCCTTTTATACCGGAGCGTGTCCCTGCAAGGACATGCCTGATGGCATATCCCAATGCATAAAAAATTAATTTTGGTATGTCATAAATTCTTTTGGAGCATTCTTTTAATTCCATCATAAATATAGTGTCATCTTTCTCCGAACTCATAATGCCAATATAGCCTGCTGCAAAAGTCGCAAACATATTTAAGTTACGAATGGATTGTAATGACATTACCCTTAAATCTTCCAGTCCAAACTGCTGCTTTTTAAACCTGAAATATTCCTCTATCCTCCAACGCATTAAATAAACTTTTGCTGCGGTTAAACACAGTTTTTTCTTTTCTGTGATTTCCAGGTTTGTCAACAATAACATCGGCTGCTCCCCAAAACCATATACTGCTGCCAAAACCAGACCTCTGTTCGGAAATTCACATAATCTCACTTGAATACAGCTAATCTTACATTCAATTTTCTTTCCATGCTTATCCATAAAGTCCATCCGATAATTTCACTTATACTTATCTGCCACACTCATAATATTTTGTGTCTTTCCGTTATAGATAACATTCCGGTTCTTCTTTGCACGTATGACAAAACCTTCCTGATTTTTTAAAAAGTATTTATAATATTCGTTTGCGTCAAATCCCCTGTCCGGTGTGCCGACAGTGACTGCAAGCAGCATAAATTTTCATGCTTTTCACTAATAAAGCCTTCTTCAGCAGCAGAAAAAACCTTTTCGTAAACAGACAAAGGCATCTTTTTCCCCTTAGATAAAACTGCTGCTTCAATAGTATAATACCCTTTTTTAATTTCACCGGTGCTTCCGTCACGGACATCAGCAATTGCTTCCATCATGGAACTGCATGGTTTTGTAATATCAGAATTATCTATGACAATGACAGCATTATCTCCATCAATCTGTTTTTTTACTTGTGATACATAATTTTCCATAATGGTTTCTTTTTCGTCAAAAGCAAAAAGATTTCTGGAAAGTCTCCAGATTGTTTTCTTAAGCGGAATCGTTTCATTTAATGAACGTGCAATCCCACTCAGATAAACCTTATTCCCTGTCAGAATGCCATAAAACATCTGAGTAACAAATTTACACTTTGGTCTAGTTAGCCCTTTGCAAATTTTTTCTGAAAAATTTGCAAAATCCCTTTTAATTTCATACCCTAATCTGTTATAATTAATCATGCAAAAACACTCCTTTGTTCTTTTATTTTGTCGTGATTTAATTATAACATTAGCGCAGTGTTTTTGCTTTCTTTTTTTGAGAAAAATTAGTTGTTCAAAAAAATGGGGAAAGTCAAAATATACCAAAGTTTTTTATCTACACCCATTTCCTGCTGTACTTTTTCCTTGTCCCATCAATAGACATTGTACTTTTACGGTAGCGGCTTTTTTTAATCTCCTGTGCCGCATCCCAAATTTCAGGCGAGATAATGGGCTCATGATATTCTTTGATATAATACTGTTCTTCCTCCCCCATATTCTCTAACCTTCGCTTGGAAATCGGGTCAACAGTAAAGCTCTTGCCCAGAAGAAGGGCTCCCTTATATTTCTCATTGTTGATAATCCCCCGGACTCCGCTGTCAGTCCACTTTACCTCCCCTTTTTTGTTTTTCCTGCCAAGTCTGGCCAGTTCCTTTGCTATCGTTGGGGTACCATGTCCCCTTAGATACAAATCAAAGATTTCACGGACAATTTCTGCCTCCTCCGGGTTGACGGTAATGCTCTTGTCCTCTGGGCAAGGGCAGAAAGCAATGCCAGCGCCATCTCGCTTTCCATTGAAAGCGTATTGATATTTTCTTTCTCAAAGATAACCGCAATTCCTTTTTCCTTTAGCATACGGACATATTGGAGGGTATCTACCAGATTACGGGAAAATCTGGAAATAGACTTTGTAAGAATAACGTCTATCTTCCCACCGTCTTTGATACAATTTGATTTTACCCTAAACATTTTGATTTTGCCATACTTTTTGATTTTGCCATACTTTTTGATTTTGCCCCATAGGGGGAGGGTTCAAATTGCAAGCAACGAAAAAATGATAGAAATTTTCTCCCTTTTCTGGTATTATGTATTAATCAAAGCGGACTTATAAAGGGGGACTTTTCATATATGAAAACCATAAGGCTTTTATACCCTGACCATGTGAGCGGAGGCTTAAAAACGTATTATTTTGGGGCTAACCTTTTACAGCATATCCTTCCCGAAAACAATAATCAGAAAATAGTAAAAGTAGAAATTGCCCCGCCGGATGGCAAAGAAAAAGAAGTGAAAAACGGCATCTCTGCTGAAGAAGAGGTGCTGGCCGGCATCCGGAATGCCCAGAATAAACTAGCTGCTGAAAAGCCAGACCGGATCATTACAATCGGCGGGAACTGCGTTGTGTCTTTAGCGCCATTCGACTATCTTCATGGAATTTACGAAAACACAGGCATCATCTGGATTGATGCCCATCCTGATGTATCGACCGTGGAGGATGGCTATCCAAATGCCCACGCAATGGTTCTTGGCTCCCTCATGGGCCACGGTGCGGCACAGCTTTCCGGACAAATGAAGAATCAGAAGTTTAAGCCGTATGAAATTCTGTATGTCGGGCTGCAGGGACTTCATGATTACCAGGAACAGTTTCTAAATGGTGCAGGGGTGGACTATATGGTGCAGGACCAGGCTTTCATTACCGATGATGCGATCAAAGCATTCATGGAACGCTTCGACCATATCCTGGTACACTTCGACATTGATGTACTGGATGAGCATTTCTTCCATTCGACCTATTTTGCCAATCCCGAACTTACCGGGGATGGCTCCGGGGGCGGGAAAATGACAATGGAAAAACTGTCCGATGTGTTAAAGCTCATCACTGACCATTCGGATGTAGTGGGCTTTACGGTTGCAGAATACCTTCCGTTTGATGAACACCGGCTGCATAAAATGTTCACTGGAATTTCGCTTTTCACGGAATGACATATCCATGTCTTACAAAAAATCCTCTGCCGCCAGTCTATCATGGCTTCAGGGGATTTTTTCTATGCTTTTATTTCCATCCCTTTCTTAAAGGTGAAACGGATATCCTCCCGGCTGTACACCGGGGCATATTCCACAAGGCTGTACCAGTCCTCCTCGCAAAATTCCGTCAGCGGTCCTTCCCTATTTTCCAACTCCGCAAGAAACCGCTCCGTCTTTTCCCGCTTTTCCACCCGTTCCGTGATGGCGGAGCCAACTGCCTCCAGCCGTTCCTTTATCCTGTCGAAGCGGTCTGCCAGCCCGTCATATTTTTTCTGGTACTCTGTCTGGTCAAGGGCGATGCGGGCGTTCTCATTCACGCACTGCTGTATCATCTCCGCCACGATGTTCATCTCGTCCTGTAGCTGAATCCGTTCCGCCTCCAGTTCCGAGGTGTCATAAAGCCGTTCTTTGACCGCCTCATAATCTTCCCGGATGCCGCACCGCCATCTGGTGCTGCACCTCATCGAAGACTGCGGGGCTGATGATGGCTTCGTGGCTGTTCTCCACATAATACTGCGGAACCTCGCCCTCGTTTATCTTCGTCTTTTTCGTGAGGAAATCCACAGTGAGCTTTTCTGCAGAAGCGCATCCCCTTTATATTTTTCGTTTACGAGGATGCTCTTGACCGTGCAGGAGTGCCATTTCTCCTTCCCCGCAGGCGACCGCACCCCTTCTGCTGTCAGCCGCTTTGCTATGGCATACGGTGGAGAGGTAGTTTTTGTATTTCTCACTCTCAAAAAGTTCTTTTAACCCCTCCTCCAGCTTGTCAGTGATCTCCTTTACTTTCTTCTTTTCTGTTTTTGCATCTGCCACATTCGTTTTTCCTTTCTTTGCACGAAAAAAAGACAATCTGATTGACTGTCTCCCTGAAAACAGAAAAAGCAGTGAATTGTTTTCTATAATAGAAACAAATTCACTGTTTTACTGCTTGTGTTATTAAGTTGCTGTGATTATGCCAGCACAGGCTCACGCTTTTTGATGATAGCTTCTACCTCTCCAATAGTCCTCTCCACTATTTTTGCTATCTGTTCTGATGTATAGCCTTCCCTTTGCATATTCAAGATAATTTTTTCTTCTCTCTCTGCTCCGCCTTTTTCTCTAATTCCTTGTGACAAATTACACATGGCGCTCACGTCCTCTCTTATTCTATCATCTACTATAATACTATACTCTTTTTCAATGATTCCTAATTTTTCATCAACGGTCAGCTCCATTGAAAGCAACGTACTCAGCAAACGGTGTAACTCATACTTTTCATCATGCTCCGGAAGTTCATTTGATATACCGATCAGGACAATATTCAGCAGGTCAAGCCTGCCTTTCCACGGATAGGAACCGAGCAGATCGTCTTTCGCAAGATGCACATAAGCCATGCTGCTTTCGTCCATGCCCATACATACCCAGATACTGAATACACGCCTGATGTCGTTATAGTTTGTCTTGACAAAATCCCGTTCCTTCTGCGAGGAAACAAGGCGGCTCACATAGAAAACTGCCCTGTTCAGGATATGGCAGCCTGACGGTTCATCTTTTTGTGCTTCGACATTCACGATAACCTGCGAGATACCGTCTTTCATGCGCACATAAAAGATAATGTCAAATCTTACAAGCCCCTCATTGATCTCCGCATTTTCCGTGTTCATCCCGACAATGCGCTGCCTGTTTTCTTCTTTTTCAATATTGGTCAGCCCCGGCTCCACCGGAACCACACTGATAAATGGCTCTCCCTTGATATAGGATACCACATCTTTCGGGTTCATTCCCCGGAACTCATCAACCGTCTTTACCAGAATATGCGCCAGAATGATCTTATTTCCCAACAGGCGCTTTGCCTTATTATCATACTGTGCGTCCTGGTCTGTTGCGCTGACCGCATTCTTTATTTCCGTGTCCATCAGCCATAAACCTCCTTTTCGTATGGTAGGAAACGCAAAAGCCATTCCCAAAAGGTATATGACCTCAATGCCATTATACCCCGAACCCCCGGCTAAATCAATCAGATTTTTTGAGAGCCTGCCCGGACACTGTTGGAATTTCATTGACTTTATGATGGTTTCGGCGTTTTCTCCCCTCCATGCCATATCCGGCTCCGGCAATTTTTCTGCCAGTCTGTGCTTTGGATTTAATAATCAATGACTTCTTTATCCGGAAACCTCCTGATTATCGCCTTTACCGCCTCCTGCACTTCCGGGTTCCCGCAAAGTTCCGGTATCAGGCTGATAAAACCTGTGTCTATCTCATCATCGGAGAGTATATCCGCCTGCACGTTCTCCATCTTATCCGTTCCCATTACATGGAGATTGATTCCAATGGCAGGAATGCCGTTTCTGCGCTCCGGCGGTATCCGCTGGTAAAGATTGACCGCTTCCTCCAATGTCTGAATGCCCTCATAGTATTTTCCAAGGCTGTGGTATTCCCCGCATTCCGCCACTGTAAATGTAAGGACTGCTTTCCCCGTTTTCTGATCCGCTTTCTTTTTTCCCATTATGGTTCTCCTTCCCATACTTTTATTACTAAGGCGGTTAAATATCGAATGGATTTTACGCAGAATAAATTTCTATCTGCAAGGCGGAAGATTGAGCTGTAGCGAGTGCTACAGCGATTGATGGTGCTAGATGTCCGGTGGACATCTGTTAAGCACGGACCGTAGCGGAGCGTAGACCAACGCAGCAGATAAAAATTTAGGCAAGTAAAAACATCGACATTTAACCGCCTTAGTAATATTTACGCCGCAAGAAACTTTTCCGTATCTTCCGTCATATACCGCCCAAGATATTCCTCCCGATGCGGCACGACAATATGCAGCTTCCCATGGGGGCTTTTTTCATAATGGAACAGCAATGGTCTGATATTTCAAAAGGCGCATCCAGAAAGAACTTGTACCTCTCCTTGTTATACATTTTGGAATATTCCGACGTTTCCACCCCGTTCTCTTTATGTATATATTTTCCCTGCAGGATAAGGCAGCGGACAGGCGTTTTAATATGCGTACTCGGTATCTCTCCCCGGCTCAGGCTCTGGTATGCGGCGTTTTCCCTGTCCTCCCGGCGGTCTATCCCTACCAGATCCGCCATATAGCTGTAATTGGGAATGACTCCGCCGTTTCCCATCTTCTTCTCCTGTTCTGCCAGTTTCTCCAGATACCGCCTTGCGCCATATACGCAGGCAGCTACTTCTTTGCCGATAAACGGGTATCCATATTTTATGATAATCTGGCGGAAATTCATCTTGGGCTTGATAATCTCCACGTTCTCATGCCGTTTTACAAACTCCCTGACTTCCGGGTATTCCAGCCCGGTATCTACATAGACCGCCCCTATGTTCCGGTACATCTCCCTTGCGATATGCAATAAAACAGTGCTGTCCTTGCCCCCGCTAAAACTGATATAAACGCCGTCATCCCCATAATAGTCCACCCATTCCCGGATACGGTACTGTGTCATCCTTATTTTGGCGGAAAGGGGGAGTGACTGCATCTGGTACAAGTCACCGATTGTATGTTTGTTCATCAAATCCTCCTTTAATGCATTCTATAATTTTTTATAATTATATTTCTATGTTACCAAGAGCCGTATTGAAATTCTATGTACCAGATTCATCACAACCCGACTTATATTCACCTAAAATTTATGATATTACTACGGCGGTTCGGCCATCATGGATCGTGCCATTCCAATTTAGTCCAAATCCAAAATCATAGACATTTCCTGTACTGCCTTTGTATGGTATATAATCAAACGGAGTATCCTCATTATGTTCTTCCACTGTCCTCATATCTTTAGGAAGCAGGCCGCTTGGTTCAGATTTGCCCGAAATCATATCAAAGACTGCTTCCTGCTGAACTCCAAAATCTACTAAAATTGCATCTGCATATGGTTCTAATTCTGCCAATACCGCCGGATTATGCATTCGGATACAAACGATCACAGGCTTGCTGCCCATTTTCTTTTTTGTTTCCTGCACAAGTTCCAGATCCGTTTCATTTGCCGCCCTGTTGCGTTTTTGATAATAAGTACGATCTATAAACGACTCCCTGAAATCGCCGCCGGCAATACTCTTCTTCCTTGCATATTCAGCACAGTACGGACGGTATTGTAATGTCACCGGAAGATATCCGTTACCTCCATTTTCCACGTCTGCTTCCGAATAGCCATCAGAGAGAGGACTCTCAATGAATAAAATTGCCGCATCTGCTTCAGATACTTCTGATACTCTTTCAAAATAAGTATCTGCTATCGTATTATCTACCGGGTTTAATTCTTCCTCTGGCATCTGCATACGGAAAAAATTTTTTCTCGCCGCAATGTGTCTGTTTGGGATATATACTTTTTTTCTTTCCCTGATTGGTAATACATCTTTATTTTTTAGCATTACGATAGATTTTAGCTGCGCCTCATATCCTTCTCTCTGATAGGCTTCACATCCTACAATCTGTTTGCTGTCCTGCGGATTCAAATAAGAGTTCTCAAACAGGCCGCACCGGAACATATTGAGCAGAAGACGCACCTCCGATTGTTCCATTCTCCTGCACATCTGTACTTCCCCATACTTTTCACAGCCAATATGGTACGCCTCTAAAATTGGTTTGCTGTTAGAATTGCCGCCAAACTGATCTACTCCATTTTCTAAAGCAAGCAAATGTCTTTCTGCTTCTGATAAATTCTCCACGCCATAGCATCTGCCTCCAAAAGAATCTATACTTTTCTCTGGCTCCTGGGTAATTCCCCAATCCGAACAGATAACCCCTTCGTATCCATATTTCTCACGTAACAGGTCATGGATAATATAGTGATTATAAGAATTTCCTACATTCTTTCCATCCTTTGTATCAACTTCCCATGATACGCTGTAATAAGGCATTATGGATGCCGCATACTTTGTGGGGCCATCAAGCTTAAAGACGCCTTCTATAAAAGGTATCAGGTGGCTTTTAAAATTTTTGCCCGGATAGACAGCATATTTTCCATAAGGATAATGCGCATCCCTTCCGCCTTCACAGGGTCCTCCGCCCTGCCAATGCTTTGCCATGGCACATACCCTGTTCTTTCCCCACCCGTCTAAGCTGTCTTTTGTAGTCTGCATTCCATCACAATATGCCTTCCCAAGCTCTGCCGCCATCTTAGGATGCACGCTCAACGTATCTATCCTCTACCCGCATCCATCTTGGTTCCGTTCCCAAATCAACCTGTGGGGATAGCGCCGTCGTAATTCCTAACGCGCGATATTCCTCCACGGCAACTTCTCCAAATCTTTTACAGATTTCCTGCGAAAAAGTTGCTCCAAGTCCCAGGCCGTCCGGCCATCTTGACACTTTACATCCATTTCCTTTAAATTCTGTGCCAGCGCCCGCCCCATGCCTTGGATCGCTTGAAAAATTTATGGGGCTGCCATAGGGCTGCATTTCCGCGAATTTCTGCATTTCATTATTCCATTTTACAGCCGTATCTACATCTTCCAATTTTAAAACCAGTACATGACGAACCATATCCATCTCAAGAAATTCTTTTTGCTGGTCTGTTAAATCCCATGTTTCTTTTCCGCTTTTTTCAAATTCCTTTCCATCATAAGTAGATGCAAAAGGCTCTCCTGGCAAAGAGGGAACCATTTGATGCGGCGAATACATCATCAGTCCAACAATAGACTCAATCGGCAATCTTTCTGCCAGATCTTTTGCCCGCTATTCGGCGGGAAACCTCCAGTCCTCATATGGAAGAAGGCGGTCTGTTTTTGCCAGATTCCGAAATGCATATCCATCCTGGAAAATAATATTATCATCTGCAGTTCCTATTTCTGGTCCGCCCGCATTTTGGTAAACCGTATAATAACCGTTTTCTTTTTTCGTATACATAGCATTCACCTCTTCTCATTTTATATTTTCATTCTAACAGGCGCCTTCTTTTTCATCCATGTATCCTGTAAACCAAAATCCGACTTATATTCACCTGCGCATCCAAGCGCTTCAAAAACATAGGACACTTTATCCGAGCTGCAAACCAGTTTGAAGGGGGGATGGCAGGACGCAGGAAAGGGCCCGACCACGCAAGACTTTTTGAAAGGCGGAAACAAATCTTTTCCCCGTATGTTTACTCTCACAATTCACAAAGACCAATATTACCCAAGCCATAATGCCGTTGACTTTATACATCATTATAAAGAAGATATTGCTTTATTTGGAGAAATGGGCTTCAAGTGTTATCGAATGAGTATCAGCTGGGCAAGAATATTTCCGAATGGAGATGATAAATCCCCCAATGAATATGGGCTGCTTTTTTATGAGAATGTCTTCAAAGAATGTAAAAAATATGGGATAGAGCCAATGGTAACTTTATGCCACTATGACATTCCGTGGAGTATTGTCACAAAATACGGCGGTTTTTCTAACCGGAAAACCATTGACCTATTTCATGATTATGCCATGACTGTTATCCGGCGTTTCCATAAACTTGTAAAATACTGGATTACTTTCAATGAAATAAATTTTGGCATCATTCCAGGGGGCGCATATATATCACAGGGCATCACGCCTCCCAATCTGGAACAGCTTACAGAGCCAGTTTCACTGTCAGATATTCATGCCGCAGGCATTTAATCTCTGCGGCACTACAATCCCTGACATAACCTATCGCCATTGCCGCCCGTTTTTCTGTAAAGGCTTTCATGGCGGCATGGCTATCACCATGCGTATAAGCAACGATCATTTTCCTTTCCTCCCAGATTTATTTGCTCTGTCTGGCATTTTCATTTCCCCACGGTTAAGCTGTAAAACTTCATCCGCCTGCTTTGCCAGTTCATTTGAATGGGTAACGATAACAACACATTTGTTCATCTGATGGGCACATTCTTTTAAGATATTCGCTATTTCGGCTGCGGTATCTTCATCGAGATTTCCTGTCGGCTCATCCGCAAGGATAATCTTTGCGTCTGACGCTAATGCACGGGCAATTGCTACACGCTGCTGTTGTCCGCCAGAGAGCTTCAGAACATTGCGTCTGCTTTCTTCCTCGGTTAGTCCGACACGCTCCAAAATCGGCTGCGGCGACAGTTTAGAAGTCAACGACACATTTTCTTTTGGCGTTAAATAATCAATCAGATTGTAGCTCTGGAAAATGAACGCCACATTGTTTTTGCGGTGGGCGGAAAGCCCTGCTTTTTCAATATCCTGTCCGTCATAAAAAATCTGCCCACTAGATGGGCTGTCTAAACCGCCCATAAGTGAGAGCAGCGTTGTCTTTCCACAGCCACTCGGTCCAAGGATAGCGTACATCTTCCCTTCATCAAATGACAGGCTTATGCTCTTTAATACCTTTCTTTTTCCCTCATAGGCATATCCAACATTTTTAAGCTCCATAATATTCATACTGTCTACCTCGTTTCTTTTTGTTTTGCTGTGCATCATACTGAAATTACTCCATCTGTGACAGGATTTCTTTTGGCTTCAACCGCATAGCAGGGATACAGGATATCAATACCGCCGCAATCAACAGGATGGTTCCTAAAGCCGCCACCAAAGTAAAATGCTGTGTTGTGACGATTACATTCTCTGCCGTCTTACCGAATAATGTGCCAAGCATTCCTACGGCTTGTTTACTGGATAGATACGCCAGAGGAAATGCGGCGGCTGCTATCAAGAGAGTTTCGATTGCATACTGCAGGATGACAGCAGGTTTTGCAATCCCAACAGCAAGCAGGATACCCATTTCTTTTTTTCTGCTGCGTATAGACATTGACAAAATCAGAATAATCAACACCATGCTTACAACTGTTATAACTACAATAAGCGTAGTAATCAGCGTTCCCGTATCAGAAAGTGGGTCGGATATATTCTGATACACCTCATCATTAACGGTAATTTTGTAATTGTTCCAGTTGATAGATGAAATATTTTTTACCCTTTTTATCACATTCTCTAATTGGGCTGCATCCATGACATAGTAGTATGCTTCTGAAATTCCATCGCCGTCCCCGCCCCATCCCTTTATCAAGTTTTCTGACGCCTGCATACTGCAGAAGATGTAATTGGAATAGTCATAATAGGATGCATCATCATACATATGGTGAGCAATAGGAACATAGTCAAAAATGTCTTTGCCCCGATACTTTCTTTAATTTTCTTTCTCAATTTTATATCCCACCCCTCTTATGGTTTCTATGTAATCCACGCCTAATTTCCTGCGGATATTTTTGATATGGGTATTCACAATCTTTTCATCGCCAAAATAACCATATCCCCATATGCTGTTCAACAGATTATCCCGTGTAAATACACGCCCTTGGTTTTCCAGAAACAATTTTAGAATTTCAAACTCACGGGCAGTAAGCGTTATGCCTGTTTCTCTAACGGATACCTCATAGCTTTCTGCATTTAGGCAAATATCTTTATAATGGATAACCGTAGATGTCTCATTTTTTCTGTCTGTTCTTCTTAGGACTGCTTCAATTCTCCGCACAACAAGCGGCATGGAAAAGGGCTTTGTGATATAGTCATCCGCCACCAAATCAAAGCCTTTCATCTGGCTGTCCTCATCATCCAATGCGGTCAGCATAATGATAGGCGTGTCGCTTTCTTTCCGTATCTGTTTGCAGACAGCAAAACCGTCCATCTTCGGCAGCATCAAGTCAAGCAGCACCAAATCTGGATGGTATGTATGGAATTTTTCGATACCGTCCATACCGTCCTCTGCCAATAATGTCTTATATCCTACATCTTCCAAAAATGCCTTAATAATGTTCTGGATCGCCTGCCCATCCTCTATAATTAAAATCGTCTTTGACAATAGAAACACCTCCATAAAAAGGGTAACACATAATTGTGGAGTTTCGGTGGAGCTACACATAAAATCTTTTCTCTTACCTATTATAGCCGCTATATATTCAAAATCAAATGTGTAAATGAGATTTTTCACCTCCGATAACAGGAGATTAAATCTCTTATTATCAGAGATTTCACATCGTTCAATAAGCTATCTCATCTCTGTAAAATATAAAGGTAAAATATAGAGTACAGGTGGTGAACTTATGGACAAAAGAAACAACGATTTTGACTTTGGTTTCAGACCATTAGGGCTGGCAATCAAAAAAGCCCATAAAGCTCAAGGTGTAACCAGAGAACAGCTTGCAAATATCATTGACTATAAACCAAGACATCTTCAAGCTGTCGAAAACGAGGGGCAATATCCAAGCATAGAGCTGTTTCTCCAACTTATTACAATGTTCGATGTATCGGTTGACGAACATATACATACTGGGAAAAAACCAAAAAAAGCTCTGTCCGCAGACGTTTGGATGCTATGCTCGACCAACTGGACGACAAAGAACTGTCGATCGTAGAAGCAACTGTAAACGGGCTATGTAAGGCAAAAGAGCCGCCAGAGGATTGACCTCTGGTTTTTCTTTCATCCATTCTGCCATCAATAGGCAGGGCATCCGTAACCGTAGATAGAGCCACTCCCGACTGGATAGCTCTGCTGTTTGCAGGCATCGCCAGAGTTGCCCTCCTCGGTGTAGACCGTCCCATTCTCGCATTTCTCCACGATTCCCACATGGTCGATTGAGCCGTCGCTCCCCCAATCAAAGAAAATAAGGTCGCCTGCCTGCGGCTCGTAGTTCTTATCCTGCCATTGTCCTTTGCCTTTGAACCAGTTTACGCCGTCCGAGCATAAAAAAAATTTCGGGATGATGCCGCTTTCCAGATAGCCGCACTGGTCGGCACACCACGATGCGAAGCAGGCGCACCATTCCACACGCCCGCCAAAGCCGTACCAGCTCCAATAAGGCTTCCCGCCCTCGTTACCGAGCTGCGTCAAGGAAACTCCACAATGGCTTGGTTTCCGCCGCTTGTGAACGCCCACCCGTATGGGTAGTACCGCAGCACATTGACAAGAATTTTTTTAACAGGCTGTCCACCCATCCCCGATATGATATATGTAAATGGAACTTGCTATTTGCAGGCAATAAAAATCCCTCCAAACTTGAAACAGGTTTGGAGAGTGTTTGTTAAGTCTTTCGGGCATAGCAATATCGCCCGCCAAATCGCCGTTTTTTTAATTTGGTGGAGATGAGTTTGTTATGTAAAAAACAAATTATGATTGCTCACACATTCATTGGCTTTGAATCTAAAGTGTCTGGCTCTTTGATGACTGGTACTTGTATATTTTTTGGCTCAATCAAAACTTTTTGTTTGCACTTCCGATAGTAGGCGGGAGACACTAAAGCCTTTTAACATTAATTTTTCTTTGCTTAATATTTTTTTCGTATTGGCGAATAATAGAGTCATTTAATTCTTGGCTGGGCTTTTGTTTTACTCTAAGTGCTTTTCTCAATAACAGTTCTATTTCGTTTTTATTGTTATTGCCTTTTGAATGATTCTTCATGAGTTTTCATCTCCCTTTATTTTGTTAAAAATTCCCTCTGCTATTCTCTGTGCCAAGATTTCCTGATAGTCGTCACTTAACAGCTTTTGACTCTCTGAATAATTTGAAAGAAATCCCATTTCCACCAAAACAGCAGGTATTTGAGTATTTCGCAAAACATAATAGTTTTCGGTTTTTGCATATCTCGTTTTCACGTCATTGCTTAGCGAAACTGCATGGATTATGCTTTCTGCATATGCTTTGCTTTCCGTTCCGTCTGGACTATTGTAATAACATTCCAAACCTGCTATCTGCGCATCATCCTCATAATAGTTGCAATGAAGGCTGATAAAAAAATCTGCATTGGAGTCGTTTGCAAGAGAAGTCCGCTGTGCAAGGCTCATCTTCTCATCGGAGTTTCTGGTCAGAATAACTTCTATATTGTTCTCCTCCAGAATCGTTTTTAACTTCAATGCAACGGAAAGGTTAATATCCTTTTCTATAATCTTTCCACTGACAGTCCCACCGTCACTTCCGCCATGTCCTGCATCTATGATGACGCAAAACTTTGAAACGTAGTCAGCTGTTGAAGTAATAGGAGCAGTGCCCTTGCCAGCGTTCGTAACTGTATCTGTATTGGTATATATATCTGTGCATATATCTGTTTTTTCATCTTCCTTTGTAAACTTTTCGCATATGTAAAGACAGCCGCAAACCATAAGAATTATCATTATTACTGGTATCAGTATAACGACTGCCCTGAGCAGATAAGCTATCACAAGCCGTTTGACCTTTTTTCTCTTCCTGAGTTTTTTTCTCTTTCTGTGTTGTTTTTTATCCATTGCCGCATTTGTTCCTCATTCCTTTTTCCAAAATATATTGTTTCATAGGAAAGTCAAAAACTGGTCAAGAATTAGGCATTATTCAACGACTTTTTGATAAAACGATATTCTCCCCGCTTTCTTTTGCTAATATATAAATGTTTCCAACATCACAAGTAACCGACATTGCGGGCGTATCGCTAATCAACCTTTTGTTGTTCCCATCCTTGTTGCAGGAATATACACGATTTCCGTCTGTTCTGGATACATAATAAATCAACTGCTCATCCATGCAGAAATCATACGCAACTACTTTTTCAAAAGTAAAAGTTTCGCCGCTTAGAACATGATACCTTGTTAAAACCGATTGCTCGTTTTTGTAAAAAATGTTTTCTCCATCGAATGAGATATTTCCACTTGTAGGGATGTCAAGTTTTGTAATGCCTTTCGTGAAACGGTTTACTTCTGTTATACCATCATTGCCAATGAAAAATATGCTGTCTTCATTTATGAAAAAATCGTAATGGAACTCTAAAAACTTCCATTTATCACCCGTCTCATAATCAATGCCAAAGAGGGAACGACCAGAATTTGTAATCTGTTCAAAAACGATTTTTTCTTCAAAGGTATCTAAATTAAGTTCTATCACCGACACCTTTGTTATACTGCTGTTATAGTTTCCGATGCGGTTTACATAGCTTTCCGTAACCGATGTCGTATAATAGAGATATGGTGAACATACACAAAACGCACATACCTTTTCTTCATCAGAAAACGCCCCAAACATAGGTGAGCGTACTAAATGAAGCATTTCTCCCGTGGAAGTGTTTTTAAGATAATAATCAAAAGTTTCTGCGTCCTGTGTTATTCCATAGCCCATACAGTCATATTCCGCCGATGAATTATAAATAAAATTCTGGCTTTTCCCGTTATCTGAACATCCTGTCATTATCAATACGAAACTAAGTATGATAGCAAGAGTCGGTACATTTCGCATTTTCCTTGTTTTCATTTGCCATTTGTTAGAATTGCTCCGTAAAATCCAAGCGGCAGCCAAAATACATAAGAATACGGATACTGAAAACAAAATCAGCAGTGTAATAGTATTAATCTCTGCAAAAACAATTTTCTCATCACCTGTAAAAGCATCGCTTGAAACAATATCTCCTGCAAAAAAGTCTGTTCCGAGCAGAAATGGCAAAGGCAATGGCAGACGGTAAATAATTGTTTTGGATAGACCTACATAGGGAATAATGACCGATACCGCACCTGCAAGCAGGGTCACCGCATATTTTTTCGCCAAAACAGAAATAAACATAAGAAGTATTGCTAAAAACACGCTGCCAAAAAGACGGAGCAATCCTATATAAACATATCCCTCGAATAAAGTTATGCTTTTGTTGCTTCCTGCAAAGTAACTAAGGCTTTGGATGGGATAATTTCCATTAGGCAGTCCATATTTGAAGCTGTAAAATCCGTATTCAATGAGCGATATGCTTACGCACATCAAGAGGACGCCCGAAATAACAATGAGCAGCTTATGCAAAGTGCTTTTCCGCCCCTCTTTTGAAGTCAAAATCAAAGCGTCCATCTGGCAGCTATACTCGGAACAGAATACGGGCGTAACCAAAAGCAAAATGCCAAGGAACAGGACAAAATTAAGCGTACCTCCGCCAAGAAGCCCCGTCCATCCGTTTGTTTGAAGAAAATAGCGGTTTTTGGCATTTTCGCAGGTGTAGAGATATTGCTGGTATATGACCTCAAATCCATTTTGATGTTCCAGAACATTTTCGATTTCTTGGCTCTCTTTTTTATATTCACTTTCACTGATTTTGCCATCATAGCAGCTTTCCAAAAGATAGCTTTTCTTCCCCTTGGCTTCTGCAATTCTCTCTGCCTCCTGTTCCAGATAGAGAGAGGATTCATCAGTACAGTATCCAGTTACCTTTTCAAGATACCATTCATATTCACTTTTGTACTGTTCCATTGCACTATTATAGGGATTGTCTGATGCTACGAGCCAAATGGTGCCAAGTAATAGAACAAGGACGATATAGCAAAGCCCTTTTTGGTGAAGCATTATCTTTTTTATTTCGTACATGAATCCAGACATTTTATCCTCCTGTCCCGGCAATGACAATTCTTCTTAGAAAGTATAACCATTACCGTTATTACAGCCATTCCCACTATTATGGCAAAAATAATAGCTGCCAAAAAACTTTGTATTGGATAGCCCGCAAAACCGATAAATTCAGTCTTACCGAACAGAATGCGGTTAGTGAGCAGCGAGTATGGGTTTATTATCTTTAGCCAAATATTGCTTGAGTAACTCTGTGACGCACCTGTAATAATCAAACATAAGGCTGCTCCAAAGTCAGCAACAAATGGGATAAGAGCGTTACGCCAAAACATGGAAATCAGTAAGAATACCATACTCATAGTCCATATGCCGATTGCTTTTGTAATTGCGGATAGAATTACATATTGCCACAAATTGTAGTTTACCGCAGCCGTACTGAAATTGCTGATGGCATACAGAGGAAGATTATATCCCTCCATTGTTCCAAATGAAAAGGAAAAGCCAAGATAATCCAGCACGGAAAACCATATTACAACACTTATTACAAATAAAGTGACTGCAACAATTTTAGCTAATACGGTTTTTTTACCACCATTAGGGTTCGTCAGTAACAGCATATCCATCTGCGTTTCCTTTTCATAGACGAAAGTGCTGATAATTCCGTATAAACAGAGGAACAAAACCAATATATTTGAAAAGTCATAGTTCAAATAATAGTTATACATTTCCTGATAGGCAAAATCTGGTATATTTCGTCCAGAATAAAGATTGTAAATTACACTGTTTTTACGCACTTCAAAGTTAAGCCCTTGTTCCTTGTAAAATGCAGCATTTTCTTTTGCCTTTTTTGCCACTTCCGAAGCATAAGTCCGATAATTATAGAAATATTCCATAGGCTGTACATAGTATTTTTCTAAGATGTTTTCGTCACTATATATATTTCCCGTCATCGTATTCGGATCATCTGTGTCTGTGCTTGCCGTCATATCAGCCGTAGCATCTGCTAACGGCTGATATAGGTCAAGAAGATGATTGATTTTATCGGTAGTTATCTCTCCACGATATTTTTCATAGAGCTGCCAATACACGTTGTTCCAACTGCGGCTGTCTTTCCCGTCTGCCAAATAGGAATAGGAATGAAATTCATTATTTATTTTGAACAGGTTTATTACGCTGAACAGAATAAGTACAACAAGTATTGACCGCTTGCAAAATAATTTGTAAAATTCATATCTGATTAAGCGTGTCATTTTTTCTCTCCAATGTCTTTCGACTCTCGCAGCATTCGTCAAATGCTCGTGCAGGCACGGCACTTGACTCATTGCCCGCGGAAATAATATAAAAATACATCTTCCAAGTTAGGGGAAGCTTTTACTGCGTTTGTTGCGGGCGAGCTATCGCTTACAATTCTTACTGAAAAATTTTCGCCCTGCTGCTTCATATTACTGACATAATATTTGTTGCTAAGGCAGGCAGCCTCTTTGGCGTTTGTTGTCACTTCCCACACTTTACCATAGATACTCTGTTCTAATGCGTCGGTAGTTCCTTGCGTAATCAAAGTACCTTCTTTGAGAATGATAATCTCTTTTGCAATACACTCGACATCGGAAACGATATGGGTAGCCAGCAAAATCGTCCGTCCCTGTGCAAACTGTGAAATTAAATTGCGAAAGCGGATGCGTTCACTTGGGTCAAGTCCTGCTGTAGGCTCGTCTAAAATAAGGATTTTAGGGTCGCCTAACATTGCCTGGACAATGCCGACTCTCTGCCGCATACCACCAGAAAGAGCGCCAATCTTTTTATCTTTCGCATCTAAAAGGTTGACAATGCCCAGAAGCTCCAAAGCCCGTTCTTTTCCTTGTTCCGCAGGGATTCCTTTTAACGCACACATATATAACAGAAAATCCATTACCGTAAAATCCCGATAGAAGATAGGGTATTGCGGCATATATCCGATTTTTGATAAAAAGTCTTTGCCCATTTTTTTTGCATCTTGACCGTCTATCAAAACAGTTCCATTATCGCTGCCCAAAATGCCGACAAATATATTTATCAGCGTTGTTTTTCCTGCCCCGTTAGCCCCTAAAAGTCCATAGACGCCCTCCGAGAGTTCAGTAGTAAAATTCTTTAAGGCATATTTACCTTTATACTGTTTTGAAATATTTTGAAATGATACCTTCATAGATAATTACCCCTTAAAGCCAAATGTTGTTATCAAAGTGCTTACTTCACTAATACCTCGCCCAAGCACGACGATACAGGTGCCTGATTCATCCAAAATTAAAATCTGCGGGACACGCAGGAAATAAGTACTGTTGTTGTCCTTGACTGTTTCAGTATGGATAACCTTTCCCGATGCTGTATCATAAATATTTATTGTTACGCTGGCTTCTCCCAAAATGGAAGTGGCAACATATTTACCTTGCTCAGAGCAGAAAACCCCGTCTTTTCCTTCGCTGCTACCTGAGAATGTAATCTTTTTTTCTGTATTAGATGCAGTATCAAGCATTAGCAGCGTTCCATTATTTTTGTTAAAACTCTGGGGCATGACAAGTAAGTTCCCTCCTTTTTGCACTTCTTCAACAGCCACTTCATAGTCGGCTTTTTTTGTGATACTAAGACTTGCATTGTCTGTAGATACTGTTCCATAAACAGAGACTCCATCCCCGCCATTAGAGCTTATTCCCATGCCTACATAAGTTAAAGTTTTATCTCCCGTAAATGCAAGACTATCCATCGTTACAATCTCCATATTATTTGCCCTGCCATTTTCGGAATAGCTCAGAATGGTACGTACCTTTTGGGAAGAAGTATCATAGAGGTAAAGTCCTTTTAATCCGCCGAAAGCGATCTGTTTTCCGTCCTGTGAAATGGTGACACTCGCCATTTGGAGGACAGAATCATCCTTTAGCAGCCCACTAAAGGAAATCGTATTCTCAATAACAAAATCCTTATTCAATAGGTATCCTTTTACTCCATTACTGCTTTGTGCCGTTGCAAATGAACCCATGCTGCCGCTGTTATTTTCTTCACCGACAATGAAATATCCGTCCGAATAAGGCTGCACACATAACTCATTCAAAAAAATATCCGCACTTGCTATAGTCTCGCTTTTCCCAGTATCATAAAGATAGAGCTTATCTGCTGCAACAATAATCCGATTGCCATCAGCGTAATAACAGCCGCTGACCTTTCCAGCGAAAGCCGAGCCATTCACTGTGCCAACATCCATAGTATTTTTATCTGTATCACTATTCTGTGGGTTGGACTTATTATTGTCGCTGCTTTCACTCCCTGTTTTTTCCGATGTGTTATCTTCTTCGGATTGTGGCGCATCTATGGAGATTCCGTTTTCAGAACGATTCACATTTTCCTGACTGTTACCACAAGCTGACAGATTAAAAGTAAAAGCAAGTATAAGCATAATGCACATGAATTTCGTTTTCATTTCTCAGCCCTCCTTATAAAGCAAAATTGAGCCTGTCTTATTTGTAGAACAATCATTGCCTGCAGCAACAGCTGCCGCATAGAAAGTATTGAAATCATCTAATTTAGAGGTGTCTACGACGGCTTCAATTACCCACACATTTCCTTTGCTTAATGTTGCATCGTATGAAATCACTTTATCAAACGATATGGGCTTATGATTTAAGAAAAATGATATGCCATACCTTGTACCCGGCGTTCCGCAAATCGTGTAACGCACTGTAAGCGTATCTTTATTTGTAAGATTGATATTGTCATACACTAATTCGCCATCATAGGAAATAGTCGAATAAACGCCGCTATCCAATGTATCCATAGTAATTCCATCCCAACCGTTTTTCACAAGCTCATTCTCAATAAAAGAGGAAGTGATTTTTTCTTCTGCAACGCTGACATCACGAAAAATATTTTCACTTTCTCCATAAAAGATATCGCTGTCTGGAGCATCCTCATTAAAATGCAGCTTCAGCACTCTTTCAAGGTGTTGGTGATACCAGCCGTAACTTGATGTTTCTTTCATATCGGGTTGGAAAGCGGGATTGGTAATGCTCATGATTGTAATATTTAGAGTATCACCTTTTTTCCCCATGTTCGGTGTAAACACAAACGAAAATTTTTCTTCGTGCTTTTCTGATGTTTGAAAACAATGGAGATACTGATATTCCGCCCTCGTATCATTTACCTTGTATGCCTGTGGCTTTCCGTCCAAAAAGAGCAGGAAGCCTATGCTATCCAATTTTCCCTCTGATGTAAACTGATAGTCCAAGGTGAATTCTCCTCCGTTATACTCATACGGTAAAACGCTCTGGTCATCAGCTCTGGTGGGACTGGCTTCCTCGTGGCTGAGAAAACCTAAAGAACCATCTTCCTCTGATTTTGTAAATGGATTTTCTTCCGTGTTTTGCGGGGGAGCTTTTCCGTCCTCTATGTTATAATTTCCGCAAGCTGTCGTAGCGAATAGCAAGCCGCAAATCATAACTAATGATAATATTCGTTTTCGCATTGTTTATCCTCCTGTCATGTTTGATGTATTTCAATTATAAAAGCCAAATGTCAAAATGCGGTCAAGGAATAGAAAATTACATAAGAAAAACCAACAAACTGTGATTTCTCACAATCATGCTGGTTCTGCGTCTTATGTGTCTTACTTTTTATGTTGCTCGATAAATGGGAAAAGGTATCATAATAAATAGTATTATTCTTTTTTGTTATCGAATAATTCATTATGACTGTAGCGGATAGAATAAATCAGAAACATCATAAATGTAATAAATAACGCTAGTACAGCGTTTCTTAGTCCCTCATACACTTAGTACTTTCTATTTCCGCCATCGCTGTGTTGTCGTCAGTCAACAATGCCACCGCATTGCCTCCTTCCTCCGCCTTGCGCTGACAAAAATAGCAGGCACTAAGTATATGGGGATTAAGGAAACGCTGTACTAGGCTTTGTTGCCCCCAAGCGAAAACTCCATTTATGACTTTATTTGCAGGCAAAATTTTTGACAAAATGATTAACACCAACATTATCAATAAAGGGTTAAAAACTGACAACCATTTTTTATTGTTAAATTTTCCAATAATGGTTACAAAAAACAAATATACAGATAAACCAGCAAAGGCGACGGCAGCTAATGATGCAACAGCAATAAAAACAAAAAACAGTTGTTCCGCAATTAGCTTTGCTTCCAATATTTGTAAATTATTAAGTTTGTTATAACTAGAGGACAGATAAAATGAATATAATTTACGCAACATACAATATCCACCATTACAGCATTGGCGTATACACCTATGCAGGTTATTTCTTGCTGATAGACTGCAACAAGGCAGAAGAAGGATTAAAAACTACTCCCTGCTCTGAATGTGCCTTAAATGCTCTGGCAATAGACGAGCCGCTTGAATATGCAAGACTATATCTTGATGGAAATATGCAGATGTGGGTGGATGCGGAAGATTCTCTGGAAGTTTGGTAGGAAAATTTGAAATAATTGCTTTATTAAACAAACTATGACATAATGGTGTCATAGTTTGTTTGTTATACTGGGATAGAAAGGAGAAAAAATGAAGATTGACCGACTTATAAGCATTGTTGTTTATTTATTAAATCATGGTCGAACATCAGCACAGAAATTAGCAGAAGAATTTGAAGTTTCTTCCAGAACGATTATGCGGGATTTAGAATCGCTAAATCAGGCAGGTATTCCAATTCAATCTTTTTATGGCGTAGAAGGCGGCTATCAGATTATGGACAGCTTTGTTTTAGAGAAACAGGTTGCAACAAATCACGAATATGATTGGATCGTCACTGCTCTGGAAGGAATGGCAAGCGCATATGCAAGCAAAAGTCTAAAACAGGCACTGGAAAAAGTGCAGAGCATAAGCCATACAAGGGACACTGCTGTTTCCGTAGACTTGAGTGTCGCAAGTGAAGACGACAAAACAAATGAACAGTTAATGCTGTTAGAAGATGCGATCAAGGGAAAATGCGTTGTTCGGTTTTCTTATACAAATAGTCATGATGAAGTAAAAGATATTCAGGTAGAACCAGTTTGTCTGCAATATAAGTGGTATAACTGGTATCTGATTGGATATTATGAAAAATATCAAGATTATTGTATGTTTAAATTAGTTCGTATGGATAATTTGGAAAAAACATATATAAAATTTACAAAATCCCATAATCTTTCAAATGTTAAGATGAAAGATAACAATGATAATATTGTGCATGTCAAATTATACGGAAAAGCCGTCATAAAAGCAAAATGCAGGGAATATTTAAATGGACGCATTACGCAGGAATTTGAAAATGGGGATTTTGAGTTTTCTTTTTCTGTACCGGAACATGAAACATTTTGGTATGGGGTAATTCTTTCCTTTGGAAATAGGGCTAAGATAATTGAACCGCAGGAAATAAAAGAACGCATTATAAAAATCTGCAAAGAAATACAAATGGAATATGGGGAATAAAGATGAAATTATATCCGAAAGATGAGGCAAGACGTATGTTGTGCCGATATCACAATTTGGACGGTGCGGAAACATTATGCGGAAAAAAGGGTGTCGAAAAGATCATGCAGCGGATACACAGTATCCAGTATGATCCTCTGAATGTTGTAGCAAGGAATGCAGATTTGGTATTACAGGCAAGAGTGAAAGATTACAGCGAATCAGTTCTTTATGATCTACTATACAAAGAACATAAATTAATTGACGGATTCGATAAAGAAATGTGTATTTATGACACAAAAGATTTCGCCCGCTTTCAATTTGTGCGAAATGAATATGAGAAACATACACTGCCTACCCTGAAATACCGCAACCAGACAGGCGTCCTGAATATATTGGACGATGTCCGAGATTTTGTGGAAAAGCATGGTAAGACAGGTACAAAAGACATTTCAATCGGAGAAGTAAGGGAAAGTCGATGGGGACATAAAAAACTATCCAGCGTTGCTTTAGATTATCTATATAACACTGGTGTCCTTACTGTAGCCGACAAAAGAGGAACACAGAAGTATTTTGATTTGACAGAACGTGTGATTGACAGCGAAAACCTTTCCTGTAACCCGAAAATGACCATAGAAGAATTTTTAGAGTGGTATGTCGAGAGGCGAATCCAGAGTGTTGGCTTTTTGTGGAACAAGTCAGGTGGAGCTTGGCAGGGACGTTTTTTGAGTGAAAATGAACTCCGCAGTTCTATACTTCAGACACTTGTAGAAAAAAACAGGATTGAAGAAATACAGATAGAGGGAGTCAAAGAGCCTTTTTATATTTCAAAAAAACATTTAAAATATATGAAGGATCAGGCAGCAGGCAGCTATGTAAGATTCATTGCCCCGCTTGATAACATTATGTGGGACAGACAGATGTTGGAAACACTGTTTGATTTCACATACCGCTGGGAAGTGTATATCCCTGTCGCAAAAAGAAAATATGGCTATTATGTATTGCCTGTGCTATATAATGGTCAATTTATTGCCAGATTCGAGGCAGAACCGATTCGCAAGGCAGGAGAATTTATGATTAAAAACTGGTGGTGGGAGCCGACAGTTGAACCAAATGATGAAATGAAAGAAATGATTGTAAGCGAAATAGCACGTTTTACAGAATTTCTTCAGGTTGATAATTCGCCAAAAAATATTATAAAGTTAGGAGTGTAGAAAAATGAAAGAAATCAGACGATATGACATTAATGAGGACTGGGCACATGCTGGAATTATTCAAGCGGGAGACTATTGCTTTATAAATTACTGTGCCCGTAATATAGGCGGTACGATAGAAGAACAAATTGACGGTGCCTTTGATGAAATGGAAGAACGGCTGGCATTAGTGGGATTGACGCTGGAAAATGTCGTACAGATGAATTGCCTGTTTAAAAATATTTGGGATATTCCGGTAATGGAAAAGGTAATTAAAAGAAGATTTCATGGCAAATATCCTGTACGCAAGTCGTTTCAGACTGAATTTGCCGATCCGGGTAATTTGTTCTTTCAAGTGGATGGTATAGCTTATTCAGCAGTAAATTTGTAAGATAAATAGCTTCTGTATACTCAGTTTTTGGCAGGTAGGGGGGTGGGAAAATTATCTCGCCCCTCTGTCCCTGCTCTTTGAAGTCTGTTTCGCTTGTCTATCTATATTTTCTCTTTGGTAATTGCGTAACCGCTTATGTGTATGCCCATGCTACAAGGGAAGCAAAGCGAACTTCTGCAAGGCTGTTAGATAAAGTGGCGGGCAATGATTAAATACATTCAGAAAAACTTTCCCTTGTAATCTGCCCATAAGGGCAAAAACAAGGGAAAATACATAGCAATTCACTGTATGAGGCTTGAAAAGCCTTGAAAAATAGGGAAAGTTCAAGAAATTCATCTGCAAATCCCGATTTTCCAGTATGTCAAACAGGAATTAGCCGATTTTATCCTCTCCGCGGATTTTCTTATTTTTTCGTTCTTCCAACTCTGCAATCTGGTTCATCAAACAATCTGAAAAAGCCCCCTCCATCGGTGTAGCTTCTCCTGTCGTATAGTAGTCAAGAAGAACTATTTTATTGTCCTTATCAAAACAGAATATTTCATCACCACTTCCTATGATGGACAAGAATGGAATAAAGCCAGTAAAACCCTCATCGTGCAGTTCCTTCGTTTTTTCACGAATATCTAAAAAGCCGGGAATGCCATTGGCAATTCCATAGACCATAATTCCACGACAGAACGACCAAAACGGGCCTATATCATACTGTTTCGCCCGCGGCCATATTTCTTCCCGCACCTCCATATAAAGCCCGCCTAATGGGGACATCGTAAATTCTCTAAAATCAGCAGGAAGATTGATCCCATATTGATTTTCAAAATTCTTTATATCTTGCTCTGACGGCTCATTTCCCATACACGCTACAACCTGATAAGTTTGCTTATCATAATTATGGAAATAATCATAAACCTTTTCTAATGCCATAACTATACCTCCTTCAAATCCCGATTAATCTATTTTACAGTAAATCAATCAATTCCGCTTATGTTCCAAACTTCTCAATAAATAAAAATATCACCCCACTTTGTTGACTGCAAGTTTAATTGTTACACAAGCTCCACTCGGCGTAACATTGGAAAGTTCTAAACATCCGCCGTGTTTCTGGCTAAGGACACGGCTTGTAGCCAATCCCAATCCCATATGTTCACCCATTTTATCCTCAGAATAAAGAAGGGTGTTCTTTTTGCGGAGCATTGTTTTTGAAAATCCTTTGCCATCGTCTGTAATGGTTATAGTAAGTACATCATCAATAAATGTGTATAGGAAACTCACTTTGCTATTAGCATATCGAATGGCATTAGAAAAGATATTCTCAACAATACGGTAAAATATTTGCTCATCTAATTTTACTTGACATTCGGATACTGTAGAATGATATTCAATCTCCAGGCTATGCTGTCCTGCAATAAGTGGAAGGCTTTCTGTAGCGTTTTTCAAAAAATCTGGCAACTGAACGACAGAATATTTTATTTCGGTTTCTTCAATGGTATTCAAATCACGAATATAATCTGTATAACGCTCAAGTCGTTTTGAGGTTATCGCAAGGTTGGATAGTGTATGCTGCAAATTCTCATGATTCAGACTTCCATTTGTAAAGCATTGCTGCATATATTCGACATAGCCCTCTATAATCGCAACCGGGTTTCTGAGGTCATGTGCCACTGATGCCTGCAAAATTCTCCGCTGCTCAATCATATTCCATAGCTGTCGGTTGTTATCATACAAAACTTGCCGCATTTCTTCAAAAGCTGTGCAGAGCCTGCCTAATTCATCGTTACTGTTATAAGCAACTGTAAAATCAAGGTCTTGCCCCTTTATATGCTTTGTTGCATCTGCAAGAACCTGAATTGGCGGCGATAGCTTTTTCCTATAAAACCACCATGCGCATAACATGATTCCTATAACTGAATAGATAAAAGGAAGCCCTACCACAGAAATGCTTATTGCTCTATATAGTAACTGTTGTTTCGGGAGAAGTGTGGAGAAGCTGGATTCTATTTTCTCTATTGTAAATTCTGTATCCCCTAACTTTTCTTCTTCCGATTTGTTGGGGGCAAGTATAGACACTTTAGAAGGTTCATCAAGTATCAATCTTTGCTTTGCCTCAGATACTGTCCCGTCTGCCATAATAGTCTGTGTATGCAGCCAAATTTCCTGTGAATCGGGGAGGATATTCTTCTGCACACGGTAACAGATGTAAATTGTCAAAGCAGAGGATGTAAAAACAATTATCATTGTAATGGCAACCGTCCAGATAAATGCACTTTTAATAGATTTTACTTTCTTCATTTTTTCCATCTATATCCCATCCCCCAAACTGTTTCTATATATTCCTTGCCCGCAGCTTCAGTCAGTTTATTTCTGATTTTTCGGATATGCTCTTTAATAACATTGCTGTCGCCCTCAGCACTAAAGCCCCATACGGCCTCGTATATCCGTTCTTTATCAAATATCTGGTTAGCGTTACTCATCAGAAACTCGACAATATCAAATTCACGATTTGATAAGTTCAGCTCCGTTTCTTTATAAAAAATTTTGCGTTCAGCAAGATTTACAATTAATCCTTGTGAAGATACGATTTTAGGAGTACACTTGCTTCTCTCGTCCCTCCGCAGGTGAGCCGCCACCCTTGCGGTCAATTCTTGTAAACTAAAAGGCTTGGTTATGTAGTCATCGCCGCCGGCCTGCAAACCGTTTACCTTGTCCTGTTCTGTAATCCGAGCTGTCAAAAACAAAATAGGGCAGGTGACATTATTACGGATAATCTTGCATAGCTCCAATCCGTCCATTTCGGGCATGTTGATGTCAAGCAAAATTAAATCTGGATATGTATTCAGCATTGATATTGCCTGCTCCGCATCTTCCGCTACAAAAGTCTCATATCCGCAATCCTGCAAGTGGCTTGATAATAATTCCGTCAGCATTTTTTCATCATCAACAATGAGTATCTTATATGCTATAGTAAACACCTCCTAATCTAAAAGTGTCCTCTCGGAAAATCTCAGCCCTTTATTTTGCTGAATTATTTCCTTTCCAAAATTTCACTTTCACCTCTAATTTTCTGTAACATTTACAACTTTTCCTGTCAGAAAAAACTTAATTTTTCTTCTACTTTTTTCTTGAAATAACTTGACAAATTCCTAAAAATGTGCGGCCGTTTTCACTGGCAATTCCAGTGAAAACGGCCCTTTGTTTTATAAGTAACTTTCCAATTTCACACATAATAGGCTCTCGGATTCTCACCAAATAGGTTGAAGTTTGAATTTTGACAACTAAATATTGCGGAATTTTGGA